>JBLHLW010000021.1:0-57546 GCA_047621345.1 Minisyncoccia bacterium | reverse complement strand
ACAAGGAGATTCGACGAGTGCCAGCGGCACTTTGCCATTGTCTTTTGCGCGGCAAAACAGTTTTGGAGTTGGTGCCTCTTACATCCAGAACTGGGGACATGTCGGCATCTCCGCTGCAGAGGTAAGCAATCTGTATGGCATTCCCACTTTAGAAGAATCGCAAATCGATCAAAAGCAACGTCGCTACGATATCGATGCCTTGGTCAATGCGCCGTTTTCCGGGTTCGAAACCTTCAAGTTCAAGTTGGGTTACACCGATTACAAACACAGCGAGTTAAATCTCGACAACATCCCGCAGACCAATTTCGCCAATCGATCACTGGAAACCCGGGCGGAATTGACCCATGAGCCCATCGCCGGTTTTCATGGAACCTTCGGAATACAAACCGACAATACCAATTTTTCAGCATTGAATGCGACCGACGGCGGCCCGAATACGGTACCTGTCACGCGCTCAACATCGAGTGCTGCATTTTTAGTCGAAGAGCGGGAATTCGGCCCGGTACGCATGAATGCAGGGTTACGCCTTGAGTCGGTAAAGCGCGCTCCGGTTAGCAATATCGCACGCAGTTTTGATTTAGCCTCCTACGCACTGGGTGGCTTGTGGACATTTACACCAGGCTATGGCGCTGGCGCCACTGTGTCGATCGCGCAGCGCGCACCCACCGCAGATGAGTTGTACTCCGGCGGACCGCATGATTCAACCGCCACTTTCGACATTGGCAACCCCAACTTTGCCAAGGAAACCTCACGCAACATTGAGCTCACCCTGCAAAAAAATACCGGCCTGATCCGCTGGAAAACGAATGTCTTCCAGACCAAAGCAAAGAATTTTGTTTATGGCCAGATCGCCGGAAACTTGGTCGACGAAGAAGGTAATCCGGGTGGCACATTGAAAGAACGCATCTTCAGTCAGGCATCCGCAACACTACGCGGTGCGGAAGCCGAAATCACCTATAACGCCCATGGCAACGGGATGTCTTTGCGCGCCTTCGCTGACACGTCACGCGGGTCACTCGATGGCGCGGGTAGCCTGCCACTGCAGCCAGCATCACGGTTCGGTGCCGATATTGGATACAAAGCCGGACCATGGCGCGGCGGTGCATCGGTAATTCATGCCCAATCGCAGAACCGACTGGCTACGTTCGAAACCACCGACACACCGGCCTACACATTATTGGATGCGAACCTGTCTTATACGTGGAAGCTTCGCGACAACGATGTCACCTGGTTCGCCAACATCAAAAATCTGCTGAATCAAGATATTCGTCTGTCGACGTCGATCCTGAAAGATGTGGCACCACTACCAGGTCGCAATCTCATCGTTGGTTTACGGACCCAGTTCTAAGCGAAGTAATTTCTGGCGGAAACCTGAACTCGGTTCCGCCAGCATTGTTCAACTGAACAGCAACGCATAGCCGAGCAGCGCTGCGACACCTAGAAACGGGATCGCATACCAATGAAATTCCAGCCACGCCTTGCGCTCGCCACACATGCGCAACGCAATCAAATTGGCCATTGAGCCAACCAGTAAACCAAACCCACCGACATTGACGCCATACGTGATCACGCGCCAGTCGCGTGAATATTCGACGAGTGCAATCGCGGCTGGAACATTACTCACAAGCTGCGACGCAGCAATTGCCGTCAAATACAGATGACGAGCTTGATCCAGTCCAAGCGCCTGCATCCCATCCCGCACAATGTCCAACCCCGCCAACAAACGTAAGTCGATGAACATCAGTATGAACACCAGCAGCAAGCCCCAATCGATGCGTGCCAGCACCTCGCGACGCAACAGCAAAAAAACCGCCAGTACAAATAACGCCGCCAGTTCGGCATAACGCAGGTCGGTCGCTAGCAAGAACGGCACATACAATGCCAGTGAACACCAGAATAGCCGCCGATTGAGTCGAGCAGGTCTGTCGCCGGGTTCCAGTCTGATCGGGCGATGGCCGAACAAAATACATGTCAACACCAGCAGCATCCCCATCAGCATCACTACCAGCGGCAACATGTGCATCACGAACTCGATAAAGGACACGCCGGAGAGTTGCCATAAAAATAGATTTTGTGGATTACCAATAGGCGTCAGTGCCGAGCCTGCATTCACCGCCAAAGCCTCGAGGATCACCAAGCGACTGGGCACTATGCCGGTGAGCCGACATACGCCCAGCGTCAGTGGAACAACCACGAACAACGCGACATCGTTGGTCAGCACCATCGACAGCAATGCGGCGCTGCCAACGAGGCACACTGCCACAGCACGCTCGCTGGTCATTTGTTCGGTGAGCCAGTGTCCGGCGTGATCCAGTGCGCCACTCAACTCAAGGCCCTTCGTCAACGCCAGTAATCCGGTCAAGGCGGCAATCGTGGGCCAGTCGACCAGATCAAGGTAACCCGTCATCCGATGCGGCGAAAAAACACTCAACACCACCAGCACCGCTAGCAACAGCAGAAACAGCACATCCTTGAACATGTTTTGCAATAACGCACCAGCAAGACCGAACCGTGCACGTTGCAGAGTTCTATCCATCCATTGATTTGGACCCGTCATACCACCCCTTGCTGCGACGTAAAGTTTTGCCGAAGCATACCTGAACCGCTAACATGACCAATCACCGTGCATGCTTTACCGCACGGGAATAGGCTGGCATAAAATGCCGGCTTACTGCATTCCTTTTATTGATCGTGATCCGCAATGCCAACATCCATCCCCGCAACGCAATTAACGCCTGACCATGTCTTACTCCACTGGAGCGAAAACGACCTACCGTGCTCGGCACGCTGGCGGTCCGAAAGTGGCATGCCCAGCCCACGACGCGTTGTCATGGCCGATGATCGCACTACGGCAGATGCCGCTTACCGCCTGGCCTGCGAAGGCACGGCAATGCTGTGGCGCGGTGATTTTCAAAATGCGCGTCAACTGTTGCAAGCCATGGCACGTCGATGTGATCGAAAACCCCACAAGGCCGCCAGTACTCCGCTAGACGCATTCAATTTCCATCGCCAAGCGCAATCTCAGCGCGCCCGCACATTGGCGATGCTGCTCATGCCATTTGACAGCGACCACACGCTACCGCTTCGCCGAGCGCCTGATGTTCAGGTTGCATGCACCGAAGCATATGGCAGCGCTAATGAACCCTATGTTGCCTCGCTACGGGAATTGCTGGGACTGATAGGCGCGCACGAATGGCGTAAAGCGGGCGTAGAAATTGCCGCGCTGGGCAACCGGATTCATCCGCACTACGGCGTCTTTGCTCCAGTACGCGGTGAATATGTCGGACTGGTGGCGGAGATGGCGCTGCCCTCAAAGAAATTAGCTTTCGACATCGGCACCGGAACCGGCGTGCTTGCGGCAGTGCTGGCACAACGCGGTATGCAACATGTCATCGGCACCGACCAAGACCCACGTGCCCTGACTTGTGCGCAGGAAAACATCACTCGCCTCGGTCTGGACGCGATGATCGAACTGATCCGCGTCGACCTGTTTCCGCCAGGTCGTGCCGATCTGATCGTCTGCAATCCCCCGTGGCTGCCTGCCCGGCCCAGTTCGCCGATCGAGTACGCGATGTACGACCCGGACAGCCGCATGCTACGCGGCTTCCTTGACGGATTGGCTGCGCATCTTGAAGTCAATGGAGAAGGTTGGCTGATCCTGTCGGATCTGGCCGAGCATTTGGGCTTGCGAACACGCGCTCAATTGCTGGAGTGGATAACTGCGGCAGGTTTGGTGGTCTTGGGACGCAAGGATGTGCGTCCGATTCATCCGCGCGCCAGTGATACGAACGACCCGCTACATGCTGCCCGCAGCGCCGAACTGACATCGCTGTGGCGACTCGGTGCCAGCAAAGCCGGCACCGAGTAACGTCGATCAACCGCGGGCGATCCGTCCCGCGATATGCGCCAGAGATTCTTCGACCTGATCTACCAGAATCAGACACAGGTCTCCCGGCGATAGACGTTCGAGCGCTCTGTCGATGGCGACAAATTCCCCTTGAATTTCATCAATGACAGTAGTCCGTGATGCGCCCGCCAGACCGGCACGCAGCAACGCCACCACCTCACCGTCGGCACGCCCGCGCTGGCACTGATCCTGATACAGCAAGACGTCATCGAACGCCGCTCCGAGAATTTCCGTTTGCTGGCGAATATCTTCGTCACGCCGATCGCCGGCACCACTGATGACCACCGAGCGGCGTTTCGCCGGCATGCATTCAACCGCCTGCACCAACGCCAAAATCGCATCCGGATTGTGGCCATAGTCGGCAATCAGCGTCGCGCCACGGTAATCGAACACATTGAAACGTCCAGGTGCATTGTCGCTATCGTTGGCAAACGATTTCAGCCCTGCACGCATGACGTCCCAATCGAGACCAACACCCCAACCCGCTGCCACCGAGGCCATCACATTCTCGACCTGAAAGCCAATCGAACCGCCGTGCGTAATCGGGATTTGGGATAGCGCGATCTTGTGTTCGGTCTCGCCTTCCGCCCCCACCAGCATGTCGTCTTCAATGAAAACAACGCGACGGCCCTGAGCACGATGCGTCGCCATCACCGGGTGACGACGATCGCTACCGAAGAACGTTACGGAACCAGAACAATTACCCGCCATGCGGGCGACGATCGGATCGGTCGCGTTGAGCACGGCGACTCCCGTGTCGGAGACGTTTTGAACGATCACGCGTTTAAGAACAGCCAAGTCTTCAACAGTGGTGATGTAATTGAGGCCGAGATGGTCGCCGGTACCGATATTGGTGACCACGGCGACCTGACAACGATCAAACGCCAATCCTTCACGCAACACGCCGCCGCGTGCCGTTTCAAAAACAGCCGCATCTACATCCGGATGCAACAGCACATTGCGGGCACTGCGCGGACCACTACAGTCACCGCTATCAATACGCCGACCACGGATGTAGACACCGTCGGTATTGGTCATGCCGACACGCAAACCGCTCTGCGTCATCAGATGGGCAATCAGACGCACGGTCGTGGTTTTGCCGTTGGTACCGGTGACGGCAACGACCGGGATGCGGCCGTCATCTCCACGCTTGAACATCTCTGTGATGATCGCGTCGCCCACCGGGCGCCCCTTGCCGAAGGACGGCGATAAATGCATTCGCAGACCAGGCGCGGCGTTGACTTCAACCACACCACCGCCCTGCTCTTCCATCGGTTTAAGGACGTTATCGCAGACGATATCAACACCGCAAATATCGAGACCAACCATACGCGCGGCGGCGATAGCGCGCGCCGCAAATTCGGGATGCACATCATCGGTCACGTCAGTGGCCGAGCCACCCGTCGAGAGGTTGGCGTTGTTGCGCAAGACGACGCGCTGGCCTTTTGTCGGCACGAAATCGGCGTCGTAACCTTGCTTGGCCAAACTGGCCAACGCGATATCATCGAAACGGATTTTGGTCAGCGAAGTTGCATGACCGGATCCACGACGCGGGTCGAGATTGACCTGATCGACCAGTTGGCGTACCGACATGAGACCGTCACCAACAACCTGCGGCGGATCCCGGCGCGCAGCAGCGATGAGCTTGTCGCCCACCACGAGCAAGCGGAAATCATTACCGGGCAAATAGCGCTCGACCAGAATCGCATCACGAAACTCCGTCGCGGTAGCGTAAGCGGCCGCCAGTTGCTCGCGACTTGTCACATTCACAGTGACGCCCTTGCCCTGGTTACCGTCGAGCGGTTTGACGACAACAGGCAGGCCGATTTCCAGCGCCGCTGCCCATGCATCGTCAACATCACGCACCGCGCGCCCGTTCGGCACTGGCACGCCGGCAGCACTCAATAATTTTTTGGTGAGATCCTTGTCTTGGGCAATCGCTTCGGCAATCGCACTGGTGCTGTCCATCTCGGCGGCCTGAATGCGACGCTGGCGACTGCCCCAGCCGAACAGCACCAGACTGCCGTCAGTAAGACGACGAAACGGGATATTGCGCGCGACGGCCGCTTCGACAATCGCGCCGGTGCTCGGACCGAGACGAACCTCTTCATCGAGTTCGCGTAATTGATGCAACGCATCGGCAAGATCAAAGTCGGTGTCATTGAGCGCCGCCTCACAGAGTGACTGCGCCAGCTTCATTGCCAGTCGACCAACCGCTTCTTCGCTGTATTCGACGACCACCTGATAAGTGCCAGGCTCCAGCGTTTGCGTAGTGCGGCTGAACGTGACTGGACAACCCGCTTGCGCTTGCAAGCCCAGCGCAGCCAGTTCAAGCACGCGGGCGAGCACAATTTCATCATGATGGCCGCTGGGCTGCAACTGATCCATGGCCGGAAACAGCGCGCGTAAGCGCACTTCAAAATCAGGCAAGGCATCAATCGAGCATTCCTGCCCGACACACACCACGATCGCCTGGATTGCGGTGTGCTGACTCCAGAGATTCGGGCCACGTAAAGCCCGGATTCTTGAAACTTCCATAAAGCAGATTTCCTGTCCTAGAGTAAGACTGACGTGAGTGCGTCAGTCTTAATAGTTGGTCTTGTACGGATTCGATTCGAAGGTTCTCAAGCCGCCACCAATCAGTTCAGGGCTGATACCCAGCGCCCACGCTGCAGCAACAGCGGCAAGGACCACTTCCGGTTGCGCCGCCTTGCGTGCCTTGAGCGACGACAAAGACAATAAAGCCATTTCTTTATCACCAACGGACAGTACAACGTTTCCGTGACGCAAAAAGATGACGCGGCCACCAGATTTCCTGTGCGAAACAATTGCCGGCAGTTCAGGATCTAATCCATAGAACACCACTTCGCCATCGCACAGCGGCGCCATGTCGACCACACGCGGGTCGGCAGCGTTCAGGACAGCGGCTCCGCCAGGCAGGATGACATCGACCTGGGTGCGCAATATGGCGGCCATCTGATCGGATTCGGTAATGTAAAACTCACCGAGGTTGGCATGGCCATCCAGGTCCGTGACCACACCGACGGCACAACGGTCGTAGGCTAGTCCTTCAGACAGGATTGCACGAGCCGAGTTCTCAAAGACGGCCGCTTCCACCGTGCGGTTGATTAACAAGCGCTGTCCGGCATTCCAGTCGACACTGCCGGCCTTGACGATTTTTCGGCTATCGAGGTACAGGCCATCGGCGCAAGCCAACCCGACTGCCTTGCCACTGATCTGAATAATCCACGCCACCAGACGCGCAATGAGCGTTGTGCCCTGAGTACCCGCAATACCGACCAGAGGTATCCGGCCACTGTCTTGCGGACCGAACAGATGATTGACAATTGCCGCTCCGACATCGCGCGGCACGCCGCTGGCTGGCTTCAGATGCGACAGCAAGCCCGGTCCGGCATTGACTTCGATGATCGCACCACGCTGCGACGACAGTGGCCGCGAAATATCTTGCGCCACCAGATCAATACCGGCGACATCTAGCCCGACGATACGTGCGGCCAGTATGGCCATCTCTGCCACCTCCGGATGCACCTTGTCGGTAACGTCAAAGGCGACATTGCCGTTACGCTGGATCAATGCGCGCTGTCCTTCCGGGAGGACGGACAGCGGGGTCAATCCTTGACGTTCGAGCTCCAAAAGAATCTCTGCGCTGGTATCCGGCTTGACCGTATTGAGCGGAAACTCTTCCGTTTCGCCGCGACGAGGATCCGCGTTGATCTGGTCATTGACTAACGCGATGATCGTGCTACGGCCATCTCCGGTCACCCAGGCCGCCTCACCAGCCGCCGCAGCAACGACCTTGCCGCCGACGACTAACAAGCGGTGTTCGTTCCCAGGAATGAATTGTTCAACAATGACGGTGCCGCCATTGGCTTGATGCGCCAGATGGTAAGCCGCTTCGACCACGGTTTGGTTATCGAGGTCGAGCGACACCCCGCGTCCGTGATTGCCGTCATACGGCTTGACTGCAACCGGCAAACCAATTTCTTCGGCGGCTTCCCACGCTTCGGCGGCGCTATTGACCATGCGACCTTCCGGCACAGGCACGCCACAGGCACTCAGCAATACCTTGGTCAGATCCTTGTCGCGGGAAATGCTTTCCGCGACGGCGCTAGTCTGGTCGGTCTCGGCAGTCCAGATCCGGCGCTGATGAATGCCATAGCCCAACTGGACAAGGTTGCCGTCCGTCAAACGCGTCGAGGGAATCTGCCGTGCAGTGGCTGCATCAACAATGTGCGCGGTGCTCGGTCCGAGGCAGCGGGCATCGACCATCTCGCGCAGCATGTCCAGCGTGGCCGGCAAATCATACGGACGGTCTTCAATGAGCGCCATCAGCAAGTCGCGTCCAGCAGCCAGCGCAGTACGCCCGACCTGCTCTTCGCGCGTTCGGAAAACGACCTTGTAAATGCCGCGTTGCGATGTTTCGCGCGCCTTGCCGAAACCAGTTTGCATGCCCGCAAGCGTTTGCAGTTCGAGAACCACGTGCTCGAGGATGTGTGCCGCGTAGGTACCTTCGCGCAGGCGCTGCAGAAAACCGCCACGCACACCGACGCCGCAGCGATGTTCGATCAGGCCAGGCAACAGCGTGCTAAGCCGCTCATACAATCCGGGAATCAGGTTGGAAGGAAAATCTTCCAGCGCGCCGATATCGACCCAGACTTCAATACAGGGTCGGTAGGTCCAGATGCTCGGTCCGCGCAAATGCGTCACACGAAGCAGTTCAATATCTTTCTTTTGGGTCATCTGTCTTGGTCAGGTTGCCAGTGCGCTGCAATCAGCGAAAATCACACTGGATGCGTTGGGAGCAACGCACATTTTTCGCTTGGTTAGACGGTGCAGCAATAGGCTGCTTCCGCCATAGACGAATCAGGATTTCATTGCGGTATACTGCCATCCGCACTGCACTCCCTCTGGTTGGTCAAGTTTCCATCAGATTATCGCCCGCGACAGAATACCGCAAATAAGTGATGCCGTGACCCGCAAACGACGGGGCAGCTCGCCTTTTTATTGCTTTTAAGAAAAAATTTAGTCAGTTTTTTCCTGACTATTCCATCCTATTTTCGGGAATGCAGGCGCTGGCGCGCTGCTTTTCCGTTCCGGAGTTTCCGCACGATGAACACAGCAGCTTCCATGATTGAACCACCCCAGCAGGATATTCCGGCCGCATGGCGAGCGGAGACGCTGGCCCAGTTGCTTCCGGGTGAAGTGCTGGTAACGGCAGTCGAAGTCGACCTCGATGCCCGTCTGCGCTTTGCCAAGGGTCTAGTGGTCGTGACCGACCAGCGCGTCCTGGCCCGTGCTCCCGGTGAGCCGGACTGGCGCGACTGGCGCTTTCATGCTGGCCTGCACTTGATTCATCACGACCATGCCGGTGTTGGCCATCTCGACATTGCCGATGGCACCGGCCGCTTGGCCAGTTGGCGCTTCACGCTAGGCCAGAATTTACTGGCCATGCGCCTGATCGATCAGTTCGCTGCGCAGCGCGACAGCCATGTCAGCGGTGTCACCGTCGATGTCGATGACCTCAGCGTCTGTCCGAGCTGTAAAGCGCCACTGGAACCCGATCAGGACGTCTGTCCGATTTGCACAAAAGTCATCCACACCCCGCCGTCGACCTGGACGCTGTTCAGGCTATGGCGCTTTGCCAAACCGTACCGCGGGCAGCTGCTGCTCGGCTTTATCCTGACCTTGCTCGGCACAGCAGCACACATGATCCCGCCCTACCTGACGATTCCGCTCATGGATAACGTGCTGATCCCGTACCAGAACGGCCAGCAGATCGACCAGAAATTAGTCACCATTTACCTCTTTGGACTCTTCGGTTCAGCCCTGGTCGCATGGGCGCTGAGTTGGGCTAAAACATATGTACTGGCACTGGTCTCGGAACGTATCGGCGCCGACCTGCGCACCTCAACCTACGACCATCTGCTGCGACTCTCGCTAGAATATTTCGGTGGCAAGCGCACCGGCGACCTGATGTCGCGCATCGGCAGCGAAAGCGACCGCATCTGCGTATTCCTGTCGCTGCACTTGCTCGACTTCGCGACCGACGTGCTGATGATCATCATGACGGCCGCGATCCTGTTTTCGATCAATCCTTGGCTGGCCCTAGTCACACTGCTGCCGCTGCCCTTCATTGCCTGGATGATCCACATCGTGCGTGACCGCCTGCGTACCGGCTTCGAAAAAATCGACCGGGTCTGGTCCGAAGTCACCAACGTATTGGCCGATACGATTCCGGGTATTCGCGTAGTGAAGGCGTTTGCGCAAGAACAACGCGAAGCAAACCGCTTCAAGGAAGCCAACAAACACAATCTGGCGGTAAATGATCGCCTCAATAAAATCTGGTCGCTATTTTCACCGACGGTGTCACTACTGACCGAAATGGGCTTGCTGGTGGTGTGGGGCTTCGGCATCTGGCAAGTCTCGCGCGGCGAAATCACGGTTGGTGTACTGACCGCCTTCATCGCTTACATCAGCCGCTTTTATGGCCGGCTTGATTCGATGAGCCGCATCGTCTCCGTGACACAAAAATCAGCCTCGGCGGCCAAGCGCATCTTCGACATTCTGGACCATGTATCGAGCGTTCCCGAGCCCGCCAATCCGGTCAAGGTCGGTCGCGTCGAAGGCAGCATCGCATTGCGTGATGTCGGTTTCCGCTACGGCAATCGCTCGGTCAATCGCAACATCAACCTGACCATCAAGCCGGGCGAAATGATCGGACTGGTCGGCCACAGCGGTTCCGGAAAAAGCACGCTAGTCAATCTGATCTGCCGTTTTTACGATGTCACCGAAGGGGCCATCCTGGTCGATGGCATCGACATTCGTTCCTACGCGATCGCCGATTTCCGCCGCAATATTGGTCTGGTCCTGCAAGAGCCGTTCCTGTTCTTCGGCACCATCAGCGACAACATCGCCTACGGCAAACCGGACGCCAGTCGCGCCGATATCATCGCCGCTGCACGCGCCGCACATGCCCACGAGTTTATTCTGCGGCTGCCGCAAGGCTACGACTCGATGGTCGGCGAACGCGGACAAGGGTTGTCTGGTGGCGAACGCCAGCGCATCTCGATTGCGCGTGCACTGCTGATCAATCCACGCATCCTCATCCTCGATGAAGCCACCTCATCGGTCGATTCCGAAACTGAAAAAGAAATCCAGAAGGCGCTTGATAACCTCGTCCACGGCCGCACCACGATCGCCATCGCGCATCGGTTATCGACGTTGCACAAAGCTGACCGATTGGTGGTGCTTGATCGCGGTGAAGTCGTCGAGATCGGTAGTCACGACGAGTTGATGGCGCGCGAAGGCGCGTATTTCCGACTCTATGAAGCGCAGGCACGCAATGCCGCCAACACGATGGGAGACCCCGCATGACTGCCCCGTTACCAACCACCTTCAGCCTGAGTCGCAATGCGTTCGGCAAATTGGTACTCGTCGATGCCGCTGGCCAAACCCACGAAGGCGTCGCACCCGTGCGGGCATTCCCGATTCAGGCACCCGACGATGGCATCGCACTTGTTAGCATCGATGGCCGCGAAGTCGGCTGGATTGAGCGGCTCGATGCGCTGCCAGTGGCGATCCGCACCCTCGTCGAAGACGAACTCAGCGGACGCGAATTCATGCCGGAGATCAGCGCCATCCTCGATGTCACCAGTTATGCCACGCCGTGCACCTGGTCGGTCGAGACCGATCGCGGCGCGACCCGTTTCGTGCTGCGCGGTGAAGAAGACATCCGCCGCGTCGATGCCGCCTCGCTGCTGATCTCCGATAGCCATGGCATCCATTTCCTTATTCGCGACATGCATACGCTGGACAAGCTGTCGCGCAAAATTCTAGATCGGTTTCTGTAATGACTGCTGCCCCTACTGCACTTTCCACCGCGTTTTCCACGCTGGCCCTGTCGCCCTCGATGCTGGCCAATCTTGAGTCGCTCGGCTACCACGAGATGACACCCATCCAGGCCAAAAGCCTGCCCGTGATTCTCGACCGGCGCGACCTGATTGCGCAAGCCAAGACCGGCAGCGGCAAAACCGCCGCGTTCGGCATCGGCATCTTGCAGCGTCTCAATCCAACCTGGTTTGCCATTCAGGCGCTGGTCATTTGTCCGACTCGCGAACTGGCAGATCAGGTCTCGAACGAGCTGCGCCGACTCGCCCGCTTTGCCGACAACACCAAGATCCTGACCTTGTGTGGCGGAGCACCCATGCGCCCGCAAATTGCCTCGCTCGAACATGGCGCGCACATCATTGTCGGCACGCCGGGTCGCCTGCGCGACCACATCGGTCGGGGCAGCATCGACCTCTCTACCGTGCAGACGCTGGTGCTCGATGAAGCCGACCGCATGGTCGACATGGGCTTTTACGAAGAAATATCCGGCATCGTATCGGCCTGCCCGACGCGACGTCAGACGCTGCTGTTCTCCGCGACCTATCCGGATGACATCCGCAAATCGAGTGCGCCTTTCCTGCGCGACCCGACCGAAATCACGGTCGAAGCGCAGCATGACGACAGCCGCATTGAACAGCGTTTTTACGAGGTCGGTTACGACGATCGCAACGATGCGGTAGGTCGCCTGCTCAACCATTACAAACCTGCCTCGGCACTGGCATTCTGCAATACCAAAATCCATTGCCGTGAACTGGCCGATGAATTGCGTGCACAAGGTTTCAGTGCCATGGCCTTGTACGGCGAACTCGAACAGCGCGAGCGCGATGAAATCCTGGTGCTGTTTGCCAACGGTAGCTGTTCCGTACTGGTCGCGACCGATGTGGCTGCACGTGGGCTTGATATTCAAAGTCTAGAAATGGTGATCAATGTCGATGTCTCGAAAGACACCGAAGTGCATATCCACCGTGTCGGTCGTACCGGCCGCGGCGCCGCGCGCGGACTGGCTCTGAGCCTGTGCGCACCAAATGAAAAGAAGTGGGTAAAACTGATCGAGGACTATCAGCACGGACCAGTCAGCTGGTTCGGTCTGGCCGATCTGGAAATCGCTCCTGGTCCCGCGCTGGAGGCGCCCATGGTGACACTACTCATCATGGGCGGCAAGAAAGACAAGCTGCGTCCCGGCGATCTGCTCGGTGCGCTGACCGGTGATGCGGGCCTGACCAAGGAACAGGTCGGCAAGATCAATGTATTCGAATTCATGACCTATGTCGCACTGGACCGACGCATTGCGAAGAAGGCGTTTGCCAAACTCGAGGGCGGCAATATCAAGGGGCGTAATTTCAAGATGCGGTTTATTTGAATGGACCGGCAAGTTGATCGCGTGGCACTTGGAAATCTTACTCAGGCTGAGAATCGGCACGACTGAGCCGTGGTGTGGTGCGGCGCAATACCCTGCGGATATTGCATCCTACGAATGAGCAGTAGTCGCAGGGATTGAAGTTGACATTGTTTTTGACGTGCTTCGCATTGAAGCAGCTGCCAAAAGTCGGAGTCAGGCAGAGGATCAGAGGGACGCATGTTTGAGGTGTGGCAGGGGCTTTGGATCGCATGCGATCCGCCTGCGTAACGGGATTCGCTTGCAAGCGAATCTACGCCCTGCTAGGGAAGCGAGTTTGCGTACCTCCCCTGACTGGCTCCGGCTTTTGGGAGCCCGAAGGGCAGCCGCATTTTTCTTGGTGTCTTCTTTTTGGCGAAGCAAAAAGAAGACACCGGCTGCCGGGCCGCTCCCGGCTTGGTCGTGGCGGAGCATACGCAGAATTAGCAACTGCAGGCAGGACATTCGGTGCAATGCCCTTCGGTTATTGCACCCTACGGCACTGACGGGCGCTTTCGGTTCGCGCGCGTGGGCACACAAGGCCGTGCCCACCCTACGGGTTGAAGTTGTGGTTGTGGTTGTGGTTGTGGTTGTGGTTGTGGTTGTGGTTGTGGTTGTGGTTGTGGTTGACGTTGATTTTGGTTTTGACGTGGCCTTTGACGTACCCAGCATTGAAGCAACTGCCAAAAGTCGGAGTCAGGCAGGGGATAAGAAGGCCGCACTGTTTGAGGTGTAGCAGAGGTTTCGGATCGCATGCGATCCGCCTGCGTAACGGGATTCGCTTGCAAGCGAATCTGCGCCCTGCAAGGGAAGCGAGTTTGCGTCCCTCCCCCTGACTGGCTTCGACCTTTGGGAACCCGAAGGGCAGGCGCTTCGCGGTCGCCTTTTTCTTGGTGTCTTCTTTTTGGCGAAGCAAAAAGGAGTAATCGGCTGCCAAGCCGCTCCCGGCTTGGTCGTGGCGGAGCATACGCAGAATTAGCAACTGCAGGCAGGAGATTCGGTGCAATGCCCTTCGGTCATTGCACCCTACGTGACTGGTGGGGTGGGAGCAGTTTTTTGTGCCTACGCGCACGAACCGAAAACCTTTGCCAGTGCGGGTCATCCCTTAGAGTATTCGCGTGGGCGCGATACCCCAAGCGCCCACCCTCCCCGCTTGCGGTTATCGCATCCACCGCAACTTGCCTTCACCGATTGATGATGTCGGTGACAAACATCTTGCCCGGCGCATGCGTGATGCAGAGCGCGGTGCGGCTCTGACAGGCGATGACTTGCGGTGTCACGCCGCATGCCCAGAATACCGGCACCTCGTCCTCCCCCATTGACACAGCGTCCCCAAAATCAGGACGCATCAGGTCTTTAATACCAATTGCTTCGGGATGCCCGACATGTACCGGCGCACCGTGCACCAGCGGAAAACGCGCAGAAATTTCGACCGCACGCGCAACGTCAGCGCTACGCACCGGCCGCATGCTGACGACCATGTTGCCGCCAAATTGGCCGGCCGACTGGCACGGAATTGTCGTAATAAACATCGCCACGTTGCGTTGCTGCTCAACATGGCGCAACGGGATGCCCGCCTCGATCAGCGCACCTTCGAATGAAAAACTGCAACCGATCAGGAAACTGACAAAATCATCCTGCCACAACGCACGGATATCATCGACCTCCTCGGCCAGTTCACCATGCCGGTACACCCGGTAGCCAGGCAGATCCGAACGTAGATCGGCATCAGATGCACAAGTCGGGGCTACCTGCCCGGCCTCGAGCACCTCCACCAACGGGCAGGGTCTTGGATTGCGCTGACAAAAGAGCAGGAAATCGAACGCAGCCGAATACGGCACGATCATTAAGTTGGCCTGCACGAAGCCGCGTGCCAGCCCTGCCGTTGACCCGCTAAACGTCCCGCTGCGCGCCAACCGTCGTAGGTCACCCGGCACTATTTCCGTCGAAGTCGTCATCACAATCCCAAGTAAGCCTTCTTGATCTCGTCGTTATTGAGCAAGTCCTTGCCCGTCCCCTGCATGACGATCCGACCGGTCTGAATCACGTAGCCATAGTCGGCAATAGCCAGTGCCTTGTGCAGACTTTGTTCGACCAACAAAACCGACACACCTTGGGAATTCACCATCTGTATGGTGTCCAGCACCTTGGTCACAAACATCGGTGCGATGCCCCAGGAGGGCTCATCGAGCAACAATAGTTTCGGCTTGGCCATCAGACCACGGCCAATCGCCAGCATTTGTTGCTCACCACCGCTCATGGTGCCGGCCAACTGGCTGCGCCGGTCCTTCAGTATGGGGAACAACGTGTACATACGGTCTATCGATTCCCGTACCTCGTGCGCGTCTTGCCGTGTGTAAGCGCCAAGCTCCAGATTACGCTGTACCGTCAGCCGACCAAAAATCCGCCTACCCTCCGGTACTAATGACAACCCCATCGGCACCCGCAAATGCGCAGGCGTATTTTGCACTTCCTCGTTGTTAAATTTGATCGTTCCTTCATCCACCGCATTCAATCCGGCTATCGCACGTAAAGTGGTCGATTTACCGTTACCGTTACCACCGACCAAAGCCACCAGTTTTCCGGAACCGACATCAATATCGACATTGGAAATAGCCAGTACTTTGTTATAACTGACCCGCAGATTTCTAACTTGCAGCATTATTCTTCTCCCAGATAAGCAGCAATGACTTGCGGGTTATTTGATATTGCCTTCGGCGTACCATCAGCAATTTTCTTTCCGTAATCGAGAACAATAATGGTGTTGGCTATCGGCATGATGCCTTCAAGTACATGCTCGACAATCAGGCATGAAATGCCCCGCTGACGAATTTTCAGCACTACCTCAACGGCTTCTTTGACCTCGGTCGGATTCAGTCCGGCCATGACTTCGTCCATCAGCAATAACTTGGGATTGACCGCCAGTGCGCGCGCGACTGCAAGACGACGCTGCTCGCTGATCGTCATACTTCCGGCTGGCTTGTCCTTGAACTCGCCCAGATTGACGAACTCCAGCAAGTCGTTGGCCACCTGCCGCGCAGTGGCGACATGTTTGTTTTTCAGGAACGCGCCGACCATCACGTTTTCCTGCGCACTCATGCTGGTGAATGTGCGTGCAACCTGAAAGGTACGGGCAATCCCCGCATGGGCGCACTGCTCTGGCGATAAACCGGAAATCTTTTTGTCGTTCAGATAAATTTCGCCGGAGCTCGGCGGAAAATAGCCCGCGATACAATTGAACATCGTGGTCTTGCCTGCACCGTTCGGCCCGATCAAGCCAACGATTTCGCCGGCATTGAGCGAAAACGACACATCCTGATTGGCCACGATTCCACCGAAATTTTTGCTGACGTTTCTGACGCTGAGCAAACTCATTGATGTTCTCCTCGTGCTACTTGTGACTGCACTGCCTGTCGTCTTGCCAGCCAGTTTTTGAATGAACCAAGCACACCATTCGGGTAATAGACCGCGACCACGATAATCAACGCTGCGTAAATGATCAGATCGGTACCTCGACCCGTTCCGCCGAACAGTGCTCGAGTACCTTCATCGATTAATGTCAGGATGCCGGCACCAAGCACAGGGCCAAATAGCGTGCCGATCCCGCCCAATATCGCCACCAGCGCCATCTTGATCGACAAGCCCGTACCCAGGACCGAGGCCGGATCAATGTAGAGTTCTTTTTGCGCATAAAAACTACCACCTAGCGCCGTAAAAAAACTACTAATAGCAAAGGCAATGAGTTTGTATTTGCGCAGGTTGACGCCGAGGCTGCGTGCGGCATCCGGTTCATCCTTGATGGCTCGAAAGTAGTAACCAAAGTAACTGCGTTCGATCAGCAAGTTGGCCAGCAAGGTCAGCACCAGCAAACCCAGCGCGATGTAGTAGTACGGCACCTTGGACATGAACACGAACACCTCCCAGCCTTGCTTGTCCATTGGAATAGTCAGACCGACGGCTCCGCCAGCAAATTCCCAATTGGTAAACATGATCTGGATAATCTCGGCCACCGCGATGGTCGCCATCGCAAAATAATGGCCTTTCAAACGAAAACACGACCAGCCAATGACGACACTGATGAGTGCCGCCATGACACCACCTGCAATCATCGCCAGCCACGGATTGATGCCAAGCTTCGCAAACAGCAACGTCGACGTGTACGCGCCAAAGCCATAAAAAGCAGCTTGTCCAAGCGACACCTGGCCGGCATAACCGCCAACGATATTCCAGGCGACGCCCATCTGCGCCGCCATCAGGATCAGAATCGCAATGTTCTGATGGGACGGACTCTCGACAAAGAGTGGCACAAACACGGCGACGACCAGCAGTGCCAGCATTAGCAGATAGCCGGCACTGGCAGTCTTTCGGGGCAGCGACTGCGGCCGCTCCACCGATTGGGAAATGACAGCGTTATTACTCATGACAACCCTCTCAAAGTCGATAAAAAAATCATGCCTTGCCCATCAGACCTTGCGGACGGAACATCAGGACGGCCAGAAAAAGCACCAGGACAATCGCCATTTTGTATTGCGGCCCAAGCAGGAATCCTCCCATCACCTCGATCACACCAACCAGAATGCCGGCAATCAACGCGCCGACGATGCTCCCAAAACCACCAAGATTGACCACGACGAAGGCAATCAGAATGAAGTTCGCACCAACGTCCGGAAAAATCGGAAAGAACGTCGACAGCAAGCCACCCGCCACCCCAGCGCAGGCAGCACCAATCCCCCAGGCCAGCGCAAACATTTTCTGCGAGTCGATACCCATTAGCCGCGCCGCCTCCTTGTCCGCAGCCGTCGCTTCCAGTGCTGCGCCGAGGCGTGTTTTGGTGATGAACAGATAAACACCAGCGGTGACAAGAATGGCTCCCACACCGGCGGTCAGTTGTGGTGTCCCGACCTGAATCCCCGCGAATGAAAAATTGCCACTGACCAGTGATTTTTCGACCGTACGGAAATCCGGCTTCCACAAGAACTGCGCAATACCGCGAAACAGCAACATCAAGCCAAAGGTCGTAAATATCTGCGACACCATGGGTGCGTTCGTGATCTTGCTGATCACGAGTTTGTAGATCACGACACCAAGCGCAAACAGGAACAGTGCCGTCAGCGGCAACGTAAACATCGGATCGAGTGCATAGAGCGAAAACATCCAGAAACTGGAATACATACCGAACATCAAGAACTCTCCGTGAGAGAAATTAATGATATCCATCACCCCAAAAATCATGGTCAGGCCAATTGCCACCAGTGCATAAATCAGGCCGATCAGCAGACCCGACACCAGCGTCTGTACAAGTATTTCAGACATACCTTCCCCTTCGATACGACCCGCTAATGAATCCCTAGCGTAAAAAATATCCCGTCGCCCAGAAGGCTGACGGGATGTCGATTGGCGTTACTTTCGCTGGTCCCATTTCGGCATCGGCCACACGACATCACGGGTGGCCAGATCAAACGGCCAGATCGTGTTGTACTTGCCATCGATGATCTGAACCAGAATGCCGGAGCCGTACATGTTCTGACCCTTGTCATCGAACTTGACACCCTTCCACGGCATGATGATTTTGTTGCCAGGGATATCGGTTTCCGTCAGGGCCTTGCGAATGGCTTCCGGCTCGGTCGAGCCGGCGCGATTAATCGCATCGGCAAGCGTCATCAAGCCAGTGAAAGTTCGCGAGGAATTACCAGTGAAGTTGATTTTGTTTCGCTCAAAAAACAAATCATTGACTTGCTTGATCAAAGGATTGTTCTTGGCCAAATCAAGCGCCCAGACGTCCCGTGTAATGACGTAATCCGCGTCCTTGCCCAACGTGCGAATGAACTCGGTATCGGTAAAACCAGCATTGTTGGCGAGGATCATGTCCGGCGAAAAACCCAACTCCTTGTAGGTCTTCATCGCCATGATGGCGTCCCCCAGATACGACGACTGCATTACCACTTGTGGTGAGGCTGCCTTGAGCAACTGCACTTCGGAAGTCAGTTGCGTGCTCTTTGCAGGATAGGAAATCGTTTTAATGAGTTCATATCCTTTTTCACCAGCCAGTTTCACCTCAAGCTTGGTCGTTTCATTACCCCACAACGTGTTTTCATTGAATGCTGCCAGCGTCTTGACCTTGATACTTTTTTTGGCTTCCATCTCCTTGAAAAAATCAAAGAAGTTATGCACAAACAAATCGTCATGTGCAGTAGTGCGGAAAAACCATTTGAAATTGCGCTGCGTCAGCGACGCCGATGAGGATTCCGGATTGAGATAGGGAATCTTGTAGCGCTCGGCAACCTGGCTTGAGGTTGCGGTGACATTGCTGAAATACGCACCGACGATGGCCACGACTTTTTCCTGCGTAATCAAGCGTTCGGTTTCGGTTGCGCCAACTTGAGGGCTACCTTGATGATCGGCAAATACCAACTTGATTTTTGCCCCCTTGAGATTGGGCAAGCCGCCTCCTGCAGAAAACGGCAGCGACGGAACAGACTTGGCACCGTTGTTGATGATGTCAGCGGCCAGTTCCAGTGCATTTTTCATTTCGGCACCGGACGATGCAGCCGCACCGGTGAGCGGATAAATGACGCCGATCTTGACTTCCTGCTGGGCGTAGGCCGATACAGTGATCGCCATCGCTGCCCCTGCCTGGATCAGGCAGGTGAGCATGGTTTTGATAGACATGGTGAGATGCTCCTCTTTGTAGTATTACTAAATAGATATTCCTGTCATGAACATGAACAGGGTGGATTCGATGCTTCAACAAACCAGCCAGTCCGAAGAAGCGCATCGACGTGACGTTTGTGTGAACGACACGCGTTGCTTCTTGCCATGAAAAAGTGGGACCTTCACTTTTGGCGAAGGCAGACCGTCAATTTCATCCGTCCTGGTAGTGCGTGCTGGTAGTGCGTCCTGCTAGTGCAATTTGTGGTGGTGCATGCGATGTCTGCGACTATTTTTTCGTTTGCAGCAACGCAAGGAAAATAAAACCAATACAGCTATTTTTATTTGAAAAACTTTTTATCGATGTTTCGTTGGTAAATTATATTACCATTCGATTACAAGACAACTACAATATTAAAAAATTATTCACTCCTCATACCGCTTAACAATCTCCATTTTCCAGGAAGGAAAAATACGCGATGGACCAAACCGACAGCACGACGGATACACAAGATCAACGCTGGCAATTCTGGATCGACCGCGGCGGCACCTTTACCGATATCGTCGCAAGACAGCCAAACGGCACACTGCTTACCCACAAACTTCTATCCGAAAATCCGGAGCAGTACCCTGATGCTGCCGTTGCTGGTATCAAGCTGTTGTTGGGAATTCCAGCGAATGCGGTAATTTCGCCACAAGTTGTTGATGCAGTAAAAATGGGAACCACCGTGGCGACCAATGCCCTGCTGGAGCGCAAGGGGGATCCGACCGCACTGCTGATCACGCGAGGGTTCCGCGATGCACTACGCATTGCTTATCAGAATCGCCCCCGCCTGTTTGACAGGCACATCGTCCTGCCAGAGCTGCTGTATGAGCAGGTCATCGAAATCGATGAACGCCTCAGCGCGCAAGGTGACGTCATCACACCGCTTGATGTCGTGCGGGCAGAACACGATCTGCAACACCTATTTGCCAGCGGGATTCGCTCGGTCGCCATCGTGCTGATGCATGGCTACCGCTACACACACCACGAAGCAGTGCTGGCCGAGCTCGCTAAAGCAACCGGCTTCACACAAATCTCGGTATCGCACCAAGTCAGCCCGTTGATGAAATTGATCTCGCGCGGCGACACGACCGTAGTCGATGCGTATCTGTCGCCGATCTTGCGCCGTTACGTCAATCAGGTCGCCGGCCAGATGAATGGCGTACGGCTGTTGTTCATGCAAAGTAATGGTGGGCTCACAGATGCCCATCGGTTTCAGGGCAAGGATTCCATCCTGTCGGGACCAGCAGGCGGCATCGTCGGCATGGCCGGCACAGCAAAGACCGCCGGCTTCGACAAGATCATCGGCTTCGATATGGGCGGGACCTCCACCGACGTATCGCACTACGCCGGCGAATTCGAACGCGAATTCGAGACCCAGGTGGCGGGTGTGCGCATGCGCGCCCCGATGATGAGCATCCACACGGTCGCCGCAGGCGGTGGGTCCATCCTGCATTTCGATGGCTCGCGTTACCGCGTCGGTCCGGACAGCGCCGGAGCCAATCCGGGCCCCGCCAGCTACCGCCGCGGCGGCCCTCTGGCAGTCACCGACTGCAATGTCATGATGGGCAAGATTCAGCCAAATTATTTTCCAGCGGTCTTCGGTCCGAAGGCTAATGCGGCGCTGGACCATGCCGCTGTCGTACAAAAATTTACCGAGATGGCCGACCTGATTTCCAGCCAGACAGGTGATCGCCGTACCCCCGAGGAAGTGGCCGAAGGCTTTATCGATATTGCAGTGGGCAACATGGCCAACGCCATCAAATTCATTTCCGTACAGCGCGGCCACGACGTCACCGACTACACGTTGAGTACTTTTGGCGGTGCCGGCGGTCAGCATGCCTGTCTGGTTGCCGATGCACTCGGTATGACACGTGTGTTTGCGCATCCCTTTGCCGGTGTGCTGTCGGCCTACGGAATGGGACTGGCCGACCAGACGGCGATGCGCGAACAGGCTATGGAGTTACCTTTGTCGGCGTCCATCGTCGATACCATCGAAGCGAAACTGCACCTGCTGGCGCAGTCAGGTCGCGACGATCTGCTGGCACAAGGGGTGGCACCGGAACGCATACAGGTCATCGAGCGCGTGCATTTGCGCTACGACGGGAGCGATTCAGTCATCGTCATTCCGTACTCGGACATCGCGCACATGCTGGCGCAATTTGAAAATGCCTATAAAAAACGTTACTCGTTCCTGATGTCCGACAAGCAGTTGATCATCGAAGCCATTTCCGTCGAGGCCATCGGCAAGTCACAAGACAGTGTCGAACTGATCGAGCAATTGCCACCACGTGTTGGCCCACTAAAGGCGCGTGAAACCGTGCGGGTATTTTCAGCAGGCCAATGGCATCAAACCGGCTTGTACTTACGCGAAGACATGCGTCCCAGCGACATGATCCATGGGCCGGCCATCATCGCTGAAAAAAATGCCACCAATATCGTCGAGCCTGGCTGGATGGCCGAAGTCACCGCCTTGAATCACCTCGTCATGAACCGCGTGCAGGCACGCGTGCAGCGCAAGGCGATCGGTACCAGCGCCGATCCGGTCATGCTGGAAGTGTTCAACAACCTGTTCATGAGCATTGCCGAACAGATGGGCTTGCGGCTACAGAACACGGCACTTTCGGTCAACATCAAGGAGCGGCTTGATTTTTCATGTGCACTGTTCGATGCCGACGGCAACCTGATTGCGAATGCCCCACACATTCCGGTACACCTCGGATCGATGGGCGAAAGCATCAAGGTCATCATCCAGGAGAACGCCGGCAAGATGCATCAGGGCGATGTTTTCATGCTTAATGATCCGTATCACGGTGGCACGCATTTGCCCGATATCACCGTGATCACACCCGCCTTCGATGCCGCCGGCGAGCACATCCTGTTCTACGTCGGCTCGCGCGGCCACCATGCCGATATCGGCGGCATCACGCCGGGATCGATGCCGGCTGACAGCAAAGTGGTCGAGGAAGAAGGTGTGCTGATCAACAATTTCCAGCTGGTGCGCGACGGCCGGTTTCTGGAAGCCGAGACGATCGCCTTGCTCGGATCGGGCCGCTATCCGGCGCGCAATATTCCACAAAACATCGCCGACCTGCAAGCACAGGTCGCCGCCAATCAGAAAGGGGTAGATGAGTTGCTGAAGATGGTCGAGCACTTTGGGCTCGGCGTCGTGCAGGCCTACATGCAGCATGTGCAGGACAATGCCGAAGAAGCCGTACGGCGCGTCATTACGACGCTCAAAAATTCGCACTACGAGTACCGGCTCGACAACGGCGCACTGATCAAGGTCGCCATCCGTGTTGATCGGGCCGCGCGCAGCGCCGATATCGATTTCACCGGCACCTCGCCCCAACTCGACAACAACTTCAATGCGCCAAGTGCGATCTGCATGGCCGCCGTGTTGTACGTATTCCGCACACTGACCGACGATGAAATTCCACTCAATGCGGGTTGTCTGAAACCACTCAACGTCATCATCCCGGCCGGCTCGATGCTCAATCCGCATTATCCGGCTGCCGTCGTATCGGGCAACGTCGAGACGTCCAGTTGCATCACCAACGCGCTCTACGGCGCACTCGGCGTACTGGCCTCGTCACCCGGGACGATGAACAACTTCACGTTCGGCAATGACGAACACCAGTATTACGAAACCATCGCTGGCGGTTCGGGTGCCGGCAACGGTTTCGATGGCACCGATGTCGTGCAGACCCACATGACCAACTCGCGCCTGACCGACCCGGAAATTCTCGAGTGGCGTTATCCGGTGCGGCTCGATAGCTACGAAATCCGGCCCCATTCGGGCGGTAACGGAAAATGGCATGGCGGCAATGGGGGGACGCGCAAGATCCGTTTTCTGGAAAAAATGAGTGCGTCCATCCTGTCGAACAATCGGCTTGTCGCGCCCTTTGGAGCCGCTGGTGGAGGTGATGGCGAATGTGGCAAGAACACCGTATTGCGACACGATGGCAGCACCGAGGAACTGGGTTTTGTTGCCAGTACCGAGATGGAACCCGGCGACGTCTTCGTGATTGAAACGCCAGGTGGTGGAGGGTTTGGCAAGGCAGATTGATCTGCATAGCCAATTAAAAAGCCGCTCGTTCCCGACGAGGATGGGCGGCTTTTGTGGGGTGGAAAGAGGAGCGGCGTGCTCGGGGCAATGTACTTAGGTTATTGCTCCGCATGGTGCGTTGCCAGTAACGATAGTTAAGCTATTTTTCAGCATCATTGCCCAAAGGCTTTTAAGCGTACCACCGCACAGACTCGCACCGACATGAAGTCGTACCCTATTTCTACTGAAAAGTAAGCCGCCGTAACAGACGCTAGCCTGATTCCAATAGGGGACTCAGTAGAAATGAATCGAATACGTGCCCCCGAAGAACTCGATATGGTGGCGGTCGGCGGCGGCATCAACGGTGCCGGCATCGCACGCGCTGCCACCCTTGACGGCTACGGCGACACTGCCCGGCGGCGGCCTGGCAGATGCCGCCTGCGATGCGCTTCTGCACGATTTTTCGACACGCCATGCTTGGCTACCGCCTGCACCAGCCAAGCGTTACGCTCGGTCTTACAGCACGCGTGCAGAACGCCTGCTGGGCCGCGCCACCTCGATGGCCGCACTCGGGGAAGAACCAGCCTCGGTTTGCATGCAACGCCAACACCTTGACGACTGGCTCGCCGCCCAGACCAACGGAGCGACCTTGACCGTTTAAGCTCCGGCTCCCGCAACAACCTGTGATGGTCGATGCAGCACAAGCTGCATCGACGATGAATCGGCCATGAACCCGCATGCCCGACAACCTTTTGAGGTGAGACAGATGACCAAGACCACCAAGACCGAACAGTACATTCTTTCACTCGACCAAGGCACCACCAGTTCGCGCGCCGTGCTGTTTAACCGCGCCGGCGACATCGTGTCGGTCGCACAAAAAGAATTCCGGCAAATTTTTCCTGAGCCGGGCTGGGTCGAACATGATCCGCAGGAAATCTGGTCGACTCAGGCCGGCGTTGCTGCCGAGGCGGTCACCCATGCCGGCCTGAACGGCACCTCCATCGCCGCTATCGGCATCAGCAACCAGCGCGAAACCACCATCGTCTGGGACCGCGAGACCGGCCGCCCGTTGTACAACGCCATCGTCTGGCAGGACCGGCGCACCGCCGATTTTTGTGACGAGCTCAAGCAACGCGACCTCGAAAAGATGGTCAGGGCCAAGACCGGCTTGCCGATCGATTCGTACTTCTCGGGCACCAAGATCCGCTGGATTCTCGACAATGTCGATGGCGCGCGCGAACGGGCCAACCAGGGCAAACTCTGCTTCGGAACGGTGGACAGTTGGCTGGTGTGGAACTTCACCAAGCACGAACTGCACGTCACCGATGTCACCAACGCAGCGCGCACCATGCTGTTCAATATCCACACACTGGAGTGGGACGACGACCTGCTAGAGATGCTCGATATCCCGCGCAGCATGCTGCCAGAAGTGCGCTCGTCCTCCGAAATTTACGGCAAGACCAAGACCACCGTGTTTGCTAGCGCGATCCCGCTGGCCGGGATTGCCGGCGACCAGCACGCTGCCCTGTTTGGTCAGATGTGTACGCAGCCCGGCATGGTCAAGAATACCTACGGCACGGGCTGCTTCCTGGTGATGAATACAGGTGACAAACCGGTCGAGTCAAAGAACGACCTGATCACCACCATCGCCTGGCAAATCGGCGATCAGGTCAACTATGCGCTGGAGGGCAGCATCTTCATCGGTGGCGCCGTCGTGCAGTGGCTGCGCGACGGCTTGGGCATTATCAAGAAATCCTCCGAGATCGAAGCGCTGGCACGTTCGGTCCCGGACAGCGACGGCGTGTACTTAGTACCGGCCTTCGTTGGTCTCGGCGCACCGCACTGGAATGCGCGTGCCCGCGGGACCATGTTCGGACTGACACGCGGCACCACCACCGCCCATGTCGCCCGCGCCGGTCTCGACAGCATCGCGTACCAGTCGCACGATGTGCTCAGAGCCATGGAAGCCGACATGGGATGCAAGATCACCGAGTTACGCGTCGACGGTGGCGCAGTCGCCAACGACCTGCTGATGCAGTTCCAGTCCGACATCCTTGGCGTCGAGGTAGTCCGGCCTAAAATTACCGAAACTACGGCCCTTGGTGCAGCCTATCTGGCCGGCCTCGCGGTCGGATACTGGAAAGATGTCAACGAAATTCAGGGCCAGTGGGCGCTCGACCGGCGCTTCACGCCGGCGCCCGACAGCAGCGAAGCAACGCAGCGACTCAAGGGATGGGAGCGGGCGATCCACGCCAGTAAGGTCTGGGCCGATACGGTTTGAGAAGCCCCCTCCCGACCATGCTGCGCAGAGCAACGTTGCACCTCGCGTGGGCCCGTCTAGCCGACTTGCTTTAGCGATCGGACCACCATCATGATGAGTCCTTTGTTCGCTGAATTTGTCGGCACCGCGCTGCTGGTCCTGCTGGGCGACGGCGTCGTCGCCAATGTCGTGCTTAAAAAAACCAAAGGCCACGATAGCGGCCTGATCGTCATTGCCCTCGGCTGGGGCATGGCGGTATTTGTCGCCGTACTGTGTACAGCGGCGGCCAGCGGCGCCCACCTGAATCCGAGCGTAACGGTGGGATTGGCGCTGGCCGACAAATTCCCGTGGGACCAGTTGCCTGGCTATATCGCAGCACAACTGGCCGGCGGGATGATCGGCGCGTTTCTGGTGTGGGCTGTCTATCAGAAGCACTTCGAGGTGACGGCGGACGCCGATACCAAGCTCGCGGTGTTCTGTACCGGACCGGCGATCCGCGGTGCGTGGGGCAGCCTATTGTCGGAAGTCGTCGCCACCTTCGTGCTGGTGTTTGCGGTCCTGAACATGGCAGCACCGCGGTTCGGACTGGGAGCGATGAATGCCTTGCCGGTAGGTCTGCTCGTGGTCGGTATCGGTGTCTCGCTCGGTGGCACGACAGGCTATGCGATGAATGCGGCACGTGACCTTGGCCCGCGCATCATGCATGCCCTGCTCCCGATTCCCGGCAAGCGCGACAGCGACTGGGGCTATGCATGGATACCGGTGACCGGACCATTAATTGGTGCTGCATTGGCTGCGCTGCTCTACAACGTGAGGTTCTGAACTGTGGGAAACAGCAACGATGCCGCAACGACAGTGCGACGAACCAGATCGCCATCACTCGTTGTATTTCCGGCATCCGCGTTGTGCTTGTTCCGCATCCGGAGACCTCAGAAAAGAACGATCAGTAACGCCCCTTCAACCGGTTGTTGGCGTCAACGTGCACCAACACCGATTCGTGCAACAATTGCTGCCCATCGCAGCGGGCTGCAGAGCCATCACCACTTGAATCGAACCTCCCATGAAACTTACAGGCATCACCCTGGCATTGATCCACTGCCTCCTTATCGCCGGATCAGCAACAGCAGCCGACACCGGAACACTGCAAAAAATCGAACGCAGCGGCACCATCCACCTCGGCGTCAGGGATTCCGTTATTCCCTTCTCCTATCTGGACGACAAACAGTCCTATCAGGGATATTCAATTGATTTGTGCCTGAAGATGGTCGACCGCCTCCGGCAGCAGCCTGGCTTGTCCGGGCTGAAAATCAAGATGATCCCGGTCACGCCAGCGACCAGGATTACCCTGATAGCCAACGGTACCGTCGACATGGAGTGTGGTTCGACAACGAACAATCTGGAGCGGCAGCAACAGGTGGCATTTTCGCCGACCACGTTTGTGGCCGGTAGTCGCTTCCTGTCGCGTACATCCTCCAACCTCAACACGCTCAACGACATGAAGGGCAAGCGTTTTGTCACACTCGCCGGTTCGACCACGATCCGGGATCTGCTAAAGGTCAACATAGACAAAAAACTCGACCTCAATATCCTGACGGCCAACAACCATGCCGAAGCATTCCTGATGGTGGATACGGGCCGCGCCGAGGCCTTCATGACCGACGATATCCTGCTGGCGTCGCTGGTGGCAAACGCACGAACGCCCGCCGATTTTTCCATCTCCCAGGACTCTCTGTCCGTCGAGCCCTACGCCATCATGATTCGCCGCGATGACCCGGAATTCAAGGCGCTGATCGACAGTGCCATTGGAGACTTGTATCGGTCAGGCCAGATTAGTTCGATCTACAAAAAATGGTTTCAGTCACCGATCCCGCCCAAGGGCATCAACCTGAACACGCCTATGAGCAAAGCACTCAAGGCGGTGATTGCGCATCCGACCGATTCCGGGGACCCGCAGGTCTATCTGGAGTTGGCCGGCGTATCAGGAGGCAGTGCGGGCGGCAAGTGATCGGCAGATCTGACGGAGATGATGGGCTGACGCGGAGCATCGGCTGATCATTCCACTATCAGCCGATGAGTAACAACTTCAATGTGCCAAGTACGGCCTGCATGGCCGCCGCGCTGTTCGTATTGCGCACACGGACCGACGATGAACCTGCGCTCAATGCAGGTTCCTGAAACCGCTCGACGTCATCGTCCAGACCGGCTCGATGCATGATCCGCATTACCCACTCATCGAAAACTGCGCCTAAATTTCGACCTGTGTCCCCAATTCAATCACCCGATTACTAGGAATCCGGTAGTAGTCCGCAGCGTCGCGCGCGTTGCGCGACATCGTCGCGAACAACCGTTCGCGCCACAGCGCCATACCGGCATTATCGACGGTAGGGATTACGGTTTGGCGTGAAATGAAGAACGAGGTTTCCATCATCTCCAACTCAACACCGGCATGTTGGCAAGCCAGCAGCGCGGCCGGAATGTCACGGTCGTCCTTGAAACCATAATCCACATTGACCTGGTAGCAGTCATGCCCAAGTGGCTGTACGGTGATGCGCTCCGCTTCGGGCACGCGTGGGATATGACGGTTACGGATCGTCAAGAACAGTACCTGCTCATGCAGCACCTTGTTGTGCGCCAGATTGTGCAACATCGCATGGGGTACGCCATCGCCTTCCCCGCGCAAGAAAATCGCGGTGCCCGGCACCCGTGTCGGCGGGCTCATGAACAGCGACGTCAGGAAATGATCAAGAGGAATCGCCTGCTTCTGCAAGTTATCGAATACCAGCTGACGACCTCGCTTCCAGGTCATCATGATCGTGAACATAATCGCGCCCAGCACCAGCGGGAACCAGCCACCATGTGCGACCTTGAGCAAATTGGCCGAAAAGAATGCGCTGTCAATGACGAAGAAAAAACCGGTCGCCAGAATACAAAGCCAAAAATTGTAGCGCCATGCATAACGCACGACGAAGAAGGTCAGGATGGTGGTGGTCGTCATCGTTGCCGTCACCGCAATGCCGTACGCAGCGGCGAGGTTGGTTGATGAACCGAAACCCACCACGGCCATAATGACCACCGCTAGCTGGATCCAATTGGCGGTCGGAATATAAATCTGGCCGATCTCGCGCTCGGATGTATGGTCTACCCGCATGCGCGGTAAAAATCCCAGCGAGATCGCTTGCTGAGTCATCGAGAACGTCCCGGAGATGGTTGCCTGCGATGCAATGACGGTCGCCATCGTCGAGAGGATAACCAGCGGATAGATACTCCAGGAACCGAGCTGGTTGTAGAACGGATTGACAATCGCTGCCGGATTGGCCAACAGCAAGCCGCCTTGTCCGAGGTAATTCAGTGCCAACGCCGGAAAGACAATCAGCGACCAGGCCAGCCGGATCGGTCGCCGGCCAAAGTGGCCCATGTCCGCGTAGAGTGCTTCAGCACCGGTGAACGCCAGCACAATCGCGCCCAGCGCGATGAACGCCATCCATGGATTGCCAACTAAAAAGCCCAGCGCATAGAGAGGATTGAGCGCCAGCAAAATCTGCGGCACACGAGCGATATTGATCACACCCATCGTCGCCAGTGCGGCAAACCAAACCAGCATCACGAAACCAAACCATTTACCAATGCCGGCCGATCCCTTGTACTGGACCAGGTACAAGGCCACCAGCACAATCACTGTCAATGGCACCACGTAAGCTTTGAAGGCCGGCGTGGCGAGCTCGAGTCCTTCGAATGCCGACAGGACCGAAATGGCCGGCGTGATCACGCTGTCACCATAAAACAGCGCCGCACCCAGCAGACCGACGATCGTCAGCGGCCGGTACCAAGCAGATTTTTTGGTCACCGACGACAGCGCCAGCGCCATCAGCGCCATGATGCCGCCCTCGCCACGGTTGTCCGCGCGCAGGATCAGCGTCACGTACTTCAGCGAAACGATGATCGTCAGGCCCCACACAATCAGCGACACGATACCAAACAGATTGGCATCATTGAGCGGCACGCCGTGACTGCCTGAAAATACTTCTTTCAGCGCGTACAAGGGACTGGTGCCGATGTCGCCGTAGACGACACCGATAGCCCCCAGCGTCAGGCCAGCAATATTTTTGGAAGAAGTCGAGGTCGTCATGAGAAGCCGGTAGCGTTGTTCGGGAGCGTAGTACATCGATTCAGGAGCCGAATCGTAGCACTGTTCGGGCTGGTTTTTGCCGACAGTCTCATTGAACCGCAACCACAAATCCACTTTCACCGATACCCACACAAAAACTCATCATCAGCGGCGAGAAACAGCCAATGACAACCGGCCGACTTTGGCGGATTTCCAGCCGTCGCCCTGTACGTAAGAGGTCACCAGACTCAGCATCAGGACGATGTAAACTTCCAGTACTTCATCACAGGCATACGACGGCGGCACCAACGACATGTCTAGCGCGCCCTTGTGCATCGATGAAAACCGGGCGTTGGCTTTCATCAATGAGGAACCCGGATAGGTCTCGACTTTCTGGCTGCCTTTGCTGCGCTACTCGACTTCAGTAGCGCACTGGCGGCACAGGCGACCACGAAAATCGCCTTCGGCAGCGGTACCGCCGGAGAACTAGTGCGAGATTTTGAAACCCATGGTCCGGGCTCGCGCGGCAGGAATAAAAAATAATGGGCTGGCCGCAAGCGCGCCCAGCAACAACCTGCAGGTCGTTGAAAACATGATGTCTTCTCAATCGGAGGATGATTTCCTATGCTGGCGGTGATTGCTATTTTTTGACGTGGGCGCGGATATATTTTTTGTATACCTGACAAAAAAAACTCACTTATACTCGCCGGTAGTTAAACCGCGTCATGGTGCCCTTATCAATACCCATAACAACCCAACCAAAAATCGCATTTCCTCTTTGCGCCAAGTTCTTCAAGAACGGCACCACACCACAATACGGCTCAAAAATCATCGCATCGCCAATCTTTCAGTGCTGCTGCAACCGTGACGACGCTGACCACAGGCCTGACCTTGTTCAGCGTGGCAATGCTAGCCGGCGGCATCAATGCGGTCGCCGGCGGTGGTTCGTTCCTGACCTTTCCGGCCCTGCTGCTGACCGGCATGCCCGGGATTGCCGCCAACGCCACCAACAACACCGCGATGTGGCTGGGCACGGCGGCCAGTGCGCACGGCTATCGTGAAGAGTTGCGCCAGACCAGCGCCGTCAACTTACGCCTGGTCGTATCGAGCGGACTGGGCAGCATCATCGGTGCGCTACTGGTGCTGTGGACACCCGAAGTCGCCTTCAACAAGGCCGTGCCGTTCCTGTTGCTGGCCGCGACCTTGCTGTTTATTCTTGGACCACTGCTGGCGCGCCGCCACGGCGAGCAACCGGACGTGATGATCCTGCCGCGCTGGGCCACGCCAGCACAGTTTTTCCTGGGAATTTACGGTGGGTATTTCGGTGCCGGCGTCGGCATTGCCACACTGGCCTTTCTTGGACAGATCGGCTTTACCCGCATCCACCAGATGAATGGTCTGAAAACCTTGCTGACGTCGTGCATGAACGGCATCGCAGTCATTCCGTTTGCGATAGCTGGCGCCATTGTCTGGCACTGGGCGCTGGTGATGTGCGGTGGCGCGGTCATCGGCGGCTATATCGGCGCGCGACTGGCACGAAAGGCGTCACCGCGACTGATCCGGTCGATCGTTATCGTCGTGGCGGTCGGCATGACTGCCTATTTTTTCTGGAAAACATATTTTCAAAACAACTGATAGTTACATACAACTATCGGTAAATAGTTAAATACAACTTAAATAATAAATTCAATTATTTAATAATTAATTTCTTAAAATTGTTTCTTGAAGGTAGAGTGCGCTTCGACACTCACTTTCGGAACCATCATGGCTGCCATTCCTACCCGTTTAGCTCCCCGCACTGCCCTCCCATTGACTGTTCTGCTGGGGGCGATGGTGCTGACAGGGTGTGCCAGCATGACGCCAATCGCGCTCACCGGCGGTGACCTGAAACAACAAGCTCAGGCCGACCGCGCTACCGCCCGGCGCAACGTACCACCAATCACTGCGGCACTAGGCTTGGAAGAGGCGATTGCCCGCGCCCTCAAGTACAACCTCGACCGCCGTGCGCGAATGATGGAAGAGGCACTGGCCCTGAACGCCTTCGAAGCCGGCAAGTACGACATGCTGCCCAAACTGGTGGCCTCGGCCGGTTACCGCAGCCGTAATGAAGACCTGATCACGCGCTCGATCGATTCCGTCACTGGTGCGCCATCGCTGGCCAATCCGGCCATTTCGAGTGAGCGCAACCACAGCAACGCCGACCTTGGCCTGACCTGGAACCTGCTCGACTTCGGGCTCAGCTATTACGGCGCGCAACAAAATGCCGACCGCCTGCTCATTGCCACCGAGCGCCGCCGCAAGGCCATGCACATCCTGATTCAGGACGTCCGCACCGCGTTCTGGCGAACCGCCAGCTCACAAAAACTGCGCGCCGACATCACCACCACCATCACGCTGGCGGAGTCCGCGCTGGACGATTCGCGTCAGGCCGAAACCGAACGGCTGCGCTCGCCGATCGATGCGTTGCGCTTCCAGCGCCAGTTGCTCGACAACCTGCGCCAGCTCGAAACCATCGACCAAGAATTGTCGACGGCCCGCATCGACCTGGCCGGCCTGATCAATGCCCCGCTCGACAGCAACCTCACCGTCATCGAACCGGCCGACCTGATGAAACAGAAGATGCTGAGCTGGTCGATCACAGCGATGGAAGACACCGCGCTGGCACAAAATGCCGACCTGCGCGAGCAGAACTACAACGTACGCATTGCCGGTATCGAAACCCGCAAGGCCATGACGCGGCTGTTCCCGAACCTGAGTTTCAATGACACATTGCGCTACGACTCCGACAAGTACATGGTCAATAACCACTGGAATGAAGCGGGCCTGCAACTGTCGTTCAACCTGTTCAACTTGCTGAGCGCGCCGTCACAACTGCGTCTGGCCGAGGCGGGCATTGCGCTGGCTGACCAGCGTCGGGTGACCACACAAATGGCGGTGCTCACGCAAATGCATGTCGCGCGACTGCAATACGCCAGCGCAGTCCGGCAATACCAGCGTGCCGACACCATCTGGCAAGTCGATGACCGCATCAGGCAGCATGTCGCCAACCGTGCCAGCGTCGAGGTCCAAAGCAAGCTGGAAGCCGTATCCAACGATACCGCCGCTATCCTGAGCCAGCTGCGGCGCTACCAGACGCTGGCACAATTGCACGCGGCGGCAAGCCGTTTGCAAGCCACGCTCGGCATGGAGCCGGCCATTGGCGACGTCCAGACAACGCCGCTGGCACAACTCACGGACGAAGTCGCTGGTTCGCTCAAACGCTGGTCCGAAGGCGAACTCGCTGCGACCGCAAAGCCATGACCATGTACCGCAGCCGATTGCCAAGGTACGCGCTGGTGGCTCTTGCCGCACTCGCTACGATAAGGGCGCTAGCAGCCGATGCACCGCGCCGTCCGGCGGCCGTGATGGCGCAAGCAGCACCAGCGACGCTCGCCGCCAGGCCAGCGCCGGAGCAACCGGAAATCCGCGCCCAACTCACCCCGCACCGCTACACCTCGCTGGCGGCCGAAATCGGCGCCAAGATCAATCGCCTGCCGGTGCAAGATGGTGGCCGCTTTAAGGCCGGTCAGTTATTAATTGCCTTCGATTGCTCGCTGCAACAGGCGCAATTGAACAAGGCCAAAGCGGCGCTGACTGCTGCAGATCAAAGCTGGAGTGCCAACAAGCGGCTGGCCGAACTCAATTCGATCGGCAAGATCGAGCTCAACCTGTCCGAAGCCGAAGTCCTGAAAAACCGCGCCGACGTCACCTACATGCAAACCATGCTCGGCAAGTGCAGCATCAGCGCACCATTTTCGGGCCGTGTCACCGAGCGCAAAGTGCAGGAGCAGCAATACGTCCAGCCCGGTCAGGCCATCATGGACATCATCGACGACAGCGTGCTGGAGATCGAATTTCTGGTGCCGAGCCGATGGCTAGCGTGGGTCAAACCCGGCACGGCTTTTCAGGTCAGCATCGACGAAACCCGCAAGAGCTATCCGGCCAAGGTATTGCGCACCGGCGCACGGGTTGATCCGGTGAGCCAGTCGGTCAAGCTGGTGGCAGCCATCAATGGACAATTTCCGGAACTGATCGCCGGCATGAGCGGGCGGGTGGCGCTAGCGCCGCCGGCCGGCAAGTGAGGCGGCGATGACTAACGACCAGCAATTCCATTTCATCTCCGGCTTGCCGCGTTCCGGCTCGACGCTGCTGTCGGCCATCCTGCGCCAGAATCCGCGTTTTCGTGCCGGCATGACTAGTCCGGTCGGGTCGCTGTTCAACGGCTTGCTCGACCAGGTCAGTGCCGGGTCCGAGTTCGGCCCGGTGATCAGCCGCGAACAGCGACGCCGCTTGCTGCGCGGCCTGTTTGACAGCTTTTACGCCGACCAGCCAGCCAACAGCGTGGTATTCGATACCAACCGTTTGTGGTCGGCCAAACTGCCGGCGCTGCTGGACCTGTTCCCGCAAGCGAAGGTGATTGCCTGCGTGCGTAATGTGGCGTGGGTGATGGACAGTCTGGAGCGCCTGTACCGTGCCAATCCGTTTGACAACACACGCATGTTCAACGATGTCGTCGAGCGCAACACCGTCTACAGCCGCGTCGACACGCTCGGTCAGCGCAACCGGCTGGTCGGATTTTCATGGACCGCGATCAAGGAAGCGTTCTATGGCGAACAGGCCGGTTCGCTACTGCTGGTCGATTACGATCTGCTCGCGCAGGCACCGGAAAAGGTGCTGCCACTGGTCTATCAGTTCATCGGCGAGCCGTGGTTTGACGGTCATGATTTCGGCCAGCTCGAATTCGACGCCCCTGAATTTGACAGCGCGCTTGGCCTGTCCGGCCTGCACAAGGTGCGTCCTCGCGTGGCACTCGAACCGCGCCGCACCATCTTGCCGCCCGATCTGTTCGCGCAATACCAGGATATGAGTTTCTGGCACGACGTCGCCAACAGTAAGGCCAGCGTCATCACCGCAAAAAAAACCCCATCATCGCCGCAGGAAGCCGCATGAATCGCATCTTCAACACCGTCTGGAATGACCTCACCCACACCTTCGTGGCGGTCGGCAAACATGTCCGGGGGCGCGGCAAGCGCGGCGGCAGCAGCAACGCCGGGGCAAACGATGGCGTCGTCGTGGCCGGCACTCAGCAGCGACTGCGCCAAGCACGCCCCGGCATGCTGGCGCTGGAAGCACGCATCATGTTCGATGGCGCGGCCGTGCATTCGGTGGCCGATGCCGTACATCACGTCGATGCGCCTGTGGTGCAACGGATCGCAGAAGCCGCGCCCGTTGCCGAAGTGCAGAAACTGGCCGAACGTGCCAGCGACAGCGCTCCCGCAGAGCAAAAAGTCTTGATTGTGGATACCCGCGTGCCGGACTATCGCAGCATCGTCGACAGCGCCGGTGCCGACGTCAAGGTTGTACTGCTCGACATCAATCAGGATGGCATGTCACAGATCGCCGCGGCGCTCAAGGGCATGCACGACATCACCTCGATTAGCATCGTCTCGCATGGCGACAGCGGCTTGCTGTTGCTCGGCAACGCGGCGCTGTTCAGCGCCGACCTCGACCGTTACCAGACCCAATTGCAAGAAATCGGTGCCGCCCTGAAACCGGGTGGCGACATCCTACTGTATGGCTGCGATGTCGGCCAGGGCAGCGCCGGACTGGCCTTCATCACTAGCCTGTCGGCACGTACTGGCGCGGTCATCGCCGCCTCGACCGACGCCACCGGCGGCACCGCCGCCGGTGGCAACTGGGACCTCGAAATTGCTACCGGCACGCTGCACAGCACAGCCGCCTTCGATACGGCGCAACTGGGCAACTACGATCACTTGCTGGTCACCAGCAGCGTCAATACCATCGGCGACCTGAAAGCGGCAATCGCCACCGGCAACGGCGATGGCCTCGACGATGTCATCACGCTGACCGGCAACATCACATTCACTCAGGCGGCCGATACCATCGCGATCAGCGTCACCGACGGCCACAAGATGACCATTGTTGGCAGCGGTTTTACGATTGATGCCAACAACAAGGCAGGCGTGTTGAGTGTCGATTCGAGCGGAGCCGGCTCGTCGATAGAAATCCAGAATCTGACGATCAGCAATGGACTCCTCAGTGGGGTTGGCACCAATGGCAACGCGACTGTCCAGGGCGACGCCCTAGGCGCCGGAATTTATAACACCGGCACACTGGTCATTTCAGGCAGCACGATTACTGGTAACAAAGCCGCCGCCGGCGGTGGTGCAGGTGGCAAGAACAGCGGAGTCGGCGGCGGCGGCGGCGGTGGTGGTGGATTCGGTACCACCGTTGGCGGTGCCGGCGGCAGCTCTGCCAATACCGGTGCAACGTCGCCCACGGCCGGTAATGGCGGTCATGGTGGCGGATCGGCGAGTCGACCCACGGGGGGAAGCGGCGGCAGTGCTATCGGTGGTGCCGGCGCTTCCTCTGGTGGTTACCCCTACAGCAATGGTGGCGCCGGAGGCACTGCCAGCAACGGAACGATATCGATCGGCGGTGGTGGTGGCGGTGGCGGTTTCGATAAAGTCGCGGGTGTCGGTGGCAACGCAGTCGGCGCTATTTACAATACCGGCACCCTTACAATCACGACCAGCAGTATCAGCAACAACATTGCAGCAGGCGGCGGCGGCGGCGGTGGGTCTGGCAACTATTACTCATACTTTAGAGGCGGTGCCGGTGGCGACGGTATCGCCGGAATCTGGAATAACGGCGGTACAGCGCGGCTCGACGCGGCTACCACAACGACACTGGGAACCGCCAATGCGGCAGCAGGCGGTATTGGCGGGGCCTCCTATTACAGCGGCTCGGGAGCGAATGGCACCGCATTCGCCCAAAGCAAAGGAACCATCGGCATTACAACATCCGCCGCGATCACCAGCGCGACCTACAACGCCAGCACCGGCGTCATCAGCGTCACCGCCAGCGACATGACCACCGGCGACACCATCGACAGCAGCAAGCTGACCCTCACCGGCCACGGCGGCAATACCTACACGCTCACCAGCGCCAGCACCATCGCCAGCAGCGCGACGGCGTTTGCCGTCACGCTCAATGCCGCCGACAAACTAGCCATCAATGGCTTGCTCAACCAGACGGGCACCTCGGCCGTCGACAGCACCACCTTCAATCTGGCCGCTGCCGCCAACTGGGACAGCACAGCCAGCGCCTCGGCCGACCTGACCGGTAACGGCATCACTGTCAGCAATGTCAACGCGCCGACCATCACCTCGGCGACCTACAATGCCAGCACCCATGTCCTGACCGTCACCGGCACCAACCTGGTCGGCACGACCGGTGCCACCAACGACATCACGGTCAGCAAACTGACCTTGCTTGGCGAAGGTGCTGTCAGCTATGCGCTGACCAGTACCAATGTCGAGGTCACCAGCGCCACCAGTTTTTCGGTCACGCTCAACGCCACCGACTATCAACGCTTTACGCCCCTGTTCAACAAAAACGGCACCAGTTCGACCAGCGCCACCACCTATAATCTGGCTGCCGCCGATGACTGGAACAGCGTCATCACCGGCGGCGATATTGCCGATAGCAGTAATACCATCACGGTCTCGAATGTTGCGGTGCCGACCATCACGTCGTCGACTTACAACGCCGCCAGCGGCGTGCTGGTCGTTACCGGCACCGGCTTGCTGGAACTGTCCGGGTCGACCAACGACATCATCGCCAACAACTTCACGCTGAGCGGCGAAGGTGGCGCAACGTACACGTTGACCGACACCGCCAACGTCGAGATCACGTCGGACACCAGCTTCACGCTGACCCTGAGCGCCACCGACAAGGCCGTATTCAACCAGGTCGCCAACAAGAACGGCACCAGCAGCACCGATGCCACGACCTACAATCTGGCCGCCGCCGAAGACTGGGCGGCCGGTGCCGATGCCGCAGTCGTCGTCGCCGACACGACGGGCAACGGCATCACCGTCAGCAATGTGGCCGTACCGACGATCACCTCGTCGACCTATGATGCCGCCAGCGGCGTGCTGCTCGTCACCGGCACCGGATTGCTGGCACGTTCCGGTTCAACCAACGACATTGAGGCCAATAAATTCACGCTGAGCGGCGAAGGCGGCGCAACCTACTCGCTGACCGATACCGCCAACGTCGAGATCACCTCGGCGACCGGCTTCACGCTGACGCTGAGCGCCAATGACAAGGCCGGATTCAACCAGATCGCCACCAAGAACGGCACCAGCAGCACCGACGTCACGACCTACAATCTGGCCGCCGCCGAAGACTGGGATGCTGGCGCCAGCGCCGCCGTCGTGATCGCCGATACCAGCGGCAACGGCGTCACGGTCTTCAACGTCAGCACCGGCGTGACCGGCGTGAGTTCCAGCACCGCCGACGGCAGTTACAAGGCCGGTGACATCATCACAGTAAACGTGACATTCAGTTCTGCCGTCACGGTCGTGACCACCCTTGGTACGCCGACGCTGTTGCTCGAAACCGGCAGCACCGATCGGAGCGCGACCTATGTCTCGGGGTCCGGTAGCAGCACCCTCAACTTCACGTATACGGTGCAGGCCGGCGACACCAGTGCCGACCTCGATTACAACAACATCGGCGCACTGGTACTCAATGGCGCCACCATCCGTGAGGCCGGCAATGCTGATGCCGTCCTGGCCTTGCCGACAGTCGGCGGCGTCAATTCGCTGGCCGGACAAACGAATCTGGTCATCGATACGACACGGCCCACGGCCACCCTTGTCGTCACCGACAACGCACTGGCCATCGGCGAAACCTCGCTGGTGACGATCACGTTCTCGGAAGCCGTCACCGGCTTCAGCAATGCCGACCTGACCATTGCCAATGGCACCCTGTCGGCGGTCGGGTCAGTCAATGGCGGCGTCACCTGGACCGCCACGCTCACGCCAACGGCCAGCACCACCGATGCGACCAACCTGATCACGCTCGATAACACCGGCGTCACGGATACCGCCGGCAATGCCGGGACCGGCAGCACCGACTCGAACAACTACGCAATCGATAGCGCGCGGCCTACCGCCACCCTCGTCGTCGCCGACAATGCGCTGACCGCCGGTGAAACCTCACTGGTCACCATCACGTTCTCGGAAGCCGTCACGGGTTTCACCAATGCCGATCTGACCGTCGCCAACGCGTCGTTATCGTCACTCAGTTCGTCCGATGGCGGCGTCACCTGGACTGCCACGCTTACCCCGACGGCCAGCATCACCGACGCCACCAACCTGATCACGCTTGACAACACCGGCGTCGCCGATACGGCCGGCAATGCCGGCTCCGGCACCACCGACTCGAACAACTACGCGGTCAGTACTGTGCGGCCCAGCGCCGCCATCGTCGTCGCGGACAACGCGCTGACCGCCGGCGAAACATCACTGGTCACGATCACCTTTTCGGAAGCCGTTACCGGCTTCACCAATGCCGACCTGACCATCGCCAACGGCACCTTGTCGGCGGTCAGTTCAATGGATGGCGGCGTCACCTGGACCGCCACGCTCACACCAACGGCCAGCATCACCGACGCCACCAACCTGATCACGCTCAACAACACCGGCGTCGCTAATGCTGCCGGCAACGCCGGCACCAGCACCACCGACTCGAACAACTACGCGATCGCTACGACGCGGCCCACGGCCACCCTCGTCGTCGCTGACAATGCGCTGGCCCTAGGCGAAACTTCACTGGTAACGATCGCGTTTTCGGAAGCCGTCACCGGTTTCAGCAATGCCGACCTGACCATTGCCAATGGCACCCTGTCGGCGGTCGGGTCAGTCGATGGCGGCATCACCTGGACCGCCACGCTCACGCCAACGGCCAGCATCACTGATGCCACTAACCTGATCACGCTCGATAACACCGGCATCACCAATGCCGCCGGCAATGCAGGGGCCGGCACCACCGACTCGAACAACTACGTGATCGATGGCGTGCGGCCCACAGCGACTATCGTCGTCGCCGACAATGCACTGACGTTCGGCGAAACCTCACTGGTCACCATCACGTTCTCGGAAGCCGTCACCGGATTTAGCAATGCCGACCTGAGCATCGCCAACGGGTCACTCAGCGCCGTCAGTTCGACCGATGGCGGTATCACCTGGACCGCTACCTTCACGCCGATAGCAAACATCACCGACAGTACCAACCTGATCACACTCGACAACACCGGCGTGGCCGATATCGCCGGCAATGTCGGCACCGGCAGCACCGACTCGAACAACTACGCGATCGATAGCACACGGCCCACAGCGACTATCGTCGTCACTGACAACGCGCTGGCCATCGGCGAAACCTCACTGGTGACGATCACCTTCTCGGAAGCCGTCACCGGCTTCAGCAATGCCAACCTGAGCATCGCCAACGGCACCTTGGCGGCAGTGGTTTCCGTCGACGGCGGCATCACCTGGACCGCCACGTTCACACCGACGACCAGCGTCACCGCCACTGGCAACCTGATCACGCTGGATAACACCGGGGTGCTCGATGCGGCAGGCAATCCCGGAACCGGCACGACCGTCTCGAACAGCTATGCGATCGATACCGACCGACCCGATGCGACCCTCGTCGTCGCTGCCAGCCGTCTCGGCGACGGCGACACATCACTGGTAACGATCACTTTTACCGAAGCCGTCACCGGCTTCAGCAATGCGGACCTGAGCGTGACCAACGGTACACTCGACGCCGTCAGTTCGTCCGATGGCGGCATCACCTGGACGGCACTATTTACACCGGCAGCCCGTACCATTGCTGCCAGCAATACCATCACGCTTGACAGCAGCGGCGTGGCCGACCGGGCAGGCAATGCCGGCAACGGTACGATGAGCTCCAATGATTTCACCATCGATACCGCACCGGCGATTTCCGGCGCAGCCTACGATGCGCGTAGCGGCGAACTGGTCGTCAGCGGCAGCAACATGCGCACCGGCGATACGATCGCCTACCGCAACCTGATCATCACCGGCGAAGGCGGTAGCAGCTATAGGATGCGCGGCAGCGCCAGCATCGGTGCGAGCAGCGCCACGCGTTTTGCCGTCACACTCGACGAAGCCGACCGCCTTGCCGTCAATGCCTTGCTCAACAAGGACGGCAGCAGCGCCCTCGGTGGTGTGACCTTCAACCTTGGGGCAGCAGCCAATTGGGATGTCACGGCGGGTGCCGATGCCGACCTGATCGGCAACGCGATCATCGTCAGCCGGACCAACGTCGCACCGACCATTTCCGGTGGCATCACCGATCAGGCCGTCGATGACAATGCCAGCCTGAGTCCGTTTGCGGGGATCGTCCTTAGCGACACCGATCCGGGTGCGCAGGAACAGGTCAGCATCACGCTCGACAGTATCGACAGGGGCAGCTTCACCGCCGCCTCGCTGGCTGCTTCCGGCTTTGCCAGCAGCGATCGCGGACTGACCTATACCCGCGCCGCCGGCAGCCCGACTGTCATCGAAGCGGCGCTGCGCGCGCTGGTCTACCAGCCAGTCAGCAATCGCATTGCGGTGGGTCTGAGCGAGACCGTCCGCTTCATTGTCCGCGTCGATGACGGCAATGGCGCCACCACCAATAGCACCAGTTCGGTCGTCATCCGGTCGATCAACGATGCCGCCGTCATCAGCGATACCGTGGCCAGCGTCACCGAAGACGGTAATACCGCCGCCAGCGGCACGCTGACGATGACCGATGCCGATATCGATGCCGGCCAGCCAGGCTTTGTAGCGCAACGTGCCAGTACCGGCACGTATGGCCAATTCACGCTCGCTGCCAGCGGTGCCTGAACCTATCAGCTCAACAATGGCGCAGCCAGCGTGCAAGCCCTCAACAGCGACGAGCGCGTCACCGACCGCTTCAACGTCGTCACTGCCGACGGCACCAGCAAGCAATTCATCGTGACAATCAGCGGCAAGGATGAAGTTGTCGTTGTTGTGGTGCCTTCACCACCACCACCACCACCACCACCACCACCATCGCCGCCGGCGGTCTTTACCATCACCCAGCAGGCCACTGTGCTCACACCGCCCGCTACAACCGCGCTAGCGCCCGCGGTCATCGAATCAGCGCAACCGGTAACGGAACCGCGCGTTACAGACTTTCGCTACACCGAACCCGCCAATGTTGCAAACGGCTTCCGGATGGTCGTGAACAGCTCGGAAACGTCCGGTCTGCGGGTCCTCAATGGTATGCCCGACCAGACCATGATCGACAACCGCATCGCGTTTAGCGTGCCGGTAGACGCCTTCGTCAATGCGAGTGAAAACGTCACCGTGCAATTGCGTGCCGACCGCGCAAATGGCGAACCCTTGCCAGGCTGGCTGCGCTTCGATCCGCTGACTGGTGCCTTCGTCGGCACGCCACCGGCCGGTGCCCGCGGCGAACTGGTCATCAGAGTCACTGCGCGCGATGCCAACGGCAATGAAGCAGTCACGACCTTTCGTCTCCAGCTCAACAGCAAACCGGTCCCCGGTCGCGCTGGCTTGTCTGAACAACTGCGCCTGGCCAGCATCGCAACGCGCCGGGCCGCGTGACCACACCGGATATCGCAACACTGTACGAGCTGGCGCGGCGCGCGCGCCAAGTCGATGACAGCGCAGCGCTCGCTTTCATGGCGGTCAACGATACGCATGCGCTGGCACCCTACCGGCAAGCCGCATTGTGGCTGGCCGAAGGCGGCGTCACGGCACTGTCCGGTGTGGTCCAGCTCGAAGCCAACGCACCGTATGCGCAGTGGCTACACCGGGTCTGCGCAACGCTACCGGTGGATTCCCCGCAACCGCTGCTGACCGGACCGGAAACGCTGGCACCCGAAGTCGCCGGCGAGTGGCCGGACTGGCTGCCGGCACACGGATTGTGGTTGCCCTTTGCAGCCAGGGCCGACAAGCCAGCCGGCGGTCTTTTGCTGGCGCGCGACCTGCCGTGGCAGGAGCAGGAACGACTGCTACTGGCCGAATGGATCGATAGTTGGCGTCATGCCTGGCAGGCGACCTATCGGCCATCACCGTGGACCAGCCGGCACTGGCTGGCCCATTTGCGGCCGGCGCCAGGCACGCCGTGGTGGCGCCACAAGCGCCTCGGCTGGCTGGTCGGCACGCTGGTCGTGCTCGCGCTGCCTGTACGCCTGAGCGTGCTGGCGCCGGGCGAACTGGTGCCGGCCAATCCGGCCGTACTCCGCGCCCCGCTCGATGGTGTTGTCAGCAGCTTTGCGGTCAAGCCGAACCAGCTAGTCCAGCGCGGTCAGCCGCTGTTTGCCCTCGACGACGTGACACTCTCGAGCAAGCTCGATATCGCCATCGAGGCACAGGCCAGTGCCGAAGCCGAGTACCGGCAAGCGGCGCAACTGGCAGTGACCGACGGCAAAATCAAGAGTCGCCTGGCGCTGCTGACCGGCAAACTCGCCGAGCGCCGCGCCGAAACCGACTACCTGCGCGGCCAGCGCGAACGCGCGCATGTGGTCGCACCGCAGGACGGCATCGCGCTGTTCGATGATCCGGGCGAGTGGATTGGCAAGCCGGTCGTCACCGGTGAACGTATCCTGCGCCTGGCCACCCCCGGCGAGGTCGAGATCGAAGCCTGGCTACCGCTGGCCGATGCGATCCCGCTGGCCGATGGCGCGGCTGTGCAGCTCTACCTCAATGCCAGCCCGCTCTCGCCGGTTGCGGCCAGACTACGTTACATGGCGCACGATGCTGTGCAACGTGCCGACGGCAGTTATGCCTACCGCGTGCGCGCCACACTGAGCGGCACCACCACGCACCGGATCGGCCTCAAAGGTAGTGCCAAACTCAGTGGCGACCGGGTCCCGCTGGTGTACTGGATTTTGCGCCGCCCTTTGGCCGCGTTGCGTCAAAGCGCCGGGCTCTGAGCGATGGACCGGCCTGTACTGCGTGAAGAACTCGCCCTGTTTGCAGGACCGGCACTGGCCGATGGTCAGCCCAGCTGGACGCTACATGATCCGGTACGCAACCAGTTTTTTCGGATCGACTGGATGACGTTTGAAATTCTTGGTCGCTGGGGCGCATCGACGCTCAACGACATGCTGGCCTCGCTGCACGCCGAGACCACCTTGCGACCAGATGCCGACGATATCGCCGCAGTCGCCACCTTTCTGCGCGATAACCAGCTGGTGCAAGTCGGTGGCGCCGATAGCGCCGTCACGCTGGCCGGACGGCAGGCGCGCCTGCGCGGCAGCTGGCAGCAATGGCTGCTGCATCACTACCTGTTTTTCCGCATTCCGCTGGTGCGTCCGGATCGCTGGCTAACGCGCTGCTCGACGCTAGCGGCACCGTTCTATACGCGGTCTTTCGCGCAACTCAGCCTGCTGGCATTGGTACTCGGGCTGGTAATGGTCTACCGCGACTGGACCCATTTTTCCGCCACGCTGCTCGATACGTTTACGCCAAACAGCATCGTCAGCCTGGGCCTGGCCGTGGTCTTCGTCAAAATCCTGCACGAGCTGGGTCATGCCTTCACCGCCAAGCGTTACGGTTGCCGCGTGCCAGTCATGGGCGTGGCCTTTCTGGTGCTGCTGCCGATGGCGTACACCGACACCAACGACGTCTGGAAATTGGCCAACCGCAAGCAACGCCTGATCGTCGCCGGCGCTGGCGTGGCCACCGAAATGGTGGTGGCCATCTGGGCCACGCTGGCCTGGTGCCTGCTACCGGAAGGCTTGCCGAAATCGATCGCGTTCCTGCTCGCCACCACCACCTGGATCGCCACACTGGCCATTAATGCCAGCCCGTTCATGCGCTTCGATGGCTATTTCCTGCTCTCGGATTGGCTAGCCATGCCGAACCTGCACGGTCGCAGCTTCGCCCTGGCCCGCTGGAAATTACGCAGCTGGCTGTTCGGACTGCGACAGGAACCACCGGAATATTTTTCGCGCCGGCGCACCGCCGGCTTGATCGCCTTTGCCTGGGCGACGTGGATCTACCGGCTGGTACTGTTTCTCGGGATTGCTGCGCTGGTCTATCATTTTTTTATCAAGGCGATCGGCATCCTGCTGTTCGTGGTCGAGATCGGCTGGTTCATCGCGCTGCCGCTGTGGCACGAAATCAAGCTCTGGCCAGCACTACTACGCCAAGACGGCGCCAGCGGTACCACGCCGTCCCGCTCACGCCGCAGTGGCCTGCTGCTTGTGTTGTTGCTGGCACTGGCGGTGGTGCCGTGGCCAACCCGGCTAAGCGCATCCGGCATGCTGAAACCGGCCGTCATGTTGCCGATCCATGCCCCGGCCGGTGCGCAACTGACGCGCTTGCCGTGGCACGAAGGCAGCGCTGTCCCGGCTGGTGCCGTAATCCTCGAACTGGCATCGGCCGAGCTATCACTGCGCTGGCGCAAGGCGCAGGCGCGCGTAACCCAGCTACGGCAACAAAATGCCGATGCCGCGGTCGATGCCGAACAGCGCCAGAATCTGCAGGTACTGCACCAGGAGCAGGCCTCGGCACTCGCCGAACTGGCCAGCATTGATGCCGAACTGGCACTGTATGCGCCGAGCGCGCCATTCGACGGCATCTTGCGCAACATCGATCCGGAGCTGGTCCCCGGCGTCTGGATCAGCCAATACGAACGGCTGGCGGACTTGGTGCAACCGGGTGCCTGGCAAGTCGATACCTATCTTGATGAAGACGATGTGCAGCGCATTGCCATCGGTGACAGCGCGCGTTTTTATACCGATGGGATGGCAGGTCCGGTGCTGCACATGACGGTCAGTTCGATCGAGCCGGATGCGACCCGCACCTTGCACGCCACCCAACTGGCCGCCCAGTTTGGCGGCTCGGTGCTGACCCGCGACAAGCGCGGCGTGCAGGTGCCGGAACGGGCAGTCTACCGCGTCATGCTGACGACTGGCGACGATCCGGCCAACCTGTCGCAACAAAGCTGGCGCGGACGCGTCGTGATCCATGGACGATGGGAAGCACCGGTGGTGGCGTTCCTGCGTGACGGGCTGGTACTGGTGTGGCGTGAACTGGGATTTTAAAGCGGACTAGATCCAGTTTTCCACGCTTGGCAGGGACTCGAAACCCGGCCGGGCAAAATAATAACCTTGCATCAGGCGTATCCCGTTGGTCTTGAACCAGCGCGCCTCGCCTTCTGTTTCGACCCCTTCGGCAATCACTTCGATACCTAGCAATCCGGTGGTCAGCAAAATGCCTCTGACTACGGCTTGCTTGACCGGGTTAGTGTCGATGTCACGCACTAGTTTGATGTCAATCTTGATCAGCGTGGGCTGGAAGTCGGTCAATAAGCCGAGCCCGGCATAACCGGCACCAAAATCATCGATGGCAGTGGCAAAGCCACGGTCGCGGTAGTAACGAAAAATTGACAGCAGTTTGCCCGGCTCAAGTATCTGTTCCGATTCAGTGACTTCAAAAATGATCCGGTCCAGCGGAAAGCCGGCCGCTTCTGCAGCCCGAATCGTCGTGCGGATACACAATTCGGGCTGGTAAATCGCGTTGGGCAAAAAGTTAATCGAGATGCGGCAGGTCATTCCCAGTTGCTGGGCCAGAAAAATGCTGCGGATGCGGCAACCTTGGTCGAAGCGGTAGCGGTTGTCATCGTTGACCTTGCCCAGGATTTCAGCGGCGCCTTCACCATTGACACCCCGAACCAGCGCCTCGTACGCGTAGACAGTGCGCTGATCGACATCGACAATGGGCTGGAAAGCAAAGGTGAAATCAAAATCCAGTTGATCCTTACAGACCGCACAACCGGGGTCCGGTATGTCGATTGGCAGGACCCTAATGATTTGTTTGGGCACGATAACCACTCCGGTATGTTTTTAAACTTGGCGGATGGTAGCACTCTATTTCGGAGGGACTTGACTTGAATCGAGCTAGCTTGCCCTCGCAAAACATCCGACAGGTTAGTCGCTACCGCACGTCAGCACCGTGGTCAGGCCGACATCATCACCGGCCCACCTTTTACGATGGCTCGCTGATACGCTGGTCGCGCATTCATTTTCTTTTTATAGGCCATCAATGCCGGAAACTGCTTGCCACCCCCGGCCCGTGACAGCGCCGCTTCGACCGCGAAGCTCATCTGAAAATCCGCCATCGTCAACTGATCGCCAGCAAACCACGCATGCTTGGTCAGATGCTGTTCCATGTACCCCATCGCCGTCGCGAGGTTCGGGTCGATCAATTTCAGTTGTACTTGTTCGCATAATTTGCGGGCGATGGGACGCACGAAGAATGGCATCGGTTGCGTCGGGATACTCGTAAACACCAACTTCATCACCAGCCAGTTCATCAGCGAGCCCTCCGCAAAATGCATCCAGAAACGGCATTCGCGATGTTCGGGAGTGCCCTGCCGGGGCTGCAGCATGGCCATGTCGCCGGTGCCCTTGTCGCCGTAGGTTTCAACCAGGTACTCGACGATGGCACCGGATTCGGCCACTGTGATGCCGCCATCGGTGATGACGGGCGATTTGCCCATCGGATGGATGGCTTTCAGTTCAGGCGGCGCGAGCCGGGTTATTTTATTGCGCTGGTAGCGCTTGATCTCGTACGGAATGCCGAGTTCTTCGAGCAGCCACAGGATGCGCTGCGAGCGGGAGGTGTCGAGATGGTGGACGGTAAGCATGTTTTCCTGTCGGTGAGGGAGCACTGCGTGCATTGGGTTTGGAGTGTACACGGCGCATCTCGTCTCCCCCTGCGCACGACACCACCACAAAAAACTTATACCCGAATTCTGTGAACAACTTTGTGCATAACCCTGTGCGAAGACCGCGCAAGGCACTCACCATGCGGATCTGCGGTACTGCCTTATTTTTAAGCTGACCGGCATCGTGCGGACAGAGACCACGGCACCGACAACTGCTTTACCATGTCGATCCCGGCGCAACAGCGCACCGCTCGGCGCATCCAGCAGACGCCGCTTTCGCTGATGCCCGATGCCATTCAACACCCACACAGATCAAGGTCACCCATGAACATCACCGTCAACGACGCATTACGCAGTTACATCGATCCGCTCACCATCGACGAATACACCGCCCTCGAGCGCAGCTTGCTCGCCGAGGGCTGTCGCGACGCGCTGGTCTTGTGGGGTGACGTCCTCATCGACGGCCATAACCGGTATGCGATTTGTCGCCAGCATGGGATCGACTTCAAGACAGTGCAGAACGACAGCTTCGGGTCCATCGATGACGTCATGCTGTGGATGATCGATAACCATCTGGCGCGGCGCAGTGTGTCGGATTTCCAGCGTGGCGTGCTGGCCTTGCGCAAAAAAGACATCATCACGACGCGCAGCCGCATGCAAGTGCAGGACGCGCCGGCCGGTGCCCCGGCCAGCCCACCCGTCGGCGCACCGATCGCCACCCGCGACGATGTCGCCCGGATTGCCGGCATCAGCAGCAATACGGTTACGCAGATCGAAAAAATCCAGAAGGCCGCCACGCCGGAACTCGTCAATGCGGTACGCGCCGGCACGATTTCAATTAATGCGGCCGCAGCGGTGGCGACCCTGCCCGCTGCCGAACAGGTCGCGGCGGTCGCCGGTGGCAAAAAGGAATTGCAGCAAGCAGCAAAACAGGTCCGTGACTTGAAGGCCGGGGCCCGCACGCCAAGGGCAAGCGCACCCGACAGCGAGGCAACCGATTCGGAATCGCTGCTAGCTAGAGTAGCCGAATTGACTGCCGAGAATGCTGCGTTGACCGCAAGGATTGTGGGCTTGACCGTCGCGCTAAAAGAGGCGCGGCGCGCTGACTGATGGCACGTAGATAAAAGATCGCTCCACCTGCAAAAGCGGCATGCCGGTGTACACCGACATGCCGCCTCATCATTGGTCCGAATCCCGTGCACAGACAATCAGGTAATCAGAATCGCCCTGAAATCATTGACATTCGTTTTGGTCGGACCGGTAATGACCGCATCACCGAGCGCGCCAAAAAATCCGTGGCCATCGTTATTGTCCAGACTGTCTCTGGGCCGAATGCCAAGCGCCCACGCACGCGACAGCGAGTCAGGCGTCAGCAGGGCACCGGCAATATCGACCATGCCATCGACACCGTCGGTATCTGCCGCCAGCGCATGGATGGCCTCGTGGCCATTAAGTGCCACACCCAGCGAGAGTAAAAATTCGACATTGCGACCGCCGCTGCCGTCACCTTTGACGGTGACGGTGGTCTCGCCGCCCGAAAGCAAAACGCACGGCGTCGAGAACGGCATGTCACGCGTCGCCACCTGCAGCGCGATCCCGGCCATGACTCTGCCGACGTCGGCGGCCTCGCCCTCGATGGCATCACCCAACACATGCGCGACGACCCCGTTCGAGCGCGCCACCTCCGCAGCGGCCATCAATGCCATTTGCGGCGTGGCAATCAGGTGCGCCTCGCAGCGCGCCAGTCGTGCATCATCGGGCTTGACCGACTCACCCGCGCCCGACTCGAGCACCGCACGGGCAGCGGCGGGTAACGTAATGCCATAGCGACGGACGATGTCCAGAGCCTGATCGCACGTGGTCGCATCGCCCACAGTCGGACCAGAGGCGATATCGATCGGATCATCACCCGGCACATCAGAGATCAGCAATGTGACCACACGTGCCGGAAAACACGCTGCAGCCAATCGGCCTCCCTTAATCGCAGAAAGATGGCGACGCACACAATTCATTTCGGTGATGCTCGCGCCACACTGCAGCAAGGCTTTGTTGATGGCCTGTTTATCGGCCAGCGTGATGCCGGCAGCGGGCAATGGCATCAGCGCCGAGCCGCCACCGGAAATCAAACAAATCACCAGATCATCGGCAGTCAATCCCTGCACCAGTTGCAGGATGCGCTGCGCGGCCTCCATCCCGGCCTGATCGGGGACCGGATGGGCAGCTTCGATGATCTCGATGTGAGTGCAGGGAGCCGCGTAGCCATAGCGCGTAACGACCAGTCCGGTCAGCGGCGCAGGCCAATGCAGTTCAAGCACCCGCGCCATTTCGGCCGAGGCTTTTCCGGCGCCGATCACGATGGTTCTTCCGACGGGCGCTTCGGGCAGGAACGCGGGAATGCAATGCGCCGGTTGCGCTGCTTCGACGGCCGCATCAAACATTTTTCGAAGCAAAAGTGCTGGTTCCATGATGGGAAACTCCTTGGTTTAATCCTTACGGCCGGTCTTCCAGCGCATCCCGAAACCGTAACGGCGATCCATCATCTCATGCGCACCGACGCCACCTTCGGCACCGAAATATTCGGCCAGTTTGGTGACCTGAAACTTGCCGCCGACATTTTCGATCATCGCGATCGCGCACATCATTTGCGCATTGTTGCCGTTGTCCAGTTTGACTTCGACCGGGGCCTGATTGGGTGCCTCGATGGTGACCACGCCATTGGTCGCGGCCCAGTTAGCGGCACCTTCATAGATGAACGTGAAAATCAGGGCGCGCTTGATGTGGGCAAACTGGTCACCGTTGATGAACATATTTTCACCGTCGGCGCTGGTGCCGGTCCGGTCATCTCCCGCGAGGGAAATATAAGGTGCGGCCTCAAAATCGCCCCACGATTTTCCGAGCGCCTGAATGCCGCCTTTTTTCCCATCGGTCAATTCATAGAGGCACGCCAGATCGAGATCGATCCCGCCACTTTTTTTCGCGTCGCCCAATAGGCGGCTGAAGAATCCTGCTTTTTCTGGAGCAGCAATGGAAGGGTTCTGGTTCCAGTTCAAATTAATACGGACCCGGCCATAGCCTTGGCCGCTCTTTTTTTCGAGACTGACCTTGTCGCCTTGTTTCTCCAGTGTGATTTTTGACAGCGAGACCGTGGGTGTTGGTGTTGGTGTTGGTACTGGTGTTGGTGTTGGTGTTGGTGTTGGTACTGGTGCTGCTGCCGGTGCCGGTGCCGCCGACGGCGAAGCCGCCGCCTGCTCACCGCCAAAGTGGGCCAGCAGCGACGACAATCCGCCGGCGAAACCCTGCCCCACCGCGCCAAATCGCCAGACACCATCCTTGCGATAAATTTCGCCGGCGATCATGGCGACCTCGGTATTGAAATCGGCGCCGTTCAATGGAAACGTCACCGCATCGCCGAGCACCAGCGCGCCGGGAGCGATATTGCGCATGGAGCCCGGACCGTCGATGGCGGCGGTAAACACCAGCTTCGCAATCGACGCCGGGAGTTTGGCAAGATCAATCCGAAACACCGCTTTGCCGGAGGATTGGTCGAGCACAATGGCGTTTTCCGGCGACGCGGTCTGATTGAAAAAAACCAGATACCGATCGTCCGATAACTTGTCAGCGCCATCGAGTCCAAAACAAGACACGTCGACCGACGCACCCGGCAACGTCACATCCAGTGTGACGGTTAATTGTTCCTGACATCCCAACTCCGCCAGTTTGCCTTTTTGTCCACGTGCAAATGTATTCATCAATTTCACTCCTGTTAAGGTCGATTACGACCGGTTGTTTGTTGCGGCCCATCCGCGCAGTTACTTGCCGACTGGGTCGAACGGGTCGGCCGACGGATAGGCGCCAAAATGGGTTGCTTGCGCGATCATGCGTTGTGCCCATGCCCGGTGGGTCGTCACTTCGCACATCGAGTTGTCGAGCTTGAAGACGGCCGGGCTGTCTGCCGCAAGAATCGCTTCGGCCGATGCCAGATCGCTCGGCATCACCATGAAATGCCGCTCAATCTGGTCTATCTGATCGGGATGGATTGCCGTCTTGCCGACCATCCCGTGCGCCAGGTCTTCCGCCACTTCCTGCGCGAGCAACTCCGGCAAGTCCAGATGTTCGAAGACTGGCGCGGTCAGACAAAATCCGTAGGGACGGAAGATCGTCACGAGTCGGGAGATGACCGGTCCCAGCGGGGTGCGATAAATGGTCATGTTGCGGGGGCGGCGCAAACCCAATAATCCGAACAAATCATTGCCACCGATACGCAGCGCCAGGATGCGCGGACGCACGCCCGGTGACTCGAGAAAAAGCCGGAACTGGCGCATCTCTGCGTCGTCGAACACCTCGGCTGTTTCCAGCGTCGGCATCAGCACATGGCGCGTATCGCGCACGTGGCGCAGATACGATGGCATATTGTGGCGACTAGCCTTGGGGATGACGAAACCGGTCAGCTTGTCGGCACCCGGCATCGCCAGTATCCGTCCCAGCACCTCCACATTACGCACTCGCACAAACCGCTCGGAGCGCGTGGATACCGGCATGTTCTGTAGCGCGACACTGAGCTGGAACAGGGCATAACTGAGATCCTTTTCGGCGACCGCATCTTCGGTACAAAAAATAATGGACCGCACCTGCGCCAGCTTTTCGCCATGGGCTACGGCTGTCAGGTCGGGATGATTGGCGGGCACATACAGCGAGGCCCCGGGCAACTTGTCGTTAAACATCGCGTTCACTCCTGATCAACGAGACCGCTTGGTACGGCAACGCCGGATCGTGTTCTACCAGCACGTTTTTTTCTGCAGCCAGCGCGATCAGATGGGCAACGGCGGGGGCCTCCCGATCACGCACAATCACGCGCTCTGCCATGCGCCGCAACAGCACTCGGGTGGCCTCGCCGATACCGGGCTTGATCAGGTTGGGGTCAGTGATCCGGTAGGTCTGCATGCAAGCCTGCATGAACCGTTGCGAGGTCTGCGCTGCCGCGATGCGGTCAGCCGGCACGGCGGCGGGGAGACCGCGCTGCGCGGCAATCTCCTGTGCCGCCGCAATGATCCGGTCGGCAAAATCACGCGACATGTCCTGTGGTTCGAAACTCTCGTAATACACGCAGCCATGAAAGTCCTCCGGGCCGATCTGCGCGTTGAGAATCGAGCGACTGACCAACCCGGAGACGGTTGCATTGAGTATGCTCGACGGGATCAGGTAATCAGCGCACGAGGCGGAACAGGCCGCTGTTCCGGCCAGATCGGCCAGCACAAACAGACCCGGATCGATGGCGACATCGTGCGCCGCATTAAATGCCGTCACGGCGCTCGTCAACTCGCGCGAGATCACGCCCTTGCCGGTCCAGCCATCGACAAACACAATCGACTCGGGTGTGTGTCCCTGCGCCAGAATATGGCGCAGCGCCACCGCATCGATGCCGCGATCGCGCACGATGGACACTGAAAAATGGGCTGCGTCGCGGCCAAAAACGCGCGACAGAACATGCTTGAGAATAACGCCGACCGGCGTGCCCGCCCGGGCCAGCGATACCAGCGTGATGCCCGCCGGACGACGCGCATGGATCAGCGCCGCAAGCCGCAAACAATCCTGCGCCATCTGCATGCGATTGGCCGATTCGGCCTGCGCAAACAGGGCCAGATAGGATGCCGAGGGCAGCGATTCCGGTGACAGCATTTCGCTGTAGTGGCGCTGACCAGACTGAATCAGGCGCTCCTTTTCGGCGACGTTGACAAAGTCGGCCATCGGCAGACGCTTGAGCAGAAACGTCACGTCCTCGGCCCGATAACTGCCGGCGAACATCAGAGTGCTCCAACCGTACTGTGGCTCAGTTGCGATCCTGCCGGCACGATGGCGTAGTCGCAAGCGGCCATGAAACGCGCATCCGAACGGCTGTCACCAAGTCCGAAGGTGATGATCTCGCCGTGCTCTGCACGCAGCCATTGCGTGACCCGCTGCACGGCGTGTGCCTTGTTGAGTGCCTTGGGCAAAACGGCGAGATTGTTACCGTTACGATGAATATAAAAGTCCGTGCCTTCGGTGGCGATCCATGCGGCGACGGCCTGCTGTTCGATTTGCGCGAGACGATCACTGCGCTTTTCCGGGTCTTTCATGACCACGTAAAACGGCGTCCCGAAATCCTCGATGATGCGGGCGGTCGCACCGAAACCGCAGGACGTGGCATAGGTGTTCATGACCTCCATCACACGTTGCAAGCCCGGATAAGACAATGCCATCGCGGTCTGCATCTCCTGCTGCCAAGCCGCGTCGGCCGAGCCATCCGGGTGCAAAATGACACCGCCATAATCCAGCACGGCATAGCTGCAAAACGGAATATCGACACGCCTAAAGGCATTGAGATTACGGGCAGTGGTCGGGACGACGGTCATCGATGCCATGGCCATCTGCAGAAAACTCCGCTGCGAGGGCGTGGTGTAGGAAATGGGCGCGCCGTCTTTCAGAAATGCAGCAGGGTGCAATGCCACTCCTTCCGGGCATTTCTCGCGCGACTGAAACAGCGAATCATCCAGATCCGCAAACATCACTTTGATCATCAGCATCCACCTTCATGGTTGAAATGCAGCAGGCGAGCGTCGAGCGCTTCGGCCAGCTGCGTCAATCCCTGGCCTGATGCGGTTTCATGGCAAATCAGGACATGATCGTATTGCTGCGGTTGTACGTTATAAAGAAAGTTATCAACGCCCTCGCCGTAAATATCGGCGAACTGCAGAACGTGCATGGCGGCGCCCCATTGCAGGATCGGCGAGCGGGTGGTGGACTGGAATGTGACGTCAGCACCGAGCTGCTCAAGTTCACGCGCCAATAAAAATGGCGGATGCAAAAATTCACCGGTGCCCAGCACCAGCACGGTTTCGCCAGTGCGATATTGCGCGAAGAGTTCCCGCGCAAGAGCAACTGGCGCAGGCAGCTTGCGTGCAATGCCGACCCGACCAAAATGGCCTGTGAGGGTCGCATTGGCAACACCCTCATCACTGTGAGTCAGGGTTTGCGCAACGGGCAAGGCGTCGGGAAGAAAGTCATACTCGCCATCGAGCGCCCCCGCATGGGTCACTGGCAGTCCGAACCGATCCGCCAGCGCGACGGATGCGGCCTCACCCATAAAATTAGTGATGGTGCTGATGTGCACTGATGCAAGGTCCGGGCACTGCGCGCGCAGTGTGCTGACCAGATTGACAAACGTATTACCAGTACTGACTTCATCATCAATGAGCACCAGCGAAGTGGCGTCCTGCAGCAGACTGCGCAGCGGCTCTGCCGGTACATGCAGATACTGATGCGGCGCATGGCTGTGCGTTTCCTGAAATACCATCACGTCGCCGGTACCGACTCGATAGCGCGTCGTCGGCAGGTACAGCGCGCGCCGCTCCGGGTGCCGCTGACACCACGATTCAAAGATGCCCTGCCCCAGTCCGATGGCCGTCTCTGCCATACCGATGAACACCACCGTACCTGCATTAGGCGGGATCTGGCCGGCCAGCAAATCATGCATGGCCGACATGACAGACGGGCGCACCGGCCAGTGTTTGCCGAGCACCTTGCTCAGAAACAGAAAGCCGCGTTTGGCATTATTACGCGCCGCAAAACCGATCAACTGGTCGAGATCAAGATGGCTTTGGCGTACCCGCACAACCATCTTCCCGGTTGGCATGCTGACGCGGCGTTCGGCGATGAAGCCTGCCGGCAGAGTATCAGCGACATCGACCACGGCGCTCATCGCAATTCCACAGCACAAGCCAGTTCGCCAACGCGAATAGCGTCTCGCACCGCGGGAATGACGACCTGGTCGTACCCATGAACAAATCCGCACAAGGCAAGATACGGTAGCTTTGGCCCTGCAACACACGCCATGCCGATACCGCCCGACATGCGTGGATTAATCTCAAGAATGCGCAGTGCGCCTTCCTGTTCACGGAACTGCACGTTGAAGACCGCATTGAGACCATAGTCACTGGTCAGCTTTGCGGTAGCGTTCAACACATCAGCGCGCAGGTCGATCAATTGCCCGCTACCGCTACTGACTGGTTTGCGACGCGGGATCGCGCACTTGAGCACACCGTGATCGGCGATGCAATCGACGCTGTATTCCTGACCGTCGAGATATTCCATCAACAGCATCGGACGGCATTCTCCTTGGGCGACTAACCCTGCGCGAAATTCGGCCAGGCTGACCCGGTACGGCAAACCTTCCATCAACAGTTGAGCCGTATTGCGCGCTTCATCAAGAATACTGAAACCGAGTCCGTAGACCGAGGTCGAGGGCTTGACACACAACGTCGCATGTAGCGGACGCAACTGCGCAAACGCCGCATCAAACTCGGCGGTGTTGCGAAATTCCAGCGACTGCGCCGGCGGTGCATCGGGTAACACGACCGACGCATAAAAACGCGCCTTGTCATGCAGCAGATCGAGCATCGCTCTCGTGGCGACACTCACGATACGCGTGCCAATATCGGCAAAGCGGCTGGTCTGACTGCTCAGCAGCGCCGCTGCGCGCCCGGGCCAAAACACATCAACGCGCTGCGTCTTGCAAAACTCGAGGCACCAGTCGACATACGCCGCGTCGTCCAGTCCGGTCGGTTCTACATTGAACTGATGCGCTGCCTGTCCCGCGATCGCCTGCGGATTGGTATTGCTGTAAATAAGATGAAACTCGTCTGCGCCATCCGCCTCACGAATGAGGCTGATGGCGGCATGGACAGACGAAAAAGTACGATTGAACCAGACTCGCATGGCAGTATCAGACGTGCGGCGTAATACGCGGCAACAATTCTTCAAAGGTACGTCCGCTGCAGGATTCACCAATCGCGACCATTTTCCACTCGCCGTCGTGACGGTACAGCTTGGTCATGATTTGCGCAGTATGGGGACCGAGGGTGGAGAGGTTGAAGCGCGCAATTTCCTTGCTATTGGTACCGTCGAGAATTCGGCAGGTAGCATTTTCCACTTTAGAAAAGTTCTGTCCGGTAAAACTATTGACCGTAAAGATCAGACTTTTGATTCCGGCCGGAACCCGTGTCAGGTCGACGATAATTTGTTCGTCGTCGCCATCACCGGCACCGGTTCGATTGTCGCCCGTGTGCTTGACCGAGCCGTCTTTGGATTCAAGCTGGCGAAACCAGATCGAATCAGCCAGGCTGCCCTTCTCGTCAAACATCAAGCAGGATGCATCGAGGTCAATGTCGGCAGATTTACCACCGAAACCCAGAAATCCCTTGGACTTCACGCTATCCCAACCGAGACCCATGATGATCTTCGTCAGCGTGGTACCGGCTTCTTTTTGAAGCGAAATCTTCTGCCCTTTTTCCAGATTAACAGCCATGTTCAACTCCTAGTTGGTGAGTGATACGAGTAAGTTTCAAAAACGTTGCAGATAACGACCGCGTAACGTGGGCGCGGCCACCTGTACCGAGGCGCGCGAACCGCCGATGCCCGCCCATTCCGGACCCACGCCGGGACATTCGCGTGGGCACGATAACCCCGTGCCCACCCTACGTAGGGTGGGCACGGCTTGCAGTGCCCACGCGCGCGCACCAGCCATGCCCGTCAATTCCGATCGCGTGCCGGTGCCTCCGCGTGGGCACGATAACCCCGTGCCCACCCGACGTAGGGTGGGCACGGCGTGTAGGGCCCACGCGCGCG
>JBLHLW010000020.1:0-59878 GCA_047621345.1 Minisyncoccia bacterium | reverse complement strand
TGCTTGTATTTGTATTTGTATTTGTATTTGTATTTGTATTTTCACTTTGCAGCACTGCAATCGCCGTGGGTGGTGTCGCAATCACCTCATCAAGGCTGGCGCGCACCATCGACTCGATGATTGGTGTTCGCCGCCATTTCATCGGTAGACAGTCTCTCACTCGTTCTGCCCTGGTGAGTGGTTGCGCCACGCCATGAGCAACACGTGAAGCGGCACCAGGACGGTGGCCAACAATTTCGAAATTTCCAATGGATATTTTCATGATGAATACTTTTACTAACGTTGATGAGCGGTTACTTTCAGCCGCCATCAAGTTAGGTGCGGCAGCAGTTTCGCAATTGCACAGTGAGTAATTTCAGTCGATGAAGAGTTCCAATTTTTTATGCTGGCAGGCCACTAAAAACAGCATCGCGTGTGACGAGGCAGCAGGATCGCTGATGTTCGGCGCGGCGCGATTTGTGAGGAATCAGCCCAGCTGATTCAATGGAATTTTCAGATACCGCACACCGTTGGCTTCCGGTTCAGGCATGTGTCCGGCACGCATATTGACCTGCACCGATGGCAAGATCAGCGTCGGCATGGCCAGCGTGGCGTCGCGCGCGGTGCGCATGGCGACGAAGGCCGATTCGGTGATGCCATTACGGACGTGGATGTTATGCGTACGCTCGTCGGCAACTGTGCTGACGAACTGGACCTCACGTCCGCCCGGCAAATAATCGTGGCACATGTAGAGACGCGTATCGGCCGGCAAACTCAGCACTTTATTAATCGACTGAAACAGCGTGCGCGCATCGCCACCCGGAAAATCGCAGCGCGCCGTTCCGTAGTCCGGCATGAATAGCGTGTCGCCGACAAACGCCGAGAGTTGCGGGCCCTCGCCGACCACGTAGGTCAGGCAGGCCGGCGTATGACCCGGCGTATGCATCACGCGGCAAGGGATAGTCCCGATCAGAAAGTGTTCTTCATCCCGAAACAGGTGGTCGAACTGGCTACCGTCATGGAGAAAATCCGCGCCGGCATGGAATAATTTGCCGAACACTTTCTGCACCGCGGTGATGTGCGCGCCGATGGCAATCTTGCCACCGAGCTGGTCTTGCAAATAGGGGGCCGCCGTCAAATGATCAGCATGGGCATGGGTCTCAAGAATCCATTGCACGCTGGCGCCCAATTCACGCACCCTGGCGATGAGCTTATCGGCCGAACGGGTGCCGGTGCGACCGGCTTTGGCATCGTAATCAAGCACACTGTCGATCAGCGCGCATTGCAAGGTGGAGGGATCGAGCACCAGATAACTTACAGTCCAGGTATCTGGATCAAAATGGCCTTCGACGTGCATGGGTGCGGGGGTAGTCATGGTGTATCTCCGGGTGTAAACGACTTCAAATAGTATGACAACGATCAATGCACCGGATTAGCCAAACGGCTTTGTTATCTGCAACGCGCGAGTATTTGCTTTGCGATACCGCGCAATATATTGACTTCCTCGGTTTCCAGTCCGGTCCGGGCGAACAATCGTTTGAGGCGCGGCATCAATTTTTTGGGACTATCGGGCTTGAGGAAATCGATCGCTACCAGCGCCTGCTCCAGGTGCTGATACATGCCCTCGACCTGCGTCAGGCTGGCGGCGTCACCCTGAAATCCGACTTCGGTGGCGATGCGTTCGTCGCCCAATGTAGCCATCCGGCATTCGTACGCCAGCACCTGCACGGCCTGACCGAGATTAAGCGATGAGTACGCCGGATTGGCTGGGATGTTGATCAACACATTGCACTTTTCGACGATGTCGTTGGGCAAACCGAAGCGCTCGTTACCTAGCACCAGTGCGACGCGCAAGCCAGCGTTGCCGGCGACGTCGGCAGCGAGTCGGCGCGGACCGGTTACCGGCGGTGAGAATTCGCGCAGACGGGCGCTGACCGCAGCGGCGTAATTGCAATCAACCAGCGCTTCCTCGATCGAGCCAACGATGCGTGCATTGGCCAGCACATCTTGTGCGCCGCTGGCGAAAGCGATCGCTTCGTCCTGCTGCACAGCATCTGCAAAACGCGGATTGACCAGCACCAGATCGGTAAATCCCATCGTCTTCATTGCTCGCGCAGCGGCGCCAATATTGCCGGGGCGACTGGTTTCGACGAGGACAAAACGCAGGCGAGTAAAAAGAGACGTGTCGATTTGGGCAGTGTTCATTTAAAATGGCGCCATTACGCGGCACGTTGGAGGGTTAGACGATGCTGCATCGCTCATTAATTTCAATTTAGGTGGACCGTCCGATAGTGACGGCTTTGCCATTTTAACGGAACCGCTATGAATCCCTTCCTCAATACGGCGATCAAAGCTGCACGCCGCGCCGCCGCGGTCATCAACCGCGCTTCATTCGACCTCGACCGCGTCAAATTCGTCGAAAAATCCCCGAATGATTTCGTCACCGAAGTCGACCAGGCCGCCGAGCAGGCGATCATAGAGATTCTGACCAACGCCTACCCGACTCACGCCATTCTCGCCGAAGAGTCCGGTGCGTCCGACAATTTGCACGACGAAAACGAAAATGTCTGGATCATCGATCCGCTCGATGGCACCACCAATTTTATCCACGGCTTTCCGCAATACTGCGTATCGATCGCGCTGCAACAACGTGGCGTCATCACGCAAGCCGTCATTTACGATCCTACCCGCAACGACTTGTTTACTGCCTCCAAAGGTGCGGGTGCCTACCTCAACGACAAGCGCTTGCGCGTGTCGAAACGGGACCGCCTGCAGGACGCTCTGATTGGTACTGGCTTCCCATACCGCAACATGCAGGGACTCGAAGAGTACATCGACATGTTCCGCATCATGACGCAGAAATGTGCCGGTTTGCGCCGCCCGGGTGCTGCAGCACTGGACCTGGCCTATGTAGCCGCCGGTCGCCTCGATGGCTTTTTCGAAAAAGGGTTGAAGCCGTGGGACATGGCTGCAGGTTCACTGATGGTGACCGAATCCGGGGGTATCGTCGGCACCTTCGCTGGAGAATCCGATTACCTGTACAAGGATGAAGTCATCGCCGGTTCGCCAAAGATCTTCGCGCAGATGGTGGCAGCACTTGGGCCGTTCGCTGAATAAAAACTGGTCGCTCGGGGACGGCCAACGCCGGCCTCGCGCAGAAGCACTGCTATACTTCGGGCACGCGGCACATGTCCAGTCTACTTGCCGCTGTCTATCCGACCCACGCATCCTAATCCGTTTGCCTGCGACTGGCGCCCTTGGTGGCGACAGGCCAATTTCTCTATAAAGTTCCTATGTCATTTGCTCAACTCGGCCTCTCGGCCGATATCCTGCGCGCCGTCACCGAACACGGCTATACCGATCCGACCCCGATTCAGGCACAGGCGATTCCCGCCGTCCTGCTCGGTGGCGACCTGCTCGCAGGCGCTCAAACCGGTACCGGCAAGACCGCCGGCTTCACACTGCCGCTCTTGCACCGCCTGTCCAACAGTGCCTCCGCACCGACCACCAATACCGCGACCCGTCCGATTCGTGCGCTGATTCTGGCCCCAACGCGTGAACTCGCCGCGCAAGTCGAAGAAAGCGTTCGCACTTACGGCAAATATCTGAAACTGACCTCGGCCGTTATTTTCGGCGGCGTCGGCATCAACCCGCAAATCAAATTGCTCAAGCATGGTGTCGACATCCTCGTCGCTACTCCGGGCCGCCTGCTCGACCATATGAGTCAAGGAACGGTCAATCTGTCGCAAGTCGAAATCCTGATCCTTGACGAAGCCGACCGTATGCTCGACATGGGCTTCATCAAGGACATCAAAAAAGTCCTCGCCGTGCTGCCGAAGAAGCGCCAGAACCTGCTGTTCTCGGCCACCTTCTCCGAAGAGATCAAGACGCTGGCCGATGGCTTGCTCAATGCGCCAAAAATGATTGAAGTCGCTCGTCGCAACTCGACCGTCGAAATCATCTCCCAGAAAATTTACCCGGTGGATCGCGACAAAAAACATCCGCTGCTGGCGCACCTGATCAAGGCCAATAACTGGCCGCAAGTGCTGGTATTTACGCGCACCAAACACGGCGCCAACAAGCTCGTCGAGCAACTCGAAAAAGACGGCATCAGCGGCATGGCAATCCATGGCAACAAGAGCCAGTCGGCCCGTACCAAGGCGTTGGCCGAGTTCAAGGACGGCAAGTTGCAAGTGCTTGTAGCGACCGACATTGCTGCGCGCGGTATCGACATTGATCAATTGCCACACGTGGTCAACTACGACTTGCCGAACATACCGGAAGACTATGTCCATCGCATTGGCCGTACCGGTCGCGCTGGTGCCACCGGTGAAGCGGTCTCTCTGGTCTGCGTCGACGAACACGAAATGCTGCGTGACATCGAAAAACTGATCAAACGTGATTTGCCAAAAGAAGTCGTGCCCGGCTTCGAACCCGACCCGCATGCGCGTGCCCAGCCGATCCAGTTGCGCAGCGGCAATGGTGGTGGCGGACGCGGTCAGCCTCAAGGTCGTACGGCAGTCGTCAAGAACCGTGTTTCACCGACTGCCAAGCCGCAAGGCGGTGGTCCATCGAAGAGTTTTGGCGCGGTCAAGTCGTCGGCGCCGCGTCGCTCCGGTGGCCGCGGACGCTAAGCCCATCTGCCTGCAACAACGTGTCAACCGTGTGAAGGCGAACGCCTTCACACGACCGTACTACCGAATTTTTTGGCACCATTGCCCGGATCAGACGACCAGATATTGCACACCTTCCATGCGATTACCCGCACCGACTTCGAGATTGCCGTCCGGCATGCTACGCGCTGCTCGTGGATGGCTGTTGTCTGGTGACACATCGGGGCCGACAGCATGACTCTGCAACCGGGTCGCTTCACGCGCCTGCTGGCGCGCTTTCACTGGCAAATTTTGCTACCTGCCTTGGGATTGCTGGCGCTAGCCCTACTCTGGACCGTGATCGTTTACCAGTTACAGGACAGCCGCACCGTCACCCTGAAAGAGGCTAGCAGTAGCGCCGAAGCACTCAGTCAGGACTACGCCAATCACAGCGCGCGCTTGTTACGACAAGTCGATCAAGCAACGCAATTCATCAAGTTTGCTTACGAGCAGCAGCAGGCATTTCGGCTAGACGAACTGGTGCAGCGCAAGGGAGTGATGCCCACCGACCTGGTGCTGGGAGTGACGATTTCCGACGCCGATGGTAATGGCGTGTCCGGTGTCCACACACTAAGCCTCGACAACGTCGCCGACCGTGATTATTTCAAAGTCCATGCGCAACGCGACGACGATAAGCTATTTATTAGCCGGCCCTTGCTGGAAGCCTATTCGACGCAATGGTCAATCATTGTCAGTCGACGTCTCAATCGCCCCGATGGCAGTTTTGCCGGTATCGTCGCGGTGGCGCTGAAACAGTCATTCCTCACCAGCTATTTTCCGAATCGCACTGGTCCACAAAGCTTCGTCGGGCTGGTCGGCGATGACGGTGTGTTTCGTGCCAGCCGGATCGGGCCGATGCCTTTTCCCGGCGACGATCAGTCCTTTGCCGACTGGATCAAACCGGCGCCGGAAAACCGCTCGCTCGCCGTCGTTCGTGATAGTCCTGTTGATCATGTAAAACGCATTTTCAGCTTTCAGCAGCTCAATGATTTTCCATTGGTCGCCGTGGTTGGCATCGACGAGCAGATTGCACTGGCGCGGTATTACCGGAATCGGGTCTCGACACTGTGGTTGGGTACCGGTATTTCGCTGGGACTACTGCTGTTTATGGCGGTTCTCATGCGCCAAAGTGCGCGTCTGCGCAAGAGTGAACTGGTGGCCGCGCAAGCCCAGGCGGCATTCCGCGCCGCCGCCGAAGGCAGTCTTGATGCGCTAACCATTTTGCAAAGCCAGACCGACAGTCACGGAACGATTATCGACTTCACGATTCAGGCCATTAACAACCGGGGTGCCAGCCTGCTCAAACGGGACAGGGACGACATCATCGGTCAGACGCTGTGTAGCGTTGTGCCGAGCACGCGCAGTAGCGGGTTCCTTGACAAATACCGGCGTGTCGTCGAAAGCGGCGCACCGTTGGAAGAAGAGTTTCAGATTATCACCAGCAACGGCAGGCGACTTTGGTTGCGGCGGCAAGTCGTCGCCATTGACGGCGGCATCGCTGTCACCACACGCGATATATCAACCCGCAAGGAAGCCGAACTGGAAACGCGCAACAGCCGCGCCTTTCTGCAATCGCTGATCGACAACCTGCCGCTGGCCGTCTACGCTCGCGATATGCGCGGCGCCTCCGCCAAAACGATTGTCTGGAACGAAACAGCCGAAAAAGTGACCGGTTACCCGTCCGAACTGGTCCTCGGGCAGGATGACTTGGCGGTCTTTCCGACAGAGATACGTGCGACCTTCAACCACTTCGAAGGCCGCATGGCAGCCAATCCGGCGGTGCTCAATTTGCCGGAAGTCCCATTCAGAGATCGCGGGGGCGAGCTGCATTGTCTGCGTGTCATTGCCGTACCGCTGCTCGATGACGGCGGCAAGCTGGAGTACATCCTTGGCATCGCTGAGGACATTACCGTCAGCCGCCGTCAGGAACTGGCCTTACGCAGCAAGCAGGCCGAACTGGCGGCGGCCAATGACGCGTCGCCACTCGGTTTGTTTCGCACCGATCCAAGGGGCAACTGTACCTACGTCAACCGCACCTACGAAGACATGTCTGGCCTGAGCGCCGCACAGGCCATGGGCGATGGCTGGGTCAATGCCATCCATTCGGAAGACCGCCTGAAGGTGTTTCAGGCCTGGGGCCAGGCCACCGGTGAACATGCGTCCTATCAAGGCGCTTACCGTTTCCGGCATCAGACTGGCCGCATTGTCTGGGTCTCGATGAAAACGGCGCCCATCGTCGTCGATGGGGTCGTCGAAGGGTATGTCGGTAGCGTCGATGACATCACTGCGCGACGCGAATCCGAACAGGCACTCACCAAGAGCGAACAACGCTTGCGCAACATCACTGACAAACTGCCCGCACTAGTTGCTTTCGTCGATGCCGAACAGCGTTTCCGTTTTAATAATCTGGCGTACCAGCACGCGTTCGGCATCAACCGTGACGACATTAAATACCAGACCATCCGCGAGTTTGTCGGCGAAGAACAATACGCGGTCATGTCACCTTATTTGCAACGCGCGCTGCAAGGCGAGACCGTCACCTTCGAACATCAGGAGGGCATTGACGCCAGCAGCCGGTGGGCCGAGGCCACTTATATTCCGCAACTTGGTGATGACGGCAAGGAGGTCGTTGGTATCCATATGATGATGCATGACATCACCGACAAAAAACACGAACAGGACCGGCTTCTGCAACTAGCACAAGTCGATAGTCTGACGGGCTTGCTCAACCGCGCCGGCTTCGAAAAAAAGCTGGCGCAGGCGCTCGACGGCGCCCGTTCCGAGCAAGCGCTAATGGCCTTGCTGTATCTGGATATCGATCATTTCAAGAGCATCAATGACACCCACGGGCATCTCGTCGGCGACGCACTGCTGAAGGCATTTTCGGGACGTCTGTCGCGCGCATTGCGTTCGGTCGATACCATCGCACGCCTTGGGGGCGACGAATTCACCGTGATCATGGAAGACATCACCCACACCGACGACGCCGAAAAAACCGCCGGCAAGATTGTCGATTCGATGCGTGCCTTGTTCAAGCTCGAAGGCTTGCCGCTATCAATCACGGCCAGCATCGGCGTCGCTTTCTGTCCCGGCACACCCATGGACGCGAAGGACCTGATTCGTCAGGCCGATGAAATGCTGTATCAGGCCAAGGCCAGTGGTCGCAATCAGTATTGCGTGAAGCTGCCAGAGCATTGAGGTCAGCAGAAAAACACCGCGACAAGGAATTACTCGGGCCAGAGCATGTCTCAGGTCCAGCGTGCTACCCCGCCCCTACACTTGCGCCAGCACATCTTAACCAGTGGAAAATTTCAACACAATGAGCACCGACAACCACACGCCAATGATGCAGCAATATTTACGCCTCAAAGCGGACCATCCTGCCATCCTGCTGTTTTATCGCATGGGCGATTTTTATGAATTATTCTTTGACGATGCGGTCAAGGCGGCCCGCCTGCTCGGCATCACGTTGACCCAGCGCGGGAATTCGAACGGGGTACCGATCAAGATGTGCGGTGTGCCGTTTCATGCGGCGGACCAGTATCTGGCCAAACTGGTTCGGCTTGGCGAATCAGTTGCGCTATGCGAACAGATCGGCGATCCAGCCACCAGCAAGGGACCGGTCGAACGCAAGGTGGTCCGCGTCATCACGCCAGGAACACTCAGCGACGCCGACTTGCTGCCGGAGAAGTCCGAACGCTGTCTGCTGGCACTGTCCATTGTCAGTCAGCGCAAGAGCATCACGGTCGGGCTAGCCTGGCTGTCGATGGCCAGTGGCGCGTTGCGGATGATGGAATTTATCAGTGATGCCAAAAATCTCGATGTCCGGCTGAAGCAGGAAATCGAGCGCATTGCGCCGGCCGAAATTCTGATCTCCGATGGCACGGACGACTGGCTCAATGACGCCACCCTGACCGCCCGAACACCAGTGCCACACTGGCATTTTGATGCCGCCAATGGCCACAAGGCGCTGCTCGAACAGCTCGGACTGGCCACCTTGCAAGGTCACGGTATCGACGACCACAGCGCTAGCAGTGGCGCAGCAGGCGCCTTATTGTGGTACGCGCAATCAACCCAGGGTAAAGGCTTGCAGCACGTCCGCACGCTCACGGTCGAAAGCGAAAACGAATTCATCGGACTCGATGCTTCGACCCGACGCAACCTCGAACTCACCGAAACAATCCGGGGCCAGGATGCCAGCGCCGCAGCACCAACGCTGTTCTCGCTGCTCGATCATTGCAAAACCACGATGGGTTCGCGGCTGCTACGCCACTGGTTGCATCACGCCAGACGCGACCAACAGATCGCGCGCGAACGGCATGCAGCGATCGATGCGTTGATGGCCTTGGAAGACGCGCCTGATTTACACCGCACGCTCAGCGCGGTGCCGGATATCGAACGCATCACGACGCGTATCGCCTTGTTGTCGGCTCGTCCCCGTGATCTTGCTGGTGTGCGTGGCGGTTTGCAGCAATTGCCTGCATTGCGCGCGATTGTCTTGCGCTGCCAAAGTACAGCGCCAATCGCGCTGCTGCAGGCGGTTCACGCTGCGATGGCCACGCCAAGCGCATGTCTCTACCTGATCGAACGCGCGATCGCGCCTGAACCGGCGGCGATGGTGCGTGATGGCGGCGTGATCGCACGCGGCTTTGATGCTGCCCTCGATGAATTGCGCGGATTATCAGAAAACGCCGGTCAATATCTGGTCGATCTCGAAACACGCGAACGGGCTCGCACTGGTATCGCCAACCTGCGGGTCGAGTACAACAAAGTACATGGCTTTTACATCGAAGTCACGCACGGCCAGACCGATAAAGTGCCCGATGATTACCGGCGCCGGCAGACCCTGAAAAATGCCGAACGCTACATCACGCCGGAACTAAAGGCCTTCGAGGACAAGGCGTTATCGGCACAGGACCGCGCGTTATCACGTGAAAAAATACTCTACGAACAGTTGCTGCTGGACCTCGCGCCCCACATCGGGTCGTTGCAGGAAATCGCCCATGCAGTGGCACAACTGGATACGCTGGCAGCCCTCGCCGACCACGCCAAACGGCATGACTGGTGCGCGCCGCAACTCGTCACCGAGCCGGCAATCAGCATCGTACAAGGCCGCCATCCTGTCGTTGAAAACATGATCGAGCGCTTCATCGCCAACGACTGCGAATTGGGTGATGAACACCGTCTGCTGCTGATCACCGGTCCTAACATGGGCGGCAAATCGACTTACATGCGTCAGGTCGCGCTGATCACGTTACTGGCCTATGTCGGCAGCTATGTGCCCGCTACCAGCGCCACCATCGGGCCCATCGACCGTATCTTCACCCGCATCGGTGCAGCAGATGATCTCGCCGGCGGTCGCTCTACCTTCATGGTCGAGATGACCGAATCAGCGGCTATCCTCAATGGCGCGACCGAGCAATCACTGGTGCTGATGGATGAGGTCGGACGGGGTACTTCGACGTTCGATGGACTCGCGCTAGCCTGGGCCATCGCACGCCATTTGATCGACGCAACGCGCAGTTTCACGCTGTTCGCCACCCACTACTTCGAACTGACTCAACTACCGGACGTCCACGCCAGCGCAACCAATGTCCACTTGTCGGCCATCGAGCACAAGGACCGGATCGTTTTCTTGCATGCGGTTCAGGAAGGACCGGCCTCGCAAAGTTACGGTTTGCAGGTCGCTCAATTAGCAGGTGTGCCGCAACCGGTGATCCGAGCAGCACGCAAGCATCTGGCAATGCTGGAAGCGCAATCGGTGCAATCAACGCCTCAGTTTGATCTGTTTGCCGCGCCACTTCCGGCCAATGACGAATCCGTCACTCTGTTGGCAGAGCCCGAGCCTGACCAACTGCGTGATGCACTGGACCAGATCGATCCCGACAACCTGACCCCACGGGATGCGCTCGCGCAGTTGTATGAGCTTAAACGTCTTGCCGGCGCATTACCGCAATGAAGAAAACATGGGGCGCAGTGCTGCTCGGCCTGACAGTCGTGATACTGGCAAGGCCGCTGCACGCAGCCGATAGCGGATTCAGTATCGCGGTACTGGGCCCCGTCAATGACGCTACGCTGGGGCGGGCCATCACTGAAACCGATGACGCCAACCTCGCCTTCGTCGTAGTCAACGGTATCAAGGCAGTCGACGCGCAGTGCAGTGACGAGATTTATCTGGAACGCAAAATCCTGCTGGATTCAGCCAAGAACGGCGTGATCATTTCGCTGGCGGGATCGGATTGGACGACCTGCCGAAACACTGCGGGTCAATCCATTGCGATAGAGCGCCTGACCCGTTTGCGCGACTTGTTTTTTACTGGCGAATTCTCATTCGGCGCCAGCAAGCTTCCTTTGGTGCGCCAGTCCGGCACGCCAAAATTTCGCAGCTATGCCGAAAATGCGCATTGGGAAGTCGGGGCAATCCAGTTTGCCACTATTAATCTGCCGGCCGACAACAACCATTTTCTGGCAGCGGCAGGACGCAATAGCGAATACGAAGATCGCCAGATTGCCAACCACGCGTGGCTGCAGCGGCTCATTGCCAATGCCACGTATCGCAAGCTTCCCGCGCTAGTGCTATTTTGTGATGGAAATCTACTGTTGCCGAAAAAAAATTCACCACATCGCGATGGTTTCGCTCAATTGCGCGGCCAACTAAAACAGATGGCGAGCAGTTATCCGGGAAAAATACTGCTGGTACATGATCGCGCTGATGCCAGCATTGAATCGGTTGGTTCGATACTCTGGAACGGCAACATCGGCACCCTTGCCGTGGGGGCAAACTGGCTACGCCTCACCCTCATGCCGGACGGGCCTGAACTCTTCGGTGTCAGCGTCGGCGGTAGTAACAGTAGCAGCGGCAGTAGCGCACATAAAAAAACCGCAGTCACGGTGAAGTGACTGCGGCCAGGCTAAGTGTGACTACCTCAGTGAATTGGATGGCTTCGGAAATGGTCGCCTGACTCATCATCCGGTTCTTCATTGTGGTGACCGTGAGCGCCATGCACATGACCGTGAACAATTTCTTCATCTGACGCAGCGCGTACTTCGCTGACCTTCAGGCTAAATCGCAGCGCCATGCCCGCTAACGGGTGATTCCCGTCGAGCACGACCTTGTCGTCAGCGATGTCGGTTACGGTAAAGATGACGGAGTCGTCGTCTTCGCCACCATCGGGCAAGCCTTCGAACTGCATGCCAACTTCCAACGGTGTTGGCAGGCGATCACGGGGCTCTACCTTGACCAGTGCAGGATCGTACTCACCAAATGCATCGTCGGGTTCCACCTGCAGATTCGTTTCATAACCCGTATCTTTGCCGTCGAGTGCTTCTTCGATTTTCGGCAGGGTATTCTCATAACCACCGTGCAAATACACCATCGGGTCCCGACTTTCTTCGATCAGATTGCCTTGAGCATCCGATAGCGTGTAGTGGACCGTCACTACGGTATTTTTGGCAATTATCATGGTGTATCCTTTCGTTTAATAGTCTGCCGAATTATACCTTCCTCAATCGTACCGGGTCCGCCTGTGACACAAAATCACCCGTTTTCTCTCCCTTCTCTGAGCAATCACGACTTCTCCTGACAGTTATAATGCGGGCATGAAAAAAACAACACTTCTGGGTGATCTGACACCCGCACAATTCCTCAAGGATTACTGGCACAAAAAACCGTGCGTGATCCGTCAGGCCATTCCTGGTTTTACGGCGTTACTGGAACGCGATGCGCTGTTCGCGCTGGCGACACGCGACGACGTTGAGTCGCGTCTGGTGACCCAGTTTAAACAGAAGTGGGAAATGCAGGCCGGTCCACACGTTGTCTTGCCCGCCGTCACGAAAAAAAACTGGACACTGCTTGTGCAAGGCGTCAACTTGCATGACGACGCCGCTGACGCCTTGCTTCGCCAATTCAATTTCTTGCCGGACGCGCGTCTTGACGATCTGATGATTAGCTATGCCAGCGACAACGGCGGAGTCGGACCGCATTTCGATTCGTATGACGTTTTCCTGTTACAAGCACAAGGCACCCGACGTTGGCGCATTGGCGCCCAAGAAGATCTGACGCTGCAGCAAGGCGTGCCACTTAAAATTCTCAAACACTTCACACCGACGCAAGAGTTCGATCTTGAACCCGGCGACATGCTGTATCTGCCGCCGCATTATGCCCATGAGGGCGTCGCAGTCGGTGAATGCATGACTTATTCAATTGGCTTTCGCGCTCCGTCGTTTCAGGAGCTTGGCGAAGCCTTTCTGACATTCATGTCAGACTCGATCGATCTGCCCGGACGCTATGCCGATCCAGCTCTAACCGCCACCACGCACCCTGCTGAAATTAGCAGTGCCATGCTGGCGCAGGTATCAGCTGAACTCAACAAGGTTCAGTTCACCAAAGACGACATGGCGATCTTCCTTGGCGAATATCTATCCGAGCCAAAATCCAATATCTTTTTTGAAGGCCCCAAACGGCCATTGTCTTTGGATAAATTCATGGCTCTGGCCGGCAAACGGGGCGTGACGCTATCGCGCAAAACACAAATGCTGTACCGCAGCAAACTAATCTTTATTAACGGGGAGTCATTCGAGGTCGATACTACCGACAAAACCCTGCTCAGCATGCTGGCAGACCGTCGCGCATTGTCTTCAGAGCTCACATCGACCGCTTCTCAGGACGTCGCCGAAGCTATGCATGACTGGTACCGGCAAGGCTGGTTAGCGGTGATTAAATAAATATCTGCGACGCAACAAATTCATTGTTGCTTGCACAAGATACTTGTTGCAAATAGTTACCTACCATTAAGCAAAGGTTCCGTGCCGTGACGCACAAAAAGCCGCTATAATCGGCCGCTTAGAAAACTCTCTCTTGTATCCTTTGCGCGTTTGGCTTGGATTCTGTGATGGTTAATTCTATAGAGCGATAATTACCGGTAATTATTCATCGCATAACTCGAACCACTTGAATTGAAGGAAATACCATGAAAAAAGCACTGCTGATCGCCTCCCTGTTCGCCCTGACACTTGCTGCTTGCGGCAAAAAAGAAGAAGTTGCTCCGGTTGCACCAGTTATTGAAGCACCTGCACCAGCTGCACCAGCTGCCGAGATGGCTCCAGCCGCACCTGCTGCTGATGCTACCGCTCCAGCCGCTCCTGCCGCAGACGCTCCTGCTGCAGATGCTGCCAAGCCAGCTGAAATGGCACCAGCACCTAAGTAAGTTTAGGTGGATGTTGAAGACCGACCTCAGGGTCGGTTTTTTTTCGCCTAATGATTTATCAGGCCAGGTTAATCCAGTCAAATCCATTTGATTGACAGGCAATACGCACTTCGGCACCAACGCCATCAAGTCCCAGCGTGATCGCTGCAGCGGCGAGCGCTGCCGTATTATTTTGCTGACTAAGGTGCGCACCGATGACCATGCGCAAGCGTGAGCGATCGAGCGCAGCAAGAATCTGCGTGCTGCTGTCGTTCGATAGATGTCCGTAAATGCCGCCAATCCTTCGCTTCAGCGATGGCGGATAGAGCGAGTTCGCCAGCATCTGGCGGTCGTGATTGCACTCGAGTATCAGCGCGTCACATCCACCAAGTGCCCCAATCAGATGGGGTGTCGCATGACCTGCATCGGTGAGTACACCTAGCTTGACATTGCCAGCGCTAACGACGTACTGAAGTGGTTCACGCGCATCGTGCGGGACCGTGTAGGGCATGAGTTCAAGGTCGCCAATCGGGATGCCTACCCCATCGCGGCAAATCCGAATATCGACGCCTTTGCAATCTGCTTGAACTGCCTGAAAGGTGCCGTAGCTGAGCCAAACCGGCACGTGGTAACGGCGCGCAAACTTGAACGCGCCAGTGACATGGTCGGAGTGTTCATGTGTTACCACGATGGCACTCAAGTCCGTTGCAGACATGCCGACTCTGGCCATCCGGCGTTCTGTTTCTTTAACAGAGAAACCGCAGTCCAGCATGACAGTGGTACACGTCATGCTGGAACTCGCGGTAATTAGCAGCGCATTACCCTCACTGCCGCTGCCTAGACTGGCAAACTTCAATGGATCAAGTTAGGCAAATTCGACAATTACTTGAGCTGCTCGTTAAGTAGAGCCAAGATGCGATCTGCGGTGCCCGACAATTCTGGTTTGCCATCAGCATTGAGAACCGTGATCCGGCTGATCGTGCCAGCCTGCTTGACCAAAACGCGATACCGCTGTGCTGTCTTGACTTTATCTTCCGAGCTAGTGAACAGTCGCGAAAAGAAACCTTTTTCGGCGTTCGGTTTGCTCTGCGCATCTTGCCCAAGGTCGATGTAGCGGACAAAGTACATTCCCTGTGTGCGATCACGGTCTTCTACCGTAAATCCAACCCGATCAAGCGACAAGCCAACCCGGCGCCAGGCACGATCGAAACCTTCGTCTACCTCGACATAGGCACCAGTGGCGTCCTTGCCAAGCTTTGCACGATCAGGTTTTTGCACAGCCTGCGCGACGATGGTTTTGGCCTTGACTTCTTCGACGCCTAGGCGCGCCATCAGGAGTGACAGAAATTCTGCTTCGAGATCAGGGTCTGCCGGACGCGGGGTCCATACAGTGCCGTCCTTTTGTTGACCTGTCAGCACCTCTTGTGCACCACGGTGACTGATATAGACCTCGGTAGTACCATCTGCACCACGCTCAAGACGGGTACGGAACTTGTCCCGCTCGCCGGTCGAGTAGATTGAATCAATCACTTTACCAAGCGTTTTGCGGAGAAAGTCCTGCGGAATTTTGGCGCGGTTTTCTGCCCAATCGGTTTCCATCACACCAGCTTCTGGTTTCTCGATATTGATCAGGAAACCTGAATCTTGCCAGAACGACTTGATCTGCGGCCACAGTACTTCCGGGCTTTCCTTCACGATCAACCAGCGTTCGTTGCCGTCGCGCACAACCCGTGCTTCTAACGTCGATTTCGGCGCAATCACCTCTGGCGTTGCACTGGTCGCTACCGGTTGCGTCCCCGTCTGCGCGGTGTAGCTCGATGCCGTCGCAGTACCGCGGTTACTTTCGGGGATCGCGTAACGGCTGTCTTTTTTTAGCTGAGTCAGATCCGGAGGCACCTCGAGGTTGGTCGTGGAAGCTTTACTGGCGCTTTTGTAATCCAGCCGGTCTGGCTCCATGATCGAGTTGAGCGAACTGCAGCCAGCCAGTCCGGTGAGGGCCACTGCCAGAAGGATATTGCGGGCTGTTTCAGGGTTGGAGCGTAGTGTCATGTCGATACGGTATGAAAGTCGGATGGAGTTCGAAAAAGCGTCGAACAAGGGCGCTTGTCAGGGCGGCTTATTGCAGTACACCCGATTCGCGCATTGCTGCGCGAACCACCGCATGGAATTCAGTCGCTAACGGAACCAGTGGTAAACGCATACCTGCCTCGATCAAACCAATCTCCTGCATCGCCCATTTCAGTGGGACCGGATTAGGCTCGATAAACAATTTGTTATGCAAAGGCATCATGCGATTGTTGATCCGGATTGCTTCAGCAATATTGCCGGCGATCGCTGCGGCACACAGTTCGTGCATGGCGCGCGGCGCGATATTGGCAGTGACGGAGATGTTGCCCTTGCCGCCGCAAAACATCAATGCCATTGCCGTCGCATCGTCGCCGGAATACACGGAAAAGGATGATGGCACCAGTCTGAGTAAATCGGCACCGCGACCGATATTGCCGGTCGCGTCCTTGACACCAATAATGCCGGGTATCGCAGACAGACGCACAATCGTGTCATTGCTCATATCGGCGACAGTACGTCCGGGGACGTTGTACAGGATGGTCGGCAAATCAACTGCTTCGGCAATTTTCTTGAAGTGTTGGTACATCCCTTCCTGGGTAGGTCGATTGTAGTAAGGCACGACAAGCAATGAGGCATCGGCACCGGCACTCTTGGCGTAACGCGTCAGTTCGATTGCCTCGACGGTGGAATTGCCGCCGGTACCCGCGATAATCGGAATGCGCTTCGCCGTGTGTTCGACAGCGACTTTGATCAATTCGCAGTGTTCATCCACGGTGACGGTTGGCGACTCGCCGGTAGTACCGACGATAACAATGCCATCGGTGCCCTCCGCGATATGCCAGTCGATCAACTTGCGCAATCCCGGTAAATCGAGACTGCCATCTGCGTGCATCGGTGTAACGATTGCGACTAAGCTTCCCTGAATCATGATTATCGTATGGCCAATTGATGAAGTGAGTAATTGTAGCGGATAGGCGGGGGCTACGGGAGGGTGTAGGCGCTGACGCCTACAAACGATTACAAATCCTCTGATAAGCGCAATAGTTCGGCCGGCATTCCACTACACCATTTAATTGCGCACAATCTTTGCAGCATGGCGGGTGATGGCAACGCCCGGTAACCATCTTCGAAAGCCAGGACGTGGGCCTGCGACTCCCGCGCTGCTACCAGCAATTCGCCCGGTTGCAGCAGGAACGCCGGGCTTGATGGTTTGCCGAAGGCCTCATTGCCATGCGCAAATGTTTCGTAAATCAGCACGCCACCGTCGGCTAGTCCGGCGAACAGCAAGGGCAACAATGGCCGGTGCAAATAATTGGTGACGACAATGCCGGCGAAGCGACTAGGAAGAAGGAGTTGCGTCGCACCGTCTCCGCTTTCGAGATCAACGCATGCCGTGTCGATGTTGTCTCCTGCAGCAGAAGCAAGTGCGTCCGCATTACGGTCGACCGCCAGCACCGCGTGCCCTGCTGCAGCCAGCAAGCGCGCATGGCGCCCGCCGCCGCAGGCAAGGTCGAGTACTTGGCCCGTCGGGATGCGTGCAGCGAACCGCTGTACCCAGGTCGATGGCGCGTCGATTGTAAGGGACATCAACTGTACGACAACCCCATGGCGTCGCGCACGTCGCGCATGGTTTCCTGTGCCAACTTGCGCGCGGTATCACGGCCGTCGGCCACGATCGCCCGCACCAGCGACGGATCATCAAGATAAACCTGCGCCCGTTCGCGCATCGGCTCCTGCTCTTTCAGGATCGCGTCGATGACTGGCTGTTTGCATTCGAGACACCCGATGCCTGCCGACTTGCAGCCCTTCATGACCCATTCATGCGTGCTTGTGTCGGTATAGACCTGATGTAATTGCCAGACCGGACAACGCTCGGGATCGCCCGGATCGGTCCGGCGTACCCGTGCTGGGTCGGTCGGCATCGTGCGAATTTTTTTGGTCAGGCTGTCCTTGTCTTCTCGCAATGCAATCGAGTTGCCATAGCTCTTGGACATTTTCTGACCATCCAGACCCGGCAGCCGCGACGACTCGGTCAAACGTGATTGCGGCTCGACCAAAATCAGTTTCCCACTTCCTTCAAGATAACCAAACAAACGTTCGCGATCGATATTGCTGAGGTTTTGCGTGTCATCAAGCATCGCCTTGCCTTGCAGCAGCGCGTCCTCTTTGCCTTGCTCCTGATACGCTTTACGTAGCTCGGCATAAATCTTGGCACGCTTACCGCCAAGTTTTTTGACTGCATCGCGCGCTTTTTCCTCGAAGCCTTTTTCCTTGCCATACAGATGATTAAAGCGTCGGGCGATCTCGCGCATCATTTCAACGTGCGGCACCTGGTCGGCGCCAACCGGGACCTGACTGGCACGATAGATCAGCACATCAGCCGCCTGTAACAGCGGGTAGCCGAGGAAACCGTAGGTTGCGAGGTCCCGATCAGCGAGCTTTTCCTGCTGGTCCTTGTAGGTCGGCACCCGCTCCAGCCAACCCAGTGGCGTTGCCATCGACAACAGCAGATGCAGTTCGGCATGCTCGGGTACTTGCGACTGAATGAACAGCGTTGATTGCGATGGATCGACACCGGCAGCGAGCCAGTCGACCAGCATGTCCCAGGTACTAGTTTCGATAATGCTTGGATCATCATAATGCGTGGTCAGCGCATGCCAATCAGCAACAAAAAACAGGCACGGCAATTCTGATTGCAGCCGGATCCAGTTTTTCAGGGCGCCGTGATAATGGCCGAGGTGCATTGCACCAGTAGGCCGCATGCCGGAGACTACACGATCAGGATACATAGTCGATCAGTTCAAAAGGAAGTTGAAAGGAGTGGTCAGGACGGTCAGAAAACCAGAGGCGACAGTGATCACCGGCAGGACCCAGATCGGGTACAGGATCTTCGTCAGCGCCAAACCCAGCACGATAAAGAAGCCATACGGTTCTAGCTTTGCATACTGGTTAGCGATCTTGTCGGGTAGCAGGCTGTACATGACCCGTCCGCCATCAAGCGGAGGAATCGGAAACAGGTTGAAGGCGAACACCACCAGATTGACCATCACGCCAGCCTGCACCATTTTGTAAAAAAACGGTTCTTCGACATTGAAAGCCGACAGGAGAATGCCGAGCATCGCCCAGACAAATCCCATGAACAGGTTCGACGCAGGGCCAGCGAAGGCAACCCAGCGCATGTTGCGCTTGGGATTACGCAAACGTCCGAAGTCCACCGGTACCGGCTTGGCATAACCGAACAGAAACGCGCCACCCGTTGAAAAATACAGCAAGACTGGTACGAGGATGGTGCCGACAGGGTCGACGTGAACGATCGGATTAAGCGTCATCCGACCGGCGGCATACGCCGTGTTGTCGCCAAAATAGCGCGCTGCATAGGCATGTGCTGCCTCATGCAGCGTAATCGCAAACAACACAGGGAGCGCATAGATAGCAACTGTCTGGATCAAATCATTCATGGGCGGGAGTTTAGCAGAGGGGACAAGATGAACCGCGAAATGACGCGGGACCAGGAAGAAATAGATCGGATCACGAAATTAAAAACCGAATAACGCAAGTGGTCCGCGACCGGCTCGAATAAGTACCGGTTCGCCACCACTGATGTCAACGACCGTAGTCGGTTCGAGGCTGGAGGCTCCCCCGTCGATGATCAGATCAACTTGCTTTTCGATGCGGTCACGCACGCTATCTGCATCGGTCAGCGGATGTTCGTCGCCGGGCAGGATCAGCGTAGTGCCGAGCAAAGGCTGACCGAGTTGCTCGAGCAAGGCCAGCGCGATCCGGTTCTCCGGCACCCGTAAGCCAATCGTCTTGCGCGACGGATGACTAACTCGGCGCGGCACTTCCTTGGTCGCTTCGAGGATCACCGTGTAGGACCCAGGGGTCGCCGCTTTCAGCAAACGGTATTGCTTGTTGTCGACCTTTGCGTAGAGCGCGATCTCGGCAAGGTCCCGGCATAGCAACGTCAACAGATGCTTGTCATCCACGCCGCGAATGCGGCGCAGTCGTGTCACGGCGTCCTTGTCATCGAGATGGCAGACCAGTGCATAACTGGAGTCGGTTGGCATGGCGACGATACCACCACCATGGATGATTTCTGCAGCCTGATTGATCAGTCGCTGTTGCGGATTGTCGGCATGGATCTGGAAAAATTGGCTCATAAATACAAATGGCGGCCACGACGGCCGCCTACCCTAAAAAAAATAACAATTAGCGCTGAGCGCGCAGCGCAGCGATACGCTGTTCCATTGGCGGATGCGTAGAAAACAATGCCATGAATCCGGGCTTGTCGCTGATACCCATCGAGGCCATCGATTGCGGCAAGGAGTTTGGCGTCATTCCTGCCAAGCGTTGCAGTGCCCGCACCATCGGCTCCGTCGAACCAAGCAGTTTGGCCGAACCGGCGTCGGCACGGAACTCGCGGTGCCGTGAGAACCACGCCACGATCATCGATGCGCCGATGCCAAGCACAATCTGGGACACGATGACTGTGATCATGTATCCAATGCCGGGACCGCTATTGCTGTCACCACGGGACAGAGCGCGGTCAACCGCGTAGCCAATCACGCGCGACAAAAAGACAACGAAGGTATTTACCACGCCCTGAATGAGCATCATTGTCACCATATCGCCGTTGGCAACGTGGGCGATCTCATGAGCCAGTACAGCTTCGATTTCTTCCTTGTTCATTGATTCAAGCAACCCGGTCGAGACCGCTACCAATGCTGAGTTTTTGAAGGCGCCGGTGGCAAACGCATTGGCCTCCCCTTCGTAGATCGCGACTTCAGGCATCGTAATTTCGGCCCGCATGGCGAGTTTTTCGACCGTGCTGATCAGCCAGACTTCGGTCGAATTAGTCGGCGACTCGATGACCCGGGCTCCAGTGGAACGCTTTGCCATCCACTTACTAATGAGTAAGGAAAAGATCGAGCCGGCGAAACCAACGATCAGCGAAAACACCATCAACATCGGCAAGTTCAGCCCGGCCTGAGTAATGAAGCGGTCAACACCGAGCACCGACACGACGACAGTCAAGACAAGCATCACCGCAATATTGGTGGCCATGAACAGGAATAGGCGTTTCATACAATAAGCTCCGCGAGGGGGTTAGCAGGAGATGTCAAGATGTGGCCGCGAGCACCGGATTTCAAGAGCCTGGCTGCAACTCCCAGTCGGACCATACCGGCGTCACCGATGGTGGCAACGGAGGCAATGCACCGAGGTCAACCCGCGATTCTCCTGGGCCATGAAAATCTGATCCACGTGAGGCACGCAAACCGTAACGATTTGCCAGACGGGCGTAAGTATCGTACTGATCGACTGTGTGGCTACCGGTCATGACTTCTATGGCGCTCCCACCATAGGCGATGAATTCATCGAGGAAGACCCCTAGTTGAAGATCGGTAAAGTCGTAGCGTCCCGGATGGGCAACCACTGCAGTACCCCCTGCCCCACGTATCCATTGCACCGCTTGCTGGAGTGTCGCCCAACGGTGCGGCACAAATCCTGGCCGGCCTTCGATCAGGTATTTGCTGAAAACGTCAGGCACGTCGCGACATTCACCGATTTCAATCAGGTAGCGGGCGAAGTGGGTACGTGAAATCAAGTCCGGGTTGCCAACAAAATTGAGTGCACCCTCGAAAGCATCCGGGATGCCGGCCACCGCGAGTTGGGCCGCCATTTCGTGGGCGCGCTGTTCGCGACCCGAGCGGGTCGAATCGAGGCCTAGTACCAATTGCGGGTTGGTTTCATCGATTTTCAGACCAACGATGTGCACGGTTTCGCCAGCCCAGGTAATCGAGATCTCAACGCCAGCAATGAATTGCAGATCGAGCTCATGCGCGGCCTGACGCGCCTCGGCAATACCGCTGACTTCATCATGGTCGGTCAGCGCCCAGACATCGACACCATTGGCCTTGGCCCGCGCGGCAACTTGCGCCGGTGCCAGCAAGCCGTCGGAAAAAGTGGAATGGCAGTGGAGATCAATGTTGAGCACAGGGTCGACGCAGTTCAAACAATGGAGGAACCCAATTGTAACTTGATGCGGCGCGGGGCATCGGCACGCCGCGCCAGAGCGTGGGCTACCTCAAGAAATCCTCGATTAATCGCGCCAGTTGCTCCGGCTGATCATGATGCAGCATATGTCCCGCGTGGTTGATCATCGCCGTCGTCACAGTCGGCAAAAAAGTGATGCGCCGGTCTATCTCGATCCGCGCCTGTTCCTTCGGTCCCATCCAGCGCCAGACATCGGTCTGCGCTGCTTCAACCCACAATACAGGCGCCTTGACTTGCTGCCAACATGCCATCGCTTCTTCTACCTGATAGAGCGACGGGCTCGATTGCTTGTGAGCAGCATCGCCGAGAATGCGCCAACTGCCATCGTCATGCTGCGCCGCCCAGTGGCCGGACAGAAAAGCGGCGCGCGCATCCGTGAGGCGCGGATTGGTCTTTTGCAGTCGGGCAGCGACCTCGCTTTGCGATGCGTACGGCCGCAACGGACTAGGTACTACCAGCTCATCCAGCCATTTTTCGTAACGACGCGGTGCCTGCTCCGGCCGGGTCACTGACATTCCGAATCCTTCCAGGTTGATCAGCTTAGCGATACGTGCGGGCCGAATTCCGGCGTACAGCGTGGCCACATTACCGCCCATGCTGTGCCCTAACAAATTGACGGCTTGACGCGGCGCGTAATGCGTAAGAATGGCGTCGAGATCGCCCAGATAGTCGGCAAACCAATAGCTATCCGCGCCAGAATTATCGGTCAGACCAAAACCGCGCCAATCCGGCGCAATCACATGCCAGTCGCCCTCGAGGTGATCGACAACGAACTGGAAGGACGCCGACACATCCATCCAGCCGTGTACCATGACGAGCAGCGGCGCATCCGGATTACCCCAATGACGAATGTGATAGCGCAGACCGCGTACCGTGATAAATTCCGAGCGGGAAGCTTTCATGTATTCCTGTTGAGCGAGTGGTGAAGCAAAATGCCAGCGATGCGACCAAATAGAACGACCGTGCAAAATTATACCGGAGTCCACATGCCCGCAGTCAGCAAACCCCCTTTCCACGATCAATACCAAAGCCTGTACGACGATTTTGTCTGGCATGTGCCAACCCGCTTTAACATCGCTGAAGTCTGCAGCCGGCGCTGGTCGAACGATCCCGAGCGCATTGCGCTGCTGTGCGATGACGAGTCCGGCGACCACAGTGCGCTGACGTATAGGGAATTGCAGGACGAAGCCAATCGGCTATCGAATGCGTTGCGCTACCTCGGTATCGCCCAAGCGCAATGCGTCGCCATCATCCTCCCGCAACGTGCAGAAACGGCGATCGCGCACATCGCCTGTTACCAGCTTGGCGCGATCGCAATGCCGATGTCCATTTTGTTTGGTCCTGACGCGCTCGAGTACCGCCTGCAGGACAGCGCCGCCAGTGTCGCCATCGTCGATCAGGCCGGACTGGAAAATCTGCTGCTCAGTCGGGTCCGCTGCCCTGCCCTCAAACACATCATTTATGTCGATGGTGAGCACACTGATTGCCTCGACTGGCATGAGTTGCTGGCTGAAGCCTCGACCGTATTCACCCCCGTTGACACCTTGGCCACCGATCCCGCGATCCTGATTTACACCAGCGGCACCACCGGTGCACCGAAGGGCGCCCTGCTGCCCCACGCCGCAGTGATCGGCAATTTGACGGGCTTCGTTGCGTCACAAAACTGGTTTCCAAAAAAAGGGGACGTCTTCTGGTCGCCAGCAGACTGGGCCTGGACCGGTGGCCTGATGGATGCCCTGTTACCGACACTGTATTTCGGCCAGGCCATCGTCGGCTATCAGGGCCGGTTCAGCGCCGAGGTCGCGTTCAAGCTGATGGAAAAGCATGCTGTGACCAATACTTTCCTGTTTCCGACCGCACTCAAAATGATGATGAAAGCCGTGCCGCTGCCGCGCAAGACCTACAAGTTGAAACTGCGCGCCATCATGAGCGCCGGTGAAGCGGTTGGTGATGCCGTCTTTCATTGGGGCCAGAAAGCGCTCGGCGTGACCATCAACGAAATGTTCGGCCAGACCGAAATGAACTACATCGTCGGTAACAGTGCCGCCAAATGGCCGGCACGCCCTGGCAGCATGGGGCGGCCGTATCCAGGACATCGGGTCGCGGTGGTCGATGCCGATGGTAACGTCCTGCCAGCCGGCAGCATCGGTGATGTTGCACTCAACCGCACCGATCGACACGGAACGCCTGATCCCATTTTTTTCCTCGGTTACTGGAACAACCCGCAGTCGACCCGCGAAAAATATCGCGGGGACTGGTGCTGCACTGGTGATCTGGCGTCGATGGATGCTGACGGCTATCTCTGGTATCAAGGCCGTGCTGATGACATGTTCAAGGCGGCCGGTTATCGCATCGGCCCGTCCGAGATCGAAAACTGCCTGGTCAAACATGTGGCGGTTGCCAATGCCGCTGTCGTCCCCAAACCGGATGCCGAACGGGGCAATCTGGTCAAGGCGTTCGTTGTATTAGTCGACAGCGTTGCGCGCAATCCGCTGGCCGACGCTGCGCTGAAAGCCGAGTTGCAAGCGCACGTGAAATCGCAGCTCGCGCCGTACGAATATCCGAAAGAAATCGAGTTTATCGACGCCTTGCCGATGACGACGACCGGCAAGGTTCAACGACGCGTATTGCGCGAACTGGAGCGCGACCTGTACGACGCGGCATCCTGATTCTCCGGCGGCAGTAAAATGCCGCCTTTACCGAAATTCTCACCAGGACATATTCATGGCCATCTACCAATACGGCGAACATACGCCGCAGATCGATCCCTCGGCCTACGTCACCGACGAAGCCACACTGATTGGCAAGGTGCGTCTTGCTGCCAACAGCAGCGTCTGGTTCAACGTCACGCTGCGCGGCGACAACGAACTGATCAGTGTCGGCGAAAACAGCAATGTTCAGGAAGGCGCCGTCTGCCATACCGACATCGGTTATCCGCTAACTATTGGCAATAACGTCACCATCGGTCATCAGGCTATGCTGCACGGTTGTACGATTGGTGAAGGATCGCTGATCGGCATTCAGGCCATTGTTCTCAATGGGGCAAAAATCGGGCGTAATTGTCTGGTCGGTGCCGGCGCACTGGTCACCGAAGGTAAAGAATTCCCTGACAATTCGTTGATCATTGGTACCCCGGCGAAAGCAGTACGTACGCTCACTGCCGATGAAATCCTCAAACTCACAGGCAGTGCGGCCAGTTATGTGGCGCGTGCACAATCGTTCAAAACCACGTTGAAAAAAATCCCGGCATGAGCGATCCCAAGACTCCCGACACCCTGCAAAAATTCATGTTCGAAGGCGCACCCGTGCGCGGCGAACTAGTCGAGTTATCGGACACCTGGCGCCAAGTGCAGCAACGGCGCGAATACCCGCCCGCGGTTCGGACGCTGCTGGGCGAGATGATGGCGGCGGCGGCGTTGTTGTCAGCCAACCTGAAATTCAATGGCGCGATCGTGATGCAGATTTACGGCGATGGTCCGGTGCGCTTGCTGGTCGTTGAATGCGATGGCGATCTGCAGATGCGTGCCACGGCCAAGTTCGATACTGAGGCAGTCATCAGCGAAGCGTCGATGCTCCCTGACCTGGTCAATTTGAACGGTAATGGCCGCTTTGTCATTACACTCGACCCGAAAGACAAGCTGCCGGGCCAGCAAGCGTATCAGGGTGTGGTGCCGCTCGACGGCGACTCGATTGCCACGGTGATTGAGCACTATATGCTGCGTTCGGAGCAGCTCGATACGCGCTTGTGGCTGGCGGCTGATGGGCAGGTTTCACGGGGGTTGCTGTTGCAAAAACTACCGAGCACGGGCGGTATCGATGCGCCTATTGACGATGATCTCGCGACGTGGGATCGCAGCGTGATGCTGGGCTCGACACTGCGCAATGCAGAACTACTGGAAACCGATATCGAAACGCTGATGCGCCGGCTGTTCTGGGAAGAAACCATCCGCGTCTTTGATCCGCAGCACCCGACCTTCCGTTGCTCCTGTAGCCGCGAGCGCGTTGGCAACATGCTCAAAATGCTGGGTCAGGAAGAGGTCGACTCGGCGCTGGCCGAACTAGGAAAGATGTCGGTCGATTGCGACTTTTGTGGCCAACATTACGCCTTCGATAAAGTCGATTGTGCGCAATTATTTGTGGCGACAGACGTGCTTCCGAGCGATAGCAGCGTCAAGCACTGAGACGGCTAAAGATCGGTGGGAAATTATCCGAACTCCATGCATCTACTGGTTGAAGATGCGTAATTCGTTGCGTGGGCACGATAAACCCCGTGCCCACCCTACGGAATAAGTGTAACTCGTAGGGTGGGCACGGATTTTTGTGCCCGCGCGCGCGTGCCGACTTCTGAAATTCGTAGGGTGCAATAACCGAAGGGCATTGCTCCCTACAGCTTAGTTCTGACAGCACTACGGAGTACTGCGCATCGGTGGTAACGGCTCAACCGTGGGCTCCGGTTTCACTGCTAACTCGGGCTCAGGTGTCCCCGCAGAGAGCACCTGAATGAATACTTCGTCTTCCTTGACCATCCCAAGTTCGTAACGCGCCCGCTCTTCGATTGCACCGGTACCGGTTTTTAGGTCCTGCACTTCAGAGGCGAGTTTGGTGTTGCGGGCTTTCAGGTCGTTGGTTTTTTTTACTGCCGCGTTGACTTGTTGATCCAGTTCGGCCACACGTAACCAGCCTCCCTTGCCGAACCAGAGCGGATACTGAATCAACAATAACATCGCAGCCAGACAAGTCAGAATAAAGCGCATGGAGGTGCCATCAAGGTGACTTGGTTAGCACGGGGCAGCGTGGCCCCGTGCAGCCTGTAATTAACGCAGGTTATAAAAAGCCTGACGACCAGGATAGCTGGCGATATCACCGAGGTCTTCTTCAATGCGCAGCAACTGGTTGTACTTGGCCATGCGGTCTGAACGCGACATCGAGCCGGTTTTGATTTGCAACGCATTGGTACCCACCGCGATGTCGGCGATGGTCGAATCTTCGGTCTCGCCGGAACGGTGTGAGATGACAGCGGTGTACCCGGCGCGCTTGGCCATTTCAATGGCGGCAAAGGTTTCTGTCAACGTACCGATCTGGTTGATCTTGATCAGGATCGAATTGGCGATTTTCTTATCGATGCCTTCGCGCAGGATCTTGGTGTTGGTGACGAACAAATCGTCACCAACTAACTGAATTTTTTTGCCGAGCGACTCCGTCAAAATAGCCCAACCTTCCCAGTCATTTTCGGCCATGCCGTCTTCGATCGAAATGATCGGATACTTGTCACACCAAGTTTCCAGCAGATTGGTGAACTCGGTCGAACTGAGCGCCAGACCACCTTCGCCTGCCAACTGATATTTGCCGTCCTTGTAGAACTCGCTGGCCGCGCAATCCAGTCCAAGTGCGATCTGTGTACCTGGCTCATAGCCGGCTTCTTCGATGGCCTGGATGATCAGCTTGATCGCCATTTCATGGTTGTCAACGTTCGGTGCAAAACCGCCTTCATCACCGACTGAAGTTGCCAGCCCCTTTGCCTTGAGAATTTTTTTCAGCGTGTGAAAAATCTCGGCGCCATAGCGGATCGCTTCCTTGAAGCTCGGCGCACCCACCGGGATGATCATGAACTCCTGAATATCGAGGTTGTTGTCGGCGTGCGCGCCACCATTGATGACATTCATCATCGGCACCGGCATTTGCATCGCGCCGCTGCCACCGAAGTAGCGATACAGCGGCAAGCCCGATTCTTCGGCAGCAGCCTTGGCCACTGCCATCGAGACCGCCAGCGTGGCGTTGGCGCCGATGCGTGCCTTGTTATCGGTGCCGTCAAGGTCGATCAGCGTGCGATCCAGAAAGGCTTGCTCATTGGCGTCAAGGCCCATGATCGCTTCGGAAATTTCGGTATTGATGAATTCGCAGGCTTTCAGGACACCCTTGCCGAAATAGCGACTCATGTCGCCATCGCGCAATTCAATGGCTTCACGCGAGCCGGTCGATGCACCGGACGGCACCGAGGCACGGCCCATGACGCCGGATTCCAGCAGGACGTCGCATTCGACGGTTGGATTGCCGCGCGAGTCTATGATTTCGCGGGCGATGATGTCAACGATGGCACTCATGATTTCTCCTGGATCTTGCTGTTTTGAATTGAGGTAAAAAGCGAACGATCAAGCACGGCCGCTCAGGCGAAATCGGTTTCGAGGAAACCGTTTTTCTTGACGACGCGATCCAGTTCGATCAGTGTCGACAGCAGTTCGCGCATCCGTCCCAGCGGCACCGCGTTCGGTCCATCGGACATCGCTTCAGCCGGGTTCGGATGCGTTTCCATGAACAGGCCTGCAATACCGACCGCGACCGCAGCACGCGCCAGCACCGGCACGAATTCGCGCTGACCGCCCGATGAACTGCCCTGCCCGCCCGGCAATTGCACCGAGTGAGTCGCATCAAACACGATCGGGCAACCGGTCTCGCGCATGATCGCCAGCGAGCGCATGTCGGACACCAGATTGTTGTAGCCGAACGAAACACCGCGTTCGCACGCCATGAAATTGTCTTCCAGCAGGCCTGCTTCTTTTGCTGCGGCACGCGCCTTGTTGATCACGTTGACCATGTCATGCGGCGCCAGAAACTGGCCCTTCTTGATATTGACCGGCCGACCCGACTGCGCGCAAGCATGAATGAAGTCGGTCTGACGACACAAAAAGGCAGGCGTTTGCAGCACGTCGACCACTGCCGACACCGGCTTGATTTCTTCGATCGCATGGATGTCGGTCAGAACAGGGACACCCAGCTCGCGCTTGACGTCACCCAGAATCTCCAGCCCCTTGTCCATGCCGAGACCGCGAAACGACGTCCCCGACGAGCGGTTAGCCTTGTCGAACGAGGATTTATAAATGAAAGGAATGCCGAGCGCGGCAGTGATTTCCTTGAGCTGGCCGGCGGTATCGAAGGCCATCTGGCGCGACTCGATCACGCAGGGTCCAGCGATCAGGAAAAACGGCTGGTCGAGTCCAATGTCAAAGCCACAAAGTTTCATGCTGCATCCTTGAGTGTACCGGCACCAGCCTGCTTGTGTGCCAACGCAGCCTTGACGAACGAGATGAACAACGGATGACCGTCGCGCGGCGTTGATTTGAATTCGGGGTGGTATTGCACACCAAGATACCAAGGATGCGCATGCTCGCCGGTTCGCGGCAATTCCATGATTTCACACAGGTCTTCGGACGGCGTGCGGGCCGACACGACGAGCCCGGCTTCTTCCACCCGGCTCAAGTAATGGTTGTTGGCTTCATAGCGATGGCGATGACGTTCGGTGACGACATTGCCATAAATTTCAGCCGCCAGCGTACCGGGCTTGACTGCGCAAGTCTGTGCGCCCAGACGCATCGTGCCACCCAGGTCGGAGTTGATGTCGCGTTTCTCGACCTTGCCGTCGTGATTCTGCCATTCGTTGATCAGGGCGACGACAGGTTGCTCTGTCTCGTTGTCAAATTCGGTGGAGTTCGCTTTGGTCAATCCCGCGACGTTGCGTGCATATTCGAGGAGTGCGACTTGCATGCCGAGGCAAATACCGAGGTAAGGAATATTGTGCTCACGTGCATAGCGGGCTGAGGCAATCTTGCCTTCGACACCGCGCTTGCCGAAACCACCCGGCACCAGAATCGCGTCGTACTTGGCCAGGCTGGCAGGCCCGGTGGCTTCGATATCTTCCGAATCGAGGTATTCGATGTTGACGCGGCATTCCGTATGGATGCCAGCATGGCGCAACGCTTCAGTCAGCGACTTGTAGGATTCGGTCAGATCGACATATTTGCCGACCATGCCGATGGTGACATCGAACTTCGGATTTTCGAGCGCATGGACAAGACGTGTCCACATCGACAGGTCGGCTGGTTTTGGTGACAGGCCGAGCTTGTCGCAAACAATCTTGTCGAGACCTTGGTCAAACAGCATTTGCGGAATTTTGTAGATCGTATCGGCATCCCACACCGAGATCACGGCATCTTCCGGCACGTTCGAGAAGAGCGAAATCTTGGCGCGCTCATCATCCGGGATAGGCCGGTCGGCGCGGCACAACAACGCATCCGGGAAGATACCGATCTCACGTAATTTTTGTACGCTGTGCTGAGTCGGTTTGGTTTTCAGTTCACCGGCCGACACCAGAAACGGCACCAGCGTCAGATGTACGAATGCGGCCGCATTGCGACCTGCGCGCAGACTCAACTGGCGCGCTGCTTCAAGAAATGGCAGCGATTCAATATCGCCGACGGTGCCGCCGATTTCGACCAGTGCGACGTCATAGCCTTCGGCACCGCGGTGGATGTAATCCTGAATTTCATTGGTGATGTGCGGGATGACCTGCACGGTCTTGCCGAGGTATTCGCCACGACGCTCCTTGCGGATCACCGATTCATAGATCTGGCCGGTCGTGAAGTTGTTTACCTTGCGCATTCTGGTGGTGATGAAGCGCTCGTAGTGGCCGAGGTCAAGATCGGTTTCGGCACCGTCATCGGTAACAAACACTTCGCCATGCTGAAACGGGCTCATCGTGCCGGGATCGACGTTGATGTACGGATCGAGCTTGAGCATGGTGACTTTAAGGCCGCGCGATTCAAGAATCGCTGCGAGAGAGGCTGCTGCAATCCCTTTGCCAAGGGATGAGACGACGCCACCGGTTACGAATACAAATTTGGTCATTGCAGATAGTGCCGAACGGCACGTGCGTGAAATCGGAATTATACCGCACGCAGATTTGCCAACCGGACTATCGACCGAAAAAATGATGTCCCGGGATGGTGATGAGATCGCTCACAGGGCATAGGCAAACAAAAGCCGTACGAAATTTTGCGTGCCGATCTGGCTCGGCAATTCGCGGATTTCATTGCCGCGTCGGACCACCGACGCACTAATGCTCCATGGTGAGCGCTGCCACACGGCGCCGATTTCCGCTTCGCCGATCAGCCGCTTCGGTTCGACCGTATGCAGATTGCCACTCGAAAAATAGCCGCCCTGTAGCGTCGCGTTGTACCCGACCGCACGCGCTTCGGCGCGCACGAATCCATGTAGCGTCGGTTGATCCGGCAGCACATTGAGTTGCCCGGCACGTAGCAGCATACTGACACCGGCGTCCGTGAAGATGTTGCCGAAACGCGCCTGCAGCACGGGGGTCAGGTCGACCGCGTGACCGAGCTGCCAGCGTACCGGAGCGATCTCGCCGTACAGCACAGCGCCAAATTCATTGCGCACCTGCTTGGCCCAGCCCTGCGGTAATTGCTGGCCAATTAGCCGATGCAGATGGGTCTGCGTCCACTCGCCACCAGCACACGGACCAAGGCAACCAAGATCCATCCCCAGCTTCCAGCGCGTGCCGTCGGCCAGCGCTTGCTGTCGGTATATACCGCCGAACAGCCAGCCTGCATAGGGATGATCAGGCGGCCCGATCTGGGATGGCAACAGGCGCGTGTCGGACGGCGTGTACATCTCCTGACCGATGCGCCAGCCAATACTGTCGAGTCGACCAGCAGAATGCAAGTCGATACGCTGGCCGAGACGCGCACCGCTGGTGTAAAAGCCGTCATCGCGGTTGAGCAAAAGACTGTCGTTGTCAATTTCCAGCGTCACGCTGGCCGCTCCTTCGGCGCGCATACGCGTGACATCGGGCAAGTCGGCCGCGTAGACGTTAGCGGCCAGCGCGCACAGGGCTAATGTCGCTAATTTGATCATGCAGATTCTCCGAGTAAGGAGGTAATCATGGCGTGGGTCGCGCTGGCAGCCGCTTCCGGCGAGGCCATCGGGAATAGATGTCCACCGGGGATTTGAGCAAAATGGGCGCCGACCAGCCGCCGAGTTGCATCGAGTCCGGCTTGCTGGCATTCGACCGAATCCAGCCCGCCAATAAATCCGATCGGTACCGGGAACGCTCCCCGTGCGAGCGCGCCAAGGTCATGTGGCAAGCCGCGATAGACCGCTGTTTCAATCTCGCGCGTGAAGCGCAGCGTGACGCCGTCTTCATGCGGTTGCATGCCGTACTGGATGTAATCGCGCAGGACTTCTTCGGGCCAGACGGCGAACATCGCCTTCGACGCGTAATGCGCATAGGCCGCTTCGAGGTCGGGCCATATCTTGCGGCGACGCTGCGAAAACCGCGCCGGCGAAAACTTCATGTCCAATCCGGTCAGCTTCGATACCCGCAATGCCAGCGCACGCCAGCCTGCCACGACCGGCGAGTCCAGCAGCACTACAGCGCGTACCAGCTCGGGTCTCTGTTTGGCCACCATCATGCACAGCATCCCGCCGAGCGAATGCCCCACCAGAATCACTGGCTGGTCGTACCGTTGCAGCAGTTCGTCCTGCAATTCTCGTCGTAAGGCATCCCAGCCATCGCGCACCGGATAGTCGGGATTATGCGCATGCATCGGTAACGCACCGACATCGTAATGCGGTGCCAGTGCACGAAAAAAAGCGCGGTACGTATCTGCCGGGTAACTGTTGGCATGAGCAAAATGTAGTAGGGGTTGGGTCATCTTCTGTCAGTTCCTATCGGTCATACCAATACCGCGCATGGGTGCTGCGGTACGTGCTCAAAGTCAAATTCTGAGCGAATTGTAATGTGATTGCTCCGGAGTCATCTGTTCGCAGGCGCGTGATGCCATGCTCCGCGTAGCGCGCAAAGATTTCTGGCTTGGGATGACGATAGCGATTGCGATAGCCGACCTGAAACAAGGCCATCGATGGCGCGACGGCATCAAGAAAGCCCTCGGTGGACGAGGTGCCGCTACCGTGGTGGGGAGCCAGCAGCACGGTACTGCGCAATTGTTCGGGGATGCGGTTGACCAGTTCAATTTCGGAGGTGGCTTCGATATCACCGGGGAGCAGGATGGAGTGATCTCCGACTGAGATTTTCAGTGTGCAACTGCGCGCATTGGGCTTCCATTTGTCACTGGTATAGCTGACAGCAGTCGGATGCAGCATCTCGAAATGCACGCCATCCCAGTCCCACTGCTGGCCTGCAGTACAGCGCCGATGTTCGGCGGCAGCACGCACGATGCGGTGCTCCAACGGCAGCGAAGTCGACACCCAGCCAACCGGCAAGGCGGCCAGTAACGATAGCGCTCCGCCGGAATGATCGGTATCGCTATGCGACACGATGACCGCATCGAGCGCGTTAATGCCGCGCGCTTTCAGGTACGGCAGCAACACGCGGTTGGCGCCATCGGATTGCGGCGAATAGGCGGGGCCTGTGTCATACAACAACCGGTGGTTAGCAGTCTCAATCAGCAAGGCCATCCCCTGCCCGACGTCAAAGGCAATCACATCAAGATGGCCTGCCGCCGGATGGGTCGGCATGGTCGTCAGCATCGGCAGCCATCCGGCTAGCCCGGCCCAGCGCACCGGCCAGCCGCGTGGCGCCAGCCACCACAGCGTGCCAATGGCAGCCGCGACGAACGCCCACCATGTCGGGATCGGGGCGGACCAGACCGCCCAGGACAAGCGGCTCAACCACTCCAGCACTTGCGCCAGCCAGTCGATGCAAGCGTGTCCCGCTAACAGCAACCAGCCATTGAACGGTGGCGGTGCGACACTGCCCAGTAATGCTAGTGGCGTGACCACAAAACTGATTAGCGGGATCGCGACGGCATTGGCCAGCGGACTGATGAGCGACACTTGCCCGAACAGCAGCAACGTCAGCGGCACCATGCCGATCGACACGACATATTGCGTCTGGAGCGCGGGTGATAGCGCCACTCGCCAGCGCTGCCAGCGCGAACTTAACGGTGACGGTGACGGCGGTGCCTGCGGCAAGCGCCCGACCGAGGCATACAGAATGATCGCCACCGCGCCAAAAGACAGCCAGAATCCCGGTGCCAGCACGGCCCACGGGTCGAGTAGCAACACCACGGCCAGCGCGATACACAGCACCGATGAAACGCGGGTGAGCCGTCCGCACCAGAGCGCCAGTGCGACCACCGACAACATGTACAAGGTACGTTGCGCCGGTACGCCAAAACCGGCCAGCAATACGTAGAGCAGCGCCACAGCAACACCCACGAGTACGCCGAATTGCTGCGCCGGTAACCGTAACGGCAAGGCAGCATCAGTGAAAAATGAGCGTCGCCACAAGGTTTTGCCAATCCACGCGAACAGGCCGGCAACCATCGTGATGTGCAAGCCGGAGATCGAAATCAGGTGACCGATGCCAGTGCGTGTGAACACATTCCAGTCCGCTTGCGCGACGCCGCGCTGGTCACCGACAACCAGCGCGACCAGCACGCCGGCATAACGTTTTTCGGGCAAGGCGGCCAGAATGCGCCCACGCAACCAGCCACGACTACGTTCAACCAGATTCCCGGGGCCGATGACAAACGGCGCGAGTCGAGTATTTTTGAGCGTGGCATCACCGTCAGGCCGGACATAACCAGTGGCACGCACATTTTGTTCGAGCAACCAGACTTCGTAATCGAAGCCGAACGGATTGGCATTGCCATGCGGCCGCGACAGCCGCACCGTCAATTGCCAGCGTTCGCCGGGTTGCACATCACCGACGACTTGCGTCGTCTGGCCAAAAAATCCGGCTGCCCAGGTCAGCGCCAGGCGCGTCGGCAAGACCGGCACAACACCATCGAGCGGCAACACCTGCTCGACCAGAAAATTGAAGCGCACACCCTGTTCGATGCTGGCCGGCAAACTGTCAATCGTGCCGACCACGGTGATGTCGCGACCTTCGAGCGCTGCAGGCAACGACCTTTGAAGGCTGATCTGTGCAAACAGCGTCGCCCAAGCAAAGCCGAGTGCGACAGCGACGCACGCTGCTAGCGGAAGCCGTATCGACGTCCGGGCTATCCGATTGAGGATAACCAGCAGGACGCCAGCCGCAGCCAGCAACAGCGCTGCCCACGACATCGGCAGCAGCACCGGTTGCAGTTGCAGCACCCCGACTCCCGCCGAAAATCCGAGCAACGCCGTGCGCATGCGACGTCAGTACAGAGCCGCCAGTCGCGGCAAAGCGACCATTGCGTTGGCCGTCGTGGCGGCCGCGATGGTATCGATCGGCACGTCACGCAAAGTGGCCAGTACCGCGCCGATCTGCGGGATCTGTGCCGGGCTATTACGCGCCGGATGCAGCCAGGCTGGCGAGAGGTCGGGAGCATCGGTTTCGAGCACCAGCGCGGCGAGCGGCAGTTCGGCGGCGAGCCGGCGGATCTGCAGCGCGCGCGTGAACGTCATCGCGCCGCCTAGCCCCAGCTTGAAACCGAGTTCAATAAATTGCACGGCTTGTTGAAAACTTCCGTTGAACGCATGCGCACACCCACCACGCACGCGGATGCGACGCAAATGCTTGAGCAGGATGTCCTGCGAACGCCGCACATGCAGCAGTACAGGCAAATCGAAATCACGCGCGATCTTCAACTGTTCGACGTAAAAGTGTTCTTGTTTTTCGCGCATGGGCGGCAAGGTTAATGCGGGGATGAAAAAGTCGAGACCGATCTCGCCGATCGCCAGAAAGCGTGGATCCTGTAACGCGGCGGGGATCGATGCGCGCAGCAGCAGCAGGTCAGCTTCATCGGCTTGCGGCACGAACATCGGATGGATGCCAAGCGCATAGGCACCGTTCGGACAAGCCGCCGCAAGTGGGGCGACCGTGCCAAAATTGGCCCGTCCGATAGCCGGAATAACGATGCGGGATACTCCTGCCCTGTGTGCCTCGACAGCCACTGACTCGTGTTCACCAGAAAATTCGGCGGCATCCAGATGGCAATGGGTGTCGATCCACATCGGCAGGCTCCGTTATTCGACGTACGGTTCCAACCCGCGCTCGGACAGGCGCAGGATGCGATCACAATGCCGCGCCAGTTCGACGTCATGGGTGACGATGACGAACGAGGTGCCCAGCGTGCGCGACAGTTCCAGCATCAGATCGAAAGTCTGATGTGCGGTCGCGCGGTCGAGGTTGCCCGTCGGTTCATCGGCCAGCACGCAGGCAGGCTGCGTCACTAGCGCGCGCGCCAGCGCGACACGCTGACGCTCGCCGCCGGACAATTCGCCGGGAACGTGCGTGACGCGCTCGGCCAGGCCGACGCGGGTCAAGACTTTGCGCGCGGCTTCCTGCGCCGTGGCGCGGTCGACGCGGCGGATCAACAATGGCATCGCGACATTATCGAGCGCCGAAAATTCAGGGAGCAAATGATGAAATTGGTAAACAAAACCCAGCGAGTGATTGCGCACGTCGCCGCGCTCTTTTTCAGCCATGCTGGCAAAGTCGCGCTCGAGCAAAGTGACGCTTCCAGTACTTGGCGTATCGAGCCCACCGAGCAAATGCAGCAACGTTGATTTGCCCGAACCGGAAGCGCCGACAATGGCCACGCGCTCGCCTTTTTGTACCTGGAAGTCGATGCCGCCTAGCACCTTGACGGAATATTTTCCTTGCGTGAAGGTCTTTCCCAGACCCGCACAGGACAAGACAGTAGAATTTTCGATGTTACTCATAGCGCAAGGCCTCGGCAGGTTTGACACGGGCCGCCCACCAGCTCGGATACAGCGTCGCCAGAAACGCCAGCACCACGGCAACTGCGCCTATGGTGCCGACGTCCGGCCAGCGCAGATCGGATGGCAAGGCACTGATCAGATATATGTCGCGCGGCAGAAATTGCACGCCGAGCAGGTGTTCGATAACGGGGACAATGACATCGACGTTAAGCGCTACCAGTACGCCGGCACTCACGCCAATGGCGGTGCCTATCAGGCCCACCAGCGCACCCTGAATCATGAAAATTTTCATGATCGAGCGCGGCGATGCACCAAGCGTACGCAGAATCGCGATGTCGGCCTGCTTGTCGGTGACGGTCATGACCAGCGTAGAGACCAGATTGAACGCCGCGACCGCAATAATCAGCGTGAGGATGATGAACATCATGCGTTTTTCGGTTTGCACGGCAGCAAACCAGGTCTTGTTCTGTTTCGACCAGTCGCTGATGAGCACATTGCCGGTCATGATGCGTGACAGGTCACGTGCCACTAACGGCGCCGTCTGCATGTCCTCGATACGCAGCCGGATACCGGTAGGTGCGTTGAGCCGGAACATTTTTTGGGCGTCGTCGATGTGCATGAAGGCCAGCGTCGAGTCATATTCGTAATGACCCGCTTCAAAAATACCGACGACGGTAAAAGCCTTGTAACGTGGCACGACGCCGGCTGGCGTGACCTGTCCCTCGGGCGATACCAGCGTCACGCGATCACCAATGCCTGCCGACAGTGCACGCGCCAGTTCACCACCGAGCACAATATTAAATTCACCTGGACGCAGGTCGCTGAACTTGCCTTGCCGCACTTGCGCTGCGACCTCGGAGACGTTGGATTCTTCACTCGGTAAAACGCCCCGCACGATTACTCCGCGCAAAACGCCATCGCGCGTCATCATTGCCTGACCCGCTACGTAAGGCGCAGCTCCTTTGACATCCTTGTCCAGGAACGCCTCTTTGGCCGTTGCCCGCCAGTCGTCGAGTCCTTGAACCGGGTCAAATACTTCAATGTGCGGGAGCACCGACAGCATGCGGTCGCGCACTTCTTTCTGGAATCCGTTCATTACCGACAGCACAATGATCAACGCCGCTACGCCTAACGCAATGCCCGCCATTGAGATCAGCGAGATAAATGAAATGAAACTGTTGCGACCGCTACGCCGACCAGCGCGAGTGTAGCGAAAGCCGACCAGCCATTCGAACGGTAAATTTTTAAGAATACTCAACGGTGGGCTCCTGAATTCGACGTGCATCTTCCCACATAAAACAGATCGCCTCAAATAAGGTAGCCTGAACTTTAGCGATATGGAGCGATTGCCGTCAGGTAGTCTTTATTCTGCAACCAAGGATTGCATCGACAAGACCAATGGCCTACATCAGGATGCGCTATCAAGCCCATTAAGAATATTTTGTAGGACAATCTTTAACGAAAATCTATACTGGATGTCGCTGGAATCACCAAACATTTACAGGAGAACGCCTTGTCAAACGAAACAAAATGTCCGTTTTTAAGCGGAGCACCACAAGCTACTGTCAACGCAGGTACTACGAATGCGGACTGGTGGCCGAATCAGCTGAACCTTAAGATCCTTCAACAGAATTCATCGTTGACCAACCCGATGGGTAAGGATTTCAACTACGCAGAAGAATTCAAAAGTCTCGATCTTGACGCTCTGGTCAAGGATGTCACGGCATTGATGACCGACTCCCAAGAATGGTGGCCGGCCGACTATGGTCACTACGGTCCTTTTTTCATTCGTATGGCATGGCATGCAGCCGGTACATACCGGATTGCTGACGGTCGCGGCGGCGCCGGGTTCGGCACGCAGCGTTTTGCCCCGCTGAACAGCTGGCCAGACAACGTCAACCTCGACAAGGCACGTCGCCTGTTGTTGCCGCTTAAGCAAAAATACGGCCGTAAAATTTCATGGGCTGACCTGATTGTGCTGACCGGCACTATCGCCATGGAATCGATGGGCTTGAAAATGGTCGGCTTCGCCGGTGGCCGCGCCGATGTCTGGGAACCGCAAGAAGATATTTACTGGGGTCCGGAAACCGAATGGCTGGGCAACAAGCGTTACAGCAAAGAACGCGTCCTTGAGAATCCGCTCGGCGCAGTCCAAATGGGTTTGATCTATGTCAACCCAGAAGGCCCGGATGGCAATCCTGACCCACTGCTGTCGGCTCACGATATCCGTGAAACCTTCTTGCGCATGGCGATGAATGATTACGAGACCGTGGCCTTGTGCGCCGGTGGTCATACCTTCGGTAAAGTCCATGGCGCTGCTGATCCAAGCAAATACGTCGGTCCTGCACCAGAAGGCGCTCCGCTCGAAGAGCAAGGCCTGGGCTGGAAAAATACCTTCGGTACGGGCAAAGGCGTGCACACAATTTCCAGTGGTCTGGAAGGTGCATGGACACCGACCCCGATTACCTGGGACAACAGCTACTTTGACACCCTGTTCGGTTATGAATGGGAATTGACGAAGAGCCCGGCCGGTGCCCATCAGTGGACACCAAAAAATGGTGGCGGTGCTGGTACCGTGCCAGACGCGCATGATCCGTCGATTCGCCACGCACCGATGATGGCAACTACCGACATCGCCTTGCGCGCCGATCCAGCCTACGAAAAAATCTCGCGGCACTTTCATCAGAACCCGAAAGAATTCGCTGAAGTTTATGCCAAGGCCTGGTACAAGCTGATGCACCGCGACATGGGTCCGTTGTCACGCTATCTTGGTTCGATGGTTCCTGCACAAACCGAAATATGGCAAGACGTCGTCCCTGCCGTCGACCATCCATTAGTCGATGATAAAGATATCACCGCCTTGAAAGCGACGGTACTTGCATCCGGCGTGCCAGCAGCGCAACTGATCAGCACTGCATGGGCATCGGCAGCGACATTCCGCGTTAGTGACAAGCGCGGTGGCGCCAACGGCGGTCGTATTCGTCTGGCTCCACAAAAAGATTGGGAAGCACATCAGCCAGCCCAATTGGCAACGGTCCTGAAAGCACTCGAGACCATCCAGAAAGATTTTAATGGCGCGCAATCCGGCGGCAAAAAAATCTCGATGGCTGACTTGATTGTGCTGGCTGGCTCGGCTGCTGTTGAAGCGGCAGCCAAAAAAGGCGGTCAACACGTCACCGTTCCGTTTACGCCAGGCCGTACCGATGCCTCGCAAGAACAGACCGATGTCGAGTCGTTCGCTGCACTTGAGCCAACCGCTGATGGATTCCGCAATTACTTGGCTGACAATAGCTCGAGGACGGCAGCTGAGTTGCTGATCGACCGCGCCCAGCTGATGACGTTGACTGGTCCGGAAATGACGGTCCTGCTCGGCGGAATGCGCACCATTGGTGCCAATTTCGGTGATACCAATCACGGTGTCTTCACCACGCGGCCTGGCACGCTGAGCAATGACTACTTCGTCAATCTGCTCGACATGAAAACCGTATGGCAGAAGTCAGCCACGGAAGGCCAGATGGAAGGTCGCGACGCCGCCACCGGTGACATCAAGTGGACTGGTACCGTGGTTGACCTGGTCTTTGGTTCGAACTCGCAGTTGCGGGCAATTACTGAAGTCTATGGCAGCAGCGACGCACAAGAAAAGTTTGTCGGCGATTTCATCGCAGCATGGACCAAGGTAATGGAACTGGATCGTTTCGATCTGGCCTGATGCCGCAGGAACGCTCTGATGCTTGCACAGCCCGCTCGTTGATGATCGGGTTCTGCAGCAAACGATGACCGTCCCGAATCGTTCTTCCCTTAAAGACCCGCTCGCACTTGCGACCGGGTCTTTTTTATTTCAAAAGTGAAAGTAATAGTTAAGAAAGAAATTAAATAACTTTATGAAATCTTTGCATACTCACTGGCATGATTACTTTAAATAAAAATAAGAGAGAGCCGCTTTTGCAAAAATAGCAAAGGACCAGTACGCTCGCGCGGGCACAATAACCCCGTGCCCACCCTCCCCGTGAGTAACGTAGGGTGGGCACGGCATCTCGTGCCCACGCGCGCGCACCGCCAACCTTCGCCAAATCCGATCGTTCTCCCATACGCTTGCGTGGGCACAGTAAGTGCAGTTTCCTCATTTAAAAATAGCCATCCTCATGAAACAAGTCTGCGTAAATGCTCTGCTGCGCGGAGCCATTGTCGAATTGCCCTACAATTCTCCCCCATGAGCCATCTCGATATCCTTCTACCCTTCGCCCTTCCCCCCATCGCCATGGGCCCCGACTTGTTACGCGCCATGCAAGCTCCCTCGCTGGCGGTCTTACTGGCACGCAGCAAACCGACATCTGTCCAAACCCATGATGCCTTCGCACACGCATTACCCCATGAATCCTGGCTGGCAACCGCGTTTGGTTTATCCCCGGTTAGCACAATCGACAACAGCCCTCCGCTCGCCTTGCAGGCGATGCATCGACGTGGATTTGCTCCCGAGTCAGGGATCTGGTTTGTATTGAATCCAGTCCATATTCATATCGCCCGTGATCATCTGGTGCTAACCGACCCACGCCGACTGGCGCTAGCCGATGCGGACTCCCGCACCTTGTTCGCGCTGGCCGCACCGCTGTTCGAAGAAGGTGGCCAGCAATTGGTCTATGGCGATGCTGCCAATTGGTTCTTGCGCGCGGACCACTGGAGCGATTTGCAGACCGCGACACTGGACGCAGCCTGCGGCCACAACATTGATATCTGGATGCCGAAAGGGCCCACCGAACGCGACTGGCGCAAGGTACAAAACGAAATCCAGATGCATTGGCACGATTGTGCAGTCAACCAGTCGCGCGAAGACAGCGGACTCGACCCCGTCAACTCGCTGTGGCTGTGGGGCGCCACATCGGCTGAACCAAGCGCACCGTTGTCACGCTATACCGATGTGTTCAACCTTGCCGACTGGCGTGGCGAGGCCGTCAGACATAGCGATGACGCGGCAATCGCCGACGTACTCGTCGCGAAACCTGCACACGGCTTGCTGCTGCTCGACATGCTGATCGAACCGGCACTGGGCGAAGACTTGTCGGAGTGGCTATTGCGCATGAATAGTCTGGAGGCACTCTGGTTTGCGCCAGTACTCCAGGCGTTGAAAGACGGTGTGCTGGACTCGTGCCGCTTGATCCTGACGCATGGCAGTCTGGTCACCGAGCAGTTGGTCACACGGACCACGCTACGCAAATTCTGGCTAAAGCCATCGCTCAAAGGATTGCTGCAATGACCCGTCTCGCGACCCGCGCTGCCTCGCCCCGCGATACCGAACGCCTGATTCAAGATGGTATTCATCCGGTGTTGGCGCGCTTGTATGTGGCGCGTGGCTTACTCGATGCGCGTGAGTTGTCGAGCGAACTGTCATCGATGATGGCGCCCTCGGGCTTGCTGCATATCGATGCCGCAGCTGTCTTTCTGGCAGATGCAATCGCGGCGAAAAAACGCTTGGTCATCGTCGCTGATTACGATTGTGATGGCGCCACCGCCTGTGCGGTCGGCTTGCGCGGTTTGCGCATGCTGGGTGCGGAAGTCGACTTTATCGTCCCAAACCGGTTCGAATACGGCTATGGCCTGACGCCTGAAATCGTCGCGCTGGCGCAAGCCGAGAAGTCGCCCGACATCATCGTCACCGTTGACAACGGTATCGCCAGCATCGATGGCGTCGCCGAAGCCAATCGACGCGGCATCGACGTGGTGGTCACCGATCACCACTTACCGGCCGATACACTGCCGGCAGCACGCGTCATCGTCAATCCGAACCAGCCCGAATGCGGTTTCCCGAGCAAGAATCTGGCGGGTGTTGGCGTCATGTTTTATGTGCTGCTGGCGTTGCGCGCCGAGATGCGCAAGCGCGGTATCTTTGACCCGCAAAGTCAGCCAAAGCTCGATGTCTTGCTCGACCTCGTTGCGCTAGGCACTGTGGCTGACGTCGTCAAGCTCGATGCCAACAACCGCATTCTGGTCGCCCAAGGTTTGAAGCGCATGCGTGCTGGGCGCATGCATGCGGGTGTTGCAGCGCTGTTCCGGGCTTCGGCGCGCGAAGCACGCAAAGCTAGTCCGTTTGATCTTGGCTTTGCGCTCGGTCCGCGCCTCAATGCTGCCGGCCGGTTAGCCGACATGTCACTCGGGATCGAATGCCTGACCACTGACGACGAAGGCCGCGCCTGGTCCATCGCCCAGCAACTCGATGCCATCAACCGCGAGCGACGCGACATCGAAGCCGGCATGCAGGACACGGCGCTGGAACTACTCGACAATTTCGATCCGCACGACAAATCCACCATCAGCGTTTTCGACGCCGGCTGGCACCAGGGCGTCATTGGTATCGTCGCCTCGCGTCTGAAAGACAAGTTTTATCGGCCCACGATCACGTTTGCGCCTGCCAGCGATGGCTGGATCAAAGGCTCCGGCCGCTCGATTCCGGGCTTCCACTTGCGTGATGCCCTCGATCTGGTATCGAAGCACGCTCCGACCCTGATCGACAAGTTCGGCGGTCATGCGATGGCCGCCGGCCTGACCCTGCGGGCAGAAAATTTTGAGGCCTTCGCTGCGGCGTTCGAGGCGGTTGGCCGCAGTTGGCTGACACAGAATCAGCTCGAACGCGTGCTTGAAAACGATGGCTCGCTGGAAGACGCTTTTTTTACGACCCAGTTCATCGACCTGCTCGACCAACAGGTCTGGGGCCAGGGATTCGCACCACCCGTATTCTGCGATGAATTTCGCGTGATCAGCCAGCGCATTCTCAAGGAACGCCACCTGAAATTGCAATTGGAGCGCAACGGCCAGCGCTTCGATGCGATCTGGTTCGGTCACACCGACGATCTTGGCGCGCGCGCGCGGGTGGCTTACCGGCTTGACGCCAATGAATACAACGGTGTGACGCGCGTACAGTTGATGGTCGAATATGCCGAAGGGGCATGATTGCATCGACGAGCCGGGAGAATGACTACCGCGCAGCCTCCGCAAATAGGTCATTTTTTAAAAAGCGGTGACGCGTTTTCAACGTATACTTTCGCGAACTGACCACAATGAAAGTCCCGCATGACGTACGAAGAATTTCTCGATGAAGTGACCACCCTCCTCACTGAACTTTACGATCTGGAAGATGCTGCCGCGATCAAGATTGTGATGGATGCGCAAGAGGCCGAATATTTCAGTGTGCACGATGATGTGCCCGCGATGTGTACGCCAGAACAGGCAAAAATGGATGCCATCAAGTTATTCGAGCAAAAGCAAAACAAGCAGCAGACGCACAAAAAACAGCAGCAGCGGGTCCAGCAAAAAAAGAAAACCTGAGTCGCCGGGCCGCGGCAACGCAGGATCATTGAATCGGCCCATTCGTACCACCCCTCGGACTCACCGATACCACTCCCCCGTCACCACGCTGTTGAGACTACGCGATGTTGCCGTACTCGACGGCAGTGAGTGACCACTGCTCGCGTATAATTTCGGCTTTCACGGCCACTACTAAAGAAGACATCATGGAAGCAGAACAACTTAACTCTCTGGAAGGGCTGCTTGCAGACCTGACCATCCGCGCCAACGAACTTCGGAGGTATCTTTGACTTCGATCTGAAGTCAGAGAAGCTAGACCAAGTTAACGCCGAACTCGAAGATCCAAAAGTCTGGGACGACCAGAAGCGCGCGCAAGACCTGGGCAAAGAAAAGAAATCCCTCGAATCGATTGTCCTGACGCTCATCAAGATCGATGCCGAACTCGGTGACGCTAGCGACCTGTTCGCGATGGCGCGCGAAGAAAAGGATTTCGAGACGCTGCAAGCCATCGAAGAAGATACCCACGCTTTGCAAAAGCTGGTCGAGGGCATGGAATTTCGCCGCATGTTCAGTAATCCGATGGACCCCAATAACTGCTTCATCGATATTCAGGCCGGTGCCGGCGGGACCGAAGCACAGGACTGGGCCTCGATGCTGATGCGTCAGTACTTGCGTTACTGTGAGCGCAAAGGTTTCACGACCGAGATTCTCGAACAATCCGACGGTGAAATCGCCGGCATCAAGACTGTCACGATCAAGGTCGAAGGCGATTACGCCTATGGTTTCCTGCGCACAGAAACGGGTGTACACCGACTGGTGCGCAAGTCACCGTTCGATTCCGCAAATGGACGCCATACGTCGTTTTCTAGCTTGTTCGTGTATCCGGAAGTCGATGACTCGCTCGAGATTGATATCAATCCCGCCGATGTACGGGTCGATACCTACCGCGCCTCCGGTGCAGGTGGGCAGCACATTAACAAAACCGATTCTGCCGTGCGCCTGACACACGGTCCAACCGGTATCGTCGTGCAATGCCAGAACGATCGCAGCCAGCACCGCAACCGCGCCGAAGCCTGGGCCATGCTCAAGTCGCGCCTGTACGAACACGAGATGCGCAAGCGCATGAGTGACCAGCAAAAACTGGAAGACTCCAAGACCGATATCGGTTGGGGTCACCAGATTCGTTCCTACGTGCTGGATCAATCACGCATCAAGGATTTGCGAACCAGCTTCGAGACCGGCAATACCAAGGCGGTACTCGATGGCGATATCGACGAATTCATTGCGGCCTCGCTCAAGTTCGGCGTGTAGTTCACTTTTTTTTGATTGCTCATTCCATGACCACCAACACTGAAGTCGGCGCCGACGTACCGGTCCCCGACGAACATTCGATCCTGGCAGAACGGCGCGCCAAACTGACCGCACTCCGCGCTGCCGGCATCGCTTTCCCGAATGATTTCCGGCCACAGCACAAGGCCGCTGCACTGCATTTGCAATACGGCGAACTGGACAATTTGGCCCTCGATAGCGAAGCCGCAAAGGTTGTCGTTGCCGGACGCATGATGCTCAAACGCGTGATGGGAAAAGCGTCGTTCGCCACATTGCAGGATGCCTCCGGGGTGCGCGCCGATGGCCGCATCCAGCTCTACATCACCAATGACAATATCGGCGCCGAAGCGCACGACGCCTTCAAGCACTACGACCTCGGCGATATCCTCGGCGCCGAAGGCGTCCTGTTTAAAACCAAGACCGGCGAACTCTCGATCAAAGTCACGACACTGCGCCTGATCACCAAATCGCTACGCCCGCTGCCGGACAAATTCCACGGCCTGGCCGATCAGGAAATGAAATACCGTCAGCGGTACGTCGATCTGATCATGAGTGAAGAAACACGGCGCACGTTCAAGGCGCGCACGGCGACCATGTCATCGGTCCGTCGCTTCATGAACGAGCACGAGTTCATGGAAGTCGAAACGCCGATGCTGCACACCATCCCCGGCGGAGCCGCTGCCAAGCCATTCATCACGCATCACAATGCCCTCGATATGCAGATGTTTCTGCGCATCGCTCCCGAGCTGTATTTGAAGCGGCTGGTGGTCGGCGGCTTCGAGCGCGTCTTTGAAGTCAATCGCAACTTCCGCAATGAAGGCGTGTCGCCACGTCATAATCCGGAATTCACGATGATGGAATTTTATGCCGCGTATGTCGATTACCACTGGCTGATGGACTTTACCGAAGCCGTGATACGCCAGGCCGCCATCGATGCGCACGGCACCGCCAATCTGACGTATCAAGGCCGCACGCTTGATCTGAGCGAGCCGTTTCGTCGGTTCACTATCCTCGGTGCCATCAATCACTACGCGCCGCAATACAGTGCCGACCAATTGGCCGATGCCGATTTCATCAAGACCGAGCTGAAAAAATTCGGTGTCAAGCCATTTACCACGGCAGGCCTCGGTGCACTGCAACTGGCGTTGTTTGAAGAAACCGCCGAAGCACAATTATGGGAGCCGACTTACATCGTTGACTACCCGGCTGAAGTGTCGCCGTTAGCACGTGCCTCCGACACAGTGCCTGGTATCACGGAACGTTTCGAGCTCTTCATTTGCGGTCGCGAACTGGCTAATGGTTTCTCGGAATTGAACGATGCCGAAGACCAGGCTGCACGCTTTCAGGCACAGGTTGCAGCCAAGGATGCCGGCGATGAAGAGGCGATGTTTTATGATGCCGACTACATCCGCGCGCTCGAATACGGCATGCCGCCTGCCGGTGGTTGTGGCATCGGTATCGATCGGCTGGTCATGCTGATCACCGACTCGCCAAACATCCGCGACGTGATCTTATTTCCGCATCTGCGTCGGGAAGACTAAGCGAAAAAACGGACGGCGTTATTTGGTTAAAATGGGCAAGCGTAATGGTTACATCACATTACGTTTGACACAGGAACTTGCTAGTGTAATCAACCCTCTACCCTGCATACTCGCCCTACCGACTGCAGCAAGGTCGTCCGTACCCACAGGAGAAATCATGAAGAAGAACAACATGTCAGGCCGTATTCACCCAATGATCGCTGCTGCTGCCGCTGCAGTGATTCTGGTCAGTTTGGTCGGTGTCGCCGCAATCACCGGCATCCTGCCAAATTCAAAGGCCGATCAGGCCGCAGAAATCTCCAAGTCAGCTACGCAGGCAACACCCTCGCTTGCCTCCGAAAACAAGCAAAAAAATAATGCACAGGACTCTGTCAAGCATTCCAATCCGGTGAAGCATTCACCGCGTCCCGCTCAGGAGAACTACCAACAGCAAGCCGCTGCGTCATGCTCCAGTTGTGGCAGGGTCGAATCAGTCAAGACTATCCAGTCAGCAGCCCAACCTAGCGGCGTTGGTGTCGGCGTCGGTGCCGTCATTGGTGGCTTGTTAGGAAATCAGGTAGGTGGCGGCAACGGTCGCACGCTGGCTACCGTGGCCGGCGCCGTCGGTGGTGGCTATGCCGGAAACGAAGTCGAAAAGCGTTCGCGCGTCTCGACCAGCTATCAGGTCCGCGTACGCATGGACGACGGCCAGTTGCAGACTTTCCCAAGTGATAGCCCCGATAGCTGGCGTACCGGTGACGAGGTCCGAGTGGTCAATGGATCCCTGACGTCACGTAATTAACGAACTATTCCGCAATGTTGGAGGACGAAAAAAAACGGCGAATGCGCCGTTTTTTTTCGTCTGAGCCACGCCGATCTGCAGACACTCTGGGACGCCAGCTTGCTAATAAAACTATTTTTGACCTGCATCAACGAAAGCCCGGACCGTACTCCCTAGCATCAACTCATCGTCATTTCGGCGAACAATCACTCCGGAAGGAAGCGCCATGTTCAAGACCATCCTCGTCCCTACAGACGGCTCTGCGCTGTCGGACAAAGCCATTCATGCAGCGATTGAATTTGCTCAGTTGACTGGTGCTCGACTTGTCGGGCTGTCGGTTGCCGAACCGTATCCTTACTCACCGCTATCCGAAGGGGCGATCACGATTGATTCAAGCGACTATCAAGAAAAAATGTTGGAAATTGCCCGTAACAACGTCAAAAGAATCGCCGACGCCGCCAGTGCTGCCAATGTCATCTGCGAAACACAGGTACGTGAATCGTTCAGTCCGTATGAAGAAATAATTAGCATTGCCGACCTGCATGGTTGCGACGTGGTGTTCATGGCATCTCATGGGCGCAAAGGATTGAACAAACTTTTTATCGGCAGCGAGACCCAGAAAGTACTAGCGCATTCGACGCTACCGGTGCTGGTATTCCGTTAGACCACCTTCAATTGCCGCTCACAAACACAAAACTGACATTCACCTACGTTGGTGCCAGCTTTCACGACCGACATAATGCTGGCTTGTAACCCGACATCAGATAATCCATCAAATCCCTCACCGAGCGGACCTCACGTCCGAAGGGCAAGCTTTCCGAACCACGAAAAAATAACCCGCGTTTCACATCGCCCTGCAGCGCAAATGCCAATCGGGTGTCGATGCAAAACTGACCCGCCTTGGCGTTGCCATCACGCAGTCCGCATTGATGCAGGCAATCAAAACCAACCGTGCATGTTTTCGGGCCAGCCTTCGCCATCAGTCTGGCTTCCTTGTCGAGGTAGTTGACTAGCCACGGCGTGCGCACAGCTCTAGCCGGCAGACCGGCCACGCTCATGAACGTGACGATGTCGTCCGGATTAGCTTCGGTCAGCACTTTCTTGAAGTTGGCATGTGCGTCACCTTCCTCGGTTACGGCAAAAGGGGTGCCAATCTGCACGGCACTAGCGCCCAAGGCGAGCAAAGCGCCTATCTGTTCATGACTGTGGATACCACCAGCGACAATTAACGGAATCTTTTCGCGCTCGATGCCGAGCTGCTTGAATAATTCCAGCGTCCCTTCGAGCACCGTCGGAAAACCAAAGTGCGGATCGTCTATAGACTCGAGACTCGTCGCGCCCAAATGTCCACCAGCGAAACGCGGGCTTTCAATAACTATCGCATCCGGCAGGCGATTCTTGCGCATCCATTTTTTGAGAACTAATGTAATCCCACGTGTGTCCGACAAGATTGGAATGAGAGCGACATCGGGATAACCTGCGGTCAACTCTGGCAAGTCCAGCGGCAACCCGGCACCCACCACAACGGCATCGGCGCCACTCTCACATGACTGGCGCACCTGAGCTGTATATTCGGCTACTGCCCGCATTGTATTGACGGCGATCATGCCGTTGTCGCCGGCGATCGCTCGCGCAGCCGTGATCTCGCGATCGAGTGCAATCAGGTTCACCGCATTGATCAGGTCCTTGTCGCGTGACTTACCACTCTGCGCCATCAAGTCATCATGATGGTGACGCAAGTCAACGCTAGAAATGGTACCAATCGCACCAAGGCTGGCCACGGTTCCCGCCAGTCGATGCGCTGAAATACCAACGCCCATTCCTCCCTGAACGATGGGTAGGAGGGATTTACCCTTCAGTACAAAATGCGAAAACGGGCGGCTTGGCTGCTGCAACATGATAAGTTTCCAATGGCGATATGTGATGCGCCAAAGTAGCAAATCGAAGCCGCAATTCCTTTGATGTGGATCAATCAGCACCAGATGTCCAGAAAGCCAGCGACATGATGGTAGATCGTAGCGTGGGCACGGCCTCTCGTGCCCACGCGCGTGAACCAGAAACGCCGGTCAACTTTACTATCGCTGGTGCATTCGCGTGGGCACGATGAACCTGTGCCCACCCTGCGTTCAGCGCACCATTTCACACCATCCCGTAGGGTGGGCACGTCTTTTTGTGCCCACGCGCGCGCAGTAAGATGGTTGATCAACCTGTGCTGCACTCCGTCCGACAATCGAGCCGAGACAAGCTGATCGAATACTCACTACTGACTTTCGTCTATCCACGCCATCTGAATCGACTCAAGAATTTTCTCGCCCGATCGGTCCGGCTCATCATCAAACCCATCTAGCGCACAGACCCATTGATGCAGGTCAGTGAACCGCACTGTCAGCGGATCGATATCAGGATATTTATCGCACAGTTCTTCCGCGATGCGGATGGTGTCAGTCCATTTCATGGCGCTCTCCTTGATCGTGAATCAATGATTCTCGCTGACCTGATTGATCGTGTATTTCGGAATTTCAATCACCAGATCTTCGTCGCCGACCAAGGCCTGGCACGATAAGCGAGAGTTGGCTTCGAGTCCCCACGCCATGTCGAGCAAGTCTTCTTCTTTCTCACTTGGCTCACCAAGTGAACGGAAGCCTTCGCGAATGACGATATGACACGTGGTGCAGGCACAGGATTTCTCACAGGCGTGTTCGATGTCAATATCGCTGCCGAGCAGCACGTCGCATAGCGACTTGCCTTTTGGCGCATCGATGACGGCGCCTTCAGGACACAGGACGGGATGCGGAAGTATAACGATTTGTGCCACGGTAATTACCTCAAAAATAAATAGGGTGAATCAGGAAACCTGGTCCAACGTCTTGCCGGAGAGAGCCATCCGCACACTGCGATCCATGCGGCGCGCGGCGAATTCGTCGGTGCCTTTGGCGAGCGCATCGACATGGCGTCTGATGACATCCGGATCGTCGCCCGTCGCAACAGCACGGACCGCGGCGATCAACTGACGCACTTCAACCAGCTCGTCTTCAGACAACAGGGTGGCATCGGCCGTCAGTGCCGATTCGGTAGCCAACAAAATACGCTCGGCATCAACCTGCTCTTCGCGCAAGGCACGCAATTTCATGTCGATATCGGCTGACTGGAACGAGTCCTGCAGCATTTTCGCGACTTGATCATCTGCCAACCCGTAAGATGGCTTGACGGCAATCGATGCTTCGACACCCGAGCGCAATTCCCGCGCCGAGACCGACAGCAATCCGTCGGCATCGACCTGGTACGTGACCCGAATACGCGCGGCACCGGCAGCCATCGGCGGAATCCCGCGCAACTCAAAACGTGCCAGCGAGCGGCAATCGCTGACTAGTTCACGTTCTCCTTGCACGATATGTACGGCCAGCGCGGTCTGACCATCTTTGAAGGTCGTAAATTCTTGTGCGCGCGCACACGGAATGGTCGAGTTCCGTGGGATCACTTTTTCAACCAATCCGCCCATTGTTTCTATACCGAGTGACAGTGGGATCACATCAAGCAGCAGCCAGTCGTCACCGGAAGCCCGATTACCGGCCAACAGGTTGGCCTGAATTGCGGCGCCGAGTGCAACGACTTTGTCCGGATCAATGTTGGCCAATGGCGTCGACTGAAAAAAATCACCGACGCTCTTGCGTACCTGTGGCATGCGCGTTGCGCCACCGACGAGCACCACACCGTCGATATCATCGACCGTTAGGCTGGCATCACGTAAAGCCTTACGACTTGGTGTCAGGGTTTTCGCAACGAGGTGCTGAGTCAGCTTGATAAATTCGGTTGCGGTCAGCGTCAAATGGACTTCTTCGCCGGACTTGAGCGCCGCATCGATGCGCGTCTCGGATTTGGTCGACAACAATTCCTTGGCTTCGCGCGACTTGACCATCAGCAGGCTGGTATCTTCGACCGACAACGGTGACAGTTTGGCCTGCTCGATAATCCAGCAAAACAGCCGATGATCGAAGTCATCGCCACCCAGCGCCGAATCGCCACCCGTCGATAGCACTTCAAACACGCCTTTGGTGAGCTTGAGAATCGAGATGTCGAATGTGCCACCACCGAGGTCGTAGACAGCAAAAATTCCTTCTGACGCATTGTCTAACCCGTAAGCAATCGCGGCAGCTGTCGGCTCATTGAGCAAGCGCAGCACGTTGAGTCCGGCGAGCGTCGCTGCATCTTTGGTAGCTTGCCGTTGCGCATCGTCGAAGTACGCCGGCACCGTGATAACTGCACCCACCAGTTCATCGCCCAGCGCGTCTTCGGCACGCTGGCGCAAGGTTGCGAGAATCTCCGCAGAGACTTCCACCGGACTTTTGACGCCCGCACTTGTTTTCAGTTGGACCATGCCCGGCGAATCGATAAATTCGTACGGAAGATTTTCAGCGTGGACGATGTCCTTTAGACCACGCCCCATCAAGCGCTTGACGGACGACACTGTATTGCGCGGATCGACGACCTGCATCGCCTGTGCGGCATAACCGATATTGGCGTGGCCGTTCGGTAAGTAGCGCACGATGGATGGCAGTAGCGCCCGTCCATCTTCATCGGTCAGCACCTCGGGAATACTGTTGCGTACGGTTGCCACCAGTGAGTTAGTAGTGCCAAGATCGATGCCGACGGCTAACCGATGCTGATGCGGCGCGGTCGACATGCCCGGTTCTGAAATCTGAAGTAGTGCCATAAAAGTCTCTAGTAATCCTGTTATTGGTTCAGGCGGAGTGGTGCTGTGGCCGCACAACGTGCGCTGTCATTGCTCCAGCACTTCGTAATGGTCCGCGATCTCGGCACGGAATTTATCGAGAAACATCAGTTCACGCACAGCCTGTGACGCAGCAGCAAATGCGCTGTCATCAAGCAGACCAGCAATTTGTTCGACCTGTTCATTCCAGGCATGACGCACCTCGACATCGAGACGCTCGAGTGCGCCAAGGTTACGTCCTGCCCGCACCTCGTCGAGCGCCTCGCGCCATTCCATTTGCTGCATCAGAAACGTGACGGGCATAGCCGTATTGGATTCGACTTGCAGATCGATGCCATTGAGCTCGCATAAATAGGTGGCCCGCTTGAGCGGATTGCGCAGGGTTTGGTACGCCTCGTTGGCGCGGGTAGCCCACTGCATCGCGACACGTTTTTCGGCATCCGATCCGTTGACGAACTTATCCGGATGCACCTGCCCTTGCACCTCGCGATAGGCTTGATCAAGTGCCACTGCATCGATACCGAATTGCTGCGGCAAATGGAATAACTCGTAATGGTTTTGCATGAGCACTCAAAACAAAAGCCTGTTCAGGCTGCAACAGGCTTATTCAAATCATGCGTGGGCGATAACTGGCTTGCCCACGCTACCTCAAATCCTAAAACTCTCGCCGCAACCGCAGGCATCCTTGACGTTCGGATTGTAGAACTTGAACCCTTCGTTCAAGCCCTCGCGGCCAAAGTCCAGCTCGGTGCCATCGATGTAGGGCAAGCTCTTCGGGTCGACGAATAGCTTCACGCCGTGCGACTCGAAGATGCTGTCTTCCGTGGCGCTCTCATCAACGTATTCCAGCTTGTACGCCAACCCTGAACAGCCGGTGGTGCGAACGCCAAAGCGCAATCCGATTCCCTTGCCGCGACGTTCCATGTAGCGGCTGATGTGCTTGGCTGCTTTTTCAGTTAGTGTGATTGCCATGTTTTTTTCTCGCAGGTTATTCCGATTCAGACCGCTGCTGCAGTCGCTGCCTCAGTGGCATGCCGTGTTTTGTAATCCAGCACAGCCGCCTTGATCGCATCTTCTGCCAGAATCGAGCAGTGAATTTTTACTGGCGGCAGCGCCAGTTCTTCAGCGATCTGGGTATTTTTGATCGACATTGCTTCGTCAAGTGTCTTGCCCTTGACCCATTCGGTCACCAGCGATGAGGAAGCAATCGCCGAACCGCAACCATAGGTCTTGAACTTCGCGTCCTGAATGATGCCGTCAGCGCCGACTTTGATCTGTAACTTCATCACGTCGCCGCAGGCTGGCGCGCCGACCATGCCGGTACCGATGGTATCGTCACCTTTGTCGAAGGCGCCGACGTTGCGTGGATTTTCGTAGTGATCCAGGACTTTTTCTGAGTATGCCATTTTGATGCTCCTTGAAATTACGCCGCTTGCGGGTTAGCCCGCAAGCGATGAATGATTAGTGTGCTGCCCACTGGATCGAACTGATATCGATCCCTTCCTTGTGCATGTCCCACAGCGGTGACAGGTCACGCAACTTGGCGACTTTTTCCTTGATCAGGTTGATCGTGAAATCAATATCCTCATCCGTCGTGAAGCGCCCGAATGTGAAACGAATCGAACTATGCGCCAGTTCATCGCTACGACCTAGTGCGCGCAACACATACGACGGTTCCAGACTGGCCGAAGTACAGGCAGAGCCAGATGACACGGCAATATCCTTGATCGCCATGATTAACGATTCGCCTTCGACATAGTTGAAGCTGACATTGAGGTTGTGCGGCACACGATGCGCCATGTCACCGTTAATGTAGACCTCTTCCATCTGCGACAAGCCCTTGGCAAGACGGTCACGCAGTGCCGTGATACGGGCAATTTCGTCATCCATCTCTTCACGAGCAATCTTGAATGCCTCACCCATGCCGACGATTTGATGCGTTGGCAAGGTACCCGAACGCATGCCACGCTCGTGACCGCCGCCATGCATTTGCGGTTCAATGCGAATACGTGGCTTACGACGGACGTACAAAGCACCGATGCCTTTTGGGCCGTAGGATTTGTGGGCGGTAAATGTCATCAGGTCAACCTTTGTTTTCTCAAGGTCAATCTTCATTTTGCCAGTGGCTTGCGCTGCATCGCAGTGAAACACGATACCTTTCGAGCGGCACAGTTCGCCTATCTCGTCGACTGGCTGGATGACACCAATTTCGTTATTGACCAGCATGACAGAGACCAGAATTGTGTCCGGGCGAATCGCTTCAGCGAGTTGCTCGATCGTGATCAGGCCATTGTCTTGCGGTTGCAAGTAGGTTGCTTCGAACCCTTCGCGCTCCAGTTCACGCACCGTGTCGAGCACCGCTTTGTGCTCGGTTTTGACGGTGATGATGTGCTTGCCTTTGGTCTTGTAGAAATGGGCAGCACCTTTGATCGCCAGGTTGTTACTCTCGGTGGCACCCGAAGTCCAGACTATTTCACGCGGGTCAGCGTTGACCAATTTGGCTACTTCGGCCCGTGCTTCTTCGACCGCTTTTTCTGCGGTCCAGCCATACATGTGGCTGCGCGAGGCGGGATTGCCGAACTGCTCACGCAAGTACGGAATCATCTTGTCCGCGACGCGCGGATCAATCGGCGTGGTCGACGAATAGTCGAGGTAGACCGGAAAGTGTGGCGCCTTCAGAGTGTCAATCAGGCTTTTGCTTAGGGGGGCATTCATTGTCTTACGCTCCAATCAAGAAACAACGTGGGACCGATGTAGCACCACTACGTTTTGTTCAATATTTTTTTGTCGCTGCTGATCCACCAGATCTTTTAGTGAAACAGAATCGAGGTACTCCACCATCTTAGAATTCAGGGTCGACCAAAGATCATGGGTCATGCAACGGGTACCATTTTCAGTGGCCGAACTGCGGCAATTTTCTTTCCCACCACACTGTGTTGAATCAAGTGGTTCATCGACTGCGATGATGATATCTGCCACTGTCACGTCTTCGGCCCGACGGGCCAGATTGTAACCGCCGCCTGGACCCCGTACCGATTCAACAATCTCGTGGCGACGCAGTTTTCCAAACAATTGCTCGAGGTAGGACAGCGAAATTTCCTGCCGCTGGCTAATTCCCGAAAGTGTCACTGGACCGCCACTTTGACGTAGCGCCAGATCTATCATTGCAGTCACCGCGAAGCGGCCTTTTGTCGTCAATCTCATGTCTATTAGTCCCCAAAGTCAACCAAGCTGGAAATCCCTGAGTAGTTGATCAATTTTGTCGAGTATAACAAGCTTGACCGTTTTCGTCAGGTATCCATTCTAACGGCTTGCTGGAATCGGCGCTGACAGCTGCAACAGTCGCATAGGGCCAAACAGTTTCTGCATGGAATCGTTTTCAATGAACGACAAGTTATAGGGATGCTCGGCCACCAATCGCGGAAAACGTTCAATACCAGGGAGGTCGTCGAGTTGTCCGGCTATCTTTCCCCACAGTACCAATGTCGGTGCAGATGTGCGATCAGCAAGGGCAGCGAGTATTGTTTTCAAGAAGGGCATCCAGGCGCGCGCGTCTTGCACCGGTCGCACGTGCGAGCGGAACACCAGCGCAGCGTTGAGCAACAGGAAGCCATGTCGGGTCAGATTTTGCTGTAACTCTGGCAAAGTACGAATAGTATCGGTACCGATTTGAAGCGCTTTTGCGCCGGCAACGGCAACTGCCTCCCCGGAAGTCTCCCCAGATCGTAAGGTTCCATCGGCCACCAGCAGCATTTTCATGAAATTACGCAGGGAGGTCGCGCGATTGACTGATGTCGATAACCCTTTTTCTGACCACAGTAAATCGACCGCGCCATCCATAAAGCACACTCCCGTGGCGCTAGCGGCACGCGGATAGGGACCTTCCCCTACCAGCACATAGCGCACTTGTTCGAACGGCTGTGTAAAGGCAGCGAGCAAGCGACCATTGGTTGGCAGATACGCATCCTGCTCCAGTGCGGGCAAGTAACCCGGATCGGCTCGCTCAACAGCATCAAGTCCTGCTAGTAAAATCCTATGCCAAGAAGGATCTGTCGCTTCGACCGTCGCCAGAATCGCTGCAGGAATCATGCTATTTACCGAGCATCGACGTAATATTGTCCGATCCGCTGGCACCAAACAATTGCTCTTTGAGCAGACGCAACTGATCGCGCACTTGCGCGGCTTTTTCGAATTCGAGATTCTTTGCATGATCGAGCATCAGCTTTTCGAGTCGCTTGATTTCCTTGCTGATCTGCTTCTCACTCATCGATTCGTACTTGGCGGTTTCTTGCGCGACTTGCAATTCCTCGCGCGCTTCCTGTGGACTGTAGACACCGTCGATCAGGTCCTTGATCTGTTTTTTGATACCGATCGGCGTGATGTTGTTGGCCAGATTGAATTCCACCTGCTTGTTGCGGCGACGTTCGGTCTCATCGATGGCGCGGCGCATCGAGTCAGTCACCTTATCGCCATACAGGATCGCCTTGCCATTGAGATTGCGAGCGGCCCGGCCAATCGTCTGGATCAGACTGCGCTCGGAGCGCAGGAATCCCTCCTTGTCTGCATCCAGAATCGCCACCAGCGACACCTCGGGTAAGTCAAGTCCCTCACGCAACAAGTTGATGCCGACCAGTACGTCAAAGGTACCGAGCCGTAAATCGCGCAATATCTCTACCCGCTCGACCGTATCGATGTCGCTGTGCAGATAACGTACCTTGACACCGTGGTCGCTGAGAAATTCCGTCAGTTGTTCTGACATTCGCTTGGTCAGCGTTGTGACTAGGACGCGCTCATTCTGAGCAACCCGCAGTTGGATCTCTCCCATCAGATCATCGACTTGCGTACTGGCCGGCCGCACTTCGATCGCGGGATCGACCAGACCAGTCGGCCGAACCACTTGCTCGACAACTTGTCCGGCATGCGTCTTTTCATATTCAGCCGGTGTCGCAGAAACAAACACCGTCTGCCGCATCTTGCCTTCGAATTCATCGAACCGAAGCGGACGATTGTCCAATGCGGACGGCAACCGGAACCCGTAGTCGACCAGATTGGTCTTGCGCGAACGGTCGCCGTTGTACATGCCACTGAGCTGGCCCAGCAGCACGTGCGATTCATCAAGGAACATCAGCGCGTCGGGTGGCAGGTAATCGATCAGTGTTGGCGGCGGTTCGCCAGCCTTGGCCCCGCTGAGATGGCGCGAATAATTTTCGATGCCTTTGGTGAAACCAATTTCCTGCATCATTTCGAGATCGAAGCGCGTGCGCTGCTCGATGCGCTGCTCTTCGATCAGTTTATTTTCTTTCCGAAAGAAATCCAGCCGCTCGCGCAATTCATCCTTGATGGTTTCAATTGCACGCAATACAGTTGCACGTGGTGTGACGTAATGTGAGCCTGGATAGACGGTAAAGCGAGGTATTTTTTGACGTACGCGTCCAGTTAGAGGATCGAACAACTGAATGCTTTCGATCTCGTCATCGAACATCTCCAGCCGAACGGCCAACTCCGCGTGTTCTGCCGGAAAGATATCGATGGTATCGCCGCGGACCCGAAATGTGCCGCGTCCGAAGTCGATTTCATTCCGGGCGTATTGCATCTGGATCAGCCTTGCAATAACGTCGCGCTGACTGACTTTATCCTTGGCGCGCAATGTCAGAATCATCTGGTGATACTCGTTCGGGTTCCCGATACCGTAGATCGCTGATACGGTTGCAACAATAATAACGTCGCGCCGCTCCATCAACGACTTGGTACACGACAACCGCATTTGCTCGATATGCTCGTTAATCGATGAGTCTTTCTCGATGAACAGGTCGCGTTGCGGAACGTAGGCTTCTGGCTGGTAGTAATCGTAATAGCTGACGAAATATTCAACTGCATTGCGCGGAAAAAATTCACGGAATTCACTGTACAGTTGAGCAGCCAACGTTTTGTTAGGCGCAAAAATGATGGCCGGACGTCCCATTCTGGCAATCACGTTCGCCATGGTGTACGTTTTTCCGGAACCAGTTACACCGAGCAAAGTCTGATAGGACAAGCCGTCTTCGATCCCTTCAACCAACTTGGCAATCGCAGTCGGCTGGTCGCCGGCGGGCTCAAAAGGCTGGAGTAACTGGAACGGCGAATCTGGAAAGGTAATGATCTTTGATTCGTCGATGGTACTGGAAACTTGGGATAATTCAGCCATGTGGCGGCGACCTTTGGTAAAATTGTGAACTGCAAACTGGCGTCAGCAAATTTCTGTGACGCTGTCTCCAACCCGACTGCAAGCGATCTTGTGCAGCTAACTTTTAATGTTATCACGATGAACGCACCCCTCTCAGCCTCCCTATTTACAGCCATTGAAATGGCTCCACGTGACCCGATTCTGGGCATCACGGAAGCATTCAATGCCGACAAAAATCCCGCCAAGATCAACCTTGGCGTCGGTGTTTACTATGACAATAACGGCAAAGTTCCGCTGCTGGAGTGCGTCAAAAAAGCCGAAGCAGTCATGATGGAAAAAGCAGCGCCGCGTACGTATTTACCAATCGATGGCTTGGCGGCGTACGACAAAGCGGTTCAGGAACTGGTCTTCGGCGCCGGCAGTGCCGTGATTACAGAAAAGCGCGCGGTAACCGCGCAAGCCGTCGGTGGTACTGGCGCCCTGAAACTTGGCGCTGATTTTCTTCAGCGATTTGCCCCTGATGCCCAAGTCTGGATCAGCGATCCAAGCTGGGAAAATCATCGCGCGCTGTTCGAATCGGCCGGCTTTGTCGTCAACAATTATCCGTATTACGACCCCGCCACCCGCGGCGTCAATTTTGCCGGCATGCTGGATGCGCTGCAAACCATGCCATCCGGCTCAATTGTGTTGCTGCACGCTTGCTGCCACAACCCGACTGGCGCCGACCTGACTGACGCACAATGGCTCGACGTGATCAAGGTTGTTACAGAACGCGGACTAGTGCCGTTTCTCGACATGGCCTATCAGGGGTTTGGTGATGGCATCGAAGCCGACGGCAAAGTCGTGCGTCAGTTCGCTGAAGCTGGTGGTCCGTTATTTGTCTCGAACTCGTTTTCGAAGTCTTTCTCGCTTTATGGCGAGCGCGTCGGCGCACTGAGTATCGTTGCTGTCAGCGCAGACGAAGCTGCACGTTTGTTGTCTCAGCTCAAACGCGTTATTCGCACCAATTACTCCAACCCGCCGGTACATGGTGGTCAGGTCGTCGCATTGGCTTTATCGACGCCGGAACTGCGACAGCTGTGGGAAGAAGAACTGGCTGGCATGCGCGTGCGCATCCGTGAAATGCGTCAACTGTTCGTGTCAAAGCTGAAAGAAAAAGCGCCAGGTCATGACTTCGACTTCGTCATCAAGCAACGCGGCATGTTCTCCTACTCCGGTCTGACCAAAGATCAAGTAGCCCGCCTCGCCAGCGAGCATTCAATTTACGCCGTCGACACCGGCCGTATCTGCGTTGCGGCATTAAATTCCACCAATATCGACAAGGTGGTTGAGGCTATCGCGAAAGTATTGTAGACTTCGGCCTTGTTGTGAAACGGAGCAGTTTTCTCTCTCACAGTACTGTCAAAAGCGAGCTGCACCATCGCTTTGAAACTTTTGACAGGTAGCATCTGATCCGCCATAATGCGGCATCTTTTCCCTGATAGCTCAGTTGGTAGAGCGACGGACTGTTAATCCGCAGGTCCCTGGTTCGAGTCCAGGTCGGGGAGCCAGAACATAGTAGTAAAGTCAAAGGGTTACGTGAAAACGTAACCCTTTTTCTATTTCAGCGTCCCCTCCCTTGTGCCGTATTTGTGTCGTGAAGTAGCGCACCAACGAC
>JBLHLW010000019.1:0-59954 GCA_047621345.1 Minisyncoccia bacterium | reverse complement strand
CATTAAGCGGCGAGCGGATTTCATGACTCATGTTGGCGAGGAACTCGGCCTTGCTGCGGTTCGCCGTTTCGGCAGCGCCAAGAGCTTGCAAGACCGCCGCTTCGGCATCTTTCTGGGCCGAGATGTCTTGCGCAAAAATCAGTGTTGCCGGACCGTCGGCCAGCACTACGCGGGTGGTGGTCTTGTAGACTGGAACCTGACAGTCGTCCTTGCCCAGTCCGATCGCTTCAAACATCAGGTCGGTCGGGCTGTCTTCACCAATTAGCGCTTCTTGCGCCGCCAGCAAGGCAATCGACTCGGGGGCGATCATCGCGCGCCACGGCAAACCAGTCAGATTGTCGGTAACCGCGTAGCCATGCAGGATGTTATAGCGCGGATTGGCATACACCAGAACGCCCCGTCTCAGGATGACAATGGCCAGTGGGGCATCTTCGATTAGCGTGCGAAAGCGACTTTCACTGTCGCGCAGCGCGTTGCTGAGGCGGTGGCCGGTGACATCGCGGTAGGTCACGACGAGCATGTCGAGCTTGCCTTTGGCGTCACGTATCGGTGCCGTGCTGCACTCGATCAAGCGGTGCGCACCATTATCGTTGCGTCGGACTTCGAGTGGATAGTCATGCACAAAATCTCCCCGCAAGCCGCGCCGGGTTGGCCACTCGCTAGTCGGCAAGCGGTTACCGTCAGCATTGCGCAACTCGATACCGGCAATGACGTCGCCGACCAGTGCGTCTTCCTCCATCAAACCGTGAATGGTGCGGCCAGCGTCATTGATGCGCAGCAGCGAACCGTGCTGGTCGAGCACGAAGATCGCTTCGTTCATATGGTCGAACACGCCCTGCAAGGCATTGCCGTTGCGGAGCACTTCCTCTTCGGCGGCGCGCACGCTCAGATAGGTCTGCTCACGTTCGTCGTCCCGTTCTTTTTGTAACGCTACCAGGGTCCGACGATGTCTCTGAAGGCACACCAGCGCGCTACAACACACCAGACTGAGCACCGCGCAAAACAGCGTTGCCCAGAAAGCCCATCGCTGCATTGGCTGGGCAATCGACACCGCGCTGCGGCTGATGCCAATCACCACCGCTTTATCCATTGACAGTCCGGCGGGAGAAACCGTGTGCAAGGCCATGATGCGCTCTTCACCGGTCGGCGAAGGGCCGTGTTGCAGGCTATCGGTGAGCCCGCTGTTGCGATGCAGAATAAATAGGCTATCGGCCTGCACAGGCTGAGAGAGATCGCTGGCCGGCTTCTCCGGATAGCTGAGGAACAGTTGTCCGTCGCCATGAATGACGGTAGCGCGCAAGTCTGGCGCGTAATTCATTTGCCGGAAAACATCGGTGAAATATTTCGGATCAAAGCTGGCAAGCACGATGCCGCCAAAGCGGCCATCGGCCGCCGGCACCATGCGCGCCAGCGTGATGATTAAGTCCTTGTGCACCGAGAGGAACGGCGCCGAGACAAACAGCGTGGTCGTGTTGGGATTGGCTTGCACGGTCTTAAAGTAATCACGTTGCGACAGATCCAGATGGGTCAGCGCTGGGTCGGAGGTTGCGCTCACTTTGCCGGCAGCATCGATGAGGGCCAATGTGCGAACGCCGGGCATCGCGGATTCCAGTTGTTGCAAGTGACTCGACATGAGGCCGGTCGTGCGTGCGTCAGTGCCGTCGCGATGGTCTTGAATAATGTTGGCCAAGACACGGTTGATGACAACCAGGTTGCCCTCGATATTATTGGCCAGCACGGCAGAAAATACTTGTATGCGCTTGCGCTCGTTGGTGTCCAGTTGACCGGCCGCAGCCAGATGCAGGAACGCGACGAACGCGCTCACGATCAGCAGTGCAACGATCAAGACCAACCACTCGATCCGAGTCCTTTTCGAGGCGTTGTTCATGCTGGTATCCGATCAAGTTCTAATGACACTTGCCTGACAAGGAGCACAGTGAGTTTATTTTGCATGGAAACCAGTCTCGGTATTGGTGAGTCGCACGTTCTGCGAAAGATGGTTTGCTGGCAAGTCTGGTGCTGGTCAGGTGATAGATCGAGATATGTGCTACTACGCAAAAGTTACCGAAGGGTAGCACTGATTATGGCCAGTCTTTAGGTAACATTTTTTGATTACAAATAGTTTTTTTGTGGAATTTAAAAATACCAAATTCCCTGCCTGAAAGTGGTCAAGGGCGCGCTGCCCGTCGTTGTCCAAACCTTGTTAAAGTAGATCGCCTTGGTTTGTTTGCAGCCGCAAGCAGATCTCTCCAGGCACTCAACCGATAGCAGGACTCCCTATGACCAATGACCCACGCTGCTGTGGCACCGATACTTGTCTGATTAACGCGGAAGGCGAATGCTGGTGTGGCCAGAAATGGGACGGCGAAAAAATGTGTTATCCGTCCCTCGATAAGTCAGAAGTAGAAAATAATGCCCCGGATGACAAGGAGCGCGAATGACAAAACCCCCCGTGCCCGTGAGCGCGGCAGTACCGGCAGGACGCTGGTCGCGTATGGCGCGCCTTGGCACGCTGGCAACCGGCGTTGCCGGCGGCATGCTGGCCGAGGGCGCGCGCCAGTTGGCGCAAGGAAAGCGTCCTGTCCTCGGGAACTTGCTGCTCACCCCAGCCAACGCCCATCGCGTCGCGGAACAATTGTCGCGACTGCGCGGCGCGGCCATGAAGGTCGGGCAATTACTATCGATGGATGCCGGCGATTTGTTACCACCGGAAATCGCAGCGATTCTGGCCAAGCTGCGCTCGGATGCCACGCCGATGCCGATGAGCCAGGTGGTGGCGGTGCTCGATGCCGGCTGGGGAGACGGATGGCGGCACCAGTTTCGTCAATTTTCGTTCACCCCGGTGGCAGCAGCATCGATTGGTCAGGTGCATTTTGCGCAATTGAAGGATGGGCGCGACGTCGCCATCAAGATTCAGTATCCGGGAGTACGGCAAAGTATCGATAGCGATGTCGACAATGTTGCCGGTCTGTTGCGCTTGTCCGGGTTATTGCCGGCCACGCTGGATATTGCGCCGCTGATGGCGGATGCAAAATTGCAATTGCACGAGGAAGCGGATTATCTGTGCGAGGGCCGTTACATGGCGCGCTACGGTGACTTGCTCGCTGGCGAATCGGACTATGCGGTGCCGGCGCTGGTGACTGAACTGACCAGCGCCAGTGTGCTGACCATGACACGCATGCACGGCGTACCGATCGAATCGATGACAGGGGCGCCGCAGGAAGACCGCGACCGCATCGCTACCTTGCTGATCGGCTTGCTGCTGCGCGAGCTGTTTGAATTCCAGCTCATCCAGACTGATCCGAATTTTGCCAACTATCGGTATGACACCGCGACCGGACAAGTGATTCTGCTCGACTTTGGCGCCACGCGCGCCTATCCGGACGCGCTAGTGACACAGTTCCGCACTATCGTGCGCGGTGCAATCGACGGTGACATGGTCGCCATGGACACCGCCGCTTGCGCCATCGGTTATTACGATGCGAAGACCGCTGCGCATCATCGGCATGCCGTACTCACGATGTTCACGGAGGCGTGCGAACCGCTGCGCAACGACGGCCCTTACGACTTTGGCCAGTCCGACTTGGCCGCACGTATTCGCGATGCCGGCATGGCGCTGGGTCGGGAGCCAGACTTCTGGCACACGCCACCAGCTGCGGCGCTGTTCTTGCATCGCAAGTTGGGCGGGGTGTATTTGCTGGCGGCGCGGCTGCGGGCACGGGTCGATGTGGCCGCGCTGGGGCGAGGCCTCTGGTAGGTCACTAGCTCATGACTACTCAATCTGGCCTGGTAACGCAGATAAATACGGCTGACCGTTGATCGAACGGGGGTCGGGCGTGAACCACTCACTCATCACGTCGCGTGCCGGGTTGTAGTGCAGGGTGTTGATATTCAATAGTCCGAGCATGGTGTGGTCGAGGTGATCGGTTTGATAGGGCCTGTTTTCCAGCATCATTTTCCGTGGGGCGGTCGGCCGGCCCGAGGGCTGCTTCCAGACCAGCATCGGGATTTCGTACCCCGAGTTGTCTGCGGCCGAATGCCCCGCGTGATCGCGGTTATGACCAACTTCCTGGCCGTGGTCGGAGCTAAATAGCAAGCTCGCTGGCCCACCAAGCGTACCCTGTGCGGTCAGCTCGATGACGCCAGCGAGGACATGGTCGCCATAAAAAACCGCATTGTCGTACTTGTTGCGGGCGCGACGTATCCAGAAAGGACGTCCGGCCTGCTCAAGCGACGCTGACACGGCGTCTTCCTGTTGGTCAAAACGGGAAAAAGACGGCGGATAACGTCTGCCGTAACTAGGATGCGCGCCTAGCAGATGCACGACGATCAATTTTTTTGGTGCGTCCTCGGCAAGTGCTTGCGCGACATGCGGCAACAGGTTGCCATCGAGATTATTGTCGCCACGACCGGCACCCTTGTTAATGAAAGTGCGCTGGTCAGCTTGACCCGATACCAGCCCGAGCCACCCATCTTCAGGGACATGGTTCGATATCCAGTAGGTCTTGTAACCAGCCTGTTCAGCGAGCATCAGCACATTCGGTTTTTTGCTCCAGGTGTGCGGTTGGTCGAGATCGGCGGGCGTGAGCATGTGCATCAGCGAACCCATGGTGGTGGCTTCGGGCGAGACGACATCCTGGAACACGACTAATTCATCACGCAGCGCATCCAGTGCCGGCGTGGTCTGGCGAGAATAGCCGTAGAGCGACAGGTTGGCCCGATTGATACTTTCACCGATAACCCAGACCACCGTATTGCGAGACGGACCGGTGTAGCGCACCTTCCAGTCGGCACTTGGTGTCATGTCGCGCGACACCTGCTGCTGCATGACCGCGACCTGCGTCAGTTGCTGCTGATACGACTGGTAGCGCAAAGGCCAGACCAGTAGAGGATTTTCGCTTGCCATTGTCGAATTGAAGTGCATGCCGATCAACAGAATCAACATCGTCGCGACGGTGATGTGCGTCGCACGGCTGGTTGGCTTGACGGGCATCTTGCGCTCGGATCGCGCCAGTGCTCGCTCAGCGGCAACGGCGCTTGCAAAGACCAGGCCAAACACCACTACTGCCTGCGTGAGATCACGCCAGTTATGCAGCAAAAACTCACGTGTCTCGGTGCCATTGGTACCCAGGGCGGCTTGCAACACCAGCGATGGATTCGGGCTCAGGCCGAAGTAATCACGTAAAAATCCGCGTATCGAGGCATCCAGAAAGAACAGCAGATAAAGCAGCCAAGTGATCCGCGACATCCAGATTCGGCGCGCCTGACCGATCATCAAAAGGCCGGTGAGACCTAAACTGAAACCTGTCATCAGCAAGCTGATTTTGGCAAACTCGTCGGTGTTGAGCAGGTCGAGACTCCTGAACATCGCTAGTCCGGCAAGACCGATGCCCAGTCGATAAAGTAAAGTGTTCAAAGTGACCTTTCAGGAGATTTTCCGTGCACCGGAAAATCAGGCGCGCGCCTCAGCATGTGCTGCGTTGAAAAATGGTGTCTCGGAAGTGAGATGACAGGATGCCTAAGGAGCAGTGCGACGATCCGCAGGCGGTAATGGCAATTGCAGCGCGGGAGTACAGCGTCAGCCGTGGACTATACCAAATAACATGCAATCACGATGGGCACGGAATCCAACGGGATCCCTGACCCAATTCGCTCAAGTTAAGTGAATTGCCAAAAAATAAATTTCGTCGCTAAGTCATGCACTTGAGCGGTATCGGTGGCAACTCGGCGTTGGTGCATTTGGTGTACTTCAACTCCAGAGAGAGGAACAACTTGCGATATAGGTTGATTTTTTTGTCGATATCTTCTCGGGGTATGGATTTAGTAACGCAAAACCGCTAATCCCAGTATGGCGTCGTTTGCACCCAACCGGCGTGATCGTCATCTTTAAAAGATCAATGCTGAAGGTCGGCTGGCCTGGTGAACCGCTACTGATGACGCATTGTTCAACGCCTGCCAGAATGGGTAGGGAGAGGTTCGCGGCGGCACTTCGGGATTCGCACGATCGCGACGGTCGCAAGCAAGTTGCCGACCGTGTGCGGGGTTTATGAAACATTCAGGCTAGGCGTCGGATGATTGATTCCTTCAACTTTGAAGTGCTCCAAGGCTGAAATTTACGATTTTGGATGAAATAAAAGGAATCATCTTGCGATGGCGTGCCACCCAACGTCAGCGGAAACCACTGACTCGCGCCTGATCAGACAGCGTTGAGAACTTTGATTTCCTTAATTGAAAAATTATTTTAGGGATCAAAAATGTTCATTTATCGTAAGTTCTCGACCAGTACCCAAAAACCGGCCGAATTGCCGTCAATCTCTGCTGCGTCAAAAACGACGCCCATTGATATCCATTTGCGCAGCCTGAGCCGGTTTGAAAAAAACTGCATTGATAGCGCGGTGAAAGCTGCCCTGAAAAAACTTCCACAACGGCTTGTCGAGGGGATGGCAACAATTCCTCCAGCCAACGAAGAGATCGCCAAGCTTTATCTCACCAAGGAGTCACAGTTACAAGGAGACCGCGATACCGCAGTCAACATGATTGCCATGCATGCCGTGATGGAAGGACTGATTGAGACCAGAAACAAGCATTGGTATCGGGTTGATCGCGAACGCATGAGTAACCATATCGACACCTATGCGCGCGAATCGATACTTAGGGAAATTACACGCCTCTCCAATGCACAAAAAAGCACAGGGGTTCGTGGCAAGAACATATCGGCGTATGTGGTCGGAGTAAGTCAAAAAGAAAACAACCTGCTGATTCAGATGACTGCCGCCTTTATGGATCAATGCATCCAGACAATCACGGAATCTGAATTGGAAGCGGCCAATGATATCGATCTATCTCAGCGTCCGACCGATGAATATCGGGAGGTCTATGCAAGCTTCAGAAAGGAAATGGGAAAAGCTTTTTCTTCTTTGTTTAAGGAGTTTGATGACCTCGTGTGCGTTTACGGTAAAAACGGGGCGTTGGTGGGCGTGGATCAGCGTAAGTTATTGGACTTGTCGAAAAATTTGATTGCCGATCAAAAAGCTCAGACGGGGACTTCGGAGCAAAGGCAATGGCTGGCAACCCAAAATGAAACAATGATGGCTGCGATGGATCGTGCAGCAAGCCATTTACCGGCGCAAACGCGTAATGCGTGGAAGGCCGCCTATGCCAGCCAATTCCTGAAAGGCCATGACTTGCAAACCTTTGCCGAGTCTGGGGCCGCCTTATGGGCAATGCGGGAGCAGCGCAAAGAGCGGGCCCAGAAAAACCCTGCTGCGATGCCACCAGATGCACAACAGCATCAGTGGATGAAGCAGGCCATCGCTGGTCTCCAAGCCATTCTGAAGGATAACGATGGCAGCCTCGTTTCTTTGCCCACTACTCAGGCCAGCGAAGAGAAAACGGAAGTAGGCGACGAAATTGAACCTGCACCACAATATAAAAGTGGAACCAGACGGAGAGGGACGTTCAGCGATCTGCGAATAGCTTACGAAGATAACCGCACAGGCGTTCCTTGGAAAGATACAAGGGCGCAGGAATCAATCGAAAAAATTGCCAAGCCAATGATGAAGAGATTACTTCCTGAACATCGGGCAGGTGTGTTGCAGGCTTTATCCGGGTACGGAAAAAACGCGACGCGATTTTTCGCCAGGCACACGGTTCGAATCGAAACGTTGGAAGACGATGTCATAATCGAAAAGGATAAAAAAATTCCTTATTACATTAAATATCATGAAAAAGTAGAAGAAGAAATTAAATTTGATTTTAAGAATAAACAACATTACGATGTCAGCCGTTTTCAAATATGGCATTGTAAAGCTAGTCATGTTCGTCAACTAACCCCTAAAAACAATAGGTTATTAAAGATGTTATTTACTGGAAATTTTATTTCTCCTTTAATGGTAATTTCACCCGGAAGTACCTACTCGCTTGAATCATCAGCGCTCCACGAGCTAGGGCATGTCATTGATTTTTCTGTTGCTGCGAACATGGGATTAAATCGCTACAAACCAATCGATATTCCTATCCCCTATCCAATATCATTACCATTTCTTCTTAGTAGCTTTAAACATAAAAATCACAGTAATTTTAATCTTATAAAAAAAGAATATGTCGACGCTGATAGCAAAAAATCCGGGTTGACAACATATGCAGAGACCAATGAATATGAATTTTTTGCTGAAGCGGCGAGGGCTTATTTTGGAGATCCCGTTGGGGCTTGCTCGACCAACTTCATGACACCTGGTCAAGCGGTTTTTTCCGCGGAAAATTTGAAAATCCAACATCCCAACACGTTTGCTGCGCTTGATGAGTTGGCACGCGCCAAATTCAATGTGCCTAAAGCTAAACGCTCCTTGTTATACACAAGTCGTCTGATCGTCAAATCGTCGTAGAGCACGCATCGTTCGAAGGGCAACTAAAGCGGACCCACGGTTTGAGCCGATCGGTATCGGCTGGAACTAAGGCGTTCAAATATCTATTCTTTCAGATATCGGGCGACCTAATTCGATCATGACCGCAATGACCTCGTTGCAATGTCCTTTATCGGATACCGGAGCTCCATTTTCAGGCTGAAGGGTTAGCGAAAAAGGTTTTTTCCACAAATAGTCTTTTGTATTATTAATATCGGGAAAATTAGTTTCCACAACAGCTTTACCTGCATGCAAAGTCGAGCATCCGTGATCAGCAATGGCTGATTTGAATATAGCCAGAGCAATCAAGCCGTCATCAACACTGCGGCTGTCTGCAAATGTAGCTGGCATAACTGGCCCCTCGTAGTTCTTGACAGTGGACTCGAATTTTTCAGCATCCATGGCGTCGAGGTCATCGGTATTCATCCCGGCATGGTTGTTGTCAGTCGGTAGAATGAATCTATACTCCATCGACTGGCTATCATCGTTACCAAGCGTTAGACGCATCCACTCATGGACATTGAGTTCACTTCGGGTTTCCAGTCCATCATGCATTGGGTCGGCAAGATAGACGATGCCTTTATCTCTGACTAATGCTGAAATATGGTAATCAAATGAATCAGGCAATGCAGTAGCATTGTGGCCTCTTATCGTAGTGCCTTCGATCCAGCCTATTACTTGCGCTGATGTTGATTTTGCGATCATGGCAGCAAGAACATTGGCGCGATGATAACAATATTCGCGCGTACATAGATCTACCCCATCAGCGTTGCGTTTTGGACTGTAATAAGCAGCTTTCACCATTGCTAGCTGTTGTCTCCAATGTACTGGCGGCGCTGAATGATTGCCGGAGTTAATCTTTTGAAAAAATGATGATTCTGGTCTGGATAGGCTAGGAAAAAACGTGTTAGCGCGGGTAAAAAATCGTTTCCTTGCTTTTGCTTCTCGCTGCGGGTTTAACTTGGCCATAGGTGTTTTACTTGTTAACTCGGACGCAGTCCCATAATCCGTTTGTGAGGCAAAATTCACACTTGTAGTAGGTGAGGTTTCAGCACTCCTTGAAATACGACGTCCTATAATACGATTAAAAAAGTTATTCATAAATAATGCCCCATGAATTAATATGGAAAATTGATTTTAAAATTCTTAATTACATAGCAGGCAGGACGGATTTAACAAGTTGGTGTCTGTTTAAGGACCTTTTTTTGATAATTGGGATAAATATCACTCGAACTAGGGAGTATTTAACCGGAGATACATTTATATGGCTATTCCAATGAAATAGTTCTATTTGGCAATACATCTATCTATTCGATATTGAACAATTCAGATTTTCAACATGCAGCCGTTTTGTGTTGCCCATTTACAATTTATTGGGAATCCTGCTGATGTTGTCAGCAGTGACGCACCGCACGATCTGAAACGTATTGCCCAGTGATACTTCAAGGCAGTTACGCACTAGCTTGCCGTGGGTATCCACGCGCCCGATGTTGGTTCAATGGCGCTGCGGCGTTTGATCTTCGCTTTCGTGTTCCGCGTGACACCGTATCGGTACCAGACATCCAGACCTGCATGCCAGAGATGTCGGCGCCTGGTAATCTTTGAGTCAGAGTCAATTAAACTCTAAATAAATTGACTCTGACCCTAATTATTTAAATTGACTCTGACCCTAATTATTTAATTGACTCTGACCCTAATTATCCTAACTTGATTCGAGAAATCCGGCCCCAAGCGTTTTGGGGTGAATCGCACATGGGGCTGCACTTAACGTGAAACAGCGGAAAACTGAAAGCACGAATGCCTCGCAGTCTAATATTGGCGCGATGCAAGAAAAGAGCGAAGTACAGCCTAACGTATTGCGCCTCCGCCAAGCATCACCCTTGATGCCTCCAACGTCAGTCGCACGATAAGCTGTGTGTTTCATGATAGGGGTGGCGGCCCAAATCTCAATGCGCGTTAGCGCAAATCAACCTACACCGTCCCCTTTGCCACTTCTCGGATTTGGAGTGCACCAACGGCCGCTTTAGTGCCAGCCGGGCACTTCTGGCGACTATTGATGATCGCGAATATTGCTGCATCAAAATCACTAGTCACACTCAACACCAGTTACTCAATATTCAAGTACTCCAGCAGCCGATTCTTCCGGTACTGTTGTCTCCTCCAGATTCCCAAAATACTTCCCCGTAGGGTAGTTCACGAGCCGGAAGTCACTGAATGTTAATGTGCGAGGCCCGGTAATGTAGACGCCGACAGCTGGTTGAAAGACGCTAGCAGGAGAGTCTCCATAAGCCGTGTTTCCCAACCCGACGTTTAGCACATGCTCATAATTCATCTTCGTGTAGGACGATACGATCCCGATCCTATTTCCCCAAACCGTCAGGTTTTTGATTGTCGAAGTACCCAGCACACGCCCACCATCGGGAATTTTGAGCTGTTCGCTTGCGCCACTCAGGGCTGCGTTCAATGGAAAATCGCCATTGCCGTTTGTAAAGCGCGTCTTCACACCAATAAAATTAGCGTAGGCCTGGTTGGCATCGAAACCACGAAGCGGTACATCGTTAATCACGACCGCCCCATTCGCGAACGTGCGAGGCTTGTAAAGAGCGTCCGAAGGTACGCGGGTGGCTGGTAAACCTGTGTAGCCGCCGGTGGCCGGATCGTACTTGCCGTCGGCCCACGTAACGAAACCGGCTCCTTTGTTACCGGCTGCGTAATTGCCTTGTATAAGAACGTCAGGGCCTTGAAACCAGAAACCATGACCAGCGAAGCCCATGTCGCCTATGTTCATTCTGGTGGGGTTACCGAAAATCTCGCGGATTACTTTCATCGATTCTTTTCGATTTTCTTTGATTGCGCCTGGTAAGTTTTCGGGCGCATTACCCGTGCTGCGGCCACCCATCGCGAGGTTGCCGATAAACTCGCCTGCCTCGTCACCGTCTTCGGTTACAAAGCCGGCACCGGCATAGTCGTAGGCAACATTATTTTCGAAGTGGACGTAGCTACTGTGGTTGACGAAGCCCCAACCTGGTGACCCGATCATCACGCTGTCCCGAACTTGCGCTTCGGTTGTCGTATTCGTCACCACATCTGCTCCTGCTTCATGGAAGTGTAAAGCGTAGCGTGCACGGGGATTCATATTTTTACCGGGGAGGATATTGTTTTGGTCGTCAAGCGTCGGGTCTGAGATAGGAATTGTTTTGTCCGTGCGGCCCAAATTCCGAAAAAGTACCCCCTTGATATTCGCATCATTGCTCATTTGCATGACATGGCCGCGTCTTGGAATCGCCACAGACGCTGAGGCAGATGAAATAATGATGTTACGTGACACATTAGCCACTTGAATGCTCATCGGCATTACACCGGGTGCCGTTGCTGCTGATGAGGAAATACTGGGGAGCGTGTGGGAATATTGTATTGGTTTGTTCAAAGACACGACTTTATCAGCGACACTTGACGAAATAGTAAGTTCCTCGTTTTGCGCTTTATAAAAATCAAGAGTGAAGGTTGTGGCGGCAAGTACCAGATTGTCATCTTTAACCCACCCCACAGGTTTATCGCTCAGAGCCAATTCATACGCTCCCGCCTGCGCATCGGCTGTAAGCGATCGATAGGCGGTTACTTGCCGACCGCGCATACGCAAGACCCCGTCCGATACGATGCCGCGCGTTACTTGTCGTGGGTCAACGCTTACGGGAAACATTGGATCGGCATCCGGGAACTGAATGACGGCCGTTACTTTGTCGGCTATGGGATTAGCCGGCGTTCCAATCTGCAGAGTGCCCTGATTATTGAAAATCGTGTCCACCACGAGCTTGGTATTGACGGTCGGATTAAATGTGAGCATCGCATCTTTTTGCACAATGATCGCTTTGAGGGAGCCCTCTTCACCGGTAACTGTATTCGGATAGGTATAGACACCATCAACCTTCACCACAAATGGTGACGGTACTTCGACAACATCTCCCGCCGCAGGCACCCGTCCAGAGTTCCAGGTGGCTTTATCGCCCCAGTTCCCCGACTTCTGGGCGGAAATTGTTACCTTGGCAGAAGTCCCCAATTCCGTCAGCAACTTGTCGACAGGGAACATGAAAATACTCATTTGGGCATCCGCGCGGACTTGTTCTTGACTGATTCCCGCAGAACTCATAGACGAGACTGAGGTTGCCTTGAACACGCTGTCGCTCGCTGAAAGGAGCGGGCCTGTGTCTCCGCCATTTCCACCGCAACCACTCAGCGCAACAAGACTGAAAATCGCGATGTTCGATAGTACAAAGCTCTTTGATTTAGACATGAAATTCCTCATGGAGAACGGTGATTTAGAGTACGTTTAAATGCAAGGAATTATTTACTTCAACTAAGTTAGGTAAGTGTGAATACAGCGGCAATTTTCGCCATAACGAATACCCTATAAAAATCAATGAAAGGTCTACGCAAAAAATATTAAGCTCATCAAATACTCTTTTAAGACATTCTCAGAAGTCTTTAATCGTCGTTAAACCGTCGCACACACATCGAAACAAGGTATTTCAACCCGATTTTCCGATGTGGCGTAAATTGCATCTACTTGCTCATTCGTTCTGATGGAAACCAGCGTTAAGAACTAATTTTGCTTTATTGGTTTTGTTTTATTTCCGCAACTATCATGCCAACTGCGGAGCTGTTTTAAAAAATGCTCTTTACGAACGTCCTTGAACGCCCCGTTTGTGGTGGCAGATGATCAGCATTTCTGGAGAGGGCTAAGCATTTGAGTAGCCCCACATAGTGGCAGTGGAACTGATTTCAAATCAGACGCGAAGCAAAGGAGCGAAAAGTAAGCGGCGCTGATTACCTGGCCAAGGTTGGACTTGAAGTACACCTGCGGGCGTGAGTGTGAATAAATTCTAAAACTTAATGGGGTTACTTTAGACTGGCGCTGGTGTACTTTGAACCCAAGAAGAGCAAAAGTGACAATATGCGTTGATTTGCTGATTTATGCTGAGCACTTCTGATATCAAATAAGTACCACACCGACATTTGCTGCTCGATCGTGCCAGCACGGCGCGCAGAAAAGCAGTTCGGTCGTTATTGGAAAAAAGCCGTGGTATTAATTGCCATTCAGATTTCGCTTCATTGCGAAAATTTCCCGAACCATCGGACGTTGCGTCCGAAATCGCATGGATTCATGACTTAAAAACAATGTTAATTATGAGTAATTTGCTTAACGTGGGTGGATTGATCCCGGACATGCTGATGACTCTTACAACTTTATAGAGGGCACGCGAGCCAAACCCTGTTGCACGCAACGAATTGATATTTTTGGGATTTGACATGAGTAATGATGAGGTGGTAATAAGAGTTTTATTTTTAGTTTCAATTGCTATTCTTGGTTTATTCGTAGGAAAAAAATTCGGAATTAATCAGAAAGAAATATCGACGTTGCTAGTTTATGTTATTTCTCCCGCAGTCATGTTTGTCTCGGTTTTGCAAGCACCTGAGGGGAAAAATTATTTAGTTTATACCTTATGTGCTTTTTTATTTAGCTCTGTAATGGCAACAATTGCATTGAAGATGGGGAAGTTACTATGGAAAGATAGTACGGCTAATCTGTTTGCATTTTCGGCCGGTACTGGCAATACAGGTTACTTCGGACTTCCTTTAGTCTTGGGATTATTCGATACGCAGGGCGCAGCAATCGCTGTTTTTATTATTTTGGGTGTGAATCTTTATGAATTTTCATATGGCTATTATTTGACATCTCGCGGTAGTTATGGGATTTCGCAGAGTGTCAGAAAAATCGTGGCCATGCCTATTTTGTATGCGTTTATTTTAGCCATGATTTTGCGGTCGCTTGATGTGGAATTTTATCCTGTTATTTTAAGTGGCTTATCCAATTTCAAGGGTGCGTATAGCATCTTGGGAATGATGGTTATTGGCATAACGATGGCGAAGTTTAAAAAGCTTGAGGTGGACTGGCGGTTCTTGGGTTGTGCACTGGGATGGAAATATATTGTCTGGCCGTTTTGTGCATTTCTTGGGATTTATATTTTTTCAAACGAAATAAGCAATTTGGAAAAGTCGATTATCTTATTAATGGCTTGCGTTCCTATGGCTGGAAATACCGTTGTTATTGCCAATGACTTGGATATTCACCCGGAAAAAGCTGCCACAGCGGTCATGGCGAGTACGCTGCTGGCGATTATTGTTGTGCCTCTTGCCTTGTCGTTTGTGAAGTAGGCATTCACTGTCTGTTGGAATGGGGAATACGCATCAGACGATGATGATCGGTGCGTTGATGGGAGTGACGGATTGCTTACCGCAGTGCGTCAAGCACTCGGTAGTCACTATCTTGTATTGGCAAGAAGCGGACCGCATTCATGCCATCAAGAACTGGAGCCACGATCGATTCGCTGCTGCCGAGGAAGACAGCACGGATCTTGTTGGTGATGTCAGGACACAGCGTGCCACGGTAGACGAAGGGGTCCATGGGTAGCGGTACCGAGCGCCACAGGACGCGGACATCCTGCTCACGCAGCTTTTTCTCGCTCACCATGACCGAGAGCTGGAAGCTGGAGACGAACGCTGCAGTGGCACGTCCATCCATCACCGCTTGCGCTGCACCGGTGTGACTGCCGGCATAAGAGACACGCCCAAACCAGCCGTCGAGTGGCGCGCCGATGAACTGACTGAAAAAATGCCGAGGCACTTTGCTGCCTGACGTACTGTCCGGATCGACTAGCGCCAGCGTTGCACCACGCAAGTCGGCAGGGCGCTTCAGCGGACCACTGGCACGCACGATCAGCAAGGCTTGATAGAACGGTCCGGCCTTTTGAAACGCGCCGGCTTGCTGCGAAAAAGTAGCGAACGGCGTAATCGTCGGGTCCATTTTTCTGGCGTTCAAATAGGACGATGGGCCGAGTCGGGCAAGATCCACCGTGCCTGCCAGCAAGTCTTCGATGACAGCGCCATACGATACCGGCGTCACCACTTCGACCGGAATACCGAGTGTGCCCTGCAAGCGGTCCAGCAATGGGCGAAAGCGCGCCATATCGGTCTTTACATTGCCTTCGGGCACCATGGAATAACGCAGCCGCAGTGGCCGTTCACAATCGGCTGCATGGGCCAGTGAAGTGCTCGTCAGCACTACGAGGAGGGCCGTCGTCCAGCCCTTCCAGAAAAAATTAAGCGGCATAGGCGGTTGGATGGCGTAGTAGCGCGGTGATCTCCGCTGCGGCGGCTGGCCGATGAAAGTAATAGCCCTGTAGCTCGTCGCAGCCAGCGGTTTTCAGATGCACGACTTGATCGCGCGTTTCGACCCCTTCCGCAACCACTTTCAAACCAAGGTTGTGAGAGAGCGAGATGGTCGAAGAGACGATAACGGCGTCGCTGTTGTCATTGCGGATATCGCGTATGAAGGAGCGGTCGATTTTGAGGGTGCTGATGGGCAAGCGTTTCAGGTGACTGAGCCCCGAAAAGCCGGTGCCGTAGTCGTCCAGTGAAATCCGGATACCCAGCGCATGCAGCGCGTCCAGGACTTGCTCGGCTAGCGCAGGTTGTTCAATGAAACAACTCTCGGTGACTTCGATTTCGATCAGCGTGGCGGCGATAGCGTACCTGGCTAAACACGCGGTGATGACGCCCGGTAGCGAGTCGTCGCGTAACTGGCGCGCCGAAATATTCACCGCCACGGGGAGCACTTCCAGTCCTAGTGCCTGCCAGTGCGCGACCTGAGCGCAGGCCATCTCGATGACGTGGTTGCCCAGTGCAACGATGCAGTCGTTCTGTTCGGCCAGTTCGATGAACTCGCCTGGAAAAATCATGCCGTGCTCGGGATGCTGCCAGCGCACGAGTGCCTCGAGGCCTACTGGACGGAAATCGGAGCAAGCCACGCGCTGCTGGTAGTGCAAGCAGAACTCACCGTCGCGGATGGCGCGTGCGAAGCGTGTGATCAGTTCGGCACTGCGCGCAGACGTGGCATTGAGCGATGCTTCATAAAAATGGAAGCAACCGCGCCCGCTTTGCTTGGCCAGGTACATGGCGCGGTCGGCACGCGAAAGTAGTGTATCGATTTCTTCACCGTCACCGGGGTACAGGGCGATACCGACGCTGGGCGTGACATCGAGAACATGGCCGTCCAGGTCAGCGTAAGGCTCGCAGAGGGATTCGACCAGTTTGTTTGCAACGATGGCGACTGCATCGTCGTTGTCGAGGTCCGACACCAGCACGGCAAACTCGTCGCCACCGAGTCGCGCGGCGAGGTCGTGGCCGCGTAGCGAAAGGCGCAGTCGGGAGGCGACATGCTGCAGCAGCAAGTCGCCAACACCATGGCCATGCGTATCGTTGATGACCTTGAATTTATCGAGGTCAAGAAAAAATACGGCGGTCAACCTGCGGCTGCGACGGGCGCGCGCCAGTTCGATGGCGGCCAATTCATAGAACTTCATGCGATTCGGGATGCCGGTCAGGAAGTCCAGCGAAGCCAGCTGAAAGGCACGTGTTTTCTCTGTCTCAAGCTGATGAATCAGCACCCGATTGCGCGCTTCGGAGTCGGTCAGTCCGCCGTTGAGGCGTTGCTGACGCTGCGCCAGCATGATCAGTACAGCGCTGCCAAGCAGTATGAGCAGCACGATCAGTGTGGCGTGGGTCAGGTAGAGCTGTTCACGCGCTTTGAGTTCGTTGAGCACCACACTACGATCTCGTGTGACCGTCACCACAAGCGGGAAATGGTCGAGCCGACGGTAAACGCCGACGCTGGCGCCGCTATCGCCTGGTCGTGTGGCATCGATGGTGCCGATCAACGCAGTAGCGCCGATAAAGCCCGCATAACCGGTCCGTTCGAGATCACGACCTGCTGACAAGGTGCCATCATTGAGTTCAACTAACTGGATGCCAAGGGGATCAATGATTTCGATACGACTGCGCGTGCCCAGGCTGGCTTCCTTGTAAAGCGCCAGCAGGTAACCCAGATCAAGGTAGCCAGCGAATGCACCAAGGCGCCGTTGCTTGGAAAACAGCGGTACCGCCACCGGGATGCGCCATCCGGCATGGGGATCGCTGGCGCCGGTGCGGCCTATGGCAAGAGACTGCGGTGGCTCGGCAAACAGGGCGGTGCGGGCAAACAGTTGCAGTTCGGGTTCGACTTCGCGGCGAGACGAGGAGTAGACGAGGGTTCCGTCAGCGTCGAAAATTGCGGTACGCAGAAAAGCCGGATCGCCAATCGACAGCGGGTTGATGTACGTCGAATGGTCGCGCGATTGTTCCAGAAAGGCCGTACTCAGGCGTGCATAGATCGCGGTTCGGCCGAGAACTTCACTCAGGTTGGCGGCGACAATGGAGGCCACATTGCGGCTGACATCAATCGATTTCTCAATGGACTCGCTTCGGTCAACGACGATCCGGTTACTGGTAACAAAAACAATGATGGTGATGAGCGCCAGTGCCATCAATGCGATGCCGGCCACCAGTCCTCTACCGTTGCCCAGTAGCGTGTTGCTCGGTGGCGCGTCTTGCGATGTAGCGGAGTCCAAGTAAGTGACCTGTAATGGCGAACTTTAGCGACCGCAATAGTAACCCGTAAAAATGACTACAAGGTTAAAAAGTTACTTTTTGAACAATTATTCTTCTTCCTGATCTGGTAATTTCAACCGTCCGGTATGAAAATCATACTCATAGACTTCACCATAGCGTCCCCATTCGACCGCCACTTCCAGCACGCGCTTGGCTTCATCGGCTTTGAGGAATTCCTCCAGCAATTCGATGAACGGACCTTCCGGCGAGGTGCCGCTCGGCTCGCGCTCAAGCTGGTGCCGAATGCGCGCTGCTAGCGGCACATGCATCAACACTTGCTGACCGAACAGTTCCTGACGCAGCGTCTGGTCGGCGTCAGCATAGCGCTGGCCCAGTGGAGTCAGCGTGATGTCCCCCTTGTCGACATGCGCCAGTCCGAGCAGGCTTAATGCTTCGTAGGTGTGGAAGAGTTCATCGTCAGCCAGTTCGGTTTCTTCGGCCAGTTGCGGCAAGTCGGCACGGCCGTTGAACGGCGCGCCGGCCAGTAAATCGAGGACTCCTTCGATGTGGCTGACGTCGGTTTCCGGCAGGCGGTAACCGAGGTGCATGGCAGTGGTCTCGCCGGGAACGGCGCTGTGTACCGGACGCAGCGTCATCAGTCCATACACTTCATCGATCAGGCCGCGCACTTCCAGCGAATCGACGCTACGCGGACGCGGCAAGTCGATACGGATTTCGCTACGAATGCGGCCCGGGTCGCTTGACAGAATGATGATGCGGTCGGCCATCATTACGGCCTCTTCGATGTTGTGAGAGACAATCAGGATGCCCTTGGTCAGGATGCGGTTGCTATCCCACAGATCGAGAATGTCGTTACGCAGTGTTTCACCGGTGAGTACGTCGAGGGCCGAAAAAGCTTCGTCCATCAGCAATACGTCGGGATTGGTGACCAGGGCGCGGGCGATGCCAACGCGCTGACGCATGCCGCCCGATAATTCGCGCGGCAAGGCACCGCCGAAACCGGCCAGACCCATCAATTCAAGCATGGCATCGGCGCGTTTTTCACGCTCGGCTGGGGCGATGCCCTGCGCTTCGAGGCCAAGCTCAACATTTTGCTGCACCGTCAGCCACGGAAACAAGGCAAACGATTGGAATACCATCGCTACGCCGGAAGCAGGGCCCGCGATCGGTTGGCCACGATATTGCGCAGTGCCGCTGTCGGCCGGAATCAGACCTGCGATGATGCGCAGCAGCGTTGATTTTCCGGACCCGGATTTACCCAGCAAGGCGACAATTTCGCCTTCGGCTAGCGCAAAATTCACACCGTCAAGAATCAGGCGCGGGGCACCGTCGGCACTGCGAAACGATTTGGCCACACCGGCCAGCACCATTAATCCTGGTTTGTTCATGCACATTCCTATCGGCTGCGGTCTTCGGCGAGCGAGTACAACCTGCGCCAGAAGAACCGGTTCAACAACATCACAAAAATACACATCACGCCGATGCCGAGTGCGATCCGGTGGAAGTCACCGGCATCGGTCATCTGTTTGATATAACTACCCAGTCCGTCGGCGATTAGCGTGGTCTTGCCCCAGGTGACGTATTCAGCCACGATGCTGGCATTCCACGAGCCGCCGCTGGCGGTAATCGCACCAGTCACATAAGCCGGAAAGATCGCCGGCAGGTAGACCCGTTTCCATTTCAGCCAGCCCTTCAGGCCGAGGTTGTCAGACGCCAGTCGCAATTCATTGGGGATCATCGAAGCACCCGCCACGACGTTGAACAGGATGTACCACTGGGTGCCGAATACCATTAACGGACTGAGCCAGATATTAGCGTTGAGTTTGAACGTGACCAGTACGAACACCACAATCGGGAACATCAGATTGACCGGGAAGGCGGCCAGAAATTGCGCCAGCGCCTGGACCCGTTGCGAATACTGTGGGCGCAAGCCGATCCAGACCGCAATCGGCACCCACACCAGCGAGGCTAGCGCGATGAGCAGCATCACGCGTGCCAGCGTGATCAGGCCCAGACCAATCACATGCACCGCCTCACGCCAGCCAACATCACTGCGCACAAAAGTCACTAGCCAGTACGCCGCCGCCAGCGACAACAGTACGATGGTCACGTCCCATGCGCGGGCAATCGATTTGATGCGGGTTTCCGAGCGCGCCGTCGCCGCCACGCGCACCGGGCGCAGGCTGAACCAGCTCAATGTACTGCTCATCATGCGCCAGAAGCGGCCGGTCAATTCGCGTATCCACACGCTGCGCCGGCCCCAGTCGAGTAGCCATGAGCGTTGCGCGCTATCGCCCTGTGATTCCTCGAAACGGAATTTGTCGGCCCAGGCCAATAGCGGACGAAAAAACAGCTGGTCGTACAGCGTGATTCCGAACAGCATTGCGCCGATGGCATAGGCAATCGCGCGACCGTTTTCCGCTTCGATCGCCATCGCGATATAGGCACCGATACCGGGCAGCTTGATGTCTTGTCCGCCGACGGAGATGGCCTCTGCCGCGACCAGAAAAAACCAGCCACCCGACATCGACATCATCATGTTCCAGAGCAGGCCTGGCATCGCGAATGGCAGTTCGAGCCGCCAGAAACGTTGCCAGCCGGACAGCCGAAATACGCGTGCCGCCTCGCTCAGTTCGGGCGGCACGGTGCGCATTGACTGGTACAGACTGAACGCCATGTTCCATGCTTGGGACGTAAAGATGGCGAAGATTGCCGCACATTCGACACCCAGCAGGTTGCCAGGAAAAAGCAGAATGAACGGCGCAATGGCGATGGCCTGAAATCCGAGGATAGGAACCGATTGCAAGATGTCGAGCAGCGGCACCATGATTTTTTCGGCGGCGCGATACTTGACTGCGATGGCCGCGAACGCAAAGCTAAATAGCAGCGAACAGGCCAGTGCCGTGAACATGCGTAACATCGTACGCAGCAAATAATAGGGCAGGTATTCGGGGTCGAGCGAAATCGGTGTCGGCTGCCCAACGATGAATGGGCGTGACATTTGCATTGCGCCAAAGGCAAGCCCGGCAATGACCGCCAGCACCAGCGGCAGCAGGATCCAGTCCCAGCGGTTCGGACCCGCGGCCAGCACCGATTGCCCGGCGCGACGCGGGGTGAATAATTCAAACATGTTGCTCGTTCCTGTAGATGGTGCGCGTATTGTCCGACCCGGCGACCGCATTCGGGTTCGCGTAAGAAAATGATGTGCTGGTTGCGTCTAGGCGCAGCGGGACCTGTCGCGTCCGCGGAAAAAGCCCGTCATTATGAATCAAACCGATGACCGTGGAGTTACAAAATTGCGTACCGTGGTGGTCACCTGACAGAGAAGCGCTGACTACGCATTCAGTTGTTTTTCGTCGGCCACTGCGCGCAATGATTATTTCTGCGACTATGCACGCTCTTATAAAGGATCACTATGCCGTCATCAACGCAATCCACCACTCCCAACACCGATTCGCGCCTGTTTGAAGCCGTGCATCTTGGCCCGCTCCGCCTGCAAAATCGCATTGTCATGGCCCCTTTGACGCGTAGCCGCGCCCTTGAAGGGGACGTGCCAAGTGAATTGGCTATCGAGTATTACACCCAGCGCGCGACCGCCGGCCTGATCATCGCCGAAGCGACCCAAATTTCACCACAGGGCAAAGGGTACATCTTGACCCCTGGGATTTATAACGACAGTCAGGTATTGGCCTGGAGACGCATCACGGATGCCGTGCATGCCAAAGGTGGTCACATCTACCTGCAACTCTGGCATGTCGGCCGTATTTCGCATCCGTCGATCCAGCCTGGCGGTGCACTGCCAGTCGCACCCTCGGCGATCAAGCCGGAAGGAAAGTCGTACACCGCCGATGGCTTCGTACCGATGGTCACCCCGCGTGCACTCGAGACTTCCGAAATGGCCGGCCTCGTCGAGCAATACCGGACTGCCGCGCTCAATGCCAAAGCAGCCGGTTTCGATGGTGTCGAAGTGCATGCCGCCAATGGCTACATGCTTGATCAATTTTTGCGTGACAAAACCAACCAGCGTACTGATGAATATGGCGGTTCGATCGAGAACCGTGCACGTCTGCTGCTCGAAGTGATGGCCACCGTGGTGGACGTCTGGGGTGGTGATCGTGTTGGCGTGCGTATTTCGCCATTGAGCAAGTTTGGTGATATTGATGACAGCAATCCTGAACCGCTATTTACTTATGTGGTCGAGTCGCTCAATGCGTTTAACCTGGCCTACCTGCATGTCATCGAAGGGGACACGGGCGGTACACGTGAGGTCGCTGGCGGCTTCGACTTGCAAATTCTGCGTCGCCTGTTCAACGGTGCCTACATGGCCAACAATGGCTACGACAAGGCGCTGGCCAGCAGCACGATTATCGCTGATCACGCTGACCTGATTTGTTTCGGACGTCCGTTCATCGCCAATCCGGATTTGGTCGAGCGCCTGCGCACCGATGCGCCATTGAACGAAGCGGATCCGGCGACGATGTATGGCGGCGATGCTGGTGGGTATGTCGACTATCCGTTTTTGGGTGCGAAGAAATAAGTTGATCTTCACGCGGTAAAAAAAACGCCAGGCTGCTGCCTGGCGTTTTTTATGGAGGGTGCTTTTTGTTGGGGTATCAGTGCGCGCGAGGAGGCGTATCAGTGCGCGCGAGGAGGCGTATCAGTGCGCGCGCGTGGGCACGATGAAACTGTGCCCACCCTACGTTAGATTATGACTTCGATAATTTCATGTTGAGTGGATCGGCGGTCAGGTAACCGACTGCCGCACCGTAACGATCTTTGTAGTTGGCACGTATCAGCGGATCCAGCGTTGGCTGCACTTTTGCATGCAACGAACTCCAGTCGCCCGCATGCTGGAAGTTGCTCAGGATGTAGGTCCAGCCATTGATGTTGTCGCCGACATGCAGACCCGTGGCCTCGGCACCGGATGGCATTGACAGCAAACGCGATAGCACTTTGGTATCAATGTGGTACGCCCAGACGAAATTGTTGATGTGCGTGCTGCTGTCCTCACCGATGAACAGCGTGCGCATGGCTTCCGAGAATTTGATGTTATCCGGATTGCCGATTTTGTCCGGATTGGATTTGTTGCCCAATGCATCGGCTGCGATATCTTCGCCCATCAGCAAGGCCTTGATCTGTACGGGCATCCATTCGCTGTTGATCGCTGCGCCGCCAAGGTCCTTTTGTCCGCCGGTCAATGGGAGAGCCATGATGCCACCGGCTACCAGTGCCGTGTCGAGGGCAATGCCGCTGGCTGCATTCCAGCCTTTGCCGGTCTTGACCATCGAGTCCTGGATGTTTTGCAGCGCCGAGTAGGCGATCTTGTCCTTGATGTTGACTGTCGTGCCTTCCATTTTCGAGAAGCCCATGCTGCCACCAACAAGGTAGGCATAGCGATGCGTCTCAAGGAATGCGGCGGCTTTTTCCATGCCCGGCTTGACCTTGATCCAGTTTGCTTTGCCGCTGATAAACACCTTGGTGAAGGTGGCATCGGCCGGATCAACCGTCAGGACGGTCATGATATCGGTGGACTTCAGGGAGTTGGCCAATGCCTCGATTTCGCTGCTGGTGGCGTGGCCGAGATTGATCCAGGTGATTGCCGCACCGGGTGCTGCTGGATCGATAGAGAAACCGGTTCCCAGTTTGCCGACATACAGCGTGCCAGCCGACAGGTCTTTTTCACGGTCAGCGACAAAAACAAACAGACCGCTGTTGGTGGCGTCATCGCCCATCAGGACGGTGCGGTTGTCCGGCATGACCTGCACCAGTTCATGCGAGATCCGGCCAAGGCAGTAATGCTTTTTGATCGACCCGGTACCGTTCGGGTTCACGGTCACTTCTGGCAGATGGCCGTAGTGGTACGGGTTGGCGGTTGTCTCATTGCCGAACAGGTTTTGGCTGAATGACTTGAACCGCGAATCCGTCGCGGCAGTGGTCGCATCCGGTTCGTATTCCTCGCTCGATAAATGGGTATTCCATGGCGACAGACTGGAACCGCATGTAATCCACAGGCCATGCACGCTGGATGTATTGACGTTGTGATAGCTGACCAGCGAAAGCTTGCCGGTTATCTGGTCCTGATCCAGGGTCAGCACGGCAATCGGGGAGGGTAGCCGACCGTATTGGCTGTCGCCGGCTTGGTCGCGGGTGGTGTATTCGAATTGAACGACAGCGAAGACGGCTTTGCCCTTCAGGCCGGTGATGGTCGGGTTGGCCAAGGCCAGCAACGAAGTGCCGTCTGGCGCGTCCGAATAAAATTGCGGCGTTTTGCCGACCACCGAGCGATCGATGATCGGTTGGTTATTGATGTCGACATATCCGCCGCTCAGAACCGTGCCACCAGCACCGTTGGAGACCAGATCGCCGGTGATGAAGAAGGGCTGGTAGGCTAGCTTGAAGCTGACGACCGTGTTGTCGCTATACAGCACATTCATGCTGGATCCGACCGTGGTCGTTGCCATGGCGGCGGCGTTGGCCAAAGTCGGCGCAGGCATGCCCGTAAAAGAGACGGAGAGGAAACTGGACACCGACGGCGCTACCGAGGAGCCGGTACCGCCGCAACCAGCGAGCAACGAAGTAGTGGCAAAAGCACCCAGAGGCAACATGGGGGCGCAGCCCAGAAATTTGAGCAGCTGGCGGCGGGAAGCTTGCGGCAGATCGGACATGTTTTATGTTCCACGGTTAAGTGCGATGGCAGCCGGTGTACCGGCAGGTCAGGGAGAAGCCTGAATGCCGGCGAGTATAAAAATCTAATATTACATAGGCATGAATTGTCATCGATTAGTCAGGCAAGTGAATTGGTGCATCCATAAACATGGTTGCCATCACGTGCGGTGTGTTGCGTGGGCGGTGGCGCAGCAATGCGCTGCTGCTACCCACCCACCCACTCATTGTGCAGATTGTGAACAGGTTCTAAGCCATTGCCTCGGTCATGTTGATGCCCAGCGCATCCGCCGATTCGATCCAGATTTTCTGATACGGCAAATGGGGATCAAGAAAGGATTTCCATTCCATGGCCGCCTGCAAATTGACAAGCCAGGGTCCGCGCTCGACAATCTTGCGCCGATCCCGCGGACTGATCGATTCAAAAATTACGCGATACATGGACTACTCCGCGCAAAGGCGCATCCGGAAAACATGGGTCCGGGTTGTCAGGTCGCGAGAACCGGGACGGGCTGCTCGGCGGCGTCGCTGTCTTTCCAGCAGGACTGGATGTCCAGTAGCTCGGGCAATACGCCAGTAAAAACCGCTACCACGTTCGGATCGAAATGGGCTTCCGAGCCATCCCGGATATGCGCGACGATGCGATCGATCGGCCACGGGTCTTTGTAAGGACGCTTCATGCTCAGTGCATCGAACACATCGGCCAGCGCGATAATGCGCGCCGATTCCGGGATCGACGTGCCGCTCAGCCCGCCAGGGTAGCCGCTGCCATCCCATTTTTCGTGATGTCGCAACGAGATTTCAGCCGCCAGCTGGAACACCGGCGCCTTGCTCTTGCAGAGGATATCGTGCCCGATTTGCGGGTGGGTCCGCATGACGACCCACTCTTCTGCGTCGAGTGGTCCCGGCTTGCGCAGGATCGCCTCGGGGATACCGAGCTTGCCGGTGTCATGCATGGGAGCCGCCAGTTCAAGCCGGGTGCATTGTTCTTCGTTCCAGCCACAGCCGCGCGCCAGTGCGCGCGCATAGGCAGCCATGCGCCAGATGTGCGAACCGGTATCGGTATCGTTGTAGTGGCCTGCATGACCTAGCATCAGGATGGCGTCGCGGTAGCTTTGTTCCAGCGCCGTGGCCCGCACCTGCGAGAGATGGGCGCTGACGCGGGCACGCACGATGGGCGGTGACACCGGCTTGGATAGATAGTCGATTCCGCCGGCATCGAAGCCGGCCGCTTCATGGACGGTGCCGACATTGCCGGAGACAAATATGACCTGAATTGCCTGGCTCTTATCGCGCGCCTTGATTTGTCGGCACAGCTCGTAACCGCTGATATCCGGCAAGCCGACATCGAGCAGCACCAATGCGGGGTTGTGCTTGCTAACCGCCGCCAGAGTTTCGCTGCCGTTGCGGGCGAAGACTAGCGTGTAGCGGTCGGCCAGGATATCCCGCATGATGGCCAGGTTGACGGGTTCGTCGTCGACGATCAGGATCGTTGAAGAATTAAGCTTCATATCGTCTTTCCGGTACTGAGACGCTGTAGTGCCTGGCAAAAGCATGCGCTGCCGCTTCGGCGCCTCGAAAATCAAAGCTGCGCACGCACTCCCGCAGTGCTGCCAGCGATGCGCGCGGTGCGTAATTTTCCAGCAAGATGAGTAGGGGCTCGACCGGGCCAGGGTTATCGCTATCGAGCGCAACCATGAGCCGTTCCAGCAGCACCGCCAGAGCTGTACGGACATCTTCCGCAATCGCACCTGCGACCAGGCCAGGCGCGTCGGGCGCCTCATCGATCACGTGTGGCGGTGCAAATTTCCGGATTGCGGAGCGTGCCTGTTCCAGTGCCTCACCCAGATGAACCAGGGCGATTGTCGAATCGTGCCGGGCAAGCAGCACGCGCTCGGCCTCGCCGGCCAGCCGATGGGTGTCCGGCAAAGCCAGGTTGGCTGCATCGCCCGACATTTTGTGCGCCAGTGCTGCGGCAGCCGGATGATTACCATCAGCAAGCAGCGCATGGATCACACCTACTGCGCCGTCGTAACTTGCAGCGAAGCGTTGCAGGTAATCGCGATAGGCCGGTACATTGGACCAGAGCTGCAAACCGCGTCCGACATTCAGCACGGTGGAGCCGGTAGGTGTTACGGGCGCACTGGCAAGAGGCGATGTGGCTGTTCGGGCGAATCGGGCAGCAGCGTGCGGACGGCGCAACTGCTGGATCAGCGCTACCGTCGACGGGATATCGAAGGGTTTGGTGATGAAGTGGGTCATGCCCACAGCGTGGGCGGCGTCATGCTGCGACTTGAGCAGGCTGGCGGAGAAGGCAACAATGGGCAAGTCATCGAAATACGGTAGCAACCGCAACTGCCGCGCTGCTTCGATCCCGTCCATGACTGGCATTTGCAGGTCCATCAGAACCAAATCGACGTCGTCCGGGTTAGCCTGCAACCAGTCCAGCGCCTCCTTGCCGTCACACACCACTGACACCAGCGCCCCCCGGCCCGACAAGATGTGCTGCGCCACTTCACGATTGATCTCGATGTCATCGACAATGAGCAAGCGTACCCCGTCCAGCGGGAGGCTTTCTGCGCAGGTAGCAGAGTGAGGATCATCCGGCCGCTCGACAAGGTTCGTCCGGCGCGCCATCGCCTCCGCCACGGCGTCACGCAGCGTCGACGCCGTGACCGGTTTCGTGAGGATGGCGTCGACCATCTCGATGTCCGGCTCCCGCGCCAGGCTGGCAACCGAGTATCCGGTCGCCATGATCACGACCGGGCACTCGCCAGCCGGAACCGCAGCCCGGATTGCCCTGGCGGTAGCCAGCCCATCAAGGGCACCGGGCATTTTCCAATCAAGGATCACCACCTGGGGCAGGCACCCACCGGGGCGCTCCAGCACATTGGACAACATTGCATCTCCCGAGCACAGGCTATCGACTTCCCAACCAAGTACCTCGGCGACGTCTTCCAGATTGCGCAGCGCGATATCACTGTCATCGGCGATCAGTGCACGGATGCGGGGCGGGTTGCCAGAGCCAGGTTCAACACCGGACATCTGCCGCAGCGGCAGCGTGAACCAGAACTCGCTGCCCTTGCCAACCGTACTGTCGAGGCCGAGCTCGCCGCCCATCAGTGCGACCAGGCGCCGGCAAATGGCCAGTCCGAGCCCAGCATCGCCAACGCGACGGGTGGTGGAATCGTCTGCCGGTATAAGGGGCTTGAGCATCTGCCCCTGCTGCGTCGCTGCAATGCCGATACCCGTATCAACAATCCTGAACCTTAAGACGACCTGGTCGCCATCACGCGACACCAGCTCGGTGTGCAGCTCGACGCGGCCAGCCTGCGTGAACTTGATGGCGTTGCTGGCGAGGTTGGTCAGCACCTGTTCCAGCCGCAGTGCATCGCCGGCCAGGCTGTCGATACCCTTGGGCAGGCGGTGAACAATCAGTTCGAGGTGCTTGTCGCCGGCATTGATGCCCATGACATTGGCGACATTGCCGATCACGGCTGCCAGACTAAAGCGGACCTGGTCGATCATCAGATCGTCGGCATCGATCCTGGAGACATCCAGAATGTCATTGAGGCGACCAAGTTGCGCACGGCCCGCGTTCATGATTGTTTGCACCATCGCATGCGCTTTCGGCGGCAGATGCGCCTGTTCCAGCAGGTAACCCATGCCCAGAATGACGTTGAGCGGCGAGCGGATTTCATGGCTCATGTTGATATGCACTGTGCGATCGACGGCGAATACCTCATGCGGCCCCAGCCACTTCGACATCATCGCGTCGAGCACCGGGTAAAGCACCGGCTTGGTAAGGTAGTCGTCCATGCCAGCGGCCAGGCAGCGTTCGCGGTCGCCCTGCATCGCATTGGCTGTCATCGCGATGATGAGCTGGTGCCTTGCCGTGCCCTGCTCGGCCTCGCGGATACATCGGGTTGCCTGAAAACCATCCATCACCGGCATCTGGCAGTCCATGAAGACAAGGGCATAAGGCACCGTCGCCAGCATAGCCAGGGCTTCCTTGCCATTACTGGCGGTCTGCGCGACGTAACCGAGCTTGGCGAGCTGGTTGACCGCGACGGTACGATTGATGTCGCTGTCCTCCACGACCAGCACGAGGCAGTCCTTGCTGATCGGAGTGACCGTATTGTTTGTCGGCTCACGACTGACTGGCGCACTAACAGTCCCTGCATAATCGGACACGGCAGTCCCGGGACACAATGCTGCGGCAAGCGCACCGCGCTTGACCGGTTCGGTCAAGGTGCCATGAAATCCCGCCGATCCAGCCGGGCTAAAAGCCCGATCCCGCACCAGCTGAACCAGTCGCAGCGATGGCGCGTGGCCGAGCAATCTGCGACAAAAAACCCCTGGCGGCAGGTCGTCGATATCTTTGCTGATGATGGCAACATCGAATGCTGTTTGCTGTACCAGTTCTTCGCCGCGCGCCGCGGAGTCAGCGGCAAGGGCGACCACCCCGCGTGCACGCAGCGACTCGAGTAGGATCAGTGCCTCCCGCTGGTTCGGCGTAATCACAAGCACGCGCATCCCGGTGTAGCCAGGGCGTTCCTGTTCGGGCGCGGTGGCCGCGGCCGCGGGCATCGGCAGCTCGCACCAGAATGTCGAGCCTTGCCCCGGCTCGCTATCAAATCCGACGACGCCGCCCATCAGTTCAAGCAACCGTCGCGTAATCGACAGTCCCAGGCCAGTACCGCCGTATTTGCGGGTAATTGATTCGTCGACCTGATAAAACGGGTCGAACAGGTTGGCGGCATTTTTGTCGATGCCAATTCCACTATCGCGTACTTCGAACCGAACTGACGGGACGTTGCCGGCACCCGGTATTGACAACACCCGTACTTCCACTTCGCCGACATGCGTGAATTTGATGGCATTACCGATCAGGTTCATGAGGACTTGCCGCAGCCTGCCCGCATCGCCAAGCACGGCGTCCGCGATATCCGGATCGATATGACACAGCAGCAAGAGGTTTTTTTCACTTGCCTTGAGCGACAACATATCGAGGCAGCTTTCCACCACATCGGGCAAGGAGAATGCGACTCGCTCGACAGCGAGCTTGCCAGCCTCGATCCGTGAAAAATCCAGGATATCGTCGATCACTGTCAGCAGCGCAACCGCAGACACCTCGATCGCTTTGAGGTATTGCTGCTGCTGCACATTAAGCGGTGTGTCGAGCAATAACCCGGACATGCCAATCACGCCATTCATCGGCGTGCGAATTTCATGGCTCATGTTCGACAGGAAAATACTTTTGGCGAGATTGGCCTGCTCCGCTGCTTCCTTGGCAGCGCCCAGCTCAACATTGACACGATGGCGCTCGCTGATATCCAGAATCACGCCATCGAGCCAGATTTCCGTCTGCCCCTCGCCGGCTACGACCGTACCGCTTTCCCACACCTGGAGCTCGCTGCCATCGCGTCGCACCATGCGGTACTCCACGGTATACCGGCGATGGGCCGCAATGGCACGCTGCCGGGCTTCCTGCACGCGCGGCAAGTCGTCCTGATGAATCAGGCTCAGGGTATCGAATTGGCCGTTCATGAATACCTCAACCGGCCAGCCACTGAGCGACTCGATTGCATCACTGATGAACACCATCCCGACGCCGAGATGGTGCCGGAAAGCAGCGCCGGGAATGTTCGTTATGAGCGATCGGTACTGGCGTTCGCGGTCACGCAACGTGCTCTGGAATAGTGCGCGATGTCGCAACAGCAGGTTCGCAACCAGAATAATGACGGTCAGTAATACTGTGCCCAAGGTCACTGCGACAGAAATGAAACCGGCCGAGTCTGCGGGCAACGGCTGCGTCGACTCGGCAGTGCCGACAAAGCGCGCCGCAAACATCCCTAGCGTATGCATGCTGACCACGGCGCTTCCCATCACGACTCCGCTCATCAACAGTTTTTGCCATTCTTTCAACCGAGATGAACTCTGCAACCCAAAACGCACCCACAACGCAAGGCAAGCCAGCATCACCGCCACCAGAATTGATAACAGGAACCACCACGGATCGTAGTACAGCATCGGCGCCATCTGCATGGCTGCCATGCCGCTGTAATGCATTGCGCCGATTCCGCTACCCACCAGCACGCCACCGATGATGAGCTGTCTGCCGCCCAGCGAACGCTGGGTCAGCAAATGCAGTGTCATCCAGGACGCGGCAAGGCTGGGCAGGACAGACAGCAAGGTCAGCCAGGTATCGAAGCGCACCTCGGCACAGAGCCGGAACGCGAGCATGCCAATGAAATGCATGGACCAGATACCGCCGCCTAGTGCAAGTGCGCCCGAAAAAATAGCGATTTGCCGCTGCCAAGGCGTTTTGGCCAATCGCCCCAGGCCAGCGATCTGCAGCGCCAGCGTCGCCGTGAAGACAGCGATCAGCAACGACAGGGCAATCCGCCCCGTGTCGTACACGCCGACCATCAAAAGCGGCTGGTCAGACGGGTTAAAAAACAAAGAGGAAGAGAGGCTCATTGCAAACACTTCACGTCAGGATATCGAAAAAAAGGATGGTAAAAAGGACGACCTTGTTTAAAACGGTTCCCAATTTTCAATATCACCGTCGGCAACCATCGGCGCGCGTCGTGCCGTTGTGGCTTGCATTGCCCCGATACGCGCTGTCGGGTTGACGGAGACGGTGACGCGCTCAACGGCGCGCAACGGGATGATGCCCTTGACGGTCACTACCAGCCCTACTTTGAAGATGCTGACCACCTCGGCCAAGGCCGTAGCCTGCTCTTGCATCGAGCCGGCAGCGGCGGCCGCTTCTTCGACCAGTGCGGCATTCTGTTGAGTAACTTCATCCATCTGGGAGATAGCGGAATTGATCTGTTCAATGCCCATAGTCTGCTCAATACTGGCTGAGGCGATCTCGCCCATGATGTCGGTCACGCGCGTGATTGAGTCCACAATCTCGGCCATGGTCTCGCCGGCCTGATTGACCAGTTTGCCGCCTGCATCGACCTTGTCGACCGAGTCGTTGATGAGGGTCTTGATTTCCTTGGCAGCTGCTGCCGAGCGCTGCGCCAGGTTGCGCACTTCGGTTGCGACTACCGCAAAGCCGCGGCCTTGCTCACCGGCCCGAGCCGCTTCGACTGCGGCATTCAGGGCCAAGATGTTGGTCTGGAATGCGATGCTGTCGATGACGCTGATGATGTCGACAATTTTCCTCGACGACGCATTGATCGAGGCCATCGTGTCAACAACCTTCGACACGACATCACCGCCCCTGACCGCCACTGCCGACGCCGATACCGCCAACGTGTTGGCTTGTCGCGCATTATTGGCGTTCTGCTTGACCGTGCTGGTGAGTTCTTCCATCGACGAAGCGGTTTCTTCGAGAGAGCTGGCTTGCTCTTCCGTGCGCGAGGACAAGTCGAGGTTACCTGCCGCAATCTGCCTTGATGCAGTAGCGATAGTATCGGTGCCTTCGCGTACCTGACTGACAATTTTGATGAGGCTGGTGCGCATCATTTCCATCGCAAACAGCAGACTCGACTTATCGGCCGGCGCAGTCGTTACCGGGTGCGACAGGTCGCCGGCGGCAATCGAAGCGACCACGTCGGCAGCGTAGGCAGGCTCGCCACCAAGCTGGCGCATGAGGCTGCGTGTAGTCCATAGACCAAGGCCGATACCAGCTGCGAGCGAGCCGAGCACCAATGCGATCATCAAGGCGCGAGCGTCGGCGTAGATATTGCCTGCCATCGCTGCGGCTGTTGCAGCGGCTTGCTCCTTTTGATGGGCCAGCTCCATCAGCGCGTCATGGAGCTGATTGCCTTTTTCCGCAAAGGAACCGAGGCCATAGTCAACCGCCGCACGTCTCGCCTCTGGTTCTTCACTCTGGCTCATTTGGACAGTCTTCAAAAATATCGGTTGATACTCAAGTACCAGCCGATCGACGCCAGCAAACAGCGCCTTGCCACTGGTGGTGACGTAGAGTGGACGCGCAATATCGAGCTCGTCATGCATAGCGCTGAGTGCCTTAGCAGAGCGGGCGGAAAAATCCTGTTTTTGCGCCGGGTCGGTCGACAGCAGCGTGCCGCGCATCGCACGGCCAATATAGATTAGGTTGATGTTCGCTTCCTTGAGATGCGAGAGGCCCATCAGGTCGTGCTGGTAGGCCATTTCAGCCTGTGTATTCATCTTCGCCATGTTGTAAATGCCGATCGCTGCTACCAGCGCACCGAGCAGGGCGATGGTGATGAAGCCGATCAGTAGGCGGGTTCGTACAGTAAATCTGTTCATGAATTGGTCTCGATTGGAGATTTGAAAAATAAATCAAAATTTGACAGCGACTTGCCTTACTTTCAGGGTGGCCGACTTACCAGCCTGTGGATCAGGCCGATGTCGTTGGCGCCAACCGCTTCCGTAACTCGGATGAAGATTTACCTGCACCCGGTCGTCGGCACCACCTGTAGCAAGCGGCAATAACCAGAGGCGATGCCAACTGGCGAGTACGTCGATTATTTGGATTAAATCGGTAATGCCTCCATACATTGCCCAGTTGGCAGGCGGGGCCGATCTGCAGCATGGCTTTTAACCTGGTTCCGGGCGGTATTCTTGGCAACGTACAGCGCCTCGTCGGCATGTATTAGCAGGCTGGCAATCGTGTCGCCTGCCTTGTAATGAACGACGCCGAAACTAGCAGTCAGCGCAGCGTGCAGAGCAGGTGGCTGTCAGATTGCGCTTGACCTCGCGACTGACACTGCTGGGCGCACCCGACAAAACGTGGACACTTTCCCGCACGCGGCTGTTTTGCTGTCGCATCAATGTCTGGAAATTGCTCTCCTGCTAACGTCAATAAGCATGCGCATGCGCTCTGTCGATCGGTCCCTACGAAACCAAACGCATTATGCAAGAGGGATATCTCAATCAAGCGAGTGTTTTGCCTACAAGCAATAGGAGAATTCCTGTAGTGAATTATTGGTGACCGCAAGGTAATCTGCGCAAAGTCATCCCTAACCAGGCTGCTCAAAAATGTGATGTTCGTGCTGCAGTTGCGCTTCCAGCAGGCGTTGACTCAACGTCCCCGCAGTGGAGCCGTCGGCATGTCGAACTTGCGCGTCGTGAAATAAATGACCGACAGGCATTGACCTTCCCATTGTTGGAAGCTTCAAGCTTCCCTTCAGCAAAAACATTCAAGGGGAATTCAATGACTTCCGTAGAACGACAAGGCGCCAATCCATCCATGTCCTCAGTCACTCGTCTGATCTTGCCCGTCGAAGGCATGACGTGTGCCTCGTGTGTCGGGCGTGTCGAGCGCGCGCTCAAGGAGGTCCCTGGCGTACAGATGGCCGCGGTCAATCTTGCCACCGAGCGCGCCGACATCACCTTCACCGGCTTGGCAGATCCGCAGGCGGCTGTGCGCGCCATCGAACACGCCGGTTACACCGTTCGTGGAGAGACCACCGAGCTTTGGATCGAGGACATGACCTGCGCGTCCTGTGTGGGCCGGGTTGAAAAAGCGCTGGCAAACATTCCGGGCGTCTTCGAAGCCTCTGTCAACCTGGCAACCGCGCGCGCGGGTGCGCCACGTTGCCGGGATTGTCTTCACGGTCGACCTTGAAGCGGCGGTCGAACAGGCGGGTTACAAGTCTCGTCGCTTGTCCGCCGAAACGGCAACTGCGGACGATCAGGACGCCGAGCGTCGCGAGAGCGAGGCACGGGCGCTGCGGCGCGCTCTGCTTATTGCATCCATCCTCACTGTGCCAGTCTTCATTCTCGAGATGGGCTCTCATCTCATTCCCGCCATGCACCATTGGGTGGTGGGGGTCTTGGGTGAGCAGATGAGCTGGACTATCCAGTTTGTGCTTGCCACTCTGGTGCTGTTCGGTCCGGGCCTGCGCTTCTTCCGCAAGGTTGAAGCCTTGCAGGCGCTGCGGGATAGATGATATTGGATGGGTCTTCCAGAAGAGGAAAATGATGAATTGATGCAGGCTACCGACATGACAGCCCTGCGGACTTGCATGGCCTGCGCTTCATTCGTCGCGCACGCGACCTTGGCTTTTCTGTCGAACAGATATCGGAGCTACTGGTCTTGTGGCGCGGCCGTGACCGCGCGAGCGCCGACGTCAAGGCGATGGCGCTCTCTCATGTCACCGGTCTGAAGGCAAAGATCGCCGAACTGCAAGCGATGGCGCAAACGCTCGAGCACCCGGCCAATCATTGCCATGGCAATGACCGCCCGGATTGCCCGATCCTTGCGGATCTGGCCGAGCCGACCGTGGCAGCGGAACAGCGTTCGCTGGCTCCGCGTCGGACGCCTCGGTTTGGGTTGGGGGCGATACGCTTAAATCGGAACTGACCCGCCCACGCGTGAAGTTCGGGTCGACAGCGCCTTGGACGAGAACGCGTTCCTCGCGGACCTTAGCGAGGTCGGGTACCCGGCCAAGCAGTGACCGAAGCGACGGCCGACTAAGCGTAGGGCAGGGCGATTCTTGACTTAGAACGTGTGGTTAATTCCCAGTGCAACACCGGTGGTGCCGACATTTGCCAGTTCTTCGCGGTACAGATCAGCGTAGACATTCGTACGCTTCGACAAAGGATGGTTGATACCCACCACCATTTTGTCGTTGCCGCTTTCTTTGATCTTGCCGTAACCGCCGCGTAGCGTGTCGATTCCAACCATATAGGTACCAGCGAGCATCATGCTGTGGACCTTGCTGCTGATATGGGAGAACTTGGTTTCGGAATAGGACGCGAGTACGGTCGCCTGGCCAAAGGTGTAGCCGCCACCGACGTAGACGATATCACTGTCGATATGATTCTTTTCGTAGGCCAGCATTGTATTCAGGCCGCCGTTGGCGTAGTTCAGCGAGACACTTTTCTGGCGTGTTTTGGCGACGGTACGGGCGGCATCGTCACCGAACGCGCGTTCGATTTCGGCGTCTGCATGGACAGAGAAACCGGCCATATCTGGCGAGCTGTAGTACACGGCATTACTGGCGCGCGAATAGTTGCGGAAATCGGCCGTTGGCAAGCCATCGCTATTGAAGTCGCCGTTGTAGTTTGCCAGCGAACCCATCAGTGCGCTGTCGTACCAAGGGTCGTAAATCCATTTCTTTGCCCACAGCGGTGTTAGTGCACGGCCGAGGCGCACGGAGCCAAAGCGCTTGCTGACGAGTCCGATTGTGGTTTCGCCCTGGAAAAAAGCCATCGATTTTTCCTGGCCACCTGTGTCCGGATTAAAGCGCATCTGCACATTAAAAATGGCTGCCAAGTCACCACCAAGCTGTTCGATTCCCTTGAAGCCGAGCCAGTTGTTTTGACCGCGGTCCATGCGTGGAGTGTTTCCTGATTCTTTGACCAGACCAAGGTCGATATAACCGTACACCTGTACGTTGGAGCTTTGGGCGCTAGCGGTGCTGGACATGCCGGACAGTACGCCCAGTGCCAGAATACTCATCGTTTTTTTCATGTTGATATTTTCTCCGGGGTTATTTTTTTGCGGCGGCGAGTGACTGGGAAATCCAGCCATCAAATAGCGCCTGATGTGCTTTGATCCAGCCATTGGTTTGGCGTTCGATATCGTCTGGCGAACCTTGGCCCTTGTTCATGCGCATGTTCTGGGCACTAATATCGGTCATTGGCAATTTCATGAGCGAAAACAGCTTGCCGGCAGCCGGATTGGCTTCGACAAACGCCTTATTGGCCACGATGTTTTGCTTGTTCACGACGAAGCCATAGTCCTTGCCGTTGGGTAGTTTAGTGCTCACTTTGGCTTGATCACCAGGCAATGACGAAAAGGGCACTTCCAGCCAGACCACGTCACGACCAGGAACCATGACGCCGCTGACCCAGTACGGGGTCCAGGTGTAATAGAAGATCGGCTTGCCTTCCTTGTGGCGAGTGATCGTGTCGGCGATGAGCGCCGAATAACTACCTTGCTTGTGCGTAATCGAACCACGCAGATCGAACGCTGTCAGGTGATGTTCAATGGCGGCTTCACAGCCCCATCCTGGATCGCAACCGGTCAGGTCAGCAGTGCCGTCGCCATCGGTATCGAATAACTTGGCAATTTTCGGGTCGGCAAACTGACTGATGTTGGTGATCTTGTACTTGGTGGCTGTTGCCCTGTCGATCAGATAACCTTGTGCAGAGTTATCCGAGTACACACCAGTGCGTGAGAGCTTGGAATCGCCGCCGGCGTTTTGATAAAACGCGTCATGCAGCGGATTCCAGTGATCGGCCATGAACGTGGCGTCACCGTTAGCGACCGCAATATGGGCCGTTGGCGGAGCAATTTCCTTGATTGGCGCAACGTCGTAGCCAAGCTTTTGCAGTGCTTTTGAGACAAGTAGTGTCTGGAAAGTTTCTTCGGCAATCGTGTTCTGCAGAGGTAACACTTTAATGCCTTTGCCGGGCAGGTCGGCGGCAGAGGCCGGCGCGGCGAAGCTTAGCGCTAGCAGCATCGCGCCGAAGTAACGCCGTGGTGTGGTGAGTCTCATGAGTAGATTCCTTTTTTGGGTGATAAAAACGTTATTCGTGGAGATATTCCTGAACGAAGTTGAAGCGAGCCATGATTGATCGTCATGGTCTTGTTTCATATGTTTAACTCATGCAGAAAGATTTACGACGGCAGCCCGGGAGCATCGGGTGCCGGTGCCTTACGCGTGTCCTCTGCAGTGGTGCTTGGCGCTGCAGAATGCGCAACTTTTGAGGGCCGTCGCAGTCGGTACAACAAGCCAATCGGTCCTGTTTCATACCAGTGGCGCACACCGCGTCGCGGTTGGCCGGCAGCTTGGGTGATCCGGTCTAGCGAAATTGCCAGCAAAACGATACCGAGACCACCGACGGTCGCCAGTCCCATGTCAAGACGACCGATGCCGCGCAAGACCATTTGTCCTAATCCACCCACCGCAATCATCGAGGCGATGACCACCATCGACAGCGACAGCATCAGCGTCTGATTGACACCCGCCATAATTGAAGGCAACGCCAGCGGCAACTGAACCTTGAGCAGCATCTGTGCTGGCGACGCGCCATAGGCACGAGCTGCTTCGATCAGGTCCGGACGAACTTGACGTATTCCCAGATTAGTCAGCCGTACCAGCGGTGGCAGCGCAAAGATAATGGTGACGATGACACCTGGCACGTTGCCGATACCAAACAACATGACGACTGGCACCAGGTAGACGAACGCAGGCGTGGTTTGCATCGCATCAAGGATCGGCCGCGTCACGCGTTGTGCACGGTCGTTACTTGCTAGCAAAATTCCCAATGGCAAACCGATGACCAAGCAAAACGCGAGCGACGTCAGCACCAATGACAGCGTGACCATTGCCTCGGGCCAGATCCCTAACCCAACGACGACAAGCAAGGAAAGAACGGTGCCGATCGCCACGCTGCGCCCCGCGAACTGCCAGGCCAGCAGGCCAAAAATCGCCACCATGGCGAATGATGGCAAGGTTTGCAGCGAGCCCTCTACCCACATCAGCGTGTTATCGATCGGTACGCGCACAGTCTGAAAAAATGGCCGGAAATGGATGACGAACCAATCAAGCCCGTTGTTGATCCAGCTTTCGATCGGTGACGTGCCATTAAAAAATTGCTGAACCTGCTCAATAAAGCCGGTCGGGGCGTCCGTCGGCGCGCCACTTACCGGCGCATCCATCCAGTTACCCGCATCGGCCGGAACCGCTGCTTCCGGACTACTTGCTCCCCACGGATTAGCCGCAACGGCGCTTTCGGTATCGACAGTGGCCCATGGATCGGCGGGAGCAGCTGCTTCAGCGGCAGGGACCATGTCCCGAGGAGACGCCGCACCCGTATTTTGCAGCGCTGGTGGTGGTGTGATCTCTACCATCGATGGATCTTTCAAAATAGTCGTCATTGCGCAGGCACCAGAGGCGTGTCGCGATCAAGAAATTTTAATAACGTGGTTTTGCTGATGGCACCGCAATAGAGGCCATCCTCTGCCACTACTGGCATCGGATAGGGTGCCTTGGCAACTTGTCCGAACAGGTCGCTGACTGATGCTTCGCCGGATATTTTTTCCGAGTCCGGCAGAAAGGCGTGCGCCAATCCCAGCGGACCTTCGTGGCCAAGCAATGCTGTGCGCAACGATTCTGCCGACACCATGCCGAGGTAATGCTGACTGGGACTGATGACATAGGCGTATTCACGGTCGTTATCTTCCAGCATCTTGAGTGCTGCGCGCGCGCCCCGGCTCGGATGTTCGGAAACGACGACCTGGCTTTTTCGGGCGATATCCGCCGCCTTGAACACAGCGGCGGCATCGACGCCGTGGACGAAACTGCGGACATAGTCATCGGCCGGGTTGCGCAGGATTTCATCGGGTGTACCGACCTGCACGACCATGCCATCTTTCATGATGGCGATGCGGTCACCGATGCGCATTGCCTCGTCAAGATCATGCGAAATAAAGACGACGGTGCGGCGTCTGACCTGCTGCAGACGCAGAATCTCCGATTGCATTTCGGTGCGGATAATGGGATCGAGCGCAGAGAACGCTTCATCCATCAACAGGATCGACGGGTCCGATGCGAGAGCGCGGGCGAGGCCGACGCGCTGCTGCATACCGCCAGACAATTCGTCCGGAAAGCTTGCATCCCAGCCAGTGAGACCAACCTGGTCGAGCGCCTTTAACGCTTGCGCGTTGCGGGTCTCCCGGTCAACCCCGGCCAATTCGAGACCAAACGCGGTGTTGTCGAGCACGGTCATGTGCGGCATCAGGGCGAAGGACTGGAACACCATACTGATGTCCTTGCGACGCAAAGCGCGCATGTCCTTGGCAGACAGTTCGTTAATATCGACGCCACCAATTTTTATCGACCCCGCCGTCGGTGTAATGAGGCGGTTGAGCATGCGCACCAACGTCGATTTACCAGAACCCGACAAGCCCATGATGACGAAAATTTCGCCGGTCTCGATGGTGAAGCTGGCATCAAATACGCCAATGGAGTTGCCCGTACGGGCCAGAATATCCTGCTTGCTGACTCCTTGGTTGACGAGTGCGAGTGCCTTTTCCGGCGCTTCGCCGAAAACCTTGAAGACGTTACTTATGCTGATTTGCTTGGCCATGACGATTCCCTTTTTTCTTGTTAGAAGGTGAAGTGGCAAAGGCCTGCGCAGGGCGCAGGTTATAGGGTGTCGGTAAGCCGGCAACGCGACGGTATCCAGAAGTTCTGCGCGACTATCCCGCCCATTTTTCTGGATGATATGTATGAGCCCATCAGGCAGCTGGCTTAAAACGGTGTGCTTAACTTCGTGGTGTGGTGCCGCAGGAAACTTGAGTGGCCGAAGTGACGATTGAGGTAGTGAGACTTTAATAATGTCACCAAGGATGGGATGCACACGCCCATGTTGGTAGTACTAAAATTGTTAAAGTCGGTTATCGGCTTTTAATTTGCTTTTATTGGCTGTTAAAAGTCGGCTTATTATAAGTTAATAGGGATTTTTAAGTCAACTTTATATTGACTTTATTCATTAGACCTCTGTTGCTACAAAATCTAGTTTTTATGAAAGCAGAGTCTGGTTTTATTGTGGAAGGGTGTATGGTGCCGCCTTGGTGCGGGAGTTCTGCCAGCAACAAGTCGTGACTTTGTTCTTTCACTGATCGGATCTGACCATGCAACAACCCATTGACGCGCCCAAGCCACCATCCTCAAAAGTGGCCCGGCGCGGCGGACGTATTTCGCGCACGACGCTTACTTACGCCGTGTTCCTTGGCGGTGCATCGTGTGTCGCGCTGATTTCATTGGCGTTTGCGATACTCGCTGAATTCATGCTTTCGCTTAATGTAAAAGTGATTGGTGCTTATTCCTGGAGTGCATTTTTGATGTTGCCGTTTGGCTTTGCCGGATTACGATGGCTGACCCTCCGCCATGCCCCGCAGGCCCGTGGCAGCGGAATACCTCAGGTTATTGCCGCCATGTCACTACCGGCTAGCAGCGGCGCTCAGAAAACATTGGTCTCGTTGCGTCAATCCTTATGGAAGATCGGCTTGACTGCTACCAGCTTGCTGTTGGGGGCGTCCAGCGGTCGCGAAGGACCATCGGTACAAGTGGGTGCTGCCGTGATGCTGTCGTGGGGGCAGTGGTGGCATGAGAAGCTGGGTTTGCGCCTTGGTTTTCGTCCGGAAGCACTGATTGCCGCTGGTGCCGCGGGCGGCTTGGCCGCGGCGTTCAACACGCCACTCGCCGGTATTGTTTTTGCCATCGAAGAACTCGGCCGTAATAGTGCTATTCGCTGGGACAGGATCGTCCTGTCGGGCGTACTGACTGCGGGTTTTTTATCGCTCGCTCTGTTGGGTGGGCAGTCCTATTTCCGTATCGATGAATCCGTCTTGATCCTGCGTGAATCCTGGAAGGGGGTCTTGTTATGCGCGCTCATTAACGGCGTATTAGGCGGATTATTTTCAAAAATATTGCTGATGGGGCCAACCGGCATGCTGCCTGCGCGCTGGCGTCACATACCGATGAAACGACCACTTCTTATCGCCTTTGCTTGCGGTTTGGTGGTCGCTATTGTCGGATGGTCGGTCAATGGCTCCATCTATGGCACGGGTTACGATCAAACGGCGGCGCTGCTGAATGGTCGGTCACCGGATGGACAATGGTTTGGTATGGCTAAGTGGCTTGCGACGGTAGCCACTTATTTTGCCGGAATCCCGGGCGGTATTTTCACTCCCTGCCTGGCAATCGGCGCCGGTATCGGTGAAAACATTGCCTTGTTGTTCAATGGAATGATGGAGCCAAGGATATTTGCACTGATCTCAATGGCTGCTTTTCTTGCGGCAGCCACGCAAGCGCCGATTACTGCCAGTGTCATCGTGATGGAAATGACAAAAAGTCACGACGCGACGCTTTATCTTCTTGCCGCAACCCTGATCGCTTCGTTTGTTGCCCGTCAACTCAGCCCGCACGCTTTCTATCATTCGGTGGCACGGAGCTTTCGACGCGAAGCACTCACCCTGCATCATGCTGGCAGTGCAAATGCGGTGACAGGGCCTCTGCCAGATAAACATTGAGTGCCGTGTTCACATAAATTCGGGCACGGTGGATCAGATGCTGGCTGCCGTGTTGCGTTTTATCCTTCGTGGCAAGCACATCACAACGGGCAGCTGGCTTTCAAATTACTCCTGAAACGATTTTATTTGGATAATCCCGCCTCATACCAAGGCTTGCTGGCATTAACTACTTTCACTACCAGCAGCATCACCGGCACCTCAATCAGTACGCCAACTACGGTGGCGAGCGCGGCACCGGATTCAAAACCAAAGATGCTGATCGCCGCCGCCACTGCGAGCTCGAAAAAGTTGGACGCACCTATCAGTGCCGACGGGCAGGCTACCGAGTGCTTCTCACCGAGCTTGCGGTTGAGCCAATAGGCCAGTGATGACGTGAATAACACTTGAATCAGGATAGGGACGGCCAGCAGCACGATGATCAATGGCTGGCGGATGATTGCGTCGCCCTGAAAAGCGAACAACAGCACCAGCGTCGCCAGCAGCGCCGCGATCGACAGTGGTTGCAGCTTGTCCATGACCTTGTCGAACGTCGCCTGCCCGCGTGCCAGCAACAGTTTGCGTAGCACTTGTGCAATCACTACTGGCACGACGATGTACAACACGACCGATGTGACCAAGGTATCCCAAGGTACCGTGATGCTCGATACGCCGAGCAAGAAAGCCACCAGCGGCGCAAACGCAAACACCATGATCAAGTCATTCATTGCCACTTGCGACAACGTGAAATACGGGTCGCCGCCAGTCAGCCGACTCCAGACAAACACCATCGCCGTGCACGGGGCAGCCGCCAGCAAGATCAGGCCGCCGATGTAACTGTCAAGCTGGTCAGCTGGCAGCAGCGGGGCGAACAGCACGCGAATGAACACATAGCCGAGTAATGCCATCGAGAAAGGCTTGACCAGCCAGTTAATGAACAAGGTCACGCCGATGCCGCGCATGTGCCCCCGGATCTGGCTCATCGCACTGAAATCAATCTTGAGCAGCATGGGGATCACCATGACCCAGATCAGCAGGCCGACTGGCAAATTAACCTTGGCAATTTCCATTGCACCAACAGCCTTGAATACCCCGGGCAGCCATTGACCTAACGTAATGCCGACGACAATACACAGTCCTACCCAGACACTCAGATAGCGCTCGAAAAAACTCATCGGGACCTGAGCGGCACGCTTGCCGGTGACTTCACATTGTGCAGACATGGATTTTCCTGAATTTTTGAATGGTATGGCAGAGCCGAAAAGAAGCAACACCCATGGTGATGGCCTTCACTTCGATATTTCCATAATTGTCGAATTATACGATGATTTTCAAAGAAGATGGCTTTTTGGCGCGTGCGAGTGATTGTTGATCGGGGTATGACGCAGACGAACGCCTTCGGGGAAATCTGTCAGACTGTACGCAATCCCAGTATCTTTCTCCACTGTTTCGCAGCCAAAATCCATGTCTTTTTTTACTTCTCATCCATGACTTATAGCGTCGTCTGGTTCAAGCGCGACCTGCGCCTGCATGATCATGCTGCGTTGACACTGGCTGCCGCACGTGGACCGGTGCTCTGTCTGTACGTGATCGAACCTGCATTGTGGGCGGCGCAGGATGCCGCCAATCAGCATTATCAGTTTTTGCTTGAGAGTTTGGCCGAACTGGATACGGCTTTGGCGCGACGCGGTGGTTACCTGCATGTGGCAGTAGGCGACCTTATTGATGTCCTTGACGAGTTGCATCGAAAATTGCCCTTTGCTCACATGTACGCCCACGAAGAAACCGGCAATGACATCAGCTACCAGCGCGATCTGGCGGTGGGACGCTGGTGTCGTGCCCATCAGGTTGGCTGGCAGGAGACCCCCCAGTTCGGTGTCGTGCGACGTTTGAAAGACCGCAATAAATGGCAGCGGCATTGGGAAGCGCATGTTGCCCAAGCCTGCTTGCCAATTCCGGCGCTAGAATTTGTCGTGAGCCCAGTGACACCGGCATTGGTGCCTGCACCGGAAACGCTGGGGTTGGCTGCCTACGATCCGCCGCAACGCCAGCGCGGCGGGCGGCGACAAGCGGTGAGCGTACTGCAAAGTTTCCTGATGGATCGCAGTGGTCAGTATCGCGGCGGCATTTCATCTCCGTTGTCGGCGCCGACGGCTTGTTCACGACTCTCGCCTTATCTGGCGTTCGGTGCGCTAAGCCTGCGAGAAATCGTCCATGCGACACGCAAGCAACTAGCAACGATGTCACCGGCAGAGAGCCGGCGCAAGGCGGGATTAACCGGGTTCACTAGTCGCCTTTATTGGCATTGCCATTTCATCCAGAAGCTCGAAAGCGAACCCGAGCTGGAGTGTCGCAATCTCCACCGCGGCTATGATGGTTTGCGCGAGAGTGACTGGAACCAGCAGCACTTCGATGCGCTGGTAGCCGGACGCACTGGTTGGCCACTGGTGGACGCCTGCGTCGAAATGCTGCGTCAGACCGGTTGGCTCAATTTCCGGATGCGCGCGATGCTGGTGTCGGTGGCGGCGTATCCGCTCTGGTTGCACTGGCGCCCGGTTGGCTTGTGGCTGGCACGCCAGTTCCTCGATTACGAACCGGGCATCCACTGGAGTCAGTTGCAAATGCAATCCGGCACCACCGGGATCAACGTCCCGCGCATTTATAACCCGATCAAGCAAGCACATGACCATGATCCGCACGGTCACTTTGTGCGGCGCTGGCTTCCCGCCATGCGCAAGGTGCCGGACGCATGGTTGTTCGAACCATGGCGCATGCCTCCCGATTTACAAGCGCGATACGGTGTCATCGTTGGAAAAGATATCCCCATGCCGTTGGTGGACCTCGAGCAGGCTACGCGTCTGGCCAAGGAAAAGCTGTTTGGACTGCGAGCGCAACCGGCAGTGCGAGACGGGCAGGCCGCGATCGTCGAGAAGCACGGCTCACGTAGGCGCGGCAGGGATCGGACGGCGGGCAAGGAAGTGCATGTGGCGCAGCAGTTGACGCTGGAATTTTGATCTGCCTGGTGATTGAATAAACCTGAATGGCACCAAGATTCAGGCGCATCAAGTTTGTACAGCGCCGCCTTGTTCGCCATCCTGTGATGCCCGCTCCTGTTGCTCGTAATGCACCACCCGGATCTGCAAACCCGCCCGTTCTTCAAACAGAGCCAATCGCTGCTGATCCAATTCAGCCATTTTTTGTTCGTTCCGGGCTAGTTGTCCGTTCATCGCTTCGGTTTGCCCAACCTGCGTTGCCAGCGCAATCCGTATTTCAGTCAGCGCATCTTGTGTTTCGGATAGCTTTTTATTGACGTGCGTGTGCTCAGTAGTCATCTCGGCGAATTGATATCCAAGCCGCTCACGCTCCGTTCGACAAGTATCCCGTGATTTTTCGGCATCCTGCAAGCGCATGATCAGTTGGTTATTCTCGTCTTGAAACTGCGAAATGCGGGTCTCGTACCGAGCGAGTGCCGATTGCTGCTGCAGATGTTGCTGACGCAATCCGGCAAGCTCCTGTTCCAATTGCATGACCCGCTGGTCGGCGGCTTGCCGCTCCTGCGTACGCTGTTGAGAGGCGGCTTCGAGGTAGAAATCGAACTGGGTGCGCACTTGTGTCAGTTGACCGTTGAGCGCGGCGACCTCGGCAGCACGGTCTGCCAGACGCTGTTGTGCGCCTTCCTGTTCGGCCTGAAGTGTCGCTTGCCGAATGTGCAAGGACTGGTATTGCGCGGCTAACTGCGCGTGGCTTTCTTTGACCTGTTCCAATTCGGCGGATACCGCAGTCTTGTTGTTGCTCATTGCCTGCTTGTCGTCCTCCGCCTGCTGCGTCGCCGCGTGGGCGGCCAGCAGCGCAACCTGATGCGCATCGCGCGCCTGTTCCAATTGTTGCTGCACGTCATCCTGAAGTTTTTCGTGGATACCTTTCATCGCCTGTAACAACGGGGCTGGCAAGCCCATTCCTTGTGCCACATCCACGACTGATTCCTGATGGTCTGCCTTCCAGCGCTTGAGCAGCGGCGCAATTGTGCTTTTACTACCCGTACTGCCGAGTGCAACACGGATGCTATCAACCGTCGGATTCTTGCCATCAGCGACCATCCGTGCAGCGGCGGTGGCCAAATCGGAATACAGGATGCCTGCGCGTGCCATAGTGGTTCCAGTCAATTGAGTAACGTATTACATAATACGTAATAAGTAATAATAGTACGATACTTAAATTTTTGGATAAGTAAAAATATGACCCGCGATAAGATTGCTTATCGCAGGTGAAAGCGTTGAATGGGTTGTGATCTTTCGACGTGTGGCTATCGGAAACGATGACGCACTGTGCGGGTCATCGGCATAGACGGGACCAATTGCGCATTGCGAACACAGTGATTTGACGTTCGTGCTTGGAAGGGGAAGGAAAACGGCCGCTTTTAACGATTAAGCAATAGCGCGCCCAACGCTGTGACTGACGCGCTGTCTCAGGTACAGATCAGCGTTCACAGGTGTCATATTCTTGCGATAGTCATTGCGGTGATGATGCTGTGTGCCGAAATGAGATCCCAGTTCACCCATCAGTCTGGCTGGTGCGTGAACGCGATTTTCACCAGGAAGTCAGACAGGGCTTATTTCACGCCACCCATTGGCGGCAACTCATTCCATGTGGGGTTGGATCGCCATGCCGCCGTCCAATTCGGTATTTTTTCGGCCGGCATGGGGCGGGCAATACCGTAACCTTGCGCCAGTTCACATCCGAGTTTGAGGAGTGCAACACCATGCTTCATGGTTTCTACCCCTTCCGCGATGACCTCGCGCTTGAAGGCCGCTGCTAATCCGATTACCACTTCCAGAATGGCGAGGTCATCGGCGTCTTCGAGCATGTCACGCACAAAACTGCGATCGATTTTTATCTGTTTGACGTGCAACCGTTTCAGATAGGTCAGAGAAGAATAACCGGTACCAAAGTCGTCCAGAGAAAACATGACCCCGAGTTCGGCGCAGTGCTCGACCACCCTGGAGACGTGTTCCATGTCCGACAGGGCGCTGGTCTCCAGTAATTCGAGTTCCAGGCAGGTCGGCTTGATCAACGAGTGTCTTGCCAGAATTTTTTGCAAGCGCTCGACAAAGTCCACTAATTGCAATTGACGTGCCCCGACGTTCACACTGACCGGCACATCGAGTCCTGCCGCACTCCAGCATTCCATTTGTAGTAGGACTGAATCAAGGACCCATTCGCCCACCTCTACAGCGAGGGGATCATCTTCGATGACCGGCAAGAAGGCAGCAGGCGGTAACAAGCCCCGCTCCGGATGCTGCCAGCGAATCAGTGCTTCGACCCCGATGACCTCACCGGTACGCATGTTGACCTTGGGTTGGTAATACATGACAAACTCATTTTTTGTCAGCGCCTTGCGAATGCGCTGCAGACTTTCGTGGTGCCCCCGGATACTGATGTCCTGCACAAAATCAAAAATGTGATAACGATTTTTTCCCGCCAATTTTGCCTGATACATGGTTTGGTCGGCCTGACGCAGCAATTGATCGGCGTCGATATCTTCGGCCTGAGGGTAGAACGTTACCCCAAGGCTGGCAGAAACTTGCAGTACCAAGCCGCCCTGATGATGCGTTTCTGCGGCCACTTCCACGAGTCGCGCCAGTACCTGCGCGCATTGCGCCGGGCTTTCCTGATCAACCAGCACGGCAACAAACTCGTCGCCACCGATGCGGGCCAGGGTATCGCCTTCGCGCAGCGTTTTTCTCATGGCAGTGGCCAGCAGGATTAGCAGTTGATCTCCCACATCGTGTCCGTAGCGGTCGTTGATGGCCTTGAAGCCATCGAGATCAATGTAGACAACTGCCAATAGCTGGTCGCACCGGGTCGCCTGAGCCATTGCTTGTCGCAGGCGCTCGGCCAGTAGCGACCGGTTGGGCAGGTTGGTCAGGACATCAAAATGGGCAATGTGCTCCAGCTGAGTTTGATGTTCCTTGCTGGCTGTGATGTCGGAGAAAAATCCAACGTAGTGTTCGGTTTTTCCATCGAGTCCGAGCACCGACGCGATGTTAAGTGCACTGATGTAGACACCGCCATCCTTGCGACGGTTGAATACTTCGCCATACCAATTGCCTTTATGCATCAGATCTGCCCACATGGCGGTGTAAAAATTTTTATCTTGATACCCCGAGCTGAGCAGATTCGTGTTCTTGCCTAACACTTCCTCCCGGCCATATCCCGTAATGCGCGTGAAAGCCGCATTGACGTTCAAGATGGTGCCATGCGCATTCGTGATCACGATACCTTCTCGCGCATGAGTAAACACGCTGGCTGCCTGAACCAAGCTTTCCGCTTTCTTGCGCTCGGTCACATCTCGTGCCGCCGCAAAGACTCCCAGCACGTGACCAGTATCGTCACGGTAGACGCTGGCGTTATAAAGCACATCGGTGATCTTGTCGTTGCTGTGACGAATTGCGAGCGGGTAGTCGGTTACGAAGCCCTCGGCAAACACTTGCTGATAACCTTCTCGCGCCTGCACTGGGTCGGTAAAGTAGTCGGCAAAATCGCTTCCCACTAACTCTGTCCTTCCGCGCCCGGTGACCTGTTCGGTGGCAGTATTGACGTCAGTGATCTTGCCCTCGGCACTAATGGTCACCAGCGGGTCCAGACTGGCTTCGATCAGACTGCGGGAATACTGGGATGCGCGTTTGACCAGCTCTTCTGCTTTTTTGCGTTCAGTCACATCGCGCGCCGCCGCAAAGACTCCCAGCACGTGGCCGGTATCATCACGATAGACGCTGGCGTTGTAGAGCACGTCGGTGATCTTGCCGCTGCGGTGACGAATTGCCAGCGGGTAGTCGGTCACAAAACCCTCGGCAAAGACTTGCTGATACCCTTCACGGGCCTGTACCGGATCGGTAAAGTAGTCGGCAAAATCGCTTCCCACCAACTCTGTCCTTCCGCGCCCAGTAACCTGTTCAGTCGCAGTATTGACGTCCGTAATCTTGCCCTCGGCACTGATGGTTACCAGCGGATCCAGGCTGGCTTCGATCAGGCTGCGGGAATACTGGGATGCGCGTTTGACCAACTCCTCTGATTTCTTGCGCTCGGTCACATCCCGCGCTGCCGCAAAGACTCCCAGCACCTGGCCGGCATCATCGCAATAAACGCTGGCGTTGTAGAGCACGTCGGTGATCTTGCCGCTGCGGTGGCGAATTGCCAGCGGATAGTCGGTCACGAAGCCCTCGGCAAAAACTTGCTGGTAACCTTCACGGGCCTGCACCGGATCGGTAAAGTAATTCGTGAAATCGCTTCCCACTAGTTCGGCTCGTATCAGTCCGGTAACCTGTTCGGTGGCAGTATTGACGTCCGTAATCTTGCCCTCGGCACTGATGGTTACCAGCGGATCCAGGCTGGCTTCGATCAGGCTGCGGGAATACTGGGATGCGCGTTTGACCAACTCCTCTGATTTCTTGCGCTCGGTCACATCCCGCGCTGCCGCAAAGACTCCCAGTACCTGGCCGGCGTCATCGCGATAAACGCTGGCGTTGTAGAGCACGTCGGTGATCTTGCCGCAGCGGTGGCGAATTGCCAGCGGATAGTCGGTTACGAAGCCCTCGGCAAAGACTTGCTGGTAACCTTCACGGGCCTTCACCGGATCGGTAAAGTAATCGGTGAAATCGCTTCCCACCAGTTCGGCTCGTATCAGTCCGGTGACCTGCTCGGTGGCGGTATTGACGTCAGTGATCTTGCCCTCGGCACTGATGGTTACCAGCGGATCCAGGCTGGCTTCGATCAGGCTGCGGGAGTATCGCGATGCCAATCTTGAGGGATGCAAGCGCTTATTCATGGCTTTTGGGAGGGCGGCTGTTCATCAGTTTGTGGTCACTTGCTGATTATCTTGCGGTAAAGATTGATCCATATCGGGGCGATACACAACGCTTATTTGAGTGCGACCTTCGGTAGCTGTCGTCACCCTTCAACGCGCCAATGCTTGGCTCAACCTCGAGGCGGATACCTGACGACGCTCAAATTATGCCGAGCAATTTACAATGCACCGCGAACCCATCTGAATGCAGCGACGGTCATGACACCACCAGCCGTCGTAAGGTCATCAACGAACGACAAAGGCCAAAAAATCTCTGGTCTGCAATTTTTTTCATTTGCATTTTTTACCGGCATCGAGGTTGCTGATTCATGACTAACTTGATTACTGCCGCTACCCCTAACTTTCGGCCAACCGATTCACTGGTTGTGTCGCTGCCGCAGAGTGCTGAAGCAGTGGAGGCTGAGCTAGCCGCGCGCCATCGGGTCTTCCTGGCGGCGGCCACTTCCGACAACACACGGCGCGCTTACCGCGCAGCGATCCGGCATTTCCTGCTGTGGGGCGGGGTGTTGCCGGCCGATGAGACCGTCGTGATCCGTTACTTGCTGGCCTATGCGGACCGCCTCAATGCCCGGACCCTGTCGTTACGGATGACAGCGTTATCGCAGTGGCACCGGCATCAGGGATTTCCGGATGCCGCATCGACACCGACGGTGCGCAAGACGCTGACCGGCATTGCCCGCCTGCACGGCAAACCCAAACAAAAAGCCAAAGCCCTTTCGCTGGAAGGACTGGAGCGTATCGTCACGCATCTGGACAGCCTGCCAACGCTGACGGCACGACGCGACAGCGCGTTGCTGCAACTGGGATTTTTCGGCGGCTATCGGCGCAGCGAGCTGGTCAACTTGCAAGTCAATGATCTCGCATGGGAACCGGAAGGACTGGTGATCACGCTGGCGCGCTCGAAAACTGACCAGCTTGGCGAGGGTGTCATCAAGGCCATCCCCTTTGGCGAGGATCGGTGTTGCCCGGTCAGCGCGCTGCGCGACTGGCTCACGCAAGCCGGCATTACCACCGGAGCGCTATTTCGTCCGATTAGCAAATGGCAGGCGCTGGGTGCGGGTGCGCTGCATGCAGGCAGTGTCAATACCATTCTTGCGCAGTGTGCGACGCTGGCCGGGGTGGCGACAGGCCATGAACTCAGCAGCCACAGCCTGCGCCGTGGCATGGCTACCAGCGCCCACCGTGCCGGCGCTGATTTTCAGGACATCAAGCGTCAGGGCGGTTGGCGCCATGACGGCACGGTGCAGGGTTATATCGAAGAAGCGGGGCGCTTCGAGGGGAACGCGGCGGGGGCATTGCTACGCAAGAAGCGCTGACGGCAATAAGCGGTCTCTTCCCATCTGCCGCAGTCTGTCATTGCGGCTCGCTGTCGGAAGTTTGCCGCTCGCGATGCGCTTTACGATACGCCGGCAGCTCCCCGAGTCGCATGGTTTCCTGTGTCTCGCCGCGCTTGCCATCGCCCATTCTCTGCGAACGATAGATGCCGGTACGCCCGGAAAACAGATAACTGACGACGCAGGCTAGCGCCGCATAAATACCCACCTCGGCACCGAACATTTCCATCGCCATCAGCGTCGATGCAATCGGCGTATTGGCTGCACCGGCGAATACCGCTACAAGGCCGATACCGGCCAGTAGCGGCATCGGCATGTGGAGCAGTGGTGCCAGTGCATTGCCCAAGGTGGCACCGATATAAAACAGCGGCGTCACTTCGCCTCCCTTGAAGCCACTGCCAAGTGACGCTACCGTGAATGCCATTTTTGCGAGGAAGTCGTAGGCAGGCAGCGGTTGTTCGAAGGCCGCTACGATGGTCGGCAGTCCTAGTCCGATATAGCGATCAGCACCAAGAAACCAGGCGGTTGACGCGATGACGATGCCGCCAACGAAAGGGCGCAGGGGGGCGTAACTGAACCAGGTTTTCATCCATCTGCCTACTGCATGGGTGGCATCAGCGAAGATCATGCCGGTGAGGCCGAACAGCGCCCCGGCAATCACTACCGCAGACAGGGTCCAGGCAGTGACGGCCGGCACAAACGGCACCACGTAATGAAGATGCTGTACCCCCAGCAACAGGCCGACCTGATCCGCGACAATCGCCGCAACAAGGCACGGCAACAGCGCGTCATAGCGCAGTCGGCCGACCGCGAGCACTTCCAGACCGAAAATTGCCCCAGCCAATGGCGTGCCGAACACCGACGCAAAGCCGGCGCTGATACCGGCCATCAAGATGATACGGCGGTCTCCCGGCTGCAACTTGAACACGCGCGTCAACTGGTCGGCCAGCGCGCCCCCCATTTGCACTGCAGTGCCCTCGCGCCCCACGGAGGCGCCAAACAGATGCGACACCACGGTACCGCCAAGTACCAGCGGCACCATGCGTAACGGAATGATTTTGCGAGGATCGTGGATTTCATCGATCAGCAAGTTGTTGCCCGCTTCGACGCTCTGACCAAATCGTAGATAGAGCCAGCCAATTACAAAACCTGCCACCGGCAGCAACCAGATCAACCAGCGATAAGTGATGCGCGTGGCGGTTGCCCAGTGCATCAGGAACAGAAAAAGTGCTGACGCAGAACCTGCCAAGACAGCGACGCCGCAAGCAAGCAGCAACCACTTTCCGACGTAGCCCAAGAGGTCGATCAACGCCGAGCGTCCCAAGAATTTCATGCAGATCCTGTCGATTGTGTCGGTGTTCCGCTGCCCGGGCCACTTGCTGGCGGGCGCTTGCGAGCCGTTATTGCGCTAAAAAGACGACCGCGCTATCTGCGCTTCCGGGGCGGATTGTAACAAGGAACGCCTCATAAAAAGAAGGAGGGTGACGGGAAGATGATCGGCAGGTTCCTGCGGGATCACGTCATTTTTTTGTGTCATGCCGTTTCTGCAATGCAATCAGAGAAGTGCTTGATCGCCGTAGACAAGCCTGTTTTGGCAAACCGACGGGTGTGTTGTTTGCCTGACCACAACGCGTGCTCAATTTGGACATGAGGATGTCGCATAACGCGGGTCGCCGGTAGCATTCAAAAACGGCTGATTGACAAAGTCAATCATCAAACCATCCTGCGCTTGTTGGCGCGATATCTGCACAAACCCATGACTCTTCTGACCTCACGTCGCGGTTCCGCGTTGATTGAATTTGTGTTGATTGGTCCGCTCCTCTCGCTGGTCGGTTTGGCCTTGCTCCAGTACGGAATGCTGTATTTCGCCAAAAACCATTACAACCATGCCAGTTTCATGGCGGCACGCGCTGGTAGCACGGATCACGCCAACCTCACGACGATCACAACAGCTTATGCCACCGCTCTGGCGCCACTCTACGGTGGCGGCACCGACGCGGCAGCAATAGCGGCATCAGCTGCCAGAGCGTTAGCCGATATCACGGCGCACGGTCAAATCGAGATGCGCAATCCTACGACGGAAAGTTTTGACGATTTCAACGCACCGGCGTTACAGCAGCGTCTTGGCAAAGGCAAGCGAGTGATTCCGAACAGCGGCCAGCAAATTCGCTCATCGGCAGTCGGCGCGCAGTCGGGCCAGAGTATTCAGGATGCCAATTTGCTCAAGTTGCGCATCACGACAGGCTACCGGCCGCAAGTGCCACTGATCGGCGCTTTTTATACGAATTATTTGAAAATGCAGGATGACGGCAGCGACGCTTTCCGCACCGCACTCTTGCGTGCTGGCCGGATTCCGGTCGTGACCGATGTGACACTGCAGATGCAATCGGACGCCATCGAGAACAATAATGCCTCGGTCCCGGGGCAGGGAAACGGTGGCAATTCAGGCGGTACGGGGCAGGGCAGCAATCCCGATACGCCGCCGTCTGGCACCGGACAGCCAGCGGGTTGCGCCAATCCGCCATGCAGTACGCCAACACCAAGCACACCAAGCCCGACCGAGCCAGGCGGCATTTGTATCGGCGACTTGTGTCCGGCTTGTCCGGATCCGGTGCCAGTCACCGTTGTTGTTCCCGGCGACATCACCTTCGCCTTCGGACAAGCGATACTAACGGCGGCCGGCAAGACGCAACTCGATCTGTTGATCGGCGCGGTCAATCAGGGCGGCTTTACCTCTGTCAATGTCGATGGTTATACCGACCAGATCGGTAGCACGAAGGTCAATCTTGCGCTGTCATCGGCACGTGCCGCAGCCATCCGGGATTACTTGCTTGGCCATGGATTATCCGGATTGCCGATCCGTGCGACCGGGCACGGCGCTACCAACCTGAAAGTCGAACTGGCGCAATGCGCGAGTAGCAGCGGGGCCGCGCAGCAAACCTGTCTGGCGCTAAACCGCCGGGTCGAAGTCACTCTCAATCCATAGCGACGACGCCATGACAGCGACTTTTGATCTCCTTCGCCGGCTTTGCATTCTGCTAGCCATGGTGGTAGTGACCGCGCTTCCCGCGCAGGCGCAGAGCGCGCTGCCTCAAAGCAAAATGCAATGCACCGCGCCGACGGCCGGCAATCCGGGCAACGCCTGCGCTGGTAATCCAATCAACCTCATCACCGGCAACAAATACCAGCGCGACACCGACCTGGCCGCGTTGCCCGGTGTGCTCGGCCTCGAAATCGTCCGGTATTACAACAGCGTGTTTGGTGACCCCGGCGTACCCAACGGACTGGTCGGACGAGGCTGGCGCTTGTCGTATGAAGTCGAACTCGTTGCTATCGGCACGACGCTGCAACTCATCGAGGCCGATGGTCATCGGATTATTTTCAATCGTGATCCGTTGCAGCGTTCACTGTGCAGCACTAGCGATCCGGCCAACGGCACGATAGCGATCCTCAAAAGTGCACGTGGCGACGAATACGCCTGGCAACGCAGCGATGGACAAGTCTGGCGCTTCAACCATCAGCGCAAGCTCGAGCAGATCACGGCACCCACTGGCGAATTTGTTAGCCTGATTTATGACAAAGCCGGTCTGCTGGTGCAAGTTACCGATCCCCAAGGCCGTCAATTGCACCTGAACTATCCTGACCGCAAGACAGCACAACGCGGCGTCAGCTTCAACGGCGTGCGTTCCATCGACAGCCCGGCAGGACGATTTGTTTACGACTACGGAAGCACTTTGCCCGCCGGGGCAAGCATTACGCCATCCGCGCTGCTGGCAAATTTGGTGCGGGTGCGCCTGCCGACACAAGCCGAACGTCAGTACCACTACGAAGACGCGCAGCGACCGACACGGCTGACCGGGATCAGCATCAGCGACGGTGCGACGACCGGTTCTGCTTCGTTGCAGCGCATCTCGACTTTCGGCTACCAGTCCGACGGCAAGGCAATTCTGTCGACCCATGCCGGTGGCGTCGATAAAGTCACGCTGTCTTATCAGCCCGATGGCATCACGCTCCTGACCAACAGCCTCGGCCAAGTCACCACTTATCGCCACGCCGAACTCGCCCGGGAGAACCGGCTGCTCGAAGCCCGTGGTCCCGGCTGCGCGTTGTGCAATGCCAGCGATCTACGCTACGGCTACGACGCGCGCGGGCGCGAAGTCACACACACCCGGCTCGATGCAGTCGGCAACCCGATCGACACCACCATCACCGAGCGCGATGATCTCGGCCGTCCGCTGACGATTAGCAAGCAACGCTATCAGGAGGGCAAAGCAGTCCCGGCGCAATGGCAGGTTCGCTACGAATATGCCGCTGGTGCCGGTGCTGGCCCGACCTTGATTGCCCGTCCCGGCGTCGTCGCTGGCAAGGAACGCCTGACCCGGATCACTTACAACACCGCCGCGCAACCACTGACGTTGACCGAAAGCGGCTGGTCGCCAGCAACAGACGGCACGGCGATGCCGTCACAGATCGAACGCACTACTCGCTACCGCTACACGCGGATTAATGGCCGCAGTGTGCTGGCAGAGATCGACGGCCCGCTTCCCAATGGTCCCGCAGGCAGCCCGGTCGATTCGGACATCACGCAATTTCATTACGATAGCCGTGGCGACTTTTTGGTTGAGGTGGTCGCACCGGGCAGTCAGGTCACGCGCATCATCGCGCGCGATCCCTCAGGCAGACCGCAAAAAATCGTCACCGCCACGGGTATCGAGCTGAGCTATGACACCGATCTGGCCGGTCACTTCACCCGTGTCACACGCGCTGGTATCAGTGAATTTTTTAGCTATAACGCGCTCGGCCAGTTGTCCGGCGTGGTCCGCGCGACCGGCCAGCGGCTGGCGATGCGTTACGGTGCCGATGGCCGCATCGCTGACCTGTCGGACGCGCAGGGCAACCGCATCCAGCTGCAACGCAATACCGAAGGCACACTGCTAGCGCGCAGCCTGCTCAACCCCGACGGCAGCCTTTCCCAGAAAACGACATTGCCGCTGCAAGATGTCGACGCCGACGCCGACCGCAAGATCGGACTCCCGTCAAACGATGGCGCGACCGGCTTCCTCTTTGCCGTGGACAACACCGTCACCCGTTTTCAGACCGAGCAGGACAACCGGTTAGCGCGCATCACCGATGCCCGCAATCATCAGACCGGCCAGCTTCATGATGACTTTGGCCGGCTGGTCCGGGTCGCCAGTCCCGATGGTGGTGTCACCGTGTTGACCTACGATGGCGCCGACCAGTTAGTCAGCAAGTCCATCGGGCAAGGCGCTGTCATCGGCTATCGCTACGATGTCGCCGGTCGTCTGATCGGCCAGAGCACCGCAGAAGGCGATACCCACATCGCCTACGGCAAGCAAGGACGGCCAAGTCGGATCATCTACCCGGCTGGCGAAGAGCAGTTCAGCTACGACCAGGCCGCCCGTCTGACCAGCCACGTCCGGTTGATCGACGGCCAGCGCATAGCGACTCGCTACGCCTACGACGGACGCGGTCAGCTGAGTCAAAAAATCCTGCCTGATGGCCAAATCCTGCATTACCGCTACCACGGTGCCATCCATCCGAAAGCCGGTTTGCTGGCGGCGATCACGCGCGAAGACCTGTTTGGCCACACCGTCCTGGTAGACGGTCTTAACGATGCCGGTGACGGCTATGCGCACCAGCATTACCAACTGGCCAATGGTGTCGGCACGCAGCGCCAGCTCGACCAGAGCGGTCACATCACACGCATTGGCAGCGCCGGTTACTGGGAGGAAAACCACCAACGCGATGCCAGTGGGCAACTCACACAGCGTAACGCCACGACGGCCGACGGCATCCAGCGCACCCGCTACGGCTACGATGCCGCACGTCGCATGACGGCAATCTTGCAGAGCGGTGGTGATCGCACCTACCGCTACGACCCGACTGGCAACATGCTTGCTGACCAACGCGGGAACGTGTCTACCGACTACACCATCGATCCGTCCAGCAACCGGATTACCGCCATGGAAGCAAATGGTCAGCGCGTCCGCTACGACTACAACGCCGCCGGCAGCGTCACCCGCAGCGGCGACACCGCCTACACCTGGGACAGCCAGCAACGCCTGATCCGCGTCAGCCAACGCGACCAGCCAGTCGCCGACTACACCTACAACGCCTTCGGCGAGCGCATCAAAAAAGTCAGTTATAACGGCAACCAGAAAAAAGTTACCTACTACTTTTACGATGGCAGTGAACTGGTCGCCGAAGCGCAAGGCAGCGCAAAGGACGGCGGCAACATCGGTATCGCACGACAGTATGTCTGGCTAGCCGACCAAGCTGGCAGCCGACCCATCGCCCTGCTGCAAGCCCGGGACAACGGCCTTGCCGCGGTCGCCGGCCAAGCCATCGCAGCAATTCCAACGGACACCACGCGCGCCATCGGACAGGCCAACCGCAACGACGTCTTCGCCATCCTCGCCGACCACACCGGCGCGCCGCGCGCACTGGTGAATGACCGCAAGCAAGTCGTCTGGCGCGCCAGCGTGACAGGCTTTGGTGAGCTGATCCCGGACGCCAACGGCCTGATGAGCGTCAACCTGCGCGGCTCGAACCAGTACTACGATGCCGAGACGCAGCTGCACTACAACCACCATCGGTATCTGAACCCGCGCAATGGCCGTTACCTGAGCGCTGACCCGAGTGGGCTTGCAGGTGGCTTGAATCTCTATGCGTTTGCGGCGAATAACCCGATTGCCAACATTGATCCGCTGGGATTGCAGGCGAAACCGGCGGGGGATATTTCGGACTGGAATATGCAGCGGCGGGTTGAAGCCGTCCTGCTGCGCGCCGGTGGGCAAATACCGGGTGTGATTGGTGAGCAGTTGCGGGAATTGGTGAGTCCGGCTGCTCTGGCGACGACGGCTGGGGTGTTTGCGGTGTGGGCAGGGTCGCAGTTGACACCTGCAGGTCCGTTTGTCGATGGTGCCATCGTCGTTGCGGGTTACTTTATCGCCGGCACTGGTGCGGTCATCGCGGCCAAGGAAATATTCAAGGCAGCGCTCCTCACCGCGAGCGCAAAATGTGAAGCAGATTTGCTGAGGGCAGGGGATACGTTGGCTGGTGGGTTGGTCAATGCGCTGGGAGCCGGGGTGGCGTTGGTGGGGAGTACGCAGGGGTTGCGGACGGAGAGGGTGCAGGGGTTTTTGCGGGGGATTTTTAAGGCGCCCGGAGATGTCACGGGTAGTACCGGTATCAATATAAGCTTTAGCTCTCTTGGAGATTTTCTTGGTAAAGGTGGCAATAAAAATGTTTATGCCTACGGTGATCGACAGGCGGTAGCGATATTGCAGCCGGGGAAGTCATCTCAAATAATTTCAAATGAAATTGAGATGCTTAATCAGTTAAATTTTTTAGGAATACCCACCGTAAATGCACGTAGTATTACGGTAAATGGACAACCTGCAATGTTAATGGATAAATTCGCTCTCGGCTCCAAAGATATTGTTGCTCTAAAAAATGGTAAGGTCCGAATTGTTGGGAATTCGCCTTTGTTAAATGAAAAGAGTATTAGTGATTTAAAGAATATTCGAAATACAATGATAAATGGAAATATTAAAATAAATGACTTGCAGTTTTTAATTGCAACTGACGGTAAAATTGTAGTTGCAGATCCGCTTAAGGTAATTCTCAATACACCACCATCTAGTAATAACTTGCGGATGATTGATTTATTAATTAAAGTTGCAGAAAATAATCTCCCATTATGATTAAATCAGAAATAATGCATCCCTCCATTTCAAAAAATATATTGCGTCAATTAATCGGAAAAAAAGTGACTGGTTTGGTAAGGTATAGTTGGTGGGAAAAAGGCGACGTTGCTAACGAATGTCACATACCAAAGGAGCAAACCTTTTCGCTCACGGCAGGACCATTGGCCGTTGTTTTTGAAGATGGCAGTGTACTCGGCGTCGCTAGTGATCCAAGTATGAATAGCGTGATAGTTTGGCTTGATCATGCGTGCGATCAGATCGATATAAATCAGCCGCTCTGCGAAGATCCTGATCTTTTCCCGATCCTAGCTAACGATAAAATATACTCAGGTCTAGCATGGGAAAAATTTATCGGTAACACGATAACCAAATTTTCAATTCTAAAAAATACAGAGATGAGTGCGGGCGAAGCTGCAGTGCCGAGTGAGTTAGGATTGTGTTTTTATTTTGATAGTGATGTGCATTTTATCGGATCGCACGGCTTGCACAATGGATCAGATGATTTTTCTGTTCTTTTGGATAATCAGATTGATCCGAAGCTCAGACCGAAGTTGGAGGAGCTTATTTTTTTGGAATAATAAAAATGCAGCGCGTAGGATGTAATAACCGAAGGGCATTGCACCGCATGCAGACGGTGCAATGCCCTTCGGTTATTGCACCCTACTTGCTAACGAACATTTTGTTCTGAAACGAAATGTAGACCCTTACGATAACGAGCCTGCGGAAATTTCATGTCCAGAATACCCGATTTTATTTTACGTAAATGACACATCGCGCTCAGAGGATCTAAGAGGGAGAATAGATCAGAAAGAGGGAAGTTTTGTCTTGTTAAGACATGAAAAAATTCATTAAAAATCTAATTTTAAAGACGGATTAGTACATGAAAAAAAATTTATTTGAAGACTATTTACCTCCAAATGAATTCGAAAACCTGAAGCGTGTAGGGTGCAATAACCAAAGGGCATTGCACGGCATGCAGAAGGTGCAATGCCCTCCGATTATTGCACTGTCCTTGCTAGCTGAAGTGGAAGTACCAAGTAGCCTGCCATTAGAAGAGATGGCGCGAAAACTAAGCGCCATAATCGGTGGATTTACTTTTGAGCCCGAAGAGACTGGACGTTTTGAAGAAGTCCCGGCGTTTTTCGCAAAAGACGATAGTTCTGGTGTGACGTTTATTTTGTTTGGAATACCGGAAGGTGAAATTTGTGATGCCTATACTTTAGAGTGCTCCGCCGAAACTGAGCTTTTCATTCCAGATTTCAGCAGAAGTCTCCTCGGATTTATGAGTAATATTGTTGTCGAAAAAAATATTAACGCTAGAGGGTATTTTGATTATTCCGATGAGTTGGCAGCTGCTTTAACGGCCAACGGAATTAATGCCACGAAATCGGCCCCATAAACTGCCGGGGCCGCGCGTAGGGTGCAATAACCGAAGGGCATTGCACCGCAAGCAGACGGTGCAATGACCTTCGGTTATTGAAC
>JBLHLW010000018.1:0-63216 GCA_047621345.1 Minisyncoccia bacterium | reverse complement strand
CGTGCCCACGCGAATGTTCCGCAGCACGGTCGGAATTGACCGGCATATTTGGTGCGCGCGCGACACCGCGTAGGGTGGGCACAGGGTTATCGTACCCACGCGAATGTCCCGCAGCACGGTCGGAATGGACCGTCATATTTGGTGCGCGCGCGACACCGCGTAGGGTGGGCACAGGGTTATCGTGCCCACGCGAATGTCCCGCAGCACGGTCGGAATTGACCGGCATGTTTGATGCGCGCGCGATACCGCGTAGGGTGGGCACAGGGTTATCGTGCCCACGCGAATGTCCCGCAGCACGGTCGGAATTGACCGGCATATTTGGTGCGCGCGCGATACCGCGTAGGGTGGGCACAGGGTTTTCGTGCCCACGCGCGTGATCAACCCGAGTACGCGCCAACGTCCGGTACATTTGCCTTTGTAATGCGTTGGTCAGCGATCGGTAATTGGGCCGTCATTTCCCCGTCTTATCCTGCGAGCAGATTGAAAATTTCAATCACTACCAGACAAAATAAAAAATGACTTGTCAGATTATTCGTCGTACCTTGCCTGCCAGCGTGATCGGTGGCGTGGTCGTCGAACGTGGTCCCGGCAAGGCCAGCGACCTTTGGCGCGTCGGTCAATCTGCAATCACGCGAGGTCTCGGCGCAGCAATCGATCTCGCCGTTTGCCGCCAACGGCACGTGGAACACCAAGCTGATCGGCACCCGTGTCGATACTGGCACCCTCACTGATCTGGGCGATGCCCGCATCGCGTTCACTATCCAGTCGGTGTTTGGCGCTACCAATCCAATCCGCCGACCATGTCGCCACGCATCGATGCACTGTTTGCGTGCCATGCTCATCTATGGAACAGGTCAGCTTTGTCAGTGCGCATCCTAGCCAGTTCATCGCTGGCTTTTCCGGCACGATGGAAGACCTGGTGCCGTTACCCCACATCCTGCCAAGCGATGCCACACAGGCACCCGGCGCCATCGTTGATAACGTCAGTGCATGGACTGGCGGCTTTGGTTACCTGACCATGGAGCGCAGTGGCGCACGGCAATGGGACGTACGGGTGTGGGATACCACAGGCCGCCAGGTCAATCGTTGTCAGGTCATGGACAGCAAATCGGTCTGCGAGAAGGCGCGCGTTCAATGAGGCCACGCGTGCAGGATGCGCAGTTATCCTGCGCTTGCACGAAGAAAGCCACCGAAAGCATCTATAATCCTAGGCTTTCCGATTGCTCCCCACTGTGACCCCATGAAGGTATTTCGCGGATTACCCAATGCTGCGGCCCGTGCGCCCTGCGCACTAACGATTGGCAATTTTGACGGCGTCCACCTCGGCCATCAAGCCTTACTGGCGCGCGTGTCCGAAGCCGCCGGCAAGCTCGGACTCGATTCGGCAGTGATGACGTTCGAGCCGCACCCGCGTGAGTACTTCGCCGGTGTCCAGGGCGACCCCGCCAAGGCCCCTGCCCGCATTGCCAATCTGCGCGACAAATTGCGTTCGCTGCACCAGGCCGGTATCGACCGGGTCATCGTGCAGCATTTCAATGCGCATTTTGCCGCACTGACACCCGACGACTTCATTCGCGACATTCTGGTCGACGGTCTGCATCTGAAATGGCTGATGGTCGGCGAAGACTTTTGCTTCGGCGCGCGCCGCGCCGGAAATGTCGCGATGCTGATCGAGGCCGGTCGGCGCTTCGGTTTTCGTGTCGAGACCCTGCCGACAGTGCAACATGACGGCACGCGGATTTCTTCCTCGGCGATCCGCACTGCGCTCAAGGCCGGAAGCTTCGCGCAAGCCCAGCAGATGCTGGGCCATCCGTATGCGATATCAGGCCATGTCATCCACGGCAAGAAACTCGGTCGTACGATCGGCTTTCCGACGCTCAATCTGGCCGTCACCCACAAGCATCCTGCACTCAGTGGCATCTATGTCGTTCAGGTGCACGGACTGGCTGACCATCCGCTGCCGGGCGTGGCCAGTATCGGCGTACGCCCGACCGTCGATGACAGTGGCCGCGTGCTGCTCGAAACCCATATCTTCGACTTCGCTGGCAACTGCTATGGCAAACTGATCCGGGTCGAGTTTCTAAAAAAACTACGCTCGGAAGAAAAATATACTGACCTGCCGTCGCTAACGGCAGCCATCGCCAACGATGCCCGCAACGCCCGTGACTATTTCCGCGACGCCAGCACCATGGCCCTGGCTGCGACCGATCGAATTTGACGCTCCTCATTGCATGCACCGCCCGGCGGGTACCGGTCTCCGACCAGCTCGCCGCACCAGATTCCAGACTCCCTTCGAAGAAATCCCATGTCCGATAACACACCGAACAAGCCTGCCGGCAAAGCCGCTGGAAAACCCGCCGGAAAACCTGCCAGCAAGTACCCGGTCAACATGCCCGACACGCCTTTCCCGATGCGCGGCGATCTCGCCAAGCGCGAGCCGCAATGGATCAAGTCATGGCAGGAAAAGAAACTATACGAACGTGTGCGCAAGGCCGCCAAAGGCCGTCCGCTATTCGTGCTGCACGACGGTCCGCCGTATGCCAATGGCGACATCCACATCGGCCATGCGGTCAACAAGGTATTGAAGGACATCGTCGTTAAGTCACGTAATCTGGCCGGCTTCGATGCACCGTACGTGCCGGGCTGGGATTGCCATGGCATGCCGATCGAGATCCAGATCGAAAAACAATACGGCAAGAGCTTGCCGACGGCCGAGGTGCTGGAAAAATCGCGCGCTTATGCAACCGTCCAGATCGAACGCCAGAAACTGGATTTCATTCGTCTGGGTGTGCTGGGCGAATGGGACAACCCGTACACCACAATGAACTTCGGCAATGAAGCCGACGAGCTGCGCGCGCTCGGCACCATCCTGCAAAAAGGGTATGTGTACCGTGGTCTCAAGCCGGTCAACTGGTGCTTTGATTGCGGTTCGGCGCTGGCCGAAGCCGAAGTCGAATACCAGGATAAGCGCGACCCGGCGATCGACGTCGGCTTTCCCTTTGCACAACCAGAAAAAATCGCCGCCGCTTTTGGCATGGCCACGCTGCCCACCGAGCGTGGCTATTGCGTGATCTGGACCACCACACCGTGGACCATCCCGGCCAATCAGGCCATGAACGTGCATCCCGAATTCGATTACGCGCTGGTGCAAACCACGCGTAATGGCGAACCGCTGTTGCTGATTCTGGCACTGGACCTGGTCGAAGCCTGCCTGAAACGTTACGGCTTCGAAGGCAACGTCATTGCGACGTGCAAAGGCGAGGCCCTGTCGCTGATCGCTTTCAAGCATCCGCTGGCCGACACCGATCCCGGCTACGACCGCCTCTCGCCAATCTATCTGGCCGAGTATGTTGCGCTCGATACCGGCACCGGCATCGTCCACTCGTCACCAGCGTATGGCGTCGATGACTTCTTGTCCTGCCGCGCGCATGGCATGAAAGATGACGACATGCTCAACCCGGTGATGGGCGATGGCCGCTATGCGTCAGGGTTGCCATTCTTCGGCGGCATGACGATCTGGGAAGCGTCGAAGCCGATCTGCAGCAAGCTCGATGAAGCCGGTGCGCTGTTGAAACTGGTGATGTTCGATCACAGCTACATGCATTGCTGGCGCCATAAGACACCCATCATCTACCGCGCTACGTCGCAGTGGTTTGCCGGCATGGATCGCACGCCGAAAAACGGCGGCCCCACCTTGCGCGAGACAGCGCTGGCCGGCATCGATGCGACCACGTTTTATCCGGGCTGGGGCAAGGCACGTCTGCATGGCATGATCGCCAACCGGCCAGACTGGACCCTGTCACGGCAACGCCAGTGGGGCGTGCCGATGGCATTTTTTGTGCATAAGGAAACCGGTGACCTGCATCCGCGTACGCCAGAATTGCTCGAGCAAATCGCCCAGCGCGTCGAAGTCGCCGGCATCGATGCGTGGCTGACGATTGAGCCCAAGGATTTGCTCGGCGACGAAGCCGACCAGTACATCAAGAACAAGGACACGCTCGACGTCTGGTTCGATTCCGGCACCACGCATCAGACCGTGCTGCGTGGCTCGCATGCGCAGTCATCGCACTTTCCGGCTGACTTGTATCTCGAAGGCTCGGACCAGCATCGCGGCTGGTTCCATTCGTCGTTGCTGACTTCGTCGATGCTCAATGGCTGCGCGCCGTACAAAACCTTGTTGACGCATGGCTTCGTCGTCGATGGCGAGGGCAAAAAAATGTCCAAGTCGGTCGGCAACGTGGTCGCGCCGCAAAAAATCGCTGACTCGCTCGGGGCCGATATCTTGCGCCTGTGGGTCGGCTCGACCGACTATTCGGGTGAGCTGTCGATCTCTGACGAAATCCTCAAGCGCGTCACCGAAAGCTATCGCCGCATCCGCAACACGCTGCGCTTTTTGCTGGCCAACACGTCTGACTTCGATGCGACCGCCAATGCCGTACCCGTCGCCGATATGCTCGAAGTAGACCGCTACGCGCTGGCTCGCATGACGCAATTGCAGGCCGAAATCATGGCGCATTACGAGATCCATGAATTCCATCCAGTCACATCGAAATTGCAGATGTACTGCTCGGAAGATCTGGGCGGCTTCTATCTGGATGTCTTGAAAGACCGGCTTTACACCGCCGGTGTCGGTTCGATCGCACGCCGTTCGGCCCAGACGGCGATCTGGCATATCACGCAAACCTTGTTGCGTCTGATGGCACCTATCCTGTCGTTCACCGCCGAAGAAGCGTGGGCAATTTTTGCTGATCCGGTCGCCTTCGCCGCTAGTGATGAGACCATCTTCACGCAAACTGGCTGGGTCGTGCCTGTAGTGGAAGGTGCCGATGCCTTGCTTGAGCGGTATGCGGCGTTGCGTGACGTGCGCACCGAAGTCTCGAAACAGCTTGAAGAAGTGCGCATCGCCGGTGGCATTGGATCGTCCTTGCAAGCGGAAGTCGAACTGCGGGCCAGCGGCGCAAAGTACGATTTACTGACCAGTCTGGGTGATGATCTGCGCTTCGTGCTGATCACGTCGCAGGCCACGGTCAGCCAGGTTGCCGCAGAGGCCGACGAGTCGATCGTCGTTACGCCATCGGCAGCGCAGAAATGCGAACGGTGCTGGCATTATCGGGCCGATGTTGGCAGCGATGCGACGCATCCTGAACTGTGCGGTCGGTGCGTCGCCAATCTGTTTGGCGCGGGCGAACCGCGTCGCTTTGCGTGATCCCGGGTGAGTTTGTTTAACCGTTGTTTCCTTTGACTGACTGATTCCATGGCTACCAAAAACCGCTTTTCGACCAAGCCACAATCGGGCCTCGGCCCCTGGCTAGGCATCGCTGCGATCATCGTGCTGATCGACCAGCTGACCAAGATCACGATCACCAAACTATTCACGTATGGTGAATCGTTGCCGGTGACGTCTTTCTTCAACCTCGTCTTAGTCCATAACCAGGGCGCTGCGTTCAGCTTTCTGGCCAATGAGTCCGGCTGGCAGCGGTATTTTTTTACGGTCCTCGGTACCGCAGCGGCCGTCTTCATCGTCTATCTGCTCAAACGCAACGCTGGTCAGCACTTGTTTTGCTGGGCATTAACGTTGATCCTCGGCGGTGCCGTGGGTAATGTCATCGACCGTGGCATGCACGGCTATGTGATCGACTTCCTTGATATCCATTTCGCCGGCTGGCATTGGCCCGCATTCAACGTAGCCGATAGCACCATCTGTATCGGCGCGGTCCTGTTCGTGATCGACGAACTGCGACGCGTCAACAAATAACCTAGCGGAGCATTCATGGATCTGGCAGGAAAACATATCGTGCTGGGACTGACCGGTGGTATCGCCGGTTACAAAGCCGCAGAACTGACGCGGGCGTTGATCAAGGTCGGTGCCACCGTGCAGGTTGTCATGACCGAAGCGGCAACCCATTTCATCACGCCGGTGACGATGCAAGCGCTGTCAGGCAATACGGTCTATACCGACCAGTGGGATGCCCGCATCGCCAACAACATGGCGCACATCGACCTGACCCGCGATGCCGATGCGATCGTCATCGCGCCGTGCTCGGCGGACTTCATCGCCAAGCTGGCGCAGGGCCGCTGCGATGATTTACTGTCGACCTTGTGTGTGGCGCGTCCAGCAATACTGCCGCTACTCATCGCACCAGCAATGAATGTCGAGATGTGGCAAAACGCCGCCACGCAACGCAATGTCAAACAGCTCGTCGCCGATGGCGTGCAAGTGCTTGGACCTGCTGCCGGCGACCAGGCCTGCGGCGAAACGGGCATGGGTCGCATGCTCGAGCCGATGCAATTACTCGACGACGTGATTGCGGCATTCCAGCCCAAGGTGTTGTTCGGAAAACGTGTTCTGATCACGGCCGGTCCGACCTTTGAACCAATCGACCCGGTGCGTGGCATGACCAATTTATCCTCCGGAAAAATGGGCTATGCATTGGCGCGCGCCGCACGCGAAGCGGGTGCGGAGGTGTTACTGGTCTCCGGCCCGACCGCCCTTGCCACTCCGGCCGGCGTGCAGCGCATCAATGTACAAACGGCGCAGCAAATGTTCGATATCGTGATGAGCCATGTCAGCGGTAAGGATATCTTTATTGCTGTTGCTGCTGTAGCTGACTGGCGGGTCATCAACGCCAGCCAGCAGAAGCTGAAAAAGACTGCCGATGGCGCGATGCCGCAACTCCAATTCGCGCCCAATCCGGATATCCTCGCGACGGTCGCCGCCCTGCCCAACCAACCCTATTGCGTTGGCTTCGCCGCAGAATCCGAAGACCTGCTCAAGCACGGCAAAGCCAAACGCGTGCGCAAGGGTATCCCGCTGTTAGTCGGCAATATCGGCCATGCCACCTTCGGCAAAGACGACAACGAGCTGGTGCTATTCGATGCCAATACCGAGATCCATTTCCCGCCCGCGCACAAGCAAACACTGGCGCGTCAGCTGATTACCGAAATTAGCGAACGCCTGCGCATACATGTCCACTGACTCCGCCATGCCCCTCAAAACAATCGCCCTTAAAATCCTTGACCCGCGCATGAAGGATCTGCTGCCGGCCTATGCAACGAGCGGCAGTGCTGGCCTTGACCTGCGTGCCTGTCTGGATGCACCGTTGATCCTTCAACCTGGAGAAACCCATCTGGTCCCAACCGGTTTGGCGATCCATCTTGCCGACCCCGGTTATGCCGCGATGATCCTGCCGCGCAGTGGGTTAGGTCACAAGCACGGTATCGTGCTGGGGAACTTGGTTGGCCTGATCGACTCAGACTACCAGGGTCAATTGATGGTCTCGACCTGGAATCGCGGTCAGACCGCATTCACGCTGGAACCCATGGACCGGCTTGCCCAACTGGTGATCGTACCAGTGCTGCAAGTCGGTTTTCATGTGGTCGAAGACTTTGCCGACAGTACCCGCGGCGAGGCAGGCTTCGGTAGTACCGGAAAACAGTAATGGAGAAAAAAATGCATGGAGTGGTTGAACCGACTAAGCAACATCGCCGTTCAGCCTTGATCATCCTCGGCGCTGCCGTACTTTTGGCAGCCTGTGCGACACCGGTGCCAACAGCAGCACCTGATTCACCGGAGTCGACTGCCAGCAAAGGCGTCGTACCAGCACCAACCGTGCCTCCACAAACGCCCGTGGTGACATCGACCGAAGAAATTGCATTACGCCAATTGGTCGCGCTGCAAGACCGGCTTGACCGAGTTGCCGGACCGCTGCTGATCAATAATCCGGCGCTGTGCAAACGTAATGCTCGCCGTTTGCTCGGTTTTACTGCGAAGACCAAATATTCGTACTCCACCGAATTCATCCCTGCCGCGCAAAAATTACTCAATCTCGACGAGCGCTTGCGGGTCACCGGCGTGCTCCCGGGCAGTGGCGCCGACAAGGTCGGCGTCCTGCGCGGCGACAGCTTGCTTTCAGTCAATGACAAATCCTTGTCGCAAGGTGCCAACGCCGAACGCCAAGCCGCCGCCCTACTCGCACCCATGATCACCACCCGCGGCAATGTAAAACTGACCATCCTGCGTAATAACCGGCAAATGGTGCTCAACATACCGCTCACTATGGCATGCGCTTTTCGGGTTGAACTGGGCAATACCGATGGCGTCAATGCCTATTCCGACGGCTATCGCGTACTGATCACGCGCGGCATGCTGGCCTATGTCAAGTCCGACGAGCAACTGGCTTATGTGCTGGCACGCGAGATGGCCCACAATGCGCTGGGCCATCCGACACGATTACGCAGCAGCGCCACCATCGCAGGTGTGATCGACAATTTGATTCGGATTAATCCCGATCTAGGCATGGTCAACGGTACGGCCGGCATCAAACCTTACAGCCAGAGCATCGATGCCGCCGCCGACGTGACCGGACTATTCATGGCGGCACGGGCCGGCTACGATATTGATGGCGCCTCCGCATTCTGGGAAGGCCTTGCCAACCAGTATCCGGTCGAGACGGCCAACGGCTACACAGCCCTGCATCCGGCAACGGCATACCGAATCGCGGCAATTAATAAGGCAACGACGGATGTTCACGCCAAACAGGCAATGCAAAAGCCGTTATTGCCCTGACTAGCCCGTACAGTCAAAAAGCCCGGATCGCGTGCACGATCCGGGCTTTTTTATGAACGCTTGAATGACTATTCGACTTCGAGCGTCTCTTGCGATGCTGCTGGCGGAGGTGTGCTGTCCCCATCCGAAAAGTCCAGTTTGATCTGGTCTTTGTCATCGAGATCGACAGTGACCTTGCCTCCACTAACGAGCTTGCCGAACAGCAATTCGTCGGCCAGTGCTTTGCGGATCATGTCCTGAATCAGACGTGCCATTGGTCGCGCGCCCATCAGCGGATCGAAGCCCTTCTTGCCAAGGAAGCTGCGTAGCTTCTCGGTGAAGATTGCGTCGACTTTTTTCTCGTGCAACTGCTCTTCCAGCTGCATCAGGAACTTGTCGACGACACGCAAGATGATCTCTTCGTTCAGTGCACCAAAGCTGATGATCGAGTCGATCCGGTTACGGAACTCAGGCGTAAACATCCGCTTGATATCTTCCATCTCGTCGCCGGCTTCCTTCTTCTCGGTGAAACCAATCGAGCGTTTCTGCAAGCTTTCAGCACCCGCGTTGGTCGTCATGACAATGATCACATTGCGGAAGTCTGCCTTGCGACCGTTGTTATCTGTCAGCGTGCCATGGTCCATTACCTGCAACAGGATGTTGAAAATATCCGGATGGGCTTTTTCGATCTCATCCAGCAACAAGACAGCATGTGGCTTCTTGGTGATGGCTTCCGTCAACAGGCCGCCTTGGTCAAAACCAACGTAACCTGGAGGCGCACCAATCAGACGACTGACGGCATGACGTTCCATGTATTCCGACATGTCGAACCGGATCAACTCGATACCAAGGACGAATGCCAACTGCTTGGCTACCTCCGTCTTGCCGACACCGGTCGGACCGGAGAACAGGAACGACCCAATCGGTTTGTCGGTCTTGCCCAAACCAGCACGGGCCATCTTGATCGCAGACGACAGCGCTTCAATAGCAGGCTCCTGTCCGAATACGACATTTTTCAGGTCGCGTTCGATCGTCTGCAGTTTGCTGCGATCATCCTGGTTGACCGACTGCGGCGGAATACGCGCAATCTTGGCAATGATGTCTTCAATTTCAGCTTTGCCAATGGTCTTTTTCTGCTTTGACTTTGGCAAGATGCGTTGCGCTGCACCAGCTTCATCAATAACGTCGATGGCTTTATCCGGCAAATGACGGTCATTGATGAAGCGCGCGGCCAGTTCGGCTGCCGTGGTCAATGCAGAAGCTGAATACTTGATGCCGTGATGTTCTTCGAAGCGCGATTTGAGGCCACGCAAAATCTGAATGGTTTGCTCGACCGTCGGCTCGTTGACATCCACTTTCTGGAAGCGACGCGACAGCGCATGGTCTTTTTCAAATACACCGCGATACTCAGTGTAGGTGGTCGCACCGATGCACTTCAGCTGTCCACTCGACAGAGCTGGCTTCAACAGATTCGAGGCATCAAGCGTCCCTCCGGATGCCGCTCCAGCACCAATGATCGTATGGATTTCATCAATGAACAGGATGCCATTGGGGCTGTCCTTGAGCTGCTTGAGGACGGCTTTCAGGCGCTGCTCGAAATCGCCACGGTATTTGGTCCCGGCCAATAGCGCACCCATATCGAGTGAGTAGACCACCGCATCCTGCAAAATTTCCGGCACTTCTTTTTGGGTGATGCGCCATGCCAAGCCCTCGGCAATCGCCGTTTTTCCGACACCTGCTTCGCCAACGAGCAAGGGATTGTTCTTGCGTCGACGACAGAGGGTTTGAACGACCCGTTCTAATTCAGGTTCACGGCCGATCAGCGGATCAATCTTTCCTTCGAGCGCGAGCTTGTTCAGGTTTTGCGTAAATTGATCTAACGGACTCTCTTTTTGCTGGCCGTCGGCAGGCGCTTCTTCACCACTTTCCGGTGCTTTTTGCGGCTCAGCTTGCTGGTCCTTTCGCACGCCGTGCGAAATGAAATTGACTACGTCAAGACGGGTAACCCCTTGCTGGTGCAAGTAGTAAACCGCGTGAGAATCTTTTTCACCAAAAATCGCGACCAGCACATTTGCACCAGTGACTTCCTTCTTGCCATTCGATGCAGACTGCACATGCATGATGGCGCGCTGAATTACGCGCTGAAATCCCAGCGTTGGCTGCGTGTCAACCTCGCTGGCACCGGGGACGGTAGGCGTGTTATCGGCGATGAAGTTTGTGAGTGTTTTGCGCAAGTCTTCAATATTGACTGCGCAAGCACGCAACACCTCTGCCGCAGATGGGTTATCCACCAGCGCCAAGAGTAAATGCTCTACGGTAATAAATTCGTGACGAGCTTGCCGAGCTTCGACAAACGCCATGTGCAAACTAACTTCCAGTTCCTGCGCAATCATGCTTCCTCCATCACGCATTGCAGGGGGTGCCCCGCCTTTCTTGCGTGTGTTAACACCAATTCGACTTTAGTGGACGCGATATCCTTGGGGTACACGCCGCACATCCCTTTACCATCGCGATGCACCATCAGCATGATCTGTGTGGCGTTCTCGCGATCCTTGTTGAAGTATTCCTGAATGATGGCCACGACGAACTCCATCGGCGTGTAATCATCATTGAGCAAATACACTTGGTACATCGACGGCGGCTTAAGCTTCTGAGTCTGCCGAACGAGTACTGTGCCGTTTTCGTGCTTGGTTGCCATGCGTGTGTCTAAGTCCTTCAACTACGGTGGTCGCAGTAAATAATAACGAATGCCCTGAGATACGGCTTGATCTTACGCGCTTTCATGATTAGTCGCAGGTGGCGCTGCTACCAGAGAATTCAAGAGTGTTTTTTTGTTGCAACTAAACACGTATTCGATAATGCCCTGCCCGCTCAGCAGAAAATCTTGACTTCAATATTTTTTTCGCCAACAATGAATTGTCTTGACAGGAGCAGCAATTGAAATTGTCAATACGAAGGGGGCAAGTTTTAAGAAGGGGCAACGTCGACTCAGGCTTCCTGCTTTTACGGCTCGTGTGATCAAGTAAATTGGAAAGACGCTTTTATGGCAACAGGTACAGTCAAGTGGTTCAACGACTCCAAGGGTTTCGGATTCATTACCCCGGATGACGGAGGTGAAGATTTGTTTGCGCATTTCTCCGCAATCCAGATGAATGGTTTCAAGACTCTGAAAGAAGGTCAAAAAGTTCAGTTCGAAGTCACGCAGGGCCCTAAAGGCAAGCAAGCTTCCAACATTCAGGCTCCCTGATCAGTTCGTCAGAATGACCCTATAAAAACCCCGCACCGCGGGGTTTTTTTCTGACAACACCCGCCGACTCCCTTCATGAATCTCAGACAAAAAATATTTTTGCTTGCCGTCGTACCGTTGATTGTTGCACTCTGTGCGATTGCTCTCGCAGTGCAATACCAGGCAACACTGTTGGCGCAACAACAACGTAACTCGGTCGAGTCGGCTTATCTGAGTAGCAAAGAAGCAGAAATGCGTCACTACGTGACATTAGCCACGCGTTCGATCAAGGCGATTTACGATTCAGGCAGACACGACGACGCGGCTCTTGCGGAAGCAAAACAAATTCTTTCAAAACTTGACTATGGTGACGATGGTTATTTCTTCGTCTATGACATGCAAGGCGTCAATCTCGTCCATCCCCGCCAACCAGAATTAGTCGGTCAAAATTTATGGGAGTTGCGCGACAACAAAGGCAATCCCACCATACAGCGACTGATTTTTCGCGCCAGCAACGGCGGTGGCCTGGAACGCTATCTATGGAAAAAACCATCCAGCGGCAAAGTGGTTCCGAAACTAGGCTACGTTGTCAGCCTGCCTAAGTGGGGGTGGATTCTTGGCACCGGCATCTATCTTGATGATGTCGATGCTGTGGTCAACAAGATAGATATCCAGATTTCGCGCAATATCCAGAGCACCATGCTCTGGATTACCGGCATTGCGATCGCCAGCGTTCTGGTCATCGCCATGTTTGGCCTGGCACTCAACTTCAGTGAGCACCGGGTTGCAGACGCGAAATTGAAAGTGCTGGCGCAACGCGTCGTCCGCTCTCAGGAAGAGGAGCGTGCAAGGCTCTCGCGGGATCTCCACGATGGCATCAGTCAATGGCTGGTTTCCATCAAACTTCAAGTAGAGTCTGGTATTGCCAAACTTGCCGGAACGCCGGCGCAAGCGCATTCAGCAAGTCAATCTTTCGATCGAGCAGCAACACAACTTAATGACGTGCTCGGTGAGGTGCGCCGCATCTCGCATGATCTTCGGCCAGCGCTGCTCGATGACCTTGGTCTTGCCGCCGCACTCGACCATCTCACGCGTGAATTTGCAGAGCATGCGAACCTACGAGTGAACCTTATTGCGGCTGCGTACATCGAGCATCTTTCAGAGGTCCAAAAGACTGTCTTGTTTCGAATTGCACAGGAAGCCTTGACCAATATTGAACGTCATGCCAACGCAGCGAACGTTTCCCTGACTCTTCTCAGTGACGCCACAATGGTACGCATGATTATTTCCGACGACGGCAAAGGTTTCGACATGGCGCTCGTCGCCGATAGTCCCAAGCGCGGGATCGGTTTGCGTAATATGCACGAACGGGCCGAGGCGGTCGGTGGCAACTTATCGCTGACATCATCCGCAGAAGGAACCCAATTGATCGCAACACTTCCTAACGAATAAATTTATATTATGACGACACCCGTAATTCGTATTTTGCTCGTAGACGACCACCCACTGGTAAGAGATGGTCTGCGCGCACGGCTAGAAACTGTTGCTCATTTTGAGATCGTCGCTGAAGCGGGAAGTGCTGACGATGCACTTCGGCATGCGGCAACCCAACATATTGATCTGGCGTTGATGGATATTAATCTCGCGGGCATCAACGGAATTGAATTAACGGCGCGATTTCATACCCTTCATCCAACCATCGCAGTGCTCATTCTCAGCATGCATGACAAAACTGAATATGTGACGCACTCGATACAGAACGGCGCCCGAGGATATGTATTAAAAGATGCACCAGCGATCGATATCATTACTGCCATAGACACCGTCATGGCAGGAGGCATCTACTATAGCGCGGGCATTACCAGACAAATGGCATCCCAATTCGGCCCGCCAGTCCTGCTGACTCCGAGGGAAAATGAAGTGTTGCGATCGATCGCCAACGGGAAATCCAACAAGCACATTGCCCGTGAACTTGACCTGAGCGTGCGAACCGTAGAGACGCATCGCCTCAATATCAAGCGAAAACTCGGAATTGAGGGTCAGGCTGACCTGATCCGATTTGCACTAGAACGTGCGCCCCTAAAAATATAAAAAAAGCCAGTCACACGTGACTGGCTTTTTTCAATACTGCGAGCAGCGCGACAGCAATTACATGTGCTCGATCATCACATCACCGAAACCGGAACAAGATACTTGCGTTGCACCTTCCATCAGGCGCGCAAAGTCGTACGTCACTTTCTTGGACGCAATCGACTTTTGCATCGAGCTGATAATCAGATCTGCGGCTTCGAGCCAACCCATGTGACGCAACATCATTTCAGCGGACAGAATCAGCGAGCCCGGATTGACATAATCCTTGCCGGCATATTTCGGCGCCGTACCGTGTGTGGCTTCGAACATTGCGATCGAATCCGACAGGTTGGCACCTGGAGCAATACCGATGCCGCCAACTTGTGCTGCCAGCGCGTCCGAAATATAGTCCCCATTGAGGTTCAGTGTGGCGATAACACTGTACTCAGCAGGCCGCAACAAAATCTGCTGCAAGAACGCATCGGCGATCGAATCCTTCACCATGATGTCGCGACCGGTCTTTGGATTCTTGAATTTGCACCATGGGCCACCATCGATCATTTCGGCACCGAATTCGCTTTGGGCCAGATCATAAGCCCAGTCGCGGAAGCCACCTTCGGTGTACTTCATGATGTTGCCCTTGTGAACGATCGTCACCGATGGCTTGTCGTTGTCGATCGCATACTGAATCGCCTTGCGAACCAGTCGCTCGGTACCTTCACGCGATACCGGTTTAATGCCGATCCCGGACGTCTCAGGGAAACGTATCTTTGTGACGCCCATTTCCTTGATCAGGAAATCGATGAGCTTCTTGGCGCTGTCACTACCAGCTTGCCATTCGATACCGGCATAGATGTCTTCCGAATTCTCGCGGAAAATCACCATGTCAGTTTTTTCAGGCTCTTTCACAGGCGAAGGAACACCCGTGAAGTAGCGCACAGGACGCAGACAGACATACAAGTCAAGTTGCTGGCGCAATGCCACGTTCAGCGAACGAATACCGCCACCGACGGGCGTTGTCAGTGGTCCCTTGATCGATACAACGTAGTCTTTCAATGCATGTAACGTTTCTTCCGGCAGCCAGACATCCGGTCCGTAGACGTTGGTCGACTTTTCGCCAGCGAAAATTTCCATCCAGCTAATCTTGCGCTCGCCACCGTAGGCCTTGGCGACGGCAGCATCGATGACCTTGATCATGACGGGGCTGATATCGATACCGGTACCATCGCCTTCGATGTAGGGCACGATCGGGTTGTTTGGTACATTCAACGAAAAATCGGCATTGACCGTAATTTTTTTGCCTTCAGCAGGCACTTTGATATGTTGATACATCGATGTCTCCGGTACGGGGAAAGAAGGCGAAATCAGTGACTGAGCAGCTGACTTGGCAGCCAAGTCTTATATAAGACATAAGACAACGTTTCGTATTATGCCATTGTATTTTACTGGATGCCACCTGTTTGCGACACCGCCAATCGTCGATTACCTCAGCAACAGCCTGCACAAGGGGCTTAAAATATCAGCTTACATTTATCTCCGACCACGAAAAAACTCGCATGGCGCTCATCCTGTTCAACAAACCGTATCTTGTTCTTTGTCAATTCTCGCCGCAAACCGGGCGCGCAACACTCGCTGATCACCTTGCCATTCCTGACATCTATCCCGCTGGTCGACTCGATGCTGACAGTGAAGGATTGATGCTGTTGACAGACGATGGCCGACTACAGCATGACATCAGCGACCCGACACACAAATTACCCAAGACCTACCTTGTCCAGATAGAAGGTATTCCAGATGCCATCGCGCTAGCAACATTGCGAACAGGCGTCTTCCTCGGCGACTTCACCACCAAACCGGCCAACGTGACCGAGGTCACCGCACCGACGTGGTTGTGGTCTCGCGATCCACCGATACGGCAGCGTGCAAACAGTCCAACACGCTGGTTGGCACTGACGATCACCGAAGGGAAAAATCGTCAAGTGCGGCGCATGACAGCATCAGTAGGCTTGCCGACACTGCGATTGGTACGCGTTGCCATCGGCCCGTATTCGCTGGAGAGCCACCCGCTGCTTCCGGGTGAGTCGCGCGCCGTCGATGCCGCCGAACTGGCGGCATCGCGCCGTTAGAATGGCAAAAATTTCATGTTGAGTGCACGCTCGGCCAGCCAGCCAGCCGCCAACAACGCAATAAGAGCAGAACCACCCAGCAGGATAATCCGGCGGTAAAACATGGTGTGGCGCAAATAGAAGGCCACCGGGAGGAATGCCGCCACGATGGCGAGTTGCCCCGCTTCGACGCCCACATTGAAACCAACCAGAGCGAGCACCAGCGCACTTTTCGGCAGACCCAGATCACTGAGCACCGTAGCAAAGCCGAAACCATGAATCAAGCCAAACAAAAACGCCATCATCCAGCGGCGCTCACGAAACAACGGATAAATGTTGTTAAGCGCCGCAATCACTACCGAAGCCGCAATGATGGACTCTACCCAACGCGACGGCAGGCTAATGACGCCTAGCGTCGCTAATGTCAAGGTGATCGAATGCGCTAACGTGAATGCGGTAACTATTTTTAGAACCGACCAGAATGCCGGCTCGAAGGCGTTCACTGCCTGCCACTGTTTGTTCCGACGGATAACCACGGCGGGCAAGAGTAGTGCCAGAAGGAAGAGGATGTGATCGAATCCAATCCAGATATGCCACACGCCTTCGCGGGCGTAATCAAAAAATTGCGCAATCCGGCTCGGGCTAGCTAATGAAAATTGCTGGGTTGCTTTCTCTGGACTGAAAATCGCCGTGGTCGAAACTCCCTGATACTGCAATTGCAGCAGACCCTTGTGTTGCGGATCAATATCGAAAAATAGTCCGTATCGCGTCTGCAAGAGTTTAATTGGTTGTACGCATTCCGCTTTGAAACGCAGTACCGCGTACGCCCCATCAGTATGATCATCGACCAAATGACTGGTGACACTGGCAGGGCAAGATTGCCCATCCGATTGCAAGTTCAGCCGGGCCATCGCATAGGCATCGATATCCGACTGCTTGGCTCTAACTTCCCCCCAAGTAATCGCCGCATCGCCGTTGGCATCGAGCCCAAGCGCGAAATCGAGGTCGCGCAGTGCAATATCCCATTGCCCGTTAATCGTACTGCCCTCGATAATGAAATTCAGATAGCTATCGCTGGGCTTGTGGGCCTGCGCTGTGAGCGAAAACAAACTGAGCAAGAAAAGCAGGAACAGGCGCTTCATCGCGCAACTCCATTGACCTGGCTGGCAAGTGCCAGCAAGACGTGATCTTCAATTCTGCTGTCCGTTAGCCAGGTCAAGACGGGCTGCGCGGCGACTGGTTTCCGTGCGGCCAATGCCGCCTCCAAAACAATACGGGCGTCCCGTGGCTCACGCTGAACGGTCCAGTTTTTCAGTGCCAAGTCGAGTGCCCTGTTCGCATCACCATCGATGGCCAACACGAAACGGGCCTCCTCCTGTTGATGCACAGTATCCCCTCGCAACTGAGCCGCCGCATAACGTGCAGCCAATGTCGCCTGCAGCGAGGCGGCATCAGGAGACTTCAGCATGCGCGTGGCAAACACCAGTCGCAACAACAAAACATCGGAACGCGTGCGGTCCTTGAGAAGTGCTACTACTTCGGCGGCACGTTTTTGGTCCATCAGCAAGTCAGCGTAGGCAGCAAGCATGAACGTGTCCGGAATATCGAGTGCGACGGCTTGCCTGAAATGTTGTTCGGCGATCTCGACCTTACCGATACGTTGCGAAATTTCAGCCAGCCTTAGCAGTACCCACAAACGCTCGTCCGGACGCGCCTCTGCGTGGTTGGCTAACGTCGCTAGCAGCGTGTCGTAAGCTGGTTGAGCCCTACCAGTCAAACCGTCGACCATCGCGAGGCAACCGGTCGCGATGACTTCGTCGGTTATCCCGAACAGTGCCTGGCAATCAGTGCGCGCTTGTGGATAGCGTGCTTGCACCATGTGAATGGTGGCACGCAGCGCCCGCGCCTGAGCATGTCCGGGATATCGGGTAATCACGCTATCAAGGTCGTTGATTGCTCCACTGAAGTCATGATTAAACTGCCTCAGGCTAGCGCGCATGACCTGAACCTCGACCGGTGGTTCTGTCATTTCCCACCATGGCGCTAATGCAGCCTGCGCATAACCGATATAACGTGGGTCACCTTCCTCAGCGACCAATCCGTAGTAACGGTGCGCCAGCTTAAGCGCGGCGACCTGATCACGCGGATCTCGCTGAAGTGCTTTTCGCAAATCGGACATTTCGCGCGCAATCGGATCATTCGGCCGGAATGGCAGACGCTCCAGCACGACGTCATCTGAAGCAGGAACACGTGGCTCAGACTGCGCGAGCGGCACTACGAACAAACAAGCAAGGAGCAGCATCAGTTTTAGGGGCATGGCATTTTCGATGTTGAATAGCAGGAAAGTAAAATCGTGGACTGCATAATAGCGTGCCGACCATGCCTTGCGTTAAGGAGAAAAACGGAACCCACAACAGCCGCTCCCCATCTCGCAGCGAGATTGCCATTCAAGCCGCATGATCATGCGGCTTGAAATTTTTTCTTTTTTTTAAAAACTCTGTCAACGCACTATCGAGTGCGCCGTTATTGCTCGTGATTCATGTGAATCACCGCCTATCAATCGTACCAATTCGAAGGATTACAAAATGAAAAACCTGATCGCTGCATTGGTTGCTGGTCTGTTCGCTGTTTCCGCTTTCGCTGCCAGCCACACTGCCGCACCAATGGCACCTGCAGCTCCAGCAGCTCCAGCAGCAGCTGCAGCACCAGCAGCTGATGCAGCAGCACCAGCAGCAAAAAAAGAAAAGCATGCAAAAAAAGAAAAGCATGCAAAAAAAGAAATGAAAGAAGCAGCACCAGCAGCAGCTCCAGCAGCGAAGTAATTTGCTGTTAGGCTCAGTCCGAAAGGCAGGTTATCCTGCCTTTTTTTATGGCCGAACGCTTTTTCACTGCGGCTCAACTTTTTAGGCGAATGCTGAACATCACGATGACCTCCCCCTCCTTCTCCCTGCGCACACTCGTATTTTCCGGAGCACTTTTGCTGTCCTCCTATGCCGGCGCACAACAACCAGTCAAATTCAACATCACCACGCTTTCGGTGGGCATTCATTTGATCAAGGCAGAAGTGGCCGCCAGCCCAGCCGAACGGGAGCAAGGCCTGATGTTTCGCGAAAAAATGGGAGCTAACGAAGGAATGGTGTTTTCGTTTGGCGCTCCGGCAGGAGTCTGTATGTGGATGAAGAACACGTTGTTACCGCTGTCCGTGGCGTTCATCGATGATGACGGCAAGATCATCAATATCGAAGACATGAAGCCGCAAACAACCGAATCCCATTGCGCCCTCAAGCAAGTGAGCTATGCGCTGGAAATGAATGCAGGATGGTTCAAGCAAAAAAATATTAAGGCAGGCATGACCGTCGACGGCTTATCTAAAATTAAGTAAGAAAACCATATGAAAAAGCCCGCATGGAGTCATCCGTGCGGGCTTTTCGTCGCGATAAGCCGCAAACGGCTTATCGAGTAATAAAAATCAGGCCAATGCTTTCAATGCTGCAGCCATACGGCTCTTATGACGAGCTGCTTTGTTTTTGTGAATGATTTTCTTGTCAGCAATGCGGTCGATGATGGAAATCGACGACTGGAACACTTGGGTTGCTACCGCTTTATCGCCGCCTTGAATTGCCTTGCGGATAGCCTTGATCGCTGTACGCAGTGACGAGCGCTGGCTCGAATTGTGCGCGTTTTGCTTGACTGCTTGACGGGCACGCTTGCGTGCTTGTGCGGTATTTGCCATGAGTGATATTTCCTAAATCGAGGTCAGGGTGCGCCATCAATGACGCTGGAGTTAGACAGAATTCTGTGAAGCCCCGGAGTATATCGGCTTTTATCCGAAAGGGCAAACTAACCGCAAGAACGGATTCGACTATCCTGAAAGCACCTCCACCTGAGGGGTAGGCGAGCAGCGACAGGCAAGATCGAACAGCTATAATCTGGCCCCATGAACCTGCATAAAACGCTCGCCACGATATTCGGCATGACCATGCTATCCCGCATCACAGGCTTGATACGCGACGTCCTCATTACCCGTGCATTTGGCGCTTCCGGGGCCACCGATGCTTTTTTTGTCGCATTCAGGATCCCCAACTTACTGCGCCGCTTGTTTGCCGAAGGAGCCTTTGCTCAGGCCTTCGTCCCCATTCTTGCGGAATACCGCAACCAGCGCGGTGACGCGGCCAGCAAATTGCTAGCAGATCATGTTGCTACCATCTTGGCTTGGGCACTATTACTGACTTGCATCGTCGGCATAGTCGGTGCACCGATCATCGTCTACTTGATGGCCAGCGGACTAGCCGCTGACCAGGCCGTGTTTGACACCACGGTGATGATGACCCGCATTATGTTTCCCTACATCGGGTTCATGTCCCTGGTGGCGTTGGCTGGTGGCATTCTCAATACCTGGAGCGAGTTTCGTATCCCGGCATTTACCCCTGTGCTATTAAATTTATCCTTTATCGCTACCTCATTGCTAGTAGCACCACTACTCGACAAGCCGATCTACGCACTGGCATTTGCGGTTTTTTTCGGCGGATTATTACAATTAGCCATTCAAATACCTGCGTTGCTGCGCATAGGCATGCTGCCACACATCCAGTTTAATCCGCGTTTTGCGCTAGCCGATCCGGGCGTGCGACGCGTGTTAAAACAGATGGCTCCAGCGACCTTTGCGGTGTCCGTTGCGCAAATCAGTCTGGTAATTAATACCAATATTGCATCCCACCTTGAACTGGGCAGCGTCTCTTGGCTGTCATTTGCCGACCGGTTGATGGAATTTCCGACTGCGCTGCTGGGCGTTGCATTAGGAACTGTCTTACTGCCAAGCCTATCGAAAGCCCACGCCAACGGTGATCCGGTCGAATATTCAGCATTGCTGGATTGGGGCCTGCGACTCACTTTTCTGCTGGCACTGCCGGCTGCCGTCGGACTGGCGACCTTATCGGAACCTCTCACCGCAACGTTATTCCACTATGGAAAATTCGACGCACGAGCCGTCTCGATGACTGGACAAGCATTGGTTGCCTATGGCGTCGGATTGATCGGTCTCATCGTCGTCAAAATATTGGCCCCGGGGTTCTACGCTAAACAGGATATCCGTACCCCGGTCAAAATCGCTATCGGGGTCTTGATCGCAACCCAGTTAATGAACTTGATTTTTGTGCCTCGTCTGGCATTAGCAGGCTTGGCGCTGTCGATCGGACTGGGCGCATGTATCAACGCGATCTTTCTTTACCTTGGCTTGCGCCGACGCGGCATCTACGTTGCCAAGAAGGGATGGGGCATGTTCCTTGTCAAACTCACTGGGGCATTGTTTCTGATGGGGGGCGTGGCACTGTGGGCGGCCGGTAAATTTGACTGGATTGCACTGCAGGCACAACCTTTGCAGCGCATCAGCATGCTGCTACTCGTGCTACTGGTATGCGCGATCACTTATTTTGGCGCGTTGGTTGTCATGGGCTTCAGACCCACTGATTTCAAGCGTTCAGCAACATGATTACACCACTCGACTATTTCGCCGCCCTGGTGCAGCAGGACGACAGCATTCCGTTGTTCGAAGCCGCACTCACGCTCGCACAAGACAGCGATCCGCAATTTGACCTCGGCGGTGCGCAGGCGGAAGTTGACGCAATGGCCGCAAAATTACGGCAACGCATACCGCCCGACACGGCCCATGTCCAGAGGCTGCGTTTGCTGAACCACTATTTTTATGCCGAACTCGGTTTTGGCGGCAACATCAACAATTATTACGATCCGAATAACAGCTATTTGCATCGGGTCACCCGAACCCGACGCGGCATTCCGATTTCTCTTGCAATGATCTATATGGAGATTGCCCAGCAAATCGGACTCAACGTCCGTGGCATTTCCTTCCCGGGCCATTTCCTGATGAAACTGTCGACGCAGGCCGGCGAGATCATCCTTGATCCGGTCAACGGGAGCAGCCTGTCACGAGAGGAACTGGAAGAGCGACTAGAGCCCTTTGTTGACCAAATTCGGCAAGCAGGACGACCCTTGTCAACCTATCTGGAGCCGGCTTCTGCGCGCGAAATCCTTACGCGTATGCTACGCAACCTGAAATCACTATTTTTTGAATATGATCGGTGGCAATCATTACTGGATGTACAGCAGCGTTTGCTGATCCTGTTGCCCGGCGACGTGTCAGAGCGACGCGATCGCGGGTTGGCTTACGCGCAACTGGATTGCCCGAATCCGGCACTCGAAGATATCGAGGCGTACTTGGCTGCGCGTCCGGACGCGACCGATGCAGGGTTACTGCGTGATCAATTGCCGTTGCTAAAAGCAGCAATCCGGCGGATCAACTGACCCGCCGAACTACAGTTAGTTCTTGCCGCGCGCCTCGATCTGCTCCCATTTTTCCAATGCCTCGAGCAGTTCGCCCTCCAGCTTCGTGAAACGCTGATTCAGACGCTGCAGCTCTTCCGGTTTCTGCTTGTACACGTCGGGATCAGCCAGTTTGGCGGAAATGGTTTTCTGTTCCGCTTCGATCTCGGCAATCAATACTGGCAGCGCATCGAGTTCGCGCTGCTCCTTGTAGCTCAGCTTTTTCTGCTTCGTTGCTGCAACAACCGGCTCGGCGGCAGGCTTGGCCTCACCCTTTGCAACCTTGACGACCGGCGATGTCAACGGTACGCGACGCACGCGCTCCCAATCCGTGTAGCCACCGATGTACTCGCGCCACATCCCATCCCCCTCAGCGACAATCACTTGCGTGACGACATTATCGAGGAAAGTACGGTCATGACTGACGAGGAAGACGGTACCCGTGTACTCCTCGAGCAACTCCTCCAGCAATTCCAACGTATCGATGTCCAGGTCATTGGTTGGTTCATCGAGAACCAACACGTTGGCTGGCTTGGCAAACAGTCGCGCAAGCAGCAAACGATTGCGCTCACCACCGGACAAGGACTTGACCGGCGAACGCGCGCGCTCCGGGGCAAACAGAAAATCATTCAGATACGTCATCACATGTTTGCGCTGACCATTGATTTCCACCCAGTCACTGCCTGGCGCAATCGTGTCTGCGAGACTGTCATCTTCATTGAGTTGGGCACGCATCTGATCGAAATAGGCGACCTGTAATTTGGTCCCTTGACGGATCACACCGGAATCCGGTTGCTCTTCACCGAGGATCATCTTGAGCAAGGTCGTCTTGCCGGCACCATTGAGACCGATCAAACCAACCTTGTCACCGCGCAACAGCGTCGCACTGAAATCGCGCACGATGACCTTGCTGCCGAAGCTCTTGTTGACATTGTCGAGTTCGGCAACAATCTTGCCGGAACGCTCGCCTGAGGAGACGTCGAGTCGGACCTGACCCTGCTGATCCCGACGAACGCTACGCGTCATGCGCAGCGCTTCAAGGCGACGCACGCGGCCTTCGTCTCGCGTACGACGTGCCTGCACGCCCTTGCGAATCCAGACTTCTTCTTGCGCCAGGAATTTATCGAATTTAGCGTTCTCGACTTCTTCGATCTCTAGCTGCTCGGCCTTGCGCAACTGATAGGCGGTGAAGTTACCCGGAAAGGACAGCAAGCGACCACGGTCAAGTTCGATGATGCGGGTGGCGACGTTGTCCAGAAAGCTCCGATCATGGGTAATAAACAACACGCTGCCTTTGTAGTCACGTAGCAAACCTTCGAGCCAGAGGATGGACGTGAAGTCCAAATGGTTAGTTGGCTCGTCAAGCAGCAGTACATCCGGAGAGCTAACCAGCGCGCAAGCCAGTGCCACGCGTTTTTGCATACCGCCCGAGAGGGTGCCCATCAGCGATGTCGCATCAAGGTTCAGGCGGTCTAAGGTCGTCTCGACTTTATTATTGAGATTCCAGGCGTCGGCGGCGTCGAGCTTGAGCTGGATTTCATGCATTCGCTCCATCAACGCTTCGTCGTCGTCGCCACCAAACTGGCCAGTCAGCGCGTCGTACTCCTTAAGCAGCGCCTGCATCTCTCCCATGCCGGAAGCGACAGCGTCGAACACCGAAATATTCCGGTCGAAATGTGGCTCCTGATCGACATAGGTAATCTTTACGCCTTGCTGCATGACCAGCAGGCCGTCATCCAATTTTGATTGCCCTGACAACACTTTCAACAGCGAAGATTTACCTGTGCCATTGCGACCGATCAAACCAACCCGTTCGGTGTTTTCAAGGGAGAATTCTGCACGGTCGAGCAAGGGAACGTGGCCGAATGCGAGTTGTGCATTGGAAAGAGAGATGACTGCCATAAGTACCCGGGATGCCTGAAGTGAAGGGGCGCATGCGTAAAACGCATTGCCGTTGAATTGATGGGAAGTGAGCATTGTACCGACTCCCGGCAACATCTCGCGATGTCGCGTCGGCTTTTTGCTGCATTGCGCCAGATGCTGATATGAAACGAGATGAAATAAGCAGACAGGAGTATGCGAAAATGCGTCTGCACTGCCCCCGTAGCTCAGTGGATAGAGCGATCCCCTCCTATTGATTTGGGCATCGGGTACCGAAAGGTCCTGCATGAATGGAGTCAAATTCGGTGAACCCTGACAGGTCACGCTGTTGGCAACGCCGAGCCAAGCCCGATTTCGGTCGGGAAGGTGTAGAGACTAGACGGCTCCCTCCTGTCGCGCTGCAATACAGCGCCATGGAGAAGGCATAGTCCAGACTGCAAACGGCACAGCCGGTGGCGAAAGCCATAGCGGGATGAAGGGATAGGTCACACGTTCGATCCGTGTCGGGGGCACCACCAACTACTTGCCTTGCCGATTACTGACAAGGCAAGCGCAACGCAGCGCAAACACTTTCTTACATTTTCAGGCTCACACTAATCCGGTTGCCGTGCGTTACTGGAACATCCGTTACGAGTGCGACTCACGAACTGGGGCCAACAGCCGACATCAATCCTGAATGTGCGTTGCCGTACGGACTGCCACCAACCGGTCACATACCCTGACTTAATACACTGGAGAAATCATGAAAACCACTACTACCTTGGCCGTTACTGCTCTTTTCGCTTCAAGCCTGCTTGCCGGTTGTGCCACGCCGTATCAGCAATCAAACAACTCACAAAGCTACCCTCAGTCTTCATCGCAAGGCTACAACAACCAGCAAGGCTATAGCACCCAATATGGTGTGATCGATTCCATTCAGGTGTCGCGCGCAGCTAACTCAGGAGGTCCCGGCGCCGGCGCTGTCATTGGCGGGCTCGTCGGTGGGCTTCTCGGCAATCAGGTTGGCGGCGGTACAGGACGCGCCGTCGCTACGGCAGCTGGTGTCGTCGGCGGCGCAGTAGTCGGTAATCAGGTCGAACAAAACCGTTCGGCCGGCCGCGAAGTGTATCAAGTCAATGTCCGCCTCGATAACGGTCAATATGAGGCGATCACCCAAGACAATGTCAATGATCTTCGCGTCGGCAATCGTGTTCGCGTCGAAAACGGTCGCGTCTACCGTTACTGATCGATCCTGACTTGCAGACTGCCCAGTCCGTCGATACGACCTTCTAGCAGGTCGCCGCGCACGACTGCAGCAACGCCTGCCGGTGTACCTGTAAAAATCAGGTCACCGGCCTGCAGTGCGAATAGGGTGGACAATTGAGCAATCGTCTCAGCAACGCTCCAGATCATGTTGCCAAGATCGCTAGACTGCACCACTGTGCCATTGACGAGAAGGCTAATCACGCCGGTCGGCGCATGACGATGTAATGGCCCAATTGGCGCCGAGCAATCAAACCCTTTTCCGGTACACCATGGGCGACCAAGTTTCTTGGCAGCACCCTGCAAATCCCGCCGCGTCATGTCTAGTCCGATGGCATAACCCCAGATGTGGGCCGCGGCATCGGCAACTGCAATATCCTTTCCGCCACGTCCAATTGCCACGACCAACTCGATTTCATGCTGCAGATCCTCTGTCATCGGCGGATATGGCATGACGCCAACGCTGCCTTCTGCAACTGGCAGCACCGCATCTGCCGGTTTCATGAAAAAGAAAGGTGCCTCGCGACCGGTGTCGCCCATTTCGATCGCGTGGTCGGCGTAATTGCGCCCGACGCAGTAAATGCGATGTACTGGAAATAACTCGGTAGAACCGGCAACCGGCACCGTAGCTTGAACAAGAGGAGGAAATACGAATGTCATAGGTAACCCTTGAGTCGAGATAATAAAAAAGCGCCATAACTGCGTTCGCAGACATAGCGCTGTTCGCGTGCAGAGAGTAACTTTACCCTTCGCCCAAGTAGGCTTCCTTAACACGCGGATCATCGAGCATATCGGCTGCAGCACCGGTCATCGTGATCAATCCAGAGTCCATCACGTAACCGCGATGTGCAGCCTGCAACGCCAGCTTGGCATTCTGCTCGACCAGCAGAATGGTGACTCCCTCTGCAGAAACCGTACGTATTACCTCGAAGATTTTTTCCACCATGATTGGCGACAAGCCCATCGACGGCTCATCAAGCAACAAGAGCTTGGGATGCGACATCAGTGCACGTGCCATCGCCAGCATCTGCTGCTCGCCGCCGGACAAGGTCCCCGCCATTTGCGCTGCGCGTTCTTTCAATCGAGGAAAGACTGAAAACCACTTTTCAATGTCGGCAGTAATACCTGCTTTATCATTCCGGGTGTAAGCACCCATTAATAGATTTTCGTGAATCGACATGCGCGTAAAGACGCCACGCCCCTCCGGCACCATGGCAAGGTTCTTCTTGACCAAGTCAAACGAACCGACCCCCTTGATGGCTTCACCAGCGTACTCGATGTGTCCTTCGACACGGCAGTTCGGTAAGGTACCCGTGATCGCCTTGAGTGTCGTGGTCTTGCCAGCACCATTGGCACCAATCAGTGTAATCAACTCACCCTTGTTGACTTCGAGGTCAATGCCCTTGACCGCCTGAATACCGCCATAGGCGACTTGCAAACCACTAATCTTTAATACGTTCTCGCGCACGGTAGCACTCCGTTCATTGGCAACCATTAATGCGCTCCTCCGAGATAAGCCTCAATGACTGCAGGATTTTTTTGAACATCAGCAGGCACTCCTTCGGCGATCGGCTTGCCATAGTCCAGCACGGTGATACGGTCGCACAAACCCATCACCAGTTTCACATCATGTTCAATGAGCAGAATAGTCTTTCCTTCGGTCTTGATTTTGACCAGTAACTCGCGCAGCGCTAGTTTTTCGGTCGCATTCATCCCTGCTGCCGGCTCATCAAGCGCGAGTAATTGCGGATCGGTTGCCAGCGCACGGGCAATTTCCAGGCGGCGTTGATCCCCATACGACAAATGCCGTGCCGTGCGATCTGCAAACTTGGCGATACCCACGAAGTCGAGTAATTCCAGCGCACGCTTGCGGATATTTGCTTCCTCCTCACGTGCTGCCTTGAAACGAAATACGGCTCCGAATACCCCCTGATGGGTACGAACATGCCGCCCCACCATGACATTTTCCATCGCAGTCATTTCACCAAACAACCGAATATTCTGGAACGTACGTGCAATGCCCGCCTTGGCAACCTCATGGGGTGCCGAAGGCGAATACGGCTTCCCTGCAAGTTCAAAACTACCGGCGTCCGCTTGATAGAGGCCCGTAATGACATTGAAAAAGGTTGTCTTTCCGGCGCCGTTCGGACCAATCAGACCATAAATCTGGCCCTTCATAATCTTCATGTTGACGCCTGACAGGGCCTGCAATCCGCCGAAACGCTTGGTAACGCCGGCAATATTAAGAATGATTTGTTCGCTCATGATGGTCCTCAGGCTGCCACTATGCCGGTTGCTTTTTCGGGCTTGTCGATGTCGCCATCGGGCCGGTCTTCGTGCCTGGGCGCGGGCCACAATCCTGCCGGACGACTCAGCATGATGACGACCATGGCCAGGCCGTACAACAACTGCCGCAGCACTTCTGCATCGATCCAGACCTTGCCAAAAACTGCCATTTGGATTGGCTCCACAGTGTGTCGCAATACTTCCGGCAGTGCTGCCAAAATAATGCCGCCAAGAATTACACCAGGGATATGTCCCATGCCGCCCAGCACTACCATCGCCAGGACGGCGATCGACTCCGTCAGTGAAAATGATTCCGGCGACACGAATCCCTGAAAAGATGCAAACATTGAACCGGCCACCCCACCGAATGATGCGCCCATGGCGAATGCCAATAATTTGACATTGCGCGTATTAATGCCCATTGCCTTGGCCGCGATTTCATCTTCGCGGATAGCCACCCACGCACGACCAAGACGAGAGTCCTGCAAACGCACCGACACGAAGATAATGCCGATACACAGCACCAGAAAGAAGTAGTAGTAGGCATTCACAGATGGCATCGAGAAGCTCCCGAAAACCAAATTTGCCCTGCTGCCCGGCTCGCCGGCCAGCGACACACCAAAAATCCTGATCGGGTCAATCATGTTGATGCCTTGTGGACCATTGGTGATATTCACCGGACCATTGAGGTTATTCATGAAGATACGGATGATTTCACCAAAACCGAGGGTCACGATAGCAAGATAATCGCCGCGCAACTTCAGTGTTGGCGCACCAAGCAGTGCACCGAGCACCCCGGCAAACAGCGCGCTCAGCGGGACGATAAACCAGATCGACAGATGGATGCCGTGCTCGCGTATCTCGGGACCAAACAATGACACCAGTGCATTGCCGATCGCCGGGTACTGATTGACAAACGATTCAAGCACGACGGCAAATTGTGGCGAGGCCAGCAGCGCTGTCAGGTAGGCTCCCAGCGCATAAAATGCGATGTAACCCAAATCGAGCAGCCCTGCAAAGCCAACGACGATATTGAGTCCCAATGCCAACATGATGTAGAGCAGGGCGAAGTCCATGATGCGCACCCAAGAATTGCCGTAATTTTGGGCAATGAAGGGAAATACGATAACGATGATGGCGATAATGCCCATCCCAATATATGCCTTGCGCGGGTTGGTTCTGGTATCAAAGTAGTTAGCCATGAATATCCCCTTTACGCACGATCAGCCACACGCTCGCCCATGATGCCGGACGGTCGTAAGGTCAACACGATGATCAGTACTACAAACGCAAAGATATCCTGATAATGGCTGCCGAGGAACCCGCCCGTCAGGTCGCCAATGTAGCCAGCTCCAAGGCTTTCAATCAGGCCGAGCAGAATACCTCCCAGCATCGCGCCATAGATATTCCCGATACCTCCTAGCACGGCTGCCGAGAAGGCCTTGAGACCAGGAACGAAACCCATGGCAAACTGCGCCGAGGCATACGTTGCGCCCCACATGACGCCAGCGACCGCTGCCAGTGCGGCACCAATCGCAAAGGTCATCACGATGACAGCGTTCGAGTTGACTCCCATCAACCCGGCGACGCGAGGATTTTCTGCTGTCGCGCGCATCGCCCTCCCCATCTTGGTTTTTTCAACCAGCATCACTAGACCAAACATCGATATTCCTGCCAGCACTAGCAGCATCACCTGCGTTGGTGAAATCAGCGCGCCCATGATGTGGTAAGACTCGGCAGGCATGACTTGTGGGAAAGCGACCGGACTGCGCCCCCAGATCATCATCGCAAACGTCTGCAACAGAATGGAAACACCAATAGCGGTAATCAGTGGCGCCAAGCGCGGCGCGTTACGCAGACGGCGATAAGCGACCCGCTCGATCAGCAAATTTACCGCGACGCAGATTGGAATTGCTCCGCAAATGGCGATAAGTAGCTTCACCACACCGGGCAGGTCGGGAGCAACGACCTGTACGATTTTGAGAATCGTCACACCGGCCATCGCTCCGATCATCAACACGTCACCGTGCGCAAAGTTAATCAGGTTAAGTACCCCGTACACCATCGTGTAACCGAGGGCAATCAACGCATACATGCTGCCGAGCACAAGGCCGTTGATAATTTGCTGGATGAAAGTATCCATGGTGTGTTTCTTTCTCAAAAACCCGGTTTCAACCGGTTTCACAAACCAACTAAAATGGCGTAACTTCGACGAGTCAAAGCCCGCGTGGATAACAAAGCGGCACCCGTTCCGATTGACTGGGTGCCGCTTGTGCCTGTGCTCAGCAACAGGACCTGACGAAACGAGACGGTGCGAAAAGTCTCTTATTCATGCAACTAAATCTCCCGATTATTGGACCTCCGGAGCACCCTCATGGGAACTAGCGCCGGATTCTATAACGTGATCGTTGTTACGTCAGATTATTCGACTTTGGGCGCAATAAAACCGACAAGATTGAGTTGATATAAACAATAAATTTTCACCGCCTCATCATAGCGATGAAACTAAAAAACTATCCATGGAAAATTCTCAAACAAACAGAATTTAGTTCTGGACTGGCCGTTCTCCAGTCAATCCCTTTGGCAGTGGAAACGTTACATGCTCCTGTTCGCCATCAAGTATGCGAACGCTGCGCGCGCCAAACGTTTTCAATCGGTCAATGACCGCTTGCACCAGTACCTCGGGGGCGGACGCACCTGCGGTAACGCCGATGCGCTGTTTGCCCTCAAGCCAAGCAGGATCAATTTGCTCGGCGTTGTCCACCATGAATGATGGAACCCCTTTTTTCTCGGCGACTTCACGCAAACGGTTCGAGTTGGAGCTGTTCGGACTTCCCACCACAATCACTAGCTCGACCTGCGGCGCCATGAACTTGACCGCCTCCTGACGGTTAGTCGTGGCGTAGCAGATATCCCCTTTTTTAGGTTCGGCGATGCTGGGGAAACGCTGCTTGAGTGCTGCGATGATGTCAGCGGTGTCGTCAACCGATAACGTGGTCTGTGTCACGTATGCAAGCAGTTCGGGATGCGCAACCTGAAGGCGCACAACATCTTCGGTAGTCTCTACGAGGTACATGCCCTGCTCGGACTGCCCCATTGTTCCCTCTACTTCCGGATGACCATCGTGCCCGATCATGATGATTTCTCGACCATCGCGGCGCATCTTTTCGACTTCAACATGTACCTTAGTCACCAACGGGCAGGTCGCATCAAAAATACGCAACCCCCGCTCTTCCGCTTCGGCCTTCACCGCCTTCGAGACACCATGTGCAGAAAAAACGACCGTTTGCCCTGTTGGAACATCCGCCAGTTCCTCGATAAAAATAGCGCCCTTGGCACGCAAGTCGTCAACGACATAAGCGTTGTGGACGATTTCATGTCGTACGTAGATTGGCGCACCGAACTGGACCAAGGCCCGCTCGACGATTTCAATGGCCCGATCTACTCCGGCACAAAATCCACGCGGCTGCGCCAGCAAAATTTCCTTGTTACTCATCATCTGAATGCCTTTTAAAACCTTTAAGAAATAAGCTGTACCGACAAGCGCTTGAAGTTACAGGATGCCAATGATCCTGACCTCAAATTTCAACGATTGTCCGGCTAACGGATGATTAAAATCAAAGACGGTATCGTCCTCGGCCAGTTCGCGCAACACCCCGGCAAAACGGCCCCCACCTGGTGCATTGAACTCAACTACGTCGCCAATTGCATACTGCTCGCCAAACTGTGAATTCTCGGCCAACGTGGCACGCGATACGCGCTGAACGAGTGCTGGATTGCGCGGCCCAAAAGCTTCATCGGGCGACAGATGAAACGTTTCATTGGCCCCCTCCGGCAAGCCCAGCAAGCGCTGCTCAAGAAAGGGGGCGAGCTGGCCGCTACCCAAATGCAGCGTAGCCGGATTGTCGTTGAAGGTTGTGACAATTTCTGTGCCATCGGGAGTGGCAAGGCGATAGTGCAAAGTAAGGTAAGCACCGTCTGTGACAACCGTTTGTTGGATAAGCGACATCAAATATTCCTGATTGACATAGGGGACCCTATTTTAAGCCACGATCGCACCAGACCCTGCCGCGTCAATCAAATGATGCCGTACGCTGATTGGTTTCAACCTACGAACGCTGACGTCACCCACTATGGCAATTTCCGATTGGCCCGAACACTTGCGTCCACGCGAACGACTGATTCTTCACGGTGCTGCAGCGTTATCCGATGCAGAGTTGCTCGCTGTTTTCCTGCGCATTGGCGTAGCGGGAAAAAGCGCGGTGGAGCTCGCACGCGACATGGTTACTCATTTTGGTTCGCTCAACGGACTATTTCAGGCCACCGTCAATCAGTTTTCGGCATTGCATGGGTTGGGACCCGCCAAGTTTGCACAGCTGCAAGCGGTCATGGAGCTTGCAAAACGTGCCCTTGCAGAGCAATTGCAGGCAGGAATAACACTGTCTTCTCCGCAGGTGGTGAAGCAGTACCTGCAATTATTGCTCGCTCATAAAAGCTATGAATCATTCACCGTCTTATTCGTCGATGTCGGTAATCGACTTATTGCGACCGAAGAAATGTTCCGAGGTACCCTGACTCACGCTAGTGTCTACCCGCGCGAGGTCGTTAAAGCTGCGCTGCGCCATAATGCGGCTGCACTTATGCTGGCGCACAACCATCCTTCCGGCATACCGCTACCCAGCCAGTCCGATCATGCGCTAACGCGAACACTCAAAAACGCGCTCGCCATGATCGATGTCAAAGTACTTGACCACCTCATCGTTGCCGGGAATCAGGTGTATTCCTTTGCTGAGCATGGGGCGTTGTGAGGAAATCCTTACGGTTTTATGGCGATCACCATTTTGTTAAATTTTAATTCTTAGAAAGACACAATTGTTTTTCGCAAGTCGTTGAATAACCTCATTTATTTGGTTATACTCACTTTTTTTCCAATTTCGGAAACTATTAAGGAGTGAGATATGGCACGAGTTTGCCAAGTCACCGGGAAAAAGCCGATGGTCGGTAATAATGTTTCCCATGCAAATAACAAAACGAAACGCCGATTTTTGCCTAACCTGCAACGTCGTCGTATTTTCGTTGAATCCGAGAACCGTTGGGTTTCCCTGCGGCTGTCAAACGCTGGTCTGCGTACCATCGACAAGCTCGGCATTGATGCCGTGCTGGTAGACATGCGCGCTCGCGGCGAAAAAGTCTAACTAGCAGAATAAAGGAACTATCATGGCTAAATCTGGCCGCGACAAAATTAAGCTGGAATCGACCGCAGGTACGGGTCACTTTTACACGACTACCAAGAACAAGCGTACTACTCCGGAAAAAATGTCGATTATGAAATTCGATCCGAAAGTCCGCAAGCACGTCGAATACAAAGAGACGAAGATCAAGTAATTGATCAAAGCTTCGCTCGATGAGCATCAAAGCCGTTCGCACTTGCGAGCGGCTTTTTTTTATCTACCGCTGATGTGCCCATGAATACACAGGAGTAATACGGGAGCGCGTAGATAAAAAAAGCGGCCCTGAAAGGACCGCTTTTAACATACAGAGGACTTACCAGATGAATCAGGAATCAGGCGTAACTACGTAGCCGTAGCGAGAAATCTTGCAAAGCCCTGATGCCAGACGTTTCGGCACGTGCACACCAGTCTTGTAATTGCAGCAGCAATTGATCCCGACTACTATGCGAACGTTCCCAGATAGCACTCAGCTCGGATCGCATTTCGTGCATCGTTTGCAAAGGCTTGCTGTGCAAAAATAATTCCCGCAACTGCTGTTGCTGAGGTGCTTCCAATTTTGCTGGTTCGCGATGCAACAATCGCTTGGACGACTTCAGGAAGCCTGATTCCAGCTTGGCTTTGCTACGCAAGTGCTCAAGCTCGTCATGCCAGGTCGTCCGCAGCGACTTCGCGTATTTTGCCATCACGTCGTAGCGGTTTGAAATCACCGACTGCAAGGTATCGAAGTCAGCAACGAGTTTTTCTCGGTCAAATTTCGGCTCTGGTGCAATTTTCTTTACCTTCGCCAATCCAACTATTTCCATCATGCGGATATACATCCAGCCAATGTCGAATTCATACCACTTCGATGACAGCTTCGCCGACGTACCAAACGTGTGGTGGTTGTTGTGGAGTTCTTCGCCGCCGATCAAGATGCCTATAGGGAAAATATTGCGTGACGCGTCCGTACAATCATAGTTCCGGTAGCCCCAGAAGTGACCGATACCATTGATGATGCCGGCAGCAGTAATCGGAATCCAGATCATCTGAACGGCCCACACGGTCAAGCCAAGCACGCCAAACAACATCACGTTGACAATCAACATCAGACCGACGCCCTGCCAGCTAAAGCGCGTGTAAAGGTTTCTTTCAATCCAGTCATCCGGGGTGCCATGACCGTACTTGTCCATGGTTTCCATGTTCTTGGACTCGGTACGGTACATTTCCGAACCGGTTAACAAAACAGCTTTGATCCCGCGCGTAACGGGGCTATGCGGATCGTCCACTGTTTCGCACTTGGCGTGATGTTTGCGGTGTACCGCAGCCCACTCTTTAGTGACCATGCCTGTTGTTAGCCACAACCAGAAGCGGAAAAAGTGACTAGGGATGGCATGCAACTCGAGCGCACGATGCGCCTGATGGCGGTGAAGATAAATCGTGACGCCAGCGATCGTGATGTGCGTCACGATCAGCGAATAAATAACGACTTGCCAGACGCTCGCGCCGGTCAGGCCATTGGACAGGAAATCGAGAACTGCATTAAAGACAGTGTTCAAAATAGCACTACTCCACGGTTAGAAAATGTTCGCCGATTACGCTGGGGCAGCGCATCTGCTTATCGTAATTTGGGACTGAATTGTACCCGCTTTACTCGGCAGCACCCACGGATGGCGGCGCGGCCACTGTTGTTACTGGCGGCATAACTGCCAGCGGTAACTGCTCATTCAGGATACGAATCTCCCGTTGGTTATACGGGATACGAATGTTATTGGATTGCAGCACCCTCCAAACTGCCAAGTTGACGTCGGAAATGACCTTAAAGGTACCATTTTCAGGGTCGACGATCATAAATCCGACCTCGACCTCCAAGCCATCGGCAGCAAAGACCCGCAGGACAGCGCTCGGCGGCGACTCTTTAGACACGCGAGCCACTGTCGCGGCAGCCTCTTCCAATAGAGGCAGCAACTGCTCGACATCGGTATCGTAGGCAACGGTCACCTTGGTACTCAAACGCAATAATCGATCCGACAATGAAAAATTTTGCATCGGTCCGGACACGAACAACTCGTTTGGAATCACCGACTCGACACCGTCAAGCCCGCGCAGTATCGTGTAACGCGTATTGATCCGGGTAACTTGTCCATAATACTTGTCCACCGTCACCATATCGCCAATTGCCATACTACGCTCAAGCAATATGACAAATCCAGATAGGTAACTTCCGACAATTTTTTGCAAGCCGAGTCCAATTCCGACACCCAGCGCGCCACCAAACACCGACAACACAGTCAAATCAATCCCGACCAGGGAAAGGCTAAGCAACATGGCGATCAAGATCAGAATTGCACGCGCCATGCGCGCCATAACCGCGCGGATCGACGAATGCACCGAATCCAGACGCATCAGGCGTTGCTCGAGAGACGCCCCGGCCCATAACGCAACCATCAACGTGCCCATGACAGAGGCGACCGCCTGCAAGATCGTTAGTAGAGATACCTTGGATCGCCCCAGCGGCAGTACGGTTTTATCCAGAACATCGATGAGGTCGGGCCACAAACCTGTGATGTAGAGCGCAAAGCCAATCCACACACAGCCAGCAACCAGTTTCTCGATCGCCATAACACTGGAGCTCACCTGCCGCCCACGAGAAAACGCTCGGCGCAACACGTAAAAACTCAGTCTAATCAGGACGAACGAAGCCAGCAGCGGGATCGCGACTCGCAATAAATTAATGTTGTGACTTGACGCCAGAATGGGCCGTACCAATAAGACCAGACCAAGGCTAATCGTCGGTGCAAGTACGCGCGAAAAACTTTCCAGCCCGATCCGCAAAATACCGTCGTCCTCGGATCTGCGCACAAATGCGGCACGAATGACACGTGCCAGCAACCATCCGAGCAACAGGCATCCGGCGATGGCTGCCATTTGCCAAACTACACCTGGCTCCTGCAAATCGGACCACAGGTCGCGCAACAAGTCGGAAACAAAGTTAAATGGCATTTGCAGTGCGCGTACGCGCCTCCGGTCAGACTATTTTTATACGCTCGAATACAGCGGCAAAGAAACCATCGGTCTGATGCTGGCTCGGTGTCAGCTTCAGATAGTCCTGCATTTCCAGCTCCACCCGCTGTTCTGCCAGCACATTCTTCATCGGCACCAGCACGAAATCGGCATGCGTCGCCAAGAATGCACTGACGATATCTTCGTTTTCTTCATCAAGCAAACTACATGTCGCGTAAACCAGTCGTCCACCGGTCTTGACCATACGGGCGGCACCGGCAAGGATCGAAGTCTGCTTGACGTTGAGTTCGGCCACGCCGACAAGCGTCTGGCGCCATTTGACATCCGGATTACGACGCAGCGTACCGAGTCCGCTACAAGGTGCATCAACTAGCACACGGTCAATTTTGCCAGCAAGTCGCTTGATCTTGGCATCATTTTCATGTGCGATCTGGACTGGATGGACATTGGACAAGCCGCTACGAGCCAGCCGTGGCTTGAGTTTGGCTAACCGCTTCTCAGAAATATCAAATGCATAGAGACGACCGGTGTTACGCATCGCGGCGCCCAAGGCGAGGGTCTTTCCACCAGCTCCGGCACAAAAATCGACCACCATCTCGCCCCGCTTGGCACCGACAATTTGTGCAAGCAACTGACTCCCTTCGTCCTGCACTTCAATCAAGCCATCTCTGAATAGCGGCAAATTCTGCAATGCCGGTTTTTTCAGTACGCGCAATCCGACGGGCGAAAACGGCGTGACTTCGGCGAGGATGGGGGCCTCGGCAAGTGCCGTCATGACTTCTTCGCGTGACGCCTTGATCACGTTGACCCGCAAGTCCAGCGGAGCCGGCTCGTTCAATGCCGCGGCCAGTGCGAGGGCACCTTCCTCCCCTTCACGCGCCACCAATTTATCGAACAGCCATTGCGGCAAATTGGAACGCATCACAGGAGGTAGCAAATTACGGTCGATTTGCATTGTGTGCTCTAGCCACGCCGTCTCTTCTTCACTTAATCCGCCCAGCGAATCGGCACCGACCGCACCAGCAAGACCGAGCAAAGTCATGCGTCGCATCGTCGGGCCATTGCCCGACTCAGCAAAACTGGTATACACCGACTTATTACGCAAGACGCCGTAGATCCCCTCGGCAATAGCTCCGCGCTCTCTGGAACCCAGCTTTGGATGTTCGCGAAAAAAACGCGACAGTGTGCCGTCAGCGGGGCCGGTGAAGCGCAAAATATCGCGCAGGATTTCTTCAGTACTAGTAACAATTGCGGGAGGCAATCTCATGGAATTTCTCTCAAAAATTAGGTGATGCCAGTTGATTCGTTCGCCAGCAGGACTCGGCCATCGCACAGACTCAAACGTCCATCGACAAACCAGCGTACGACTTGCGGGTAAAGCAGGTGTTCTTGTTCTAGCACGCGCTCTGATAGCACCTGCTCGTTATCATCTTGCCGCACAGCGACCACGACCTGCGCGATGATAGGACCATGGTCAAGATCAGCAGTAACGAAGTGAACCGTCGCACCATGCACCTTCACCCCCGCCATCAGTGCCTGACGATGGGTTGCCAAACCAGGAAAACTGGGCAGCAAAGAGGGATGGATGTTGATCATCCGTCCCTGATAATGATCGACAAACTGGGGAGTCAAAATACGCATGAAGCCAGCCAGCACAACCAGATCTGGCGCGTGGCAATCGATCGCTGTCCGCAGTGCCGCATCAAAACTGTCGCGCGACGCGTAGTCCTTACTCGGAATGACGACCACCGGAATCTGCGTGCGATTCGCATAAACCAGTCCTTCCGCATCAGCACGACTGCTGATGATTGCTGCGATCCGGCATGGCCATTGTTCCTGCTGCGCGGCATTGACTATGGCCTGCATGTTGCTGCCACGACCGGAAATCAAGATCACGATATTTCTCATGGCGCGCATTGTACCGTATGGACTGGGCATTCGAGGCTGCTTGCGAGCTAATTCGAAAGCGCGCCAATGGATGGTCCGAATGAAATACTTAGCCTATTGGAACGAATAAAAAACCCGGAAAGACACTTTCTTTTCAGCCCAGAAATCCGCCGCATCACGAAATACATCGAGCAGGGTTTCTCGTGCTTCTTTGTCGAATTTCGGTGTGTTGGGTAATTGTTCAAGGACGACAAGGAAGCCTGGCTGCGGGCCAGCTTTGTGAGTCAGATCTGTCAGGCAGTCCGCCAGGGCATCGAAATTTTTCCCGAAATGTCGCGGAAAATAAAATGACTCCGCAATACAGACCAGCACCTGCTGTTTGGTCAGCGCATCAGCACAATACGCGTACAGAAAATGCTGCCCAAGGCGCGCAGCTTCTGCTTGTAATTCGACTACCCGGAACGCACGGATAGACTGCACCGCATTTGGCGGCACGGTTTTAAGCAAACTCATTTCTCCCTCAATTCGAGTAATCATTATGTGATGCGTGGTTACTACTCTTCTTTGATACGTCGAAACGACGTGTAGTGGTCGGCAGTATAAAAGTAGTCAGCGCCTTGCACTGCGCGACCGCCAACGATGATCCGGCGCGCCCCGCGGTTGCGTGCACCAGGTGTAGGCACTGTGTATTCATGGTAGTACCCGCGTTTTTCTCGGGGTAGTTGTTGTTCATAGTTGCCGAAGACGGAACCGTCTTTTGTGTAAGGAAATGGTCCGCCGCGCTTGATCAGTACGAGCGTCGTTCGGGCTTCGGGCGGCAATGCACTTGCTGCGATGGCCTCTTGCTCCGGCATCTGCCGGGCCATGACACTCGACGCCAGAATCACTGCGACGCAACCGAGCAGCATTTGTCTTGGCGTCTTGAGGGACACGGTATTTCCTTGATGTTGGTATTGAGTCGCGCAAAGAAATATGCGCGCAATCCGGTAGGGTAACGTGTTGTGTTGCTCGAATCAACCCGAATCACCACTTGCCTAATAACGACCATCAGTACATCTTCGACAAAAACACCACGATATGGCTAATTTTTAACGAAGCAGCCCTACGTAAAACAGTTTGTTTCAAAAAACGGCGAGACAAGTTGACCGGCCACGAAGTTTAATTGAGTCATCAACTTTGAAGGAGAGTTTCGATGAATAAATCCGTCCGCCCACGTCTGATTTCGCTCGGCACAGCGCTTGTCCTGCTGGCCATCAGCGCCGCTGCGAGCGCCAATGACCGGTCGTCCGTCAACTGGTCCGTCCGTATAGCCACTCCGTATACTTACCCTCCCGCTCCCGTCTATGTTCAGCCTCCCGCCGTTTACTACACGCCCCAACCCATCTACGTTCAACCAGCGCCTATATATGTGAGAACCCGCCCCGTGTTTGTGCCGCAGTATCAAGCAAACTATTCGCCCTATCCTGGCCCGTATTACCGTGAGTATGGATGGCGCAGACACCACCATCACTATCACGACCGTGACTAAGGCACCGCTGGAACCACATCAAAAAAAGCCAGTACGTCGGCACGTCGAGCGAGCGCATCACGCACACCCAGCGCAATGAGCTCAGTCGTGTAGCTCGACTCGAACAACAAATACGACGCCAGCGCCGCGCCACGTACCTCGGTCGCCCCTATTCCCGCCAGCATCATACGTATTGGCTTGGGCAGGCTACCCGTATGACGACTAGCAATTTCATCAAGTCGCTGGGATGGCGCAATAATCAGCATTTCTACCGGGCGCAACTGAGTCTGCGCGCGCTGGGCGTCCGTCAATACCGATAGTGTCAAGTTGATGCGATTCATCCGCTCGATATCGACTGCCAGGCTGTCAAGGAAAATGCTCGACATCGCGTGTCCGGCAATTTGCGCAAGACTAGGATAGCGAGCCGCCGTCCCGCGGTCGTGCGCGGGCTCATGCAGCCGTCCGGCGCCAATCACGAAAACTCGATCGGCGCCGAGGTGGATGGCGGGCGAAATCGGTGCCAACTGCCGCATGGAACCATCGCCGCAGTACTCCTGCCGGCCATCGAAAAATAATGGCGTGGCGGGAAACATCAACGGTATCGCGGACGATGCCAGCAAATGCTCGACACCGATCTGGGCCCGCATCGACACCCGCTGTGTGCGTATCCACGGAGCAATATCTGCCTCGCTCTGATAAAAAGTGATATGCCGCCCCCCCGTGTAGGACGATGCCGTCACAGCCAGTGCATGCAGCTTGCCATCGAGCAGCGCGGCATCAAGACGCGGGAAGTTCAGCATCCGATTGAGTAGCGTCACCAGCGGGGTATTATCGAGTAGCGAATTGGGTGGATTAGCGTGCCATCTGCGCAGTAACCAGCCGAACGACAGTAACGACAGCCAGCGCGCGCCCGAGCGCAAGACACCCAGGGAATCGGCACGATACACCTGCTCGACGGAAAAGTTTTCCCATATCTTCAGTATCAGTTGCAGGCCTTCGCCGAAGTCATCGGCATGGCAGGCCAGGGCTGTCGCATTAATTGCCCCAGCAGAAGTCCCGCAGATGATGTCGTACGGATTGCGCTCAGCCGCCCAACCGGCTTCGCACAGGATGAGCGACACCGCCTTGAGTACGCCGATTTGATAGGCACCGCGCGCGCCGCCGCCACTCAACACCAGGCCAGTTTTTTTAGGGTTGTGCATAGCAGGCGCTTAGTCGCCCTTGACCGTTCCTTCCCGGCGCGGATCGGCGCCACCGAACCAGACGTCCTCACCATGCACGTTCATGCGCATGATGCCTTGCAAGCCGGACGTCTGTTCCGCGATGCGCACGGTATGGCCCTTGGCTTTTAGTGCCGCGACCAGCGCATCGGAAGCGCGACCTTGTTCCAGCTCGGTCGGCCCATTACGGCTACCAAAGTTGGGCAAACTGATCGCGTGTTGTACATCAAGTCCCCAATCCATCATTGCCACCATCACCTTGCCGACATAGTTAATAATGGCTGAGCCACCCGGCGAGCCTACTGACAACATCAGTTTGCGCGACCCTTTTTCAAATACGAACGTCGGTGACATGGCACTACGGGGACGCTTCCCGCCCTGCACCCGATTTGCAATCGGACCGCTTTCGTCGGCGGCATCAAATGAAAAATCAGTCAGCTGGTTATTGAGCAAAAAGCCGCCGACCATCTGACGTGCACCGAACTGGTTTTCAATCGACGTGGTCATCGATACGGCATGCCCTTGTGCATCAACAATCGACATATGCGAGGTCGAATTCAACTCGGGCGACGTATCTTTGCCTTGAGCCAGCAAGGTGGTCGGCGGCAAGCCGAACGGAGCGACACCCATCGAAGTTTTACCAATCAGTGCACCGCGCGCAGTCAAATACTGCTTGTCCAGCAACGCTCTGGTACTACCGCCCGGTAGCGGCACGAAATCAGTATCGGCGACATAGCGGGCACGATCCGCAAATGCCAATCGGCCAGCTTCGGAAAACAAGTGCACACCTTGCGCATCGAGCACGCCATCCACAGGCGCATAAGCGCTCATGTTGCGTGCTTCAAGCATACCCAGCATTTGTGCAATCGCGATGCCGCCAGAAGACGGGGGCGGCATCCCGCACACAGTCCAGGAACGGTAGTCGCTGCATACCGGTTCGCGCACCTTAGCCTGGTAGCCGCCGATATCGGCAACTGTCAAGCCGCCCGGATTAGTCGGATGTCCTTGTACTTTGGCGGCAATGTCGCGCGCCACCCTCCCTTTGTAAAAGGCATCGGCACCGCCAGCGGCAACATCACGCAACACTTCCGCCAGTGCCGGATTTTTAAGCAGATGTCCCTCGCTCCACGGCACGCCATCCTTGCCATAAAAATAGGCAGCGGCGGTTGGATCGCGCTTCAGATGCTGTTCGCCGCTGAGCAGGTGAGCCAAACGCGGGCTAACCACGAAACCGTCATCGGCCAGCTTGATGGCTGGCGCAAACAACGATGCCCACGGCAACTTACCGTCCTGCAGGTATGCCAGTTCGAGCATCCGCAGCACGCCTGGCACACCGACCGAGCGACCACCGACCACGCCGTCATGGAACGCCAGCGGCTCTCCTTTCGCATCAAGGAAGAGTTTTTCGGTGGCGCTTGCCGGCGCAGTTTCGCGGCCATCGTAGGCCCTCACACTGACGCCATCGAACGCCATTAAAAATCCTCCTCCGCCAATGCCCGATGATTGTGGCTCGACCAGAGTCAGGACCATCTGGGCTGCGATCGCGGCATCGATTGCTGAACCGCCGGCTCTGAGCATCTGGTAACCGGCATCAGTGGCTAGCGGATTGGCCGAAGCAATCATGAATTTTTTTGATACGACACCCGTTTTTTCGGTGTAGCCGGTGGCGGCTTCGGGTGCGGGCCTGGTTGAGGCGGAGGGCAATGTTGACTGGCTGGCACACCCCATCAACATGACTGCATAAAATACGAGGGACGCAACCCTGAGTTTAACCATGCGGACTCCATACAAAACAAAAAGGCAAGCGCGTTACTTGCCTCAGTGTAGGCTGCCCGCTTGCCGCTGTCATCGATAAATCAGCGGCAATGCGCTAAGACCGACCAGCCTGTGTTTATTTCGGCTGCATCCGGATCGCACCATCCAACCGAATGGTTTCGCCATTGAGCATGACGTTTTCGATGATGGCCTTGGCGAGATGCGCATACTCGGCAGGACGCCCGAGCCGGGGTGGAAACGGCACCATCTTGCCCAGTGCGTCCTGCACTTCCTGTGGCATGCCGAGCAACATCGGGGTCTCGAAAATACCCGGTGCAATCGTCATCACGCGGATACCGCTGCGCGACAAGTCGCGCGCCATCGGCAGCGTCAGGCCGACTACGGCAGCTTTCGACGAGGCGTACGCGGCTTGCCCAATCTGGCCGTCGTAGGCAGCAACGGAGGCAGTATTAATGATGATGCCGCGTTCGCCGTGCTCGGCCCCGTCGGTTTTTTCCATTGCGGCGGCGGCCAGTCGCGCCATGTTGAATGTGCCAACCAGATTGATGTTGACCGCCCGCTGGAACACATCCAGAGGATGCGGACCATTCTTGCCCACTGTCTTGACGGCAGGTGCCACACCGGCGCAATTAATCAAACCTCGCAACGTGCCCATACCAACGGCCGCGTCGACCGCCGCCTGGCCATCGACTTCGGAGGTGACGTCGCATTTGACGAACTGGCCGCCAAGCTCGGTCGCCAACGCGATACCCGCGTCGGCCTGTACATCGGCCAGCAACACTTTTCCGCCGTTGGCGGCGATCATGCGGGCAGTAGCGGCGCCGAGCCCCGACGCGCCGCCGGTGATCAGGAATACGTTGTCTTTAATTTGCATGCTGTTCTCACTGGGTTGAAAAATGAAGGAAATTTCCATTCATGACGTTAACGTCAACGTCAATCAAGCGAGATTGTAATGGCAATTTTTAGCACACCCGAAAAAGGCTGCCGTGGCAGCCTTCCATTGCACCTTGCGCAGCCCGTTTGATACCGCCTCCCAAGTCCTATTTGGACATGGGTACAACAGGCAATGCAGGCGCCGAAATAGGCGTAACCGTCATGCTACTGTGTCCGCCACCCATTTGCGGCCCCGTCGCTGGCAGCAGAGGCACCATCAGCAAGGCGACAATATTAATGATCTTGATCAGCGGATTGATGGCTGGACCGGCCGTGTCCTTGTAGGGATCGCCTACTGTATCGCCAGTCACTGCGGCCTTATGCGCATCCGAACCCTTGCCGCCGTGATGGCCGTCTTCGATGTATTTTTTAGCGTTATCCCATGCTCCGCCACCAGTCGTCATGGAGATCGCCACGAACAGGCCGGTCACGATGGCACCCATCAACAGTCCGCCCAGCGCAGCCGGCCCAAGCAGCATGCCGACCAGAATCGGAATAACCACCGGCAACAGCGACGGAAGAATCATTTCCTTGATCGCTGCCGTCGTCAGCATGTCGACGGCCTTGTCGTATTCCGGCTTGCCGGTGCCGTCCATGATGCCCTTGATATCCCTGAATTGACGTCGCACTTCGACCACGACCGCGCCTGCCGCACGCCCGACGGCTTCCATTGCCATCGCACCGAACAGATACGGAATCAGCCCACCAATGAACAGACCGACGATCACTAACGGATTGGACAAGTCGAACGAGGTACTTTTTCCAGCCGAATCGAGTGCGTGGGTAAAGTCAGCAAACAAAACCAGTGCTGCCAGCCCGGCCGATCCGATGGCATAGCCTTTGGTAACGGCCTTGGTGGTATTGCCGACGGCATCGAGCGGATCGGTGATGGCGCGTACCGAATCAGGCATGCCGGACATCTCGGCGATGCCACCGGCATTATCGGTAATCGGTCCGTAGGCATCGAGCGCGACGATAATGCCGGCCATCGACAACATGGATGTGGCGGCAATCGCAATACCGTAAAGACCACCGAGGTAATACGACACCAAAATCGCGACGCACACAGCCAATACCGGATACGCCGTCGACTTCATCGACACTCCCAGTCCGGCGATGATGTTCGTCCCGTGGCCCGTGGTCGAGGCTTGGGCGATATGCTGCACCGGCTTGAAGTCGGTGCCCGTGTAGTACTCCGTGATGTACACCATCAGTCCCGTCAGGACGATACCGACCACCGCAGACCCCATCATCGATGGGCGCATATCGGCCGGCATCACAGTCCACGTGACCGCGGCGAAACCGATCAGCGACAAACCCGCGGCCCACCACAACCCGGTGTACAGCGCGGACATGATTTTCTTGCCGGGCTTGGCTTTGACCATCGAACAGCCAACAATCGATGCGAGGATAGATACGCCGCCCAGCAGCAGCAGCGGATACAGCGCGGCTTGCGCCTCGTACCCCTTGATGAGCAAGGCGCCCAGCAGCATCGTCGCGATCAGCGTCACCACATAGGTTTCGAACAGGTCGGCGGCCATGCCGGCACAATCACCCACGTTGTCGCCGACGTTATCGGCGATGACGGCAGGATTACGCGGATCATCTTCCGGGATGCCGGCCTCGACCTTGCCCACCAGATCGGCACCGACATCGGCACCTTTGGTGAAGATGCCACCACCCAGCCAGGCAAAAATTGAAATCAGTGATGCCCCGAATGCCAGTCCGATCAGCGGTTTGAGCACATCGTGCAGCACGACGGCGCCGACGGCAACCGAACTCAGGTACCAGTAAAACAGCGTCACGCCCAACAGTCCCAGTCCGACCACGAGCATGCCGGTAATGGCGCCGCCGCGAAAAGCCACGTCGAGCGCATCATTCATACCCCGCGTGGCCGCTTGCGCGGTGCGCACGTTGGCCTTCACCGACACATTCATGCCGATGAAACCGCAACCTCCAGACAGGACCGCACCAATCAGAAAGCCGATCGCGGTAACCATCCCCAATCCCGGCAAGAGCGCAATCACCACAAACAGTATCGCGCCAACCATGCCAATGGTGCGGTACTGACGCGCCAGATAAGCCGATGCTCCGAGTTCAATGGCGGAGGCGATTTCCTGCATACGCGGGTTGCCCGCATCCTGTTTCAAAATCCAGCTACGAGATACCAGACCGTACAGTACTGCGACGATCCCGCACGCTACCGCAAACCACAAACCTGCTGTTGCCATGTCGACTCCTCCTCATGTTCACAACCGTGTTCACATTGGAAAAAGTATGGCGATACAGCGCCGCATTGCGCCGGCATCTGCTGCGTCGTCATGCTCAGGACTACCCCTGCACTACGCTACCCTGCCGGTGGCGACCACCGTTTGATGCAAGTTGACTGCTACTGTATGCCGCATCCGGCGAGCGACCAAGAAAAAGCGGACACATGGTCCGCTGTTGTCTTACTTGGCGAGTGCGTCGAACGCTGCATCTCGTATTGCCTCGACGGCACCGACTCCTGCAATCTTGCGATATTTTGGTGCCCCCGGCGATCCCGACTTAGCCCACTGATTGTAGTAGTCGACCAATACTTCAGTTTGCTCGTGATACACCGAAAGTCGCTTCATGACGGTGGCTTCTTTGTCGTCATCACGCTGGATCAACTCCTCCCCTGTCGCGTCATCGACATTGGCGACCTTTGGCGGATTGAACGTGACGTGGTAAGTGCGACCCGAGCCCGGATGCACGCGCCGACCACTCATGCGTTCGATAATGGCCGAGTCCGGCACATCGATTTCCAGCACGTAGTCGAGACTGACACCGGCATCCTTGAGTGCATCGGCTTGCGGTATCGTCCGCGGAAAGCCGTCAAACAAATAGCCGTTAGCGCAATCCGCATGGGTCAGACGTTCCTTGACCAGACCGATGATGATGTCATCGGACACCAGTCCACCGGCATCCATGACTTGCTTGGCGGCGATACCCAATGGCGTGCCCGCCTTGACAGCAGCGCGCAGCATGTCGCCGGTTGAAATCTGAGGAATGTTGAATTTTTCTTTGATGAATGTAGCTTGCGTGCCTTTACCGGCACCAGGCGCTCCCAAAAGGATAAGGCGCATTTTATTCCCTAACTATAGTTTTGAATTCTTGCGGTGATTGTCTCGAACAACAGGACCTGAGCCTGCTGTTGTATCACACGAACTTTGCACGAAACTTACCATACAAATTGATTAATACGATTTTTCAGGAAATTTCAAATGAAATGAAGGCGCACCCGCGCCAAATCTTCTGCCGTATCGACCCCACCAGCCGGCACACTGTCCGTGACATGAACCGCAATCGGAAATCCGTTCCATAACACGCGCAGCTGTTCAAGTGCCTCGACCTGTTCGAGCGGACTGACGGCCAGTGCCGGATAAGCTTGCAGGAAATCGTTCCGGTAAGCATACAAGCCGATATGCCGCAAGGGCTGATACCCCTCCGGCAGCGCAACCTGCGAGACCGCAAAACCGTCGCGGTGCCACGGAATCACCGCACGCGAAAAATACAGCGCCCGGCTGCGCCGGTCCAGCACCACCTTCACGACATTGGTATTGAACAGATCGCTGCAATCGGTGATCGCATGGGCTGCGGTGGACATCGGAACCTGATCGGCAATCAAGGCCGCCGTCGCTGCGATCAGCGAAGGGTCAATCAATGGCTCATCGCCCTGAACGTTGACTACCACCGCCTCGGGCGGCAGACCGAGCGCGGCCGCCACTTCGGCAATACGGTCTGTTCCTGACAGGTGATCGGAGCGGGTCATCTGCACGTCAACACCATGCAACTGGCAAGCGGCGCGGATGTCGGCATGATCCGTTGCGACAATGATTCGGGCGGCACCCGATTGCGCAGCGCGTTCAGCGACACGAACAACCATGGGTTTGCCACCGAGATCGGCCAGAGGCTTGTTCGGCAGGCGGGTCGATGCGAGCCGCGCCGGAATAATGACGGTGAAGGACATGGGCCCTGTCAGGCTGGCGGTGCCAGATGGCGCGCCACCGTCTCGCGCGCTTCATCGGCCCACATGATCGGAATGCCATCCCGAATCGGGTAGGCCAGTCTGTCTGCATGGCAGGTCAGTTCCTGGGCTTTTTTATCGAACTCCAGCGGACCCTTGCAAATCGGGCAAACCAGTATGTCAAGTAGTCGGATATCCACGCAATTTCTCCACAATGAGTTCGGCCAGCGGGCCGTCGAGGCACGCTGCTACGGGCACGACCCACAGGCGCGGGTCAGTTTTCAATGCCTCGATTTGAACGCATTTTACTGCATCCTTCTCGGTAATCAGGATCACGTCAGCATTCACCCGGGCAAACGGATTGTCGGAAAAATCATGGTGATCAGGGAGCGCCAATGTGTCGATGACCAGGCCATGATCTCGCAGCATGCGAAAAAATCGTTCCGGATTACCGATACCGGCGGCAGCCAGAATATGCCCTGTCAGACTCGCCAGCGGCACCGACCGCGTGCGCGACATGAGCGACTCGGCGCGGCTACCAGCCAGCGTCATGCGCATCGTGTCGGCAGGGAAACCGCTCGGAATCCGCGCGCCATTGAGCACCGTGAAATCGCGTCGACGCACCATGGACTCACGCAGTGGACCGGCAGGCAATAACCAGCCATTACCACCACCACGCTCATCGAAAAGAACGATTTCAACTGCGCGTTGTAATCGGTAGTGCTGCAAACCATCGTCGGAGACCAGCACAGTGACCGATGGATGCGCCGCCAGCAGCGCGCGTCCGGCGGCGACGCGGTCGCGGCCCACGAACACCGGGCAGCCACCGCGACGGGCAATGAGCAGTGGCTCGTCGCCGACCTCTTGCGGTAACGAGTCCGCCAACACCGCACCGGACAGTCCGTGCTGCCCGCCATAGCCACGCGAAATCACACCTGGGACAAAGCCTGCGTCGCGTAACGCGGCGACCAGCCACAGCACCAGCGGCGTCTTGCCCGTACCGCCGACAAACACATTACCAACCACGATCACCGGCACGGGCAGCCGACTGCTTACCATCCAGCCTCGCCGAAAAAAAAGCCGCCTCAAGGCCGACAAGACACCGAACAGCAGAGCGAGAGGCAGCAGCAGGCAAGCCAGCACGCCGCGCCGCTGCCAGACAGCAGCAAGCCTTTGCGAAAAAGAGACTGAACTGGAAGACAAAATTATTTGCTGCTGGCGCTTTGCGCTGCAAAAGTGACGCGCTCGAACCCTGCCAGCCGCGCCGCTTCCAGCACGTTGATGACCGACTGATGCGTGGCAGTGCCGTCTGCATTGATGATCACGATGGGATCTTTGCGGAGATCGCCTTCCTTGCCGCTGGCGGCATTGCGCATGTCGTCTGCCAGCCCACGTGCATCGCGAAACGACACCTGCGTATTATTGATCGCGTAGCGCCCTTGCGAATCGACCATGACATTGATTTCGAACGGTCGGTCGACCGCTTTTTCAGCATCAGCAGTAGGCAGCGTGATTTGCAATTCGGTAAATTTGCTATAGGTCGTGCTGACCATCAGAAAGATCAGGATCACCAGCAATACATCAATGAAAGGGATCAAATTGATCTCGGGATCTTCCCTGCCCTTGCGTCGCCGAAATTTCATTTCCGTTTTCCGTGCACGGTATCGACAAACCGGACTGCCTGCATTTCCATGTCCACCACAAAACTATCTACCAAAGCGCGGAAATGCCGATAAAACACCAGTGCCGGCATCGCGATTGCCAGGCCAAAGCCGGTGTTGTAAAGCGCCACCGAAATCCCGTGGGCAAGTTGTACGGGATTGGCACCCGTCGCATCTTGTGCGCCGAAAATCTCGATCATGCCGACCACGGTGCCAAACAATCCCATCAACGGCGCAAGCGTGGCGATCGTACCCAGCGTTGTGAGGAAGCGCTCCAACTCATGCGCAGTGGCCATCCCGGCTTCTTCGATGGCCTCTTTCATGATGTCGCGCGGTGCGTCGACATTGCACAAGCCAGCCGCGAGGACCCGCCCGAGCGGCGAGTTCTGTTCCAGGTTGGCGAGTATTTCGGCATTGATCTTGCCGTTATGATAAACACGTATGACTTCTTGCAACAACTTGGCGGGCAAGATGCGGCTACGACGCAGGTAGATCAAACGTTCGACGATCAAGGCCAGTCCAATGACTGATGCAATTAAAAGCGGCCAAATTGGCCAACCGGCAGCTTGGATAATTGCGAACAAAGCACTCTCCCTCGATTAGTGTGATTGTGTGGGTCCTGAATGTAACTTGTTGTGGCAGTCAGGGCAAGCGCCCTTCCGCCCCGGCATTTCGGGAGATAATCCGGCCCCGCATGGCGCAGTAAGAAATCAGCGCCTGACGCGGTGCAGCATAACAAAAGAGTCCAACCTGACTGTGGATAACTTTGTGGGCAACTTTCTGGGCACGGCAATTCAACTGGGAACCCGATGATTTCCGCCAGAGCCAAAAAAAATATTTTCGTCCTTATTTCCCTTAAAAAACAATTACTTGAAAATAGTTCCATTGGTCGTTAATTTTAATTCCGATAACGGTGCTCACCAGTGAGCCTGTGGACAGATTCCCCTATGAGGAGAACATGAGTACCGACCATTTATTCGACAAAACTGACACTTCCTCACCCGTGCTGACCGTGTCTGCACTGAATCAGGCGGTCGCACGCATGCTTGACCGCAATTTTCCCCTGATGTGGGTTGCGGGCGAAGTCTCCAACTTTACGCGAGCGGCATCGGGACACTGGTATTTTTCGCTGAAGGATGCGTCGGCGCAAGTGCGTGCGGTGATGTTTCGTGGCCGCGCGCAATATGCTGATTTCGTTCCCAAGGAAGGTGACAAGGTAGAAGTGCGCACGCTCGTCACGCTCTACGCCGCACGCGGCGATTTTCAGCTGAGCGTCGAATCAATCCGTCGGGCCGGTGTCGGCAACCTGTTCGAAGCCTTCTTGCAACTCAAACAGAAACTGGAGAGTGAAGGCTTGTTTGACTCGGCACGCAAGCGCCCGCTTCCACTATTCCCGCGCACGGTAGGCGTCGTCACCAGCTTGCAAGCGGCAGCACTGCGCGACGTGCTGACCACCCTGAAACGCCGAACTCCCCATCTGCGAGTGATCGTCTACCCAACACCCGTACAAGGCGACGGCGCCGCGCAAAAAATCGCTCAGGCTATTGCTACAGCGTCACGCCGGGCCGAATGTGACCTGTTGCTGCTATGCCGGGGCGGCGGCAGCATCGAGGATTTGTGGTCGTTCAATGATGAAGCTGTAGCGCGGGCAATTGTCGCTTGCCAGGTTCCTGTCATTGCCGGCGTCGGACATGAGACCGATTTCACCATTGCAGATTTTGCCGCCGACCTGCGTGCACCAACCCCAACCGCTGCAGCAGAACTGGCGGCGCGGCCGCATAGCGAATGGATCGCGCAAATCGAACTGAGTGCACGCAATTTGTCACGTATGGCCAGACGTCATTTAACGGATCGCACCCAAGGGCTGGACTGGTTATCGCGCCGTCTGGTCAGCCCTGCAGCGACGATCCGGCACGAACAGGTTCGGTTGGCGGGCTGGAAAGTGCGCCTCGGCAATGCAACACGCACGCCCCTCAATAATGCGCGTCACGCGCTGCGGCACCTGCGCAGCCAATTGGCATTTCAGCTACCGGATACACGGCCAGCACGGTGGCAATTGATGGAACATCGCCGGCGTCTGCTGAGTGGTGTCAGTGCCAGCACATCACACTTGCGCCTGCATTTATCGGGGCTTGAGGCACAGCTTGAGTTGCTCAATCCTCAACGCACGCTGGAACGCGGTTACGCAATCATCGTCGATGCCAACGGACACATTGCCCGGACGCCTGCCCAGTTGCATCCCAGAGAAATCGTGACAGTCCGACTGGCTCAAGGCAGCGCTCAGGTCGGTATCGCCAGCGTTCAGCCAACCTTGTCGGAGTGACAGCAATGTGCGGTAGCGCGCTGCAAGAGCGCCGCTTCCGACATACAATAGCAGCGGATTTCAATGCTTGTACTTCTGCTTGTACTTCTTCATACACCCCTGAAAGGACGATCATGGAACATACCCTACCCGCTCTGCCTTATGCAATGGACGCCCTCGCGCCGCATATCTCCAAAGAAACGCTTGAGTATCACTACGGCAAGCATCATCAAACCTATGTGACCAACCTCAATAACCTGATCAAAGGTACCGAGTTCGAAAGCAGCGCGCTGGAAGACATCATCAAGAAGTCATCCGGTGGCGTATTCAACAATTCGGCACAAGTATGGAACCATACCTTTTACTGGAACTGCCTGACGCCAAACGGCGGCGGCGCCCCAACTGGCGCGTTGGCAGAGGCGATCAATGCCAAGTTCGGTTCATTCGACAAGTTCAAGGAAGATTTCACCAAATCTTGCCTCGGTAATTTCGGTTCCGGCTGGACATGGTTAGTCAAAAAAGCAGATGGCTCAGTCGATCTGGCCAACACCTCCAACGCAGGCTGCCCACTGACTGGCGCCGACAAGCCGCTGATGACCTGCGACGTCTGGGAACATGCGTACTATGTTGACTACCGCAATGCACGGCCGAAATATGTCGAGGCGTTCTGGAACTTGGTCAACTGGGACTTCGTGGCAAAGAACTTCGCCTGATAGCCTGATCTGATTGGCAGAAAGGGTCCGCACCGTAAGGGCTGACTCTTTTTTTTCGCCGCAGGACCAGAAGGCCATACTCTATCCCTATCGAATGCATTGAAACAATTGCATTTACGTTGGCACCAACCTTCGCTATTGTTCGTCTACTGAATCACTGAATCATTGAATTTCTGAATCACTTGATTACTGAATTACTGCATTACTCAATCACTTCATCGAAAGCGAGACTCACATGTCATTGATCAATACTAAAATCGTACCCTTCACCGCCAACGCTTACCACAACGGCAAATTCACCACCGTCACAGACACAGACCTGATCGGCAAATGGTCAGTCTTCGTGTTCTACCCAGCTGATTTCACCTTTGTCTGCCCAACCGAACTGGGTGACTTGGCTGATCACTACTCGACATTCAAGAGCCTTGGCGTCGAAATCTACAGCGTCTCGACCGACACGCATTTCACGCACAAGGCTTGGCACGATACGTCAGACACAATCGGCAAAATCACCTACCCGATGCTGGCTGACCCTACCGGCCACCTCACGCGTGCATTTGACGTGATGATCGCTGAAGAAGGCCTCGCACTGCGCGGCACATTCGTCGTCAACCCAGAAGGCGAAATCAAGCTGTGCGAAATCCATGACAACGGCATTGGCCGCGATGCCAGCGAGCTGCTGCGCAAAGTGCAAGCCGCTCAGTACGTTGCAGAGCATCCAAATGAGGCATGCCCTGCCAAATGGACCCCAGGTGCAGAAACACTGACACCATCGTTCGATCTGGTTGGCAAGATCTAAGCGGTAGTAAAAACGGCGTGCCCTGTGTGGCACGCCAACCAACAGCACCTCCCCCCGATCAGCTTGATCTCCGGTAGCCCAGGCTACTCCGGTGGTGGTACTGCGACCTTTGCGCCTGACTATGCGCCCATTGACACCTCATTCCGAAAGCGAGCACATCATGCTGGATGCAAATACAAAAGCCCAATTAAAAGCCTACCTTGAAAAAATCGTCATGCCGATCGAGATCGACGCCTCGCTTGACGACAGCCCCAAGTCGGCAGAAATGCTCTCACTGCTCAATGACATCAACGCCATGTCAAGCCAAGTCACATTGCGCGAACACCGCAACGACGGCAACCGTACACCGTCTTTCTCGATTAACCGCGTCGGCGCCGACATGGGCATCCGTTTTGCCGGTATCCCGATGGGCCACGAGTTTACTTCCCTGATTCTGGCCTTGTTGCAAGCGGGTGGTCATCCGCCGAAAACCGATGCCGACGTACTCGAACAGATCCGCAATCTGGACGGTGATTACCAGTTCGAGACGTATATCTCGCTGTCCTGCCACAGCTGCCCGGAAGTAGTTCAGTCATTAAACCTGATGGCGGTCATCAACCCGAGAATCCGCCACGTGATGATCGACGGTTCGCTGTTTCAGGATGAAGTCAAAGAACGCAACGTGATGTCGGTACCAAGCATCTACCTCAATGGGGAATTCTTTGACTCGGGCCGCATGGAGCTGACTGAAATTCTAGCCAAGCTCGATACCGGTTCAGTCAAACGCGATGCCGAAAAAATTTCGAAGAAAGAAGTCTTTGATGTCCTGATCATCGGCGGCGGACCTGCTGGTGCCTCGGCAGCCATTTATGCTGCCCGCAAAGGTATCCGTACCGGCATCGTTGCCGAGCGCTTTGGCGGTCAAGTCATGGACACAATGGGGATCGAAAACTTCATCTCGGTAAAAGCTACCGAAGGACCAAAGCTGGTGGCGGCGCTCGAAGAACACGTCAAGGAATATGATGTTGACGTCATGAACCTGCAACGCGCTGCCGCGCTGATTCCCGGTAATCTGATTGAAATCAAACTGGCCAGCGGCGCCAGTCTGAAAGCCCGCTCGGTGATCCTTGCCACCGGCGCCCGCTGGCGCGAGATGAACGTCCCGGGCGAGAAAGAATATCGTAACCGCGGCGTGGCTTACTGTCCGCACTGCGATGGTCCGTTGTACAAGGGCAAACGTGTTGCGGTCATTGGTGGCGGCAATTCGGGTGTCGAAGCGGCCATCGATCTAGCAGGAATCGTCTCCCACGTGACGCTCATTGAATACGACTCGCAGTTGCGGGCCGATGCCGTCTTGCAGCGCAAGTTGCACAGCTTGCCTAACGTGACCGTCATCACCAGTGCCCAAAGCACGGAAGTTTCCGGCGACGGCACCCGTGTCAATGGCCTGCACTACACCGATCGCGCAACAGGTTCGCCACATACCGTCGACCTCGAAGGCATCTTTGTGCAGATCGGGCTGTTGCCAAACACAGATTGGGTCAAAGGTACTGTAGCCCTGACCAATCGTGGCGAGATTGAAATTGATGCACGCGGTCAGACTTCCATTCCTGGCGTATTTGCGGCCGGCGATGTGACCAACATCCCGTTCAAGCAGATCATCATTGCCATGGGCGAAGGATCGAAAGCCGGACTGAGCGCGTTCGATCACCTCATCCGTACCTCGGCACCTGCAGAGCAGCAAACGGCGGTCACCATCTGAACGGGCTGACGTAAAAAAAAGGGGGGCGGGCTAATTGCCCGCTCCCCTTTTTTTATAACGACAACCGATCAAGCCATCGCGTCGTCATCGCCAAAATCAACATCGCCTGCATCGTCGTCGCTACCAGCAACACTGGTATCGGCGTCACTCGCCGACGCAACAGGCGCCACTGGGGTCGCTGCCGGCGTCTTGTCAACGCTGTCTGCCATCGACGAAAAAGCATTACTCTGCGGTACCGCTGCGGCTGCGGCACCATGGTTTCCCATCATGTTACCGATCCCCTGAAACAGGAACGCCCCTCCAGCAACGCCAGCGGCTGTCGCCGCCATGGTGCCGAGGAAATTACCCCCGCCGCCTCCAAGAAACCCGGGACGCGCCGCAGCGGCTTCAGCCACCGATGGCGCGCTCGCCACAGGAGCAACTGCTTGTGCAAGTGGCGCACTATAGGCCGGTGCACTGGCCGAAGTCACCGAACGCCCCCAGGCATTGCTGCCACCGTCGAGAAAACTGCTAGGCGCAGCAGCGGCAACCGGAAGCGCTTGCGCCTCGAGTGCCGCGATGCGCGCACTGGCACTCGCCAGCGCCTGGTCTTGCAGCAAAGCGCGCTGCACCAGTAAATAGAGCGCATCAGGTTGGGCTTGCGCCGCATCGGCGATCAGCGCGGCGGCTTCGGCATCTTTTTGCACCCCATGCACCTGACGCAATTGCGAGAGGAAGTCATTGAGCATCCGGGATTCAGTGGGGGTCATCGTGATTCTCCATGGCGAACATTAACAATCCCCCTTGAGATGGGGCCATCGAGCACCGTGTTCAAGATCGCACGACAGAATACAAGTCAGTTAAACTCTACTACGCATTCATGGTTCCTACGTCAAAACTACAAAGAGAGCCGTATCATTTTCAGGAGAGCGCAATGCATCACATCATCCATGACCAACCCATGCGCGAATCGTCCGACCACCGTCAATGCTGACCGATTTCAAATGGCCAGTACCGCCGCACTACGACGTGATGTCACCGACTGGCGGCAACGACGGCAACGACGTCGAGCCGGCCGATGTCACGATGCAGAACAATCGCAGCCAGAATGGCCTGCTCGTGCGGCTCGATGGTGCAGAAGCATTTCTTGAGTTCCGTACCCGGCGCGCCACTACGAGCGTGCGCATCGCTTTCGGCAGCCTGCGCCTGCTGCGCCTGACCGACCCGGTGGAGATGACCCAATTGCTGCTCTCAGATACCCTCGCCGACACGGCTACGGTGCCACTACTGAGCCAAAAATGCACCATCAATTATCACAGCGGCGAAAGCTTCGTGACCCAAACGCTGGGACTCGTATCGAAACCGTTTGGATTATTCCTGTATGAGCCAGTCGAAGGCAGCGGCCAAGTAATCCGCTGTTTTATTCCGGCAGAAGTCGTCAGGAATTACCAGATTGGCGAGCAACTCGGAAAAATCCTTGTCGATGAAAAAATCGTCAGCGAAACCAAGATCAGTGCCGGTCTGGAAAAACAAGAACAGCTCCGCTCGCAAAAGCTGGGCGACTACCTGAAACAACAAAACATCATCACGCAGGAACACATCGAAACGGCATTGCAAAGCCAGAAAGGCAAACCGCAATTGCGGCTGGGCGAGGCCCTCCTGCAGGAAAATCTGATCACCGAATTACAGCTTGCCGATGCGCTGACCGCACAGGCTCAAAACCGCAAAGTACCGCTCGGCGACATTCTCGTCGAGATGCACTTTGTCAGTACCGACACGATCAAGCGCGTATTGGCACAAAAACTGGGCATCCCGTTCGTCAACCTGCGCGGATTCAAGTTCGATACGGCGCTGATCAAGGCGGTGCCGGCTGACTTCGTACGCAAGTACAACGTCATGCCCCTTTACCAAACCAGCACCCGTATGGTGGTGGCGATGGAAAACCCGCTGGCCAACCAGCCCTTGCAGGAACTCGCCTTTACCACCAAGCTGAAAATCGACCCGGTCATGGCCTCGGTCGATGACTTGCGACTAGTCATCAGTCAAGTCTATGGCGCGCACAGCGACGGCGGCAACATCGCCGAACTTGTCTATGAGCTCGGTGCCGACGAGATCAAGTTCGACCTGCCTACCGAAGGCATCACCGAGTCCGACAACACGCTGGTGCGCCTGGTCAACAAGATCATTCTCGACGCCAACCAACAAGGTGTCTCCGACATTCACATCGAAACCATGAAAGGCAATCGCCCCACACGCGTCCGTTTTCGCAAAGATGGCGTGATGCAAGCCTATTCGGAAATTCCTGCGCAGTTCCGCAATGCCTTGATATCGCGCATCAAGATCATGTGCCGACTCGACATTTCCGAAAAGCGCCGCTCGCAGGACGGCAAGATCAATTTCGATCAATATGGGCCCGTGGCAATCGAATTGCGGGTGCTGACAATCCCGACCACCGAGGGCCTCGAAGACATCGTCATGCGCATACTTGCGGCACCGAAAGCGGTGTCGATAGAAAGCCTCGGCTTGTCGTCGTACGCCATCGACGGACTCAAAAAACTGGCATTGAAACCGCATGGTCTGCTGTTTGTCTGTGGCCCGACCGGCTCCGGCAAAACCACCACGCTGCATTCACTGCTGAACTTCATCAACACTCCTGAACGCAAGATCTGGACCGTCGAAGATCCAGTCGAAATTACTCAGGACGGTTTGCGCCAGGTCCAAGTTCAGGCCAAGATCGACTGGACCTTTGCCGCCGTGTTGCGCAGTTTCATGCGCGCCGACCCGGATGTCATCATGGTGGGCGAAACACGCGACCCGGAAACTGCCAAGACTGTCATCGAGGCCTCGCTAACTGGTCATCTGGTGTTTTCAACGATGCACACCAACAGCGCTGCCGAGAGTGTGGTGCGACTGCTCGATTTCGGACTCGATCCATTCAACTTTGCCGATGCACTGCTGGGCGTGGTCGGGCAGCGATTGGCGCGCCGCTTGTGCAATCACTGCAAGACGTGGCACGAAGCCGGCGACGAAGAGCTCGACATGCTGGCCAGCGAATACTGTTTTGATACCGACCTCGACAAGGACACCATTCTGATGCGCTGGCGCCAGCAGTACAGTAAAAATGACGGTGTTATTACGCTCTACAAGGCCGCTGGTTGTGACCTGTGCAACGACAGTGGCTACAAGGGAAGACTGGGCGTGCACGAATTGCTCATCGCAACAACCGCGGTCAAGAAAAAAATCCACGCGCGCGCCAATGTGCCAGAAATTTTGCAAGTAGCCGTATCGGAGGGAATGTTGACGTTGCGCCAGGACGGGATAGAAAAGATATTTCAGGGCCAGACAGACTGGGAGCAGATTCGCGCAATTTAGCTGTCATCCGAAAAGCCGGATAACCATCCGGCTTTTTCACAGTTCTGCTTCAGGGCTTGTTCGGCGCCATCTCGAGCACGTTGGTCAGAAACCCCCACCGATCGGCGACTTCCTCGATCTGCTTGCCGGTGGGTTTTCCCGCGCCATGGCCTGCCTTGGTCTCAATGCGGATCAATACCGGCGCCGCCCCTGCCTGGGCTGCTTGTTCGGCCGCCGCGAACTTGAAACTATGTGCTGGTACGACACGGTCATCATGGTCGGCGGTCGTCACCAGCGTAGCCGGATAACAGGTTGCCTTGCGCAGGTTGTGCAACGGCGAATATGCCCGCAACGCAGCGAACTGCGCAGCATCGTCGGACGAACCGTAGTCCGCAGTCCAGGCCCAGCCGATCGTGAATTTGTGAAACCGCAGCATATCCATCACGCCGACGGCCGGCAGCGCCGCACCAAATAATTCCGGCCGTTGCGTCAGGGCCGCCCCGACCAGCAAACCGCCATTGCTGCCGCCGCCGATTGCCAGTTTCGGCGTCGAGGTGACCTTGTTGGCGATCAGCCATTCGGCAGCGCCGATGAAGTCATCGAACACATTTTGCTTCTGCAGCTTGGTGCCGGCCTGATGCCAGCTTTCGCCGTACTCGCCACCGCCGCGCAGGTTGGCAACCGCATAGACGCCACCCATTTCCATCCAGGCCAGGTTGGCCACCGAAAATGCCGGTGTCAGCGAAATGTTAAAACCGCCATAGCCATACAAATACGTCGGATTGCTGCCGTCGAGCTTAATGCCCTTGCGGTTGACGATGAACATCGGCACACGCGTGCCGTCCTTGCTGCGATAAAAAATCTGTCGTGTTTCATAGGCGCTGGGATCAAACGCTACCTTGGGCTGACGAATCACGCTGGTGGTATCACTGGCGATGTCATAGCGGTAGATCGTCGTCGGTGTAGTGAAACCCGTGTAGGAATAATAGGTCACCGCGTCTTCGCGCTTGCCGCCGAAACCGGACGCCGTACCAAGACCGGGCAAGCCGACGTCATGCTGGAAGCGGCCATTCAAGTCGAATACTTTGATCTGGCTATGGGCGTCTTGCAAGTAACTGCCAACCAGACGATTGCCGACCAGATTCGCTGACAACAATGTTTCGGCTGCTTCTGGCACCAATTCTTTCCAGTCGGCGACGGCTGGCTGGCCAATATCGATGGCGACGATGCGGCTGCGCGGTGCCTCCTTGTCCGTCCTGAACAGGAATACCGGGCCGTTGTTGTCGATGAAGCTATACGCCGCATCGAAGGCATCGAGCAAGGGCAAGACCGGATTTTTGACGTCGGCCAAATCCTTGTAATAGATGCGCGACTTGCGCTCGGTGCCCTGCCAGATCGTGATGATCAGGTACTTGCCATCGTCGGTGACGGTACCGCCGAAACCCCAATCCTTGTGGTCGGGACGGTCATAGACCAACCTATCAGCGCTTTGCAGCGTACCGAGCCGATGGTAGTACAGCTTCTGGAAATAATTCGTCTCTGCCAGCTTGGTCGCTTCATTTGGTGCATCGTAACGGCTGTAAAAAAAGCCCTCGCCGTCCTTGCTCCATGACGCATCGGAGAACTTCACCCATTGCAACTCATCGGACAGATCCTTGCCGCTGTCGATGTCGCGAATCTTCCAGGTATTCCAGTCCGATCCGGAGGCAGCGGTACCGTAAGCCAGATAGCGGCCGTCCGGACTGACCGCCATACCCGCCAAGGCAATGGTGCCATCGGCGGCAAGTGTATTCGGATCGAGCAGCATCCGAGGTACGCCATCGAGCTCGGCCATCGTGTACAGCACAGCCTGACTTTGCAGACCATCGTTGCGGCTAATGAAATAACGGCCGCCCTCCCGAAATGGCACGCTAAAACGCTCGTAATTCCAGAGCGTCGTCAGACGCTCCCTGATGGCAGTGCGGGCCGGGATTGCGTCCAGATAGGACTGCGTCAGTTGATTTTGTGCGGTGATCCAGTCTTGCGTGGCGGTGCTGTTACTGTCTTCCAGCCATCGGTAAGGATCGGCCACCTTGATGCCGTGATAATCATCCACCTGATCGACCGTCTTACTTAACGGATACGTCATCGGCGGGCCACTCGGGCACTGCTGCGCGATGGCTCCCTGCAGCGACATCACCGAGGCGAGCGCGACGGCCTGACCGAGCGGCCGGATCACGCCGTGACCTGCACACCGCGCCAGAACGCGACGTAACCGGCTATTTGCTTGGCGGCGTCCTTGGGCTCCGGATAGAACCAGGCCGCATCGGTATTGACCTTGCCATCGACAACGACATCGTAATAACTTGCTGTTCCCTTCCAGCTGCAGACAGTCTGTTTTTCGCTAGGAGCCAGATATTGTTGATGGACCGCAGCAAGCGGGAAATAGGTCGTGCCCTCGACCAGTTCGATGGCGGAAGAATCAGCTTGCGCAATGACTGCGCCGTTCCAGGTAGCGGTTGGCATGAGGACTCCGTTTCAATGATAGGTGAGCAAAAATAACATACGCCATCATGATATGCAGGGCCCTGCCGAACCCGTATTTTGACTGGCTGATTTATTTGTTTTCGAAAACCCATTGCAGCAATGCATCTTGCGCCTCGCCACCCCGCGCGGCATTGGGATCATTAATCAGGCAGACCACCGCAAACTGCTTGCCCGATGCGGCTTGTACATAACCGGCGATACTGCGCACATCCTGCAAGCTACCGGTCTTGATATGCGCATGGCCGGACACCCCTTCGGAGCGCAAGCGCTTGCGCATCGTCCCGTCGTAGCCGACCAGCGGCAATGACGAAACAAATTCTGGCATCGTCGGCGCACGAAAAGCCGACACCAGCAGCGAGCCCAATGTCCGCGATGAAATCCGCTCAATTCGGGACAGACCAGCGCCGTTCTCCAGCACCAGACCCGAAGCATCGATCTGTTTGGCAGCCAACCATCTGGCGACGGCGTCACGACTGGCGGCGATACTGGCCGGCAGGAGTTGCACCGTACTGGCTAGCGTGAGGAACAACTGGCGCGCCATCACATTGTTGCTGAACTTGTTGACGTCACGGATTAACTCCGGCATCGGTGGCGACTCCCATTGCGCCAGCAACACCGCATCCGTCGTCACCACACCATCGAGGGCGATGCCGTCAAACGTACCGCCCAGTTCGGCCCATAACTGACGAAAAACCAGCTCCAGATACCGATTGCGGCTCAGCTGATACGGATGGATCTGCCAGGACTTTTCACCACAATTGGCTGCATACGGACCGTCGAAATTAGCACCGGCAGATTGCAGCGTGGCGTTGATCGGTACCCGCCAGTCGCCGGCACAGTCACCGCCGGTGAGTTGCGGAGGTTTTACCGGGTAGCTATCCAGCGCAGGATCAAGCCTTACTTGCACCCGGTCCTTCAACCGATCCGGTATAAAACTGACCGCCAGTGAATGGAAATTGAGCAGCAGTGCATCGGGACCGGCATTGTAGGCTTTCAACGGATCGCCATCAAACAACGCCGGATCAATCAACGTAGCGTCGAAAGCGCTGCGGTCGAGCACCAGATTGCCGCGAATATCCCGCACCCCCTGAGCCCGTATCTTGCGCAGAAATAACCAGAAATTTTCGATAACCAACTTGGGGTCGCCGCTCCCTCGCAAGATCAAGTCGCCCTGCAGCAGTCCATCCTCGAGCCTCCCCCGCATATAGGCCTGTGTAGTGAAAGAATAGGTCGGGCCAAGTAATTCGAGCGCCGCACTCGTGGTCAGCAACTTCATCGTCGAGGCCGGATTAAGGGGCAGTTCGGCATTAAGGCTAATCACGTTACGACCCGTCGCAATATCGACCACCTCGATACCAATACCTGACGGCGCAATCCCGGCACGCTTGAACGCCGCGGCGACCGGCGCGGGCAATCCGGCATGGACTGTACCTGCAAGCAACAAAGTAATCAGCACAACTTGGAGTCTCATCAGAATTCGCATAGCATTGCAACCATATCGCCAGATAAACATAACAACCGATTATCCCATGCGCCACGCGCCGTCTGATCAAGGAAACTCTATGCCCTCCGCTCCACCCGCCACTGACGATATGCTGGCACTGGATAACCAGTTTTGTTTCGCGCTGTATTCTGCCTCATTGGCAATGACCAAGACTTACAAGCCGTTCCTCGAAAAACTCGGCATCACCTATCCGCAATATCTGGTGATGCTCGTACTTTGGCAAAAAGACGACGTCCTGGTCAAGCATATCGGCGAAAAACTCTTTCTCGATTCAGGCACACTGACACCCTTGCTCAAGCGCCTCGAAGCACTGGCATTGGTCATCCGCACACGTGACGACATTGATGAACGCCAGGTCCGCATCACCCTGACCCGAGAAGGCCGTCTGCTCAAACGCAAAGCCAACGGCATACCGGAGCAAATCGTCTGCGCTAGTGGCAAGACCCCAACCACGCTGGTCGGCATGCGCTCGCAATTGCTGCAGATCCGGGATGACCTGATCAGCAGCAATGAATGACAAAGTAGATTCCGGCCAATTTAAATTTTGAGCAATTGAATTGCACGCAATCTAATTGTGAGTTACGATGAGGCAGGCCATCCATATCGATGCCCTCTCCTCACCATTGGAATAACCATGCAAATCATCTATACCGCAGAAGCCACGTCAACCGGCGGCCGTGACGGCCGCTCGATCAGCAGCGACAAGCATATCGACCTGAAGCTGTCCACACCGAAGGAAATGGGCGGCGCCGGTGGCGACGGCACCAACCCCGAGCAATTGTTTGCAGCCGGTTACTCCGCCTGCTTCATCGGCGCAATGAAATTCGTCGGCAATGCCACCAAGGTCGCTGTACCTGCAGACGCCTCAATCCACGCTGAAGTTGGTATCGGCCCGAATGACAAGGGCGGCTTCGGCATTGCCGTCACGCTCAACATCAGCCTGCCCGGCATGGACAAGACCGCAGCGCAAACACTGGTCGACAAGGCGCACGAAGTTTGCCCTTACTCGAACGCTACCCGCGGCAATGTGGATGTAAAGATCGTATTGGTTTGATATGACCTGACAGGTCTGGTACATAACGGCGCATAACAATCATGGCTGGCCCCGGATTCATTTCCGGGACCAGCCGTTTTGCATCGTGGAGTACCTTCGAAGCGCCGCCGACGACACAGACGAAGTTCACTAAATACTCTTTCTCACCGACCTAGCTTGAAAAACAAGCATGTCGCCCATATACTTAGCACTCGTCGAGAGAGAGTGCTAACAGCTCCCTCGGCGTTCCACTTTTCTGGTGCGGTAATGCTGCGCAGTGAAGTCATCTTTGCAGCAGTATTGCCGCAAAACAATCGTAACCCACTGAACTTTAAGGAGTTTTCATGAACCTTCGTCCACTGCACGATCGCGTC
>JBLHLW010000017.1:0-71363 GCA_047621345.1 Minisyncoccia bacterium | reverse complement strand
GACCGTGCATTGCAATGCACGGTCGCTGCGGTAGGGATTGATTGGCTCAATTACTGGGTAACCGGATTCGGTTTCTCCGGATTGATCCCGTACTTCACAATCGCCTGCTCGACGATGGCCTGTTCGATAGCGCCTTCATCGGCCAGCGATTTGAGCGCCGCAATGGTCACATAGTGGCGATTGACTTCAAAAAACTCACGCAGCTTGGCACGCGAATCCGAACGACCGAAGCCATCGGTACCGAGTACCTTGTAGCTGCGACCCTTAGGAACAAACGCCCGCACTTGCTCGGCAAACGTGCGCATGTAATCGGTCGAGACGACGATCGGTCCCTTGGTGTCCTGCAGGCATTGCGTGATGTGCGCAACGCGTGCCGGCTCGGTCGGATGCAACATATTCCAGCGCTCGACATCCTGACCATCACGGGCCAGTAACGTGAACGACGGCGCCGACCAGACATCGGCACCGATACCCCAGTCTTCCTGCAGCAAGTCCACTGCACCAATCACTTCACGCAAAATGGTGCCGGAGCCCATCAATTGCACGCGCAGCTTGGTATCGGCCTTGCCTTCCTGAAGCAGATACAAGCCCTTCAGGATGCCCGCTTCCTGACCTTCCTTGATGCCCGGATGGCTGTAATTTTCGTTCATCAGGGTGATGTAATAAAACACATCTTCCTGCTCTTCGATCATGCGCTTGAGGCCGTCATGCAGGATGACAGCGACTTCATGGGCGAAGGTCGGGTCGTACGGCAGGCAGTTCGGAATCGTCGAGGCCAGCACATGGCTGTGGCCGTCTTCGTGCTGCAAGCCTTCGCCGTTCAATGTGGTCCGGCCAGCTGTACCACCCATCAGGAAACCGCGTGAACGCATGTCACCAGCGGCCCAGGCAAGGTCGCCAACACGCTGCAGGCCGAACATCGAATAGAAGGTGTAAAACGGCACCATGATCCGGTTGTTGGTCGAGTACGAGGTGGCCGCAGCGATCCACGAACTCATCGCGCCGGCTTCGTTGATACCCTCTTGGAGGATCTGGCCGGCCTTGTCTTCACGATAATAGCTGACCTGATCCTTGTCGACCGGCTCATACAACTGTCCTTGCTGGTTGAAAATACCGATCTGGCGGAACAACCCTTCCATGCCGAACGTGCGCGCTTCATCGACCAGAATCGGCACCACACGCGGACCCAGCGTTGCGTCGCGCAGCAGGATAGAGATCATGCGCACGTAAGCTTGCGTGGTCGAAATTTCGCGTCCTTCGGCAGTCGGATCGAGCACGGCCTTGAAGACCGACAGTTCGGGCACTTTCAGTGTCTCGTCGGCATGCATCCGGCGTTGTGGCAGATAACCTCCGAGCGCCTGGCGACGCTCGTGCAGGTACTTCATTTCCGGTGCGTCTTCGGAAGGCATGAAGAACGGTACGTCAGCCAGTTCGTCATCCGGAATCGGGATAGCGAAGCGGTCACGCATTTCACGGATGGATTCGTCATCGAGCTTCTTGGTCTGGTGCGCGGTGTTGCGCGCCTCGCCGGACTTGCCCATGCCGAAACCCTTGACGGTCTTGACCAGCAACACGGTCGGTTGGCCCTTGGCTTCCTGGGCGATCTTGAACGCCGCATAGATCTTGTGCGGATCATGGCCACCGCGAGTCAGACGCCAGATGTCGTCGTCCGACATATTGGACACCATCTCGAGCAACTTCGGATGCTTGCCAAAGAAATTTTTGCGCACATAGGCGCCATCCTTGGCCTTGTAGTTCTGGTACTCGCCGTCGACGGTTTCCATCATGACACGCTGCAGGATGCCTTCCTTGTCCTTAGCCAGCAAGGCGTCCCAACCCGGACCCCAGATGACTTTGACGACATTCCAGCCGGCGCCGCGGAAATCGGCTTCGAGTTCCTGAATGATCTTGCCATTACCGCGCACCGGACCATCGAGACGCTGCAGATTGCAGTTGACCACCATGACAAGGTTGTCGAGCATCTCGCGTCCGGCCATACCGATCGCGCCCATCGATTCCGGCTCATCCATCTCGCCATCGCCGCAGAAAACCCAGACTTTGCGATTATCGGTCTTGGCGATTTCACGGGCATGCAGGTATTTGAGGAAGCGTGCCTGGTAGATCGCCATCAGCGGCCCGAGGCCCATCGAAACGGTCGGGAACTGCCAGAATTCCGGCATCAATTTTGGGTGCGGATACGACGACAATCCCTTGCCATCGACTTCGCGACGGAAGTTCAGCATCTGTTCTTCGGTCAGCCGACCTTCGAGGAACGCGCGGGCATAGATCCCTGGCGAGGAATGTCCCTGAATGTAGAGCAGGTCGCCGCCATGGTCTTCGGTCGGAGCGTGCCAGAAATGGTTGAAGCCGATGCCCAACATATTGGCAAGCGATGCAAAACTGGAAATATGGCCACCAAGGTCGCCATCGGCACGGTTAGTCTTGACCACCATCGCCATCGCATTCCAGCGCATCCACGAGCGCAGACGCTCTTCGAACTCAAGATTGCCAGGACAGTGGGCACCGAGGTCGTTCGGAATCGTATTGACGTAAGCGGTATTGCTGGAAAAAGGAATATGGGCACCGCGACGGCGGGCCAGGTCGACCATGCGCTCCATCAGGTAGTGCGCGCGTTCGGGACCTTCGTTTTCGATTACGGCTTCAAGGGCATCGAGCCACTCTTGTGTTTCGATGACATCGGGATCGGTGGCGGCTTGCGCCAGGACTTGATCGAGCTGAGCGGACATGCATGTCTCCTGGTTTTTTTACCTGCAGCGAACGGGCTTCGTTGCCAGGCATTTTGCAACAAATCGGGTACGGCGCGCATTTGTTCCGATAGATTTTATCAGCACTTTTTAGCTTTTTCAAATAGTGGATGCTTTTCTCATAATGCGGAATAATGCTGCGAAGCGTCATTTTCGTGAAGCAAGCTTCATTCTGAGACAGGCGCGCGCAGCGCAGCAACAGCCTGCCCATGTCGCGCGACCGGGCTTTATAATCGCGTCTTTCTTTCAGCCGGAATCCCCACCATGCCAGCCCAATTGATCAGCGGAACCCAGCTCTCCCAACAACTGCGAACCGATGTCGCCCGCCGCGCCGCGACGCTGACCGCCGCCGGCAAGCAGCCCGGACTGGCCGTGATTTTGGTCGGTGAAGACCCGGCCAGTCAGGTCTATGTGCGCAACAAGGTCAAGGCTTGCGCCGACACCGGCATTCGATCGCTGCTCGAGAAATATCCCGCCACGCTCCCGGAAGCCGACCTGCTGGCGCGTATCGCCGCCCTCAATGGCGATCCATCTGTTCACGGCATCCTCGTACAAATGCCGCTACCGAAGCACATCGATCCGGCGAAAGTCATCGATGCCATTTCGACCCGCAAGGACGTCGATGGTTTCTCGGTCCAGAGCGCCGGCGAACTGATGGCGGGTTTGCCGGGGTTCCGTCCCTGCACGCCGTTTGGTTGCATGAAAATGATCGAGAGTATCGGCGTGCCGATCAAGGGCAAGCATGCGGTGGTGATCGGGCGCAGCAATACCGTTGGCAAACCAATGGCGCTGCTGCTCTTGCAAGCCAACGCCACTGTCACCATATGTCATAGCAGTACTCCGGATCTGGCCTATCACACGCGTCAAGCCGATATCATCGTGGCGGCCGTCGGCAAGCGCAATACGCTGACAGCCGACATGGTCAAACCAGGCGCGATCGTCATCGACGTCGGTATGAACCGCGATGATGACGGTAAGCTATGCGGCGATGTGGACACTGCCGGGGTGCAAGAAATTGCCGGCTGGATCACGCCCGTACCGGGCGGAGTCGGCCCGATGACGATCACGATGTTGCTCGTCAACACCCTCGAATCTGCTGAAGGAAACTGAACCAATGACCACCTCTATTGCTGCCAACACCATTGCCAACCCATTGCTGGATTTTTCTGATCTGCCGCGCTTCGACCTGATTACACCGACCGATGTGACGCCGGCAATCGATCAACTGATCGCCGAATGCAGTGCTGTGATTACGCAACTGGAAGCACCGATGGAGACGGTCAACTGGGATAACTTTGTCGAGCCGCTCGATCTGGCAACCGAAAAACTGGCCCGCGCCTGGGGCATCGTCGGTCACCTCAATGGCGTCATCGATACGCCGGCATTGCGGGCCGTGTACAACGAGAACCAGCCCAAGGTCACCGAATTCTGGACTGCGCTCGGACAAAACCTGGCGCTGTTCGACAAGTACAAGACATTGCGCGACGAGGCGGGGTTTGCCAGCCTGTCGCCGACCCGTCAGAAAATCATCGACAACGCGATCCGCGATTTCCGCCTGAGTGGTGCCGAGCTGAGCGACGACCTGAAACCGCGCTTTGCCGCAATCCAGGAAAAACACGCCGAACTCTCGACCCGTTTTTCCGAGAACGTGCTCGATGCCACCAATGACTATGCGCTGTTCGTCGAGACCGAGGCCGAACTGGCCGGCTTGCCCGATGACGTCAAGGAAGCCGCCCGTGCCGCGGCGGAAAAAGACGGCAAGGCCGGCTACAAGTTCACGTTGCATTTCCCCTCGTTCTTTCCGATCCTGCAATACGCCGACAACCGCGCCTTGCGCGAACAGGTGTATCGCGCCAACGTGACAAAAGCGTCCGAACTGGGCGTCAAACCGGGGTGGGACAACACCCGGAACATCATCGACTTACTGGCATTGCGCAAGGAAGAAGCGCAACTGCTGGGCTATGCGAGCTACGCCGAAGTCTCGCTAGCGGCCAAGATGGCGGACACGCCGCAGCAAGTCAGCGACTTTTTGCGCGATCTGGGCCAGCGTGCTCGTCCGTTTGCCGAACAAGACCTGAAAGAACTGCGCAGCTTCGCCGCAACCGAACTCGGCCTGACCGACATGGCATCGTGGGACGTGGCCTACGCTTCTGAAAAACTGCGCGAGCAACGCTATGCGTTCTCCGAACAAGAAGTAAAGCAGTATTTCCCGCAGACCAAGGTCACTGAGGGCTTGTTCCGCCTGGTGCAAAATCTGTACTCGGTCGAGATCAAAGCCGATACCGCGCCAGTCTGGCATCCGGATGTCAAGTTCTTCCGCATCGAACGCGACGGCAAGCTGATCGGCCAGTTCTATCTCGACTTTTACGCCCGCAGCGGCAAGCGCGGCGGTGCGTGGATGGACGATGCACGTGGTCGCCGCCTGCATGGCACGCAAGTGCAAACACCGGTGGCCTACCTGACCTGTAACTTCACCGAACCAACGACTGTCGATGGCAAAGTCAAACCAGCCTTGTTCACGCACGATGAAGTCATCACGTTGTTTCATGAGTTTGGCCATGGCTTGCATCACATGCTCACGCAGGTCGATGAAATTGGCGTCTCCGGGATCTCCGGCGTGGAATGGGATGCGGTCGAATTGCCATCGCAATTCATGGAAAATTTTTGCTGGGAATGGGACGTCCTGCAGCACATGACGGCACGCGTCGATACCGGTGCCGCACTGCCACGCGACCTGTTCGACAAGATGATGGCCGCCAAGAATTTCCAGTCGGGTATGCAGACCTTGCGCCAGGTCGAGTTTTCTTTGTTCGACATGCTGTTGCACGACGACTTTGACGCCTCCACCAGCAATGCCGTCGCCGACCTGATTGGCAGCGTGCGGCAGCAAGTTGCGGTGCTGATTCCGCCCGACTTCAATCGCTTCCAGAACTCGTTCAGTCACATCTTTGCCGGTGGGTATGCTGCAGGTTACTATAGCTACAAGTGGGCCGAAGTCCTGTCTGCCGATGCCTACGGCGCTTTCGAAGAAGCCCGTGCGGCAGAGGGTGACAAGGGTTACAGCGAAGCCGGCAAGCGATTCCTGCGCGAGGTACTGTCCGTTGGCGGCTCTCGCCCAGCACTGGAGTCATTCAAGGCCTTCCGTGGTCGTGAACCAAACATTGATGCCTTGTTGCGACACAGCGGCATGGCTCCGATAGCGGGCTGAATGAGGGAGGCACCATGAAGTATCTGCAGGCAATTCTGACCAGCACACTGATGATTGCCAGCATGCTGGTCAGCGGCGGGGCATTAGCGCAGCAACTGTACAAATGGACCGGCGCCGATGGCAAGATCAACTACACCGATAGACCGCCGCCGTTGACGGCGCGAAGTACCGAATCGACGGACCTCTCCGCCGCGGCCGTCGACGTCTCCGCCCTGCCCTACGAAGTAGCGCGGGCCGCAAAAAATCACCCTGTTGTACTTTACACAATGAACGCCTGTGCACCGTGCGATACCGCCCGCGCTTACCTATCGCAACGCGGTATCCCGTTCACTGAAAAAACCGTCAACAGCGCCGCAGACATTGAACGCCTGAAACAGGCTGGCGGCGATGGTTCGATGCCGATGCTGCTGGTCGGAAGGTCGAAACAAACTGGCTTCGAAAGTGGCGCCTGGGGCAACATGCTGACGGCCGCCGCCTATCCGGAATCCAGCCGCTTGCCGTCGGGCTTCCGTAACCCGCCTGCCACTGCAGCGGCACCGATCACCGACAAAGTTCAGGCCGAGCCTGCTGAACCCAGTACACCAGTACGCCGCCCTTCTCCACCCATACCAACCGGGAAGACTGATTCCGGATTCCGTTTCTGATGCAACTGCCATGACTCGCGTCGATTTCCACAGCAATATCCCGGACAAGATCAACTACGTCTGCCGGCTCGTGCGCAAAGCGCGCCATGCCAATTGCCGGATTGTGCTTATGGGCGAACCACACCAACTCGCTGCGCTAGACGCCGCGCTGTGGACGTTTTCCGAACACGATTTCGTGCCGCACGTGATGGCGGGAGACGAATTGGCAACCTGCACACCGGTGATTCTGGCGACGGCAGATGCCGACGCCGATGTGCTGCCGCACCATCAGATCCTGATCAATCTGACCAGTCAGCCGCCACCGACGTTTGCCCGCTTCGAACGCCTATTTGAAATCGTCGCCACCGACGCGGCAGACATTGCCAGTGGCCGCGATCGTTATCGCTTTTATCAGCAGCGCGGCTATGCGCTGACGCATTTTGTGGCCGACCAATGAGGTGCCCGCAATGACCATCCATGACGCCGATAGTGGCATCCCGCTGCTAACCGAAGTACTACCGGTCGAGGATGACGATGACCTTGCCCACGATATCGCGGCCCTACTCGCTCCTCCGATGCTGCTGGAAGTCAGCGCTTCGAAACGCCCACTCCCCGACTTGCCCGAAAGTCAGCGGGAACCGGACTGGAGCGAGCAGGATCTGGCTCGACTACAGGCCGAGATCAGTGACCGCATCACGCACCAGGTGCTCAGGCGGATTGATCTCATGCTTGAACAACGGGTCCGCGATAGTCTGGCCGACGTGCTGCAACTCGCAGTCAGCGGGATGGCACAGAGTATCCGGCACGACTTAAAGCAAACGCTCGAAGAAGCCATCAGCCGCACCGTCGCGCAAGAGTTATCGCATTTTCAATCGAAAAATAATCCGCTTTAAATTTTGTTTTATCGACATATTTCATATTGTTTTTTTAAAAATAAATATTATGACCTTGCAATTGCTGGCCTGAACAGACCATAACTTTCTACAATTGATGTATCGAAATTTGGAGAGCGCCATGAAAGTTATTGTATTGGGATCAGGGATTATCGGCACCGCTTCAGCGTGGTTTTTGAACAAGTCAGGTCATGACGTCACGGTGATTGATCGGCAACCGGGTGCCGCTCAGGAAACCAGCTTTGCCAATGGTTGCCAGATTTCGGTATCCCATGCAGAACCATGGGCCAATCCCGCTGCACCAATGAAAGTACTCAAATGGCTGGGCAAGGAAGACGCTCCCCTGCTGTATCGCTTCAGGCCCGAATGGCTGCAGTGGCGCTGGGCGATCAATTTCCTGCGTGAATGCACACCGGCACGTACCGCCGACAACATCCGACAAATTGTCTCCATCAGTGAATACAGCCGCCAGACTCTGCAATCCATCCGCGCCGAAACCGGCGTCGACTATGATTGCCTGACCCGCGGCATCCTGCATTTTTATACGGACAAAAAAGACTTCGAAGAGTCACTGCCTGCCGCCAAGCTGATGTGTGACCTCGGTTGCCAGCGCGACTCGATCAGCGCCGATGAAGTGGTCCGACTCGAGCCAGCTCTGGCAAGTATTCGTCACAAGATTGTTGGTGGCGATTTCACCGCAAGTGATGAATCCGGCGACATCTACAAATTCACCACCGGACTGGCCAAAAAAGCCGAAGAGGCCGGCGTCAAGTTTCAGTTCAACACACAGATTACGCGCCTTATTACCGAAGGCAGGGGAGCTTCGGCCAAGGTCACCGGTGTTGAAATCATCAACGAAGCGGGTCGCCACGAAGTGCTCCATGCGGATATTTTTGTGATGGCGATGGGTAGCTTTTCGGTGCCTATCCTCAAGCCACTTGGCATCGATCTGATGATCTATCCGGGCAAAGGCTATTCCGCCACTTACAAGGTCACCAACCCTGATCTGGCTCCCTCGGTGTCGCTGACCGATGATGGCTACAAACTGGTGGTATCGCGCCTGGGCGATCGCTTGCGCGTGGCAGGCACCTGCGAACTCAACGGCTACACGCGTGAGCTCAATACAGCCCGCTGCGAAGCCATTACGCGCCGCACGCAGGAACTGTTTCCGGGCGCATGCGACTACGATAATCCGACTTACTGGACCGGTTTGCGGCCACTGACACCGTCGAACGTGCCGTACATCGGGAAAACGAAGTACAGCAATCTGTACCTCAATACCGGCCACGGCACGTTGGGCTGGACCATGGGTTGCGGTTCAGGCCGAGCGATTGCCGATATCATTTGCGGCCGCGAGCCGGAAGTTGATTTCGCCTTCACTGGGATGCCGCGCCGCCCGGCCAAAACCAATGTCAAAAGGTCGCCCGTGCAAGCCTGATCACCGGCTGCGCGAGACCAATGAACGGGGCCTCGAGGCCTCGTTTTTTTGTCTGGTGGCGCTATTTCGACTCCAATGGCAGCTCGAGCGTCTCCTTGATTTCTTCCATCACGACATAGCTCTTCGACTGTGCCGCCCCAGGCAGTTGCAACAACATGTCGCCCAGCAAAGTGCGGTACTCCGCCATCTCACGAATTCGCGCCTTGATCAGGTAATCGAAATCTCCCGACACAAGGTGACATTCCATCACTTCCGGGATGCGCAGCACTTCGTGACGAAATTGCTCGAACGCCTTTGCGGATTTCTGATTGAGTGTGATCTCAACGAAGACCAGCAAGTTGACACCCACAGCGGCGGGACTGACACGGGCGTAATACCCGGTGATGACACCATCACGTTCCATGCGCCTGACCCGTTCGATACACGGTGTAATCGACAAGCCGACCTGCTCGGATAATTCCTTCATGGCCATGCGGCCGTCGCGTTGCAATAACCGCAGGATATGGCGATCGATCTTGTCGAGGGTACGGCTCGATTCCTTTTGTATGCGCATCGTTCGACACCCTCTATCGTGACCAGATTAAAAACTGAAAATAATGATTTATACGAAAACTACCACTAGTCAGAACCTATTACGATAGTGGCTTATCTCGAAACTATTGAGTTTTCATTTTATCGGAGTGTGGCATGCGTATCGTGGTCCTTGGCAGTGGCGTCGTTGGCATTACAACCGCTTGGTATCTGGCTCGCGCAGGCCATAGCGTCACAGTGATCGATCGCCAGCCAGCACCGGCCATGGAGACCAGCTTCGGCAACGCGGGCCAGATATCTCCCGGTTACGCAGCACCTTGGGCGGCACCGGGGATTCCACTCAAAGCAATGAAATGGATGGTGCAAGAACATGCGCCACTGGCAATCCGTCCCGACGGCTCCTTGTTCCAGCTGCAGTGGATGTGGCAGATGCTGCGCAACTGCAGCGCCGCGCGCTATGCGGTCAACAAGGAGCGCATGGTGCGCCTGTCCGAATACAGCCGCGACTGCCTGAAGGACTTGCGCGCAGCCACCGGAATCGATTACGAGGGACGTCAGCAAGGCACGTTGCAACTGTTTCGTACCCGCCAGCAGTTCGACGGTGCCGCCAAAGATATCCGTGTGTTGGAACAGGCCGGCGTCCCCTACGAATTGCTCACCAGCGCCGCGCTGGCCAAAGCCGAACCAGCGCTCGCTGCAGTCAGTCACAAACTGGTTGGCGGCCTGCGCCTGCCCAATGATGAAACGGGTGACTGTCAGTTGTTCACGACGCGACTGGCGGCAATGGCGAAAGAGCTCGGCGTGCAATTCGATTACAACACGCCGATCGATGCATTGACACTCGATGCTACCGGCATCACCGGTGTGCGCTGCGGCAGCCGAACGATCACAGCCGATGCGTATGTGGTCGCTCTGGGCAGCTATTCGCGTGCCTTGCTCAAGGGTCTGGTTGACGTGCCTGTCTATCCGCTCAAAGGCTATTCCATCACGATTCCTATCGTCGACGCCGCGATGGCACCGACCTCGACCATCCTCGATGAAACCTACAAGATCGCCATCACCCGTTTCAACGATCGCATTCGCATTGGCGGCATGGCAGAAATCGCCGGACACGATACCTCGCTCAATCCCAAGCGTCGTGCCACGCTGGAAATGGTGGTCAATGATTTATTCCCGCAAGGCGGCGATATCAGCCAAGGCAGTTTCTGGACCGGCTTGCGGCCAATGACGCCGGATGGTACGCCCATCGTCGGCGCCAGTCCGATCAACAAGCTCTTCCTCAATACCGGTCACGGCACGCTGGGCTGGACCATGTCCTGCGGATCAGCGAGCCTGTTGGCAGACCTGATCTCTGGCCGGCAACCCGCCATTGCCGCCGCCGACTTATCGGTATTTCGCTACGCCGGCGGCGAAGCCGCTGCAATCAGCACGGCGTATGCCTGAAAGACTGCGCGCAAAGAGCGATAGCGCCCCATCAGGCGAGATCACTTTTTTGCGCGCACCTGCACTTCAAGCGGCTTTTCGTCAAAAGCAATCCGTGTCACAAACTTGGAGCGCTTCATGGGAAAACGCGACTGGAAATGCCGCACATTGCCCGACCCTGAAATGACCCGCCGCACAAATTGATAGTAAGCGTCCATGTCAATGACATGCGCCACCAGAAAATAGTCAAAATCTCCTGACACGAAATAGCACTGCATGACTTCGGCTTCCTTGCCCATTCTGGCTTCGAACTCTTGCATGCATTCGTCCGACTGGTTGGTCAGTGAAATCTCCAGAAATGCCAGCATTCCGTAGCCCAATGCAAACGAATCGACCAGCGCAACATCGGCGTTGATGATGCCGGCCGTTCGCAGGTTACGCAGGCGTCGCAAGCAGGTAGGCTGCGAGATATGGGTCTTCTCGGCGAGTGTCCGAGTAGGGATCTGGTTGTCCTTTTGCAAGAGGTTCAGCAGCTTGCGATCGACTTTGTCGAGTGCGTAAATTTTAGGCATATAAAAATTGAACAAATGGTTATAAAACCGCAGAAAAACTCTATGCGATCGCGTTTTTGTAATGTAAGTTCTACTTGGTCATAAATCTGAATGACAGTGTTGCCGCTAGGCTGTTTTTTTTCAATCCTCAGGAGTATATAAATGCAGTTCAATACAAAAATGATTCCCTTGGCCGCCGCGTTGGCATTCGCATTTGCAGGCACTGCTTCCGCCCAGGAACAGATCGTCAAGATCGGCCACGTCGGCCCGATCTCTGGCGCGATCGCCCATCTGGGCAAAGACAATGAGAATGGCGCCAAAATGGCGATCGATGAACTCAACGCCAAAGGCGTCGTTATCGGTGGCAAAAAGGTCAAGTTCGAGCTGCTGACAGAAGACGATGCAGCCGATCCGAAACAGGGTACAGCCGTTGCACAAAAACTGGTCGATGCCAAAGTCAACGGCGTTATTGGTCACCTCAATTCTGGCACCACGATACCTGCCTCGAAAATTTACTACGAAGCTGGCATTCCACAAATCTCGCCATCCGCAACCAATCCTAAATACACGCAGCAAGGCTTCAAGACCGCTTTCCGCGTAGTTGCCAATGACGGCCAACTCGGCGGAACGCTGGGACGCTACGCCGTTCAAGTACTGAAAGCCAAGCGCGTTGCAGTCATCGACGACCGCACCGCCTACGGTCAGGGTGTTGCTGAAGAGTTTGTTAAAGGTGCCAAAGGTAAATCGTCTGGTGTCGAGATCGTCGCTACGCAGTACACCAATGACAAAGCCACCGATTTCAACGCGATCCTGACATCGATCAAATCGAAGAAGCCTGATGTGGTGTTCTTCGGCGGCATGGATGCAGTCGCAGGTCCGATGCTGCGCCAGATGAAACAACTGGGCATCGATGCCAAGTTTATGGGCGGTGATGGTATTTGTACCGAAGCGCTGGCAACCTTGGCAGGCGACGCGATGGCCGACAATCAGGTCGTCTGCGCGGAAGCTGGCGGCGTCGAAGACGCACAGAAAAAAGGGATGGAAGACTTCAAGGTCGCGTACAAGAAAAAATTCGGTATCGATGTACAGATCTATGCACCGTACGTCTACGACTCAGTCATGACGATGGTCGACGCGATGGTCAAAGCTGGCTCCGCCGACCCGGTCAAGTACGCACCTGTTCTGGCGAAAATCCAGCACAAGGGCATCACCGGCAATATCGCATTTGATGACAAAGGCGACATCAAGGATGGTACGTTGACCTTGTACAGCTACAAGGCAGGCAAGCGCGTTTTGCTGGCTGTCACGAAGTAATCGTCGAACCTGCTTCACAAGACGCCGCGATCGCAAGATCGTGGCGTTTTTTTTGTTTTGTTTTCCCAATCAAGGATGATATGCCTAAAAAAGTAGCAGTCATTACCGGATCATCGTCTGGTATCGGCGCCGCCACCGCGCGTCTGTTTGCCCGCAATGGCTACAACGTTGTCATTAACTTTTCCCGCAATCCGGAACCGGCCAACGTCGTCGCCGAACAATGTCGTGCGCTTGGTGCTGACGTGCTGGTGATGCAAGCCGATGTCGCGCAGGATGCCGATTGTCGCGCGTTAGCCGCTGCGGTAGACGCAAAGTGGCAACGTGCCGATGCGCTGGTCAACAATGCCGGCACCACAAAATTCGTGGCGGCAACCGATCTGGACGGCTTGTCAGCGCAAGATTTCCACGACATTTATGCCGTCAATGTGATCGGTGCCTATCAGATGATCCGCGCTTTCGTGCCGCTACTGCAGCGCAATCCTGGCGCCGGCATCGTCAACGTCTCGTCGGTTGCCTCGGTCATGGGTAGCGGCTCGTGCCTTGCCTACATGGCGTCGAAAGGCGCACTCAATGCCATGACCTTTGGCATGGCCCGCGCCCTCGCGCCAGCGATCCGGGTCAATGCCGTCGGTCCGGGACTGGTCGAAACGCCATGGCTGCAACAAGGCATGGGGACGGAGCGCTATGACGCGATGCGGACCAATTACGAGAAAGTCACACCACTGGCATCGACGATCCAGCCGGACGATGTCGCCGATGCCTGCTACTGGCTCTGTCATGGTGCGGCCCGCACAACGGGTGAGTTCATCCTGATCGACAGCGGCTTTGCCAAATTCCCGACGCTGGGGCGATAATTTCTGCCGCCTGCAGACATTCCCCGGATCGCCTATGCTGCCGTCTGTAAAAAACGACTCTGGCATGTGCCGATCAACTCGCTACAAGGATTCTCATGGCATCACCTACTCTTCATTTTGCAAAACGCAGCGTCTTGACGCTGGCTCTCGCTGGCTTGACGACCTGTGCATTGCTGGCTCCCGTGGCCGTGCTGGCAGCCGCACCCGCGCAAGTCAAGACGCAAGTCCCCGGCTTCTACCGGATGGCCATCGGCGACTTTGAGGTCACTGCACTGTATGACGGCTATATCGAACTCGACACGGCGCTGCTAAAAAATGCGACACCGAAAGAAATCAAGGCGTTGCTGGCACGCTCCTTCGTCAACAAGAAAAGCATTCAGACTGCGGTCAATGCCTACCTGATCAACACCGGCAGCAACCTGATCTTGGTCGATACCGGATCAGCTAAATGCTTTGGCCCGACACTGGGCGCATTGCCCGCCAACCTGAAGGCTGCCGGCTACGAGCCATCCCAAGTCGACACCATCGTCGTGACGCATCTGCATCCGGACCATGCTTGCGGCCTGCTCGACGCCGACGGCAAGCCAGCCTATCCCAATGCCACGCTGCGTCCGGCACAGGCAGAAGCGGATTTCTGGATGGATGCGGCCATTGCAGCAAAAGCACCCAAAGAGGCACAAGGCTTTTTCAAGATGGCACGTGATTCCGTGCAACCGTATATCGATGCCGGCAAGTTCAAGCCATTCGCCATTGGTGAGACCCTCGTTGCCGGCATCACGCCAGTACCAACACCGGGACACACTCCTGGCCACACGAGCTATCAGGTGACATCGAAAGACCAAACCTTGATGATTCTGGGCGACCTGATCCACAGTTACGCAGTGCAGTTTCCGCGTCCCGCCATCGCCATCGGCTTTGACAATGACAGCAGCAAAGCCGTGCCAATGCGCAAGAAAATTTTCGACGATGCGGTCAAGAAGCAGACCTATGTCGCTGGCGCCCACTTGCCCTTCCCGGGCATCGGCCAGTTGCGCAGCGAAGGCGCCGGCTATGGCTGGGTACCGGTACAGTTCGCACCGTTTGGCATCGGTCGCTAACCCGTTACTGCCATAAAAAAAGCCGCCCGGTTGGTTTAACCGGGCGGCTTTTTTAACGACCTGATGCTTTGATTATTTTAACGTCAGTATCCATTTCACCAGCGTGCGCGCTTCGGCTTCACTGACCTGCGTATTCGCCGGCATCGGAATCGCACCCCAATTACCACTGCCGCCTTTGAGGACCTTTTGCGTCAGCTTATCTTCCGCATCTTTTTGCCCTGCATATTTAGCCGCGACATCCTTGAATCCGGGGCCAACTACCTTGTTGGCAACCGCATGGCATGCCATGCAGTTTTTCGACTTGGCCAGATCGGCACTGGCCGATGCCACATTCGACACCAATGCACTCACGGCCACACACACCAGAAGGGATAGTTTCATTGCGATCTCCATGTAAGACTAGCCAATGATTCTACAGTGGATTAGGGTGACCCCTGCACAGCGAAGTTGTGACAAATTGATGGTAATTCAATAGCCCTAGTCACAGAACAAGGTTGACCGCAAGTCTCACACACCCTATCCTGAAAATAAAGGGAATCGCCATGCCAATCATCATCCTGATCGCCGTTCTGGGCTTGCTTCGCTATTTCGAAATCGGCCCGGTCGCCAATTTATCCTGGTGGTGGATTGTGAGCCTGTTCGGCATTGCCTTCCTCTGGTTCGAACTCATCGAACCCTTCTTCGGATTAGACAAGCGCAAAGCACACGATGAAATGAAGCGACTGCGCGAAGAGCGGGTCAAAAAGACATTCGAGAAAAAACCTCCTCGCAGGTAACCCGTCCCACCCCGCCCGCCCCGCCCCGTCACATCACATCACAGGCACTTTCAACGCATCACACCGAACAAATTCACAAACCCCGTCTTCTCTTCGCCGTGACAGGCGTCAGTCCGTCACCGCACCCTTGCTGGCAGAAGATGCCAACTTGGCAAACTTGGCCAACACACCCCGCGTGTAACGTGGCGCCGGTGCCGTCCACAAAGCCCGACGACGCGCGATTTCCTCATCCGCGACGTTTAGCTGAATCAATAACTGACGCGCATCGATGGTGACCGAATCGCCCTCTTGCACGAGCGCGATGGTGCCACCCAGAAAAGCTTCCGGCGAGACGTGACCGACGACCATTCCCCAGGTACCCCCCGAAAAACGACCATCGGTAATCAGGCCCACCGTTTCACCGAGACCCTTGCCGATCAGTGCCGCCGTCGGCGCCAGCATTTCTGGCATACCCGGCCCACCCTTTGGTCCAAGGTAGCGCATCACCAGCACATCGCCCGGCTTGATCTGATCCGCCAGGATGGCATCCATGGCCGTGTATTCATCTTCGAACACCCGCGCCGGACCGGTGATGACCGGGTTCTTCAGGCCGGTGATCTTGGCCACGCAACCTTCTGGTGACAAGTTACCCTTCAGTATCGCCAGATGCCCTTGCTTGTACAGTGCAGTCTCGATGGTGTGGATCACATGCTGGTCAGCGCGCGGCTCATCGGGTATTGCAGCCAGCTCTTCGGCCATCGTGCGTCCGGTAATGGTCATGCAATCGCCATGTAGCAAGCCGGCATTCAACAATAATTTCATCACTTGCGGAATCCCGCCGGCCTTGTGCAGGTCAGTCGCGACATATTTGCCGGAAGGCTTGAGATCGCAAATCACCGGGACGCGCAACCGCACGGTCTCGAAATCATCGAGAGTCCATTCGACTTCGGCGGCATGGGCAATCGCCAGGAAATGCAATACCGCGTTGGTCGAACCACCGGTGGCCATGATCAACGAGACGGCGTTCTCGATCGACTTGCGGGTAATGATGTCACGCGGCTTCAGGTCTTTCTTGACCGCTTCGATCAGCACGCGGGCCGACTCGGCGCAAGAGCCGGTTTTTTCATCATCGGGATTGGCCATGGTTGACGAATACATCAGCGACATGCCGAGTGCTTCGAAGGACGACGACATCGTGTTGGCGGTGTACATGCCACCGCACGAACCCGACGACGGGCAGGCATTGCGCTCGATGCCATCGAAATCTTCCTGCGACATACGACCAGCCGAAAACTCACCGACGGCTTCAAAAGCCGACACGATGGTCAGGTCCTTGCCCTTCCAGTTGCCCGGCTTGATGGTGCCGCCGTAGACATAGATGCTCGGTACGTTGGTGCGCGCCATTGCAATCATCCCACCGGGCATGTTCTTGTCGCAGCCGCCGATGACGAGACAGCCGTCGAGCCACTGGCCATTGACCGCCGTCTCGATACAGTCGGCAATGACTTCGCGCGAAATCAGCGAATACTTCATGCCTTCGGTGCCCATCGACATGCCATCCGAAATCGTCGGCGTTCCAAACACTTGCGGATTGCCACCGGCTTCCTTGATGGTGGAAATCGCGATGTCGGCCAACTTCTGCAGCCCGGAATTACACGGTGTGATCGTCGAATGGCCATTGGCGATGCCGACCATCGGCTTGTCGAAGTCGGCCTTCTCGTAGCCCATGGCGTAATACATCGAACGGTTCGGGCTGCGCGAGACGCCCTGAGTGATATTTTTCGAGCGGCGATTGAATGCCATGGAAGTCTCCGGAGATGAATAAAACCGCTACATTGCCTTGCGTGGTTCACGCTGTCAAATATATGATTCACGTGGAATTGAGACGAATCCCGACTCAATTGAAACGGACGGAAATCTGTGAGCATTGAACTGCGTCAGCTACGCTATTTTGTGACGGTGGCCGAAGAACTTCACTTCGGTCGTGCCGCCGCGCGGCTACACATGACGCAGCCGCCACTATCGCAAACGATACAGGCGCTAGAAGCCGGATTGGGTCATCGTCTGTTCGCCCGCACCAACCGCAGCGTCGCGCTGACACCGGCCGGCAGCGCGCTGCTCACTGAAGCGCGACGCTTACTGGCACAGGCGCACGCTTTGCCCGAACTGGTACGACTGGCTGCCTCGGGCGAGTCAGGACGATTGGTACTGGCCTTCGTCTCGACGGCCGACTACAGCGTGCTGCCCCCGTTTCTGCGCGAATTTCGCGAACACACGCCGCAAGTCCATATCGAATTGCGCGAAGCTACCACCGACATCCAGCTTGAGGATCTGGCCCAGAACCGCATCGATGTCGGCCTGCTAATCGCGCCGTTGCCCGAAAAATCGGCGACCGAACTGGCCTACTTGCCCGTGCTATCGGAGCCGCTGATCCTGGCCGCCCCGAAGGGCATCAAAGCGCTCGCTGGCAGTAGCGCCGTGTCGCTCAAGGCGGTGGCCGGTCTGCCGCTGATTATTTTCCCGCGCCGGATCGCCCCAGCGTTCCACGATGCCATCCTGGCGACCTTCCGCGCTGCAGGCCTGACGCCACATATCGGCCAGGAAGCGATCCAGATGCAAACGATCGTCGGGCTTGTTTCTGCAGGTATGGGCATCGCACTTGTGCCACAATCCGTCTCCAATCTGAAGCGCCCCGGCGTCGAATACAAAACCTTGCGCGGCAAGACCCCGCTCATCGAGACCGGACTGGCATGGCGGCGCGACAATCACTCGCCGGTCCTGCACGCCTTCCTCGACTTATTGCGAAAGAAAACCTAATGCGGAACCTTCCATGCTGATTCATCCGATGCCGGACCCGATTGCCCTCCACCTTGGTCCACTGGCGATCCGCTGGTACGGATTGATGTACCTGGCCGCCTTTGCCCAATTCATCCTGCTCGGTCGACTACGAATCAAGCAAGTCCACATCGCCGTCATGGGCTGGAAAAAAGAGGACCTCGACGACATGCTGTTCTACGGCGTGCTTGGTGTCGTCGTTGGCGGCCGTCTCGGCGAAGTCCTGTTTTACAACCCTGCGTTTTATTTCAGCAATCCGCTCGAAATTTTCATGGTCTGGAAAGGCGGCATGTCCTTCCATGGCGGCTTTCTTGGCGTGCTGCTGGCGATGACGATCTGGAGTCGCCAGCGTGGTCGCCACCTGATGGATGTGATGGACTTCATTGCACCGCTTGTACCGCTGGGTTATGCCTTTGGCCGCATTGGCAATTTCATCAATGCTGAACTGCCTGGACGGATCGCCGATGCGTCGCTGCCCTGGGCCATGATCTGGCCGAACGTCGATAACCTGCCGCGCCATCCGTCCCCCATTTATCAGGCGCTGGTCGATGGCCTGCTGCTGTTCATCGTGCTGTGGCTCTATGCGCGCAAAGCACGACCGCGCATGGCCGTCAGTGGCCTGTTCGCGCTGGGCTATGGTTGTGCGCGCTTTTTTACCGAATACTTCCGCATCCCCGACTATGTGGTGCCGTTCGGACCGGTCACGATTTCCGCCGGACAAATGCTGTCGGTACCGATGATTGTGCTCGGCATCGTGCTGATGGTGATCGCTTACCGTGGCGAGAAAGTTACGACCCGATGAGTAACCTCTACGCGCTGTTCGCCGCCAACTTTCCGGCCGACCGCAACACCTGCTGCATCGAAAACCACGATGGCCTCGAGTATTCGTGGCATGACATCGAGCACGCCAGCGCACGCATGGCCAACCTGCTCGCCAGTCTGGCGCTGCCGGCCGGTTCGCGCATTGCCGTGCAAGTCGAGAAGTCGCCCGAAGCATTGATCCTGTACTTGGCCACCTTGCGCGCCGGCTTCACCTTCGTCCCCTTGAACACCGCTTACCGCGCTGCTGAAATGGATTACTTCCTCAACGATGCGAAACCGGCATTGCTGGTCTGTGCGCCATCGACGTTCGGCTGGATCTCGAAGCTGGCGTTCGCGGCCGGTACGCGCCAAGTCTTCACGCTAGATGATCAGCGCCATGGCTCGCTGCTGGAACGCGCTGCGGTGCACTCGGACACGTTCGAGACCGTCGACGTGAGCGACGATGATCTGGCAGCGCTGCTCTACACCTCCGGCACCACCGGACGCAGCAAGGGCGCCATGCTCAGCCATCGCAACCTCGCCACGAATGCCCAAGTGCTACAGCAAGTCTGGCACTGGCAAGCCGATGATGTGCTGCTGCACGCGCTACCGCTGTTCCATATCCACGGCTTGTTCGTGGCATGCCACGGCGCGCTGCTCAACGGCAGCAAGATGATTTTTTTGCCGCGCTTCGACAGCGCCACCGTGATCCGGCACTTGCCGCGTGCCACCGTCTTCATGGGCGTGCCCACATTTTATGTCCGGCTGCTGGCCGACCCGGCCTTCGAGCGCAGCACGTGTGCATCGATACGCCTGTTCATCTCCGGGTCGGCGCCACTCCTGCTCGACACCTTCGACAGTTTCATCACCCGCACCGGCATGACGATTCTCGAACGCTACGGCATGAGCGAGACGGCGATGATGACCTCCAATCCGTACGACGGCACACGCGTCGGCGGCACGGTCGGTCTGCCCTTGCCCGGCATCACGATGCGGGTCGTCGATGATCAGCGACAGGTCTGCACAATTGGCGGAATTGGCGCCATCGAAGTGCGCGGACCCAACGTGTTCCGGGGTTACTGGCAGATGCCGGAAAAGACCGCACTGGAATTTACCGCCGATGGCTATTTCATCACCGGCGATGTCGGCTTTTTCGATGCACAAGGTTATCTGAGCATCGTTGGCCGCAGCAAAGACCTGATCATTTCCGGCGGCTACAACATCTACCCGAAAGAGATCGAATCGTTCCTCGATGAGCTCGATGGCGTCGAGGAGTCAGCCGTCATTGGCGTGCCGCATGCGGACTTCGGCGAAGCGGTGATGGCGATTATCGTCACTACCAAGGGCGCAACGCTGACCGAAGCCGGCGTGATCGCCGCGATGAAAGCCAGTATTGCTAACTTCAAGGTACCAAAGCGGGTAGTCTTCGTTGACGAATTGCCGCGCAATGCGATGAGCAAGGTACAGAAAAATGTGCTGCGTGAGCGGTATCAGTTGGTGCCAGAGGCGGTAACGCTTTCCTAGCGCTGTAACTTCAGACATTAGTGCAGTTGGTGCAATGCCCTGCGGTTATTGCACCCTACGTCACTGACGAGCGTTTCCGGTTCGCGCGCGTGGGCACACAAAGCCGTGCCCACCCTACGGCAGCGCTTTATAAAGCATGTATCCCGCCAGCGCAAACAGCATCACTGCAAAGATTTTTTTCAGGGTCTTAACCGGCAACGCGTGCGCCGCCTTCGCTCCAAGCGGTGCCGTGACCACGCTGGCAATCGAAATCACCAGCAGTGCTGGCAAGTAAATATAACCGAGCGAACCGGACGGCAAGTCCGGTATCGACAAGCCAAAATAAATATTCGACATGGTTCCTGCCAGCGCAATCGGAAAACCGAGCGCCGCGCTGGTGGCGACCGCGTTGTGGATCTTGACCTGGCACCAGGTCATGAAGGGTACGGAGATAAAACCGCCGCCCGCACCGACCAAGCCGGCCAGCACGCCGATGACTCCGCCAGCGCCGAACGTCCCGAACTTGCCCGGTAAACCGCGTGTACCAGACGGCTTTTTATCGAACAGCATCTGGGTTGCCGAGAAGGTAACGAACGCGGCAAAAAACAGCGCCAGCGAGGAAGAATTCATTTGCTGACCGATCCACGGTCCGATCCACGAACCGATCAGAATGCCCGGCGCCAGCAGCTTGACGATATCCCAGCGCACTGCGCCACGCCGGTGATGGGCGACCACCGAGGACACCGAGGTAAACATGATGGTCGCCAGCGACGTCGCGATGGCGACGTGAATAATCAGTTCTTTCGGGAAGTCCTTGTAAGTCAGCAGTGCTGTCATGAACGGTACCAGCAACATACCGCCACCGATGCCGAGCAGACCAGCAGCAAAACCCACGGCGCTACCGAGGAAAAGAAAAGCAATGATCAGGCTGGTATCCATCAGTGATGCTCCTGCGGGTGTGTAAATGTGGCCTGCGTCAGACGCGCAATAAGAGCAGATAGATCAGGCGGGAGCAATCAGGTGCTGGTTGATCCAGCGCCAGTCGGCCGGTTCAACGCGCGATATCGACAGCCGGTTACCGCGTTTGAGCACCTGCATGTCGACCAGTTCTTCGGCCGCACGCAATGCCGACAACGGCACCAGCGGCACGGCGCGTAGCGCACGGATATCGACCATCATCCAGCGCGGATTTTCCGGCGTGGCTTTCGGATCGAAATAATGACTGCGCTGATCGAACTGACTGAAATCCGGATAGGACGTACTAGCGACTTCGGCCAGTCCGACAATGCCGGGCGCAGGGCAACTGGAGTGGTAGAACAGCACCCCATCCCCCACCCGCATCGCATCGCGCATGAAATTACGCGACTGGTAATTGCGGATGCCGAACCACGGCATGGTCTGGTCGGGGGCCGCAAGCACATCGTGAATACTGACTTCGGTAGGTTCAGATTTCATGAGCCAATAAGACATCGAGAGGGCCTCAGGAAGATGAACAGAATAGAAAAGACGAAAAAAAAACGGTTGCATATTCATGCAACCGCTACGCTATAAAATCCCCGCTGGTGCCGCTTTGCCGGCATCCCGAACCAACCGGTTCAAGGTGGCTACAGTCAGTTCAATATCGGGCTCATCGGACTAGCGACGTGCACACCCATCAAACAATATTCCGCGGCCGATGCACATAAATGGTTCTAGGAATATATGGCAATCGCGAGCACTGCAGGGAAATCAAAGTCTACTCTGATCGATCCTCCTGTCAAACCCTTTTGACCGTTTTTTAAACTGTTTTTAGCTGTCTATTTCAGGGCTTTCCGAGAGTGGAGAGACCCCATTTCAGAAGAGGTTTTCTTGCGGCGTCAATGCTTGGTCGAGCACCGTATGCATGTGCGCAATTTGCCGCTGCACTTCGGCCATCGATAATTCGGACAGCGGCCCGGCAGGTGCCTTGGTCGATAGCAGTTCGACAGCAATCCCGAGCGCAGCCATCACGGCGATGCGATCGTTACCCTTGATTTTTCCGCCATCGCGAATGGCGCACATGCGCTTGTCGAGGTAGTCGACCGCCGCTTGCAGTGCGCCTTCTTCGCCTTCCTTGCACACCAACGTGTAGGTTTGCCCCATCATCATCACTGGCAGCTGGATCATGGGGATTCCTCGACATCTTTGGCTTCAATTTCCGGTTCAGCGGGCAACCGGTCCATCAGGGTGGCAACGCGATCGTGGGCTTCCTGCATGCGCCGGGTCAGGTCGGCATTATCGACGGTCACGCTGACTGCATGTTTTTGCAAGGCGATGTTTTCGCTGCGCAAAGAAATAACCAGCTCGGCGAGCTGGTTGACTTTATCGGAAAGGAGGCTGAAATCTGAATTCATGCCGAACTATATTTTGCGGCGTAACCGGCGTCAACTGATTAGCGCAAACCGACACCGGATTCACCAACAAATTCATGGAATGTCCCATCCACCAGAATCAGCGCGGACCGAATCGTATGGCCGGCATACACATCCTGCGCGGCCCGCCGATACCGCGCCAGTTGCGCCGCGTACTCACTGCGTTCACTGGCCAGTAACCGGCGCTTGTAATCAAGTATCCACAAGGCATCTGGCAAGTGCACGAGTCGGTCGAAGCGTAGCAGTTCACCATCGTGCAGCAATTCAATTTCATTGTGGGCAAACAGGACATGCTGCGGATCAAAAAATCGGCTCAGCTCCGGCGCACTGAGGATGGTGATGGCCTGTTCGCGCACGATGCTGGCGCAGGCCAGCGGACAATCCAGCCAGCGTGCGATGACGTCCGCTGGCGGCACGGCAAACACCCCATCGCGGTGCTGCGTGAGCCGCTCCAGCAAGCCGTGCAACGCAATCCCTTCGTCGATTTCCGGCGAGTTCGCGGCCACCACGTCAACTGCCGAAGGTGGCATCACTGGCGGATTGAATACCGGCCAGAAAAAGTCGGATTCGTCGCGCTCTTCCTGCTCGAACGGCTCTGTATCCAACTGCATTTCTGCGGCGTCCAGCAAGCGGGCATACCAGCTCCCCTCGACCGTGCCATCGGCCTGCGCATTGCGCTTGCCTGCCACGCCGCTGATGATCAGGCATTGTCGGGCCCGCGTCATCGCCACGTACAGCAGATTCCAGTCCTCTTGGGTGCGGAAACGGTCTTCATCGGCAAATAACGCATCGCGCGCGGCGCCCCGTTCGGCAACGCGACCGAATGCCGAGAAATGGGTAGGCGCGTCAGCGTCCTGTGGCCATTCGCACAGGATGCCGGCATCGTCGCGTGCGGGCTCGCTATGATTGGCATCGAGCAGCACGACGATGTCCGCTTCCAAGCCTTTTGCGCTGTGAATAGTCAGGATGCGCACGGCATCGAGCGCAGCGTCGATGTCGGCTTCGTCGGGCGCATCGTTGTGCGCGGCATTTTGCAGTGCGCGCAAGGCATCGATGAATTTCGGCAAACTGGGATAACGGCCCGCATCGAGGTTCAGGGCCAGCGCCGTGAAGGCTTCCAGATTGCCAACCACTTGCCCACGCAGCAGCGCCGGTGCAGACGCTGCATAGCGGGCGACCAACTGGCCCTCATGCAGAATGCGGTCAAGCAGGTCATGCACCGGCAAGCCGGGGGCGATCTCCAGCCAGTGCTGCAACTGCCGGGTGGCGTCAGGCAATACGTCATCGAGCACGAGCAGACGCTGCCACCAACTACCGCCATCATGCTGCGCCAGCCGGATCAGGTCGGTGTCATCGGCACCGATGATGGGAGATTTGAGCACGTGTGCCAGCGCGCGGTTGTCGCCGGGGGTGATCAGGAAACTCAGCAAGGCGATCAGGTCGGCGATTTCCAGCGATTCCAGCAAACCGCCGCGCTTATCGGAGGCGAACGGAATACCTGCCTCGCGTAGTGCGGTTTCATAAGCACCAAGATGGGCCCGCTTCTTGACCAGCAACATCACATCCGACCAGCGCGGCAAGCTGCCATTACAAGCCTCGAGCTCCAGCCGCGCCCGCCGTATCGCTACGGCCACCGCGCGACCTTCATCGAGACGGCGCGCATCGTCTTCCTCTTCCAGAGGCGTCATCAGCGGGTCGCGCAGCACCAGACCCTCGGGCGCGGCGACGGTGCTTTTTGGCGGCGCGACCAACGGCAAGCGCCAGATCACTGCAGGCCGTTCCGACAAGGTCGTCTGTGCCGAAAAGAGGGGATTCGGACCGAAACTGCCATTGAGCAGATCGAGAATGGCGGGCGCATTGCGCCGGGTCTGATTGGTTTGCAGAATGGCTGCGCCTTGTGCGGCCAGCATCGCGCGTGCCGCCATAAATACCCGCGGCTCGGCACGGCGGAAACGATAAATCGATTGCTTCGGATCGCCCACAATGAAAACGCTGGGCGCCGAACTGTCGTCCCCGTAAGCGGCCAGCCAAGCACGTACGATGCACCATTGCAGCGGATTGGTGTCCTGAAACTCGTCGAGCAGGATGTGGCGATAGCGCGAGTCGAGCCGGCTTTGCAGATAGGCAGCGTGCTCCTCGTTGCCGAGCAACCGGTACGCCTGCCATTCAAGATCGGAAAAATCGAATACCCGTTGCTCGGCCTTGACCGCCTGATACACCTCGAGGTAAGCAGCCCCGGCCGTAAATAGTGCGGCATTGAGCGCCAGCACCGTCGTTTCTGCGCTGCGCCGTTGCAGTTGCATCAGTGCAGCGGCGATGGCGCCGAATTGGGTCTCAAAACTCTCGGCACTGTTGTCGCCAAGATTGACTTCGTTGGCAGCGAGCAGCTTGCCGCGCCGATGGTCATTGCCACGTACCTTGCCCTTGTCATCCATAAACTGCAAAAACAATTGCTGGAAACCGTCCAGGCTGGCATCCGCCGTCAGTGCCGATTCGATGGCTACGGCCCGATCCTGATTGCGCTTGGCGCCTTGTCCCAGCAGCCATGCCATCGTTTGCATACGCTCGACCAATGGTGCGTCCAGCCACAGACTCAGGCGCGCATCACGCACGCCATCGTCACCGCAGAGCTCAGCGAGCACATCAAGTGGCAATCCGGTTTGCGATGCGGCCCACCATTCGGCACGCTTGCCAACGAAAGCATCGAGCAACTTCTTCGCATTCCAGTCGCCAACCAGTTCATACAACGTCTGCAGCGCCTGTCGCACTTCGGACTGGCTGTCTTCGTTGAGCACCTGCATAAAGCGGCTGTAAGCATCCAGTGCCAGCGCGCCGGTGGCCGCTGTCAGGCTGTAACCATGCGGCACGCCCGATGCCAGTGGGGCCAACCGGATCAGCTTGGCAAACCAACTGTGAAAAGTATCGATGGACAACGCTTGCGGGCTAGCCAGTACTTTTTCGTACAGGCCGCGCGCCACTGGCATCAGCGCGGTCAACTCAGACGCAGCAATGCCACGCTCGAGCAGCAGCGTGCACACCGTGTCGTCCGGGGCCAGTGCCAGTTCGCGCAAGAGCTGGATCAGACGGTCGCGCATTTCCTGCGCGGCCTTACGGGTGAAGGTAATCGCCAACATTTCAGACGGCGCGGTGCCCGCCAGCAGCAGGCGCAACATGCGCGCGACCAACAGCCAGGTTTTGCCGCTACCCGCGCAGGCTTCGACGACGACCGAATGGCGCGGATCACAAGCCGCTGCAATGAAGGCTTCGGTGGATGCCTCGGCATTGTTGATCGTATAAGCGCGTGGCAGGTTCATGCCCACGCTCCCTTGCGACATAAGCCGCGCACGTCACAATATTGACAGACGGTGTCGATACCGTTGGCAGGCAAGGCGGCTCCGTTGGAGATGGCGTGCATTTGTTCGATGATCCGTTGCTCCAGAAGGTCTTGCCACAAGGCGTAATTGGGGGCGGCGACGTCGCCGGTCTTGCTGCCAGTCAGTTCAAGCGCGACATAGTGACCGGCGCTCATGCGCGCGTCAGACAACAGCCCGTAAAAGGGTAATTGATGGTCTTCGGTCTGCTTGAAGCGGTCACGCAAGCCTTGCACTGCTTTGGTTTTGTAGTCGAGTACAGCGCGCGTGCCATCCGTATGCTCGTCGATCCGGTCAACGCGGCCATGCAGGCGAATTGCGCCGCCGGGCCAGGACAATTCGCGCTCCATTTGCTGCTCGCCGATGACGAATTGCCAGCCCTGCTCCTCACGCTCGCCAGCCCATTGCAAATACGCCGGCATGACTTTTCGCCAGCGTACGTAATAGCCGAGCGCGGCCGCATTGCGCGCCAGTTCTTGCTTAAAAACCTGCTCTGACACATTGGCAAGCAAAGCCGCACGTTGCGGCAACGGTATCTGTTCGGCACTGACGGTAGCGTGGTATTGCGCGAGGATCTGGTGTAACCAGTCGCCGTAATCGCGTTTTTCCGGCAAGTCGGATAACTCGTCAATCGCATTGAGTCCCAGCATCCGGGTCGCAAAAAACTGGTACGGACAAGCAATCAAGCTGTTGTAAGCACTAGCGGACAACTTGGTTGGCAGCAAAGCCGCTGCGACCGGGGTCGGCATTGTCGCCAGTGCAGGATGCAATTGCTGCACGGCGATCTCACTCTGGTGCAGCGGCAGAATCGGCAAGCCGGCCCGTAGCAAGGTAAGTTGCAGGCGCTCTATCCACGGGCTAACCGTGTTGGGCTCGCCGTCAACGCTGGCTTGCCACGACAGCACGATGGTGCTGCCGCTGGAAAGCAATTCGGTCAGGTCGCGCAATTGCTGGCGCTGGCGGATTTCACGCGTGGCCAGACCCAGTTCGCGCCGTACCGCATTGGCAAAAAATAGCGTTTCGGGTGGCTGCGACGGCAAGTGATCCGCATCGATACCCACCACCAGCACTGCATCGAAGGACCGCAAACGGGCGCCGTTGAGTGGCAACATCACGACACGCTGGTCGGATTCGGAAGCCTCAAACGCTGCAGCCTCGCATTGCAAACTGAAAAATGCACGCCACTCGGCGAACGAAAACGGCTGACTCAGCGCGCCGCACTCCAGCGCAATCCGGTCAAGCAGTGCCAGCACTTGTTCGCCGGCGCTTTCGGCGGACAGCGCTGACAACATGCCAAGCGCATCAAGCACTTCACGGGTCGTGTTCAACCAGTCGCCGAGGCTGCGGTTGCGCTGGAAGCGGCCAGCTTGCTCGCGCAGGTGCAGCAGCAACTGATGTTCGACGGGCAATGCCTGCAAGGCCAGCGCGGCGGCCTCCCAGCCGCCGGAGACATTGGCGCGCCGCAGCGCCAACTCAATCGTCATCACGCTCGAAGGCGCCACGGCGATAAACGGCGACTTGAGCAAATCGAGCAAGGCGCCCGTTTCAGCACGCGAGGTGACGACGTCAAACAACGCCACCAGCGCCGAAGCGGCGCGGGTAGTCGACAATTTCCAGCCGGTTTCATCGGCGACGAATACTTCGGCACGTTCCAGCAATGCCCGCAAGCGACGCGCGACGACCCGGTCCTGCGCAATGATCGCGATCCGCGCATGACCAGCGGCGATCCAGTCAAGTACCGTGCGTGCACCCCGAACCGCCTCATCCTCAAGGCTACGTGCCGGAAACAGCGCAATCTGCTGCGGTCCGGCAAGCGGCGCACTGACAGCGGCACCGTCGGCCAGCTCCGGCCACGCCGCGACAAAAAGCGCTGACAGCGCTTGAGTCCGCCAGTCCAGACTAATGGGAAGCACGGGATACCGCTGGGCATAGGCCGATAGAAACGCCTGTTCAAACGGATCTGGCTCGACCGGCGAAATCCAGACCAGCGACTGGGCCCCGCGTGCGGCCAGTTGCAATAACTGATCCAGCCGACTGGCGTTGGCATCGCGTAAATCAAGCTGGGTTTTCCAGATGGTCCAGACTAACTGACTCTCGTCGGAAAGCAGTTCGCGTGCCGCCGGTGACAATTGGTCAAGGGCAGCTTGCCAACGCTGCTCGGACTCCAGCGGATACTGGCGCATTGCCGGTAGCAAGCTCAAAGTCAACTCATCAGACAACGCCAGCAGGGTTTGCGCCAACGGTAACAGATCGGTATTGCGGCGCGCGGTGAACAATTTTTTCAGCCAGGCATGCTGGCGCAACTCGGCGTAGAGCGCCATCAGCCGTTCGCTATCGCCGGCCACGCTGTCGGGTGGCACCTGCAATGCCAGCCACGACGACAACGTCGTGATCACCGGCGGCACGAAGGCAGTCCCGAGTGAGGCGGCCAGCGCTAGCTTCAAGCGGCGCGCTTGCTCGAAAGTCGGCACCAGCACGCGACAGAAAGAAAAATCAGCGACACCATCGTCGACCTGCCCGTCGCGCAGAAATTCGAGCAGCCGGGCTGCAGCATCGGTCCAGAAATGCGCTGATGGCGCAATCAAGCAGGGGGATAACAACATGAAATCGGCGTCCGAAAAAGGGATCCGGCATGGTGCCATGATCAGGCCGGATCACCACGCATTTTGTACAAGGGTCAGCGCGCGTGTTTGCGGCGGACCCGCAGCCGGTAAAAATCGGTTATAGTTTCTGACATATTCAGTCGCAGGACTTCACTCCCACCTGCAAACTCCCTTGATTTTCGTCTAGTTACCACCATCTCTGACCTGTAGTTGCGGCAGCGTCGTGGTAGGTATAGAAGCGTCAAGAGACGATGGCAATGAAGCTACGACGTTGATTCACCCTTGGTTCAGCACTGAATCACTTAAACCCTCATTCGAGGAAATCATGAGCGAAAATATCAAACATATTACCGATGCGTCTTTTGAAATCGACGTACTGAAATCCGACAAGCCCGTCCTGGTTGACTTCTGGGCAGAGTGGTGCGGTCCGTGTAAATCGATCGCCCCGATTCTGGAAGAAATTGCCAAAGAGTACGACGGCAAATTACTTATCGCAAAAATGGATGTCGACAGCAATCAGGCTGTGCCCGCCAAATTCGGCATCCGCGGCATTCCGACACTGATCTTGTTTAAAAACGGTGTCCCGGCTGCGCAAAAAGTTGGTGCCATGGCCAAAGGCCAGCTGACTTCGTTCATCGACAGCAACATTTAATTCCGAGAGCGACGATGCGCCTGTGTCGTCGCACAACACACTAATTTTTCGCCACGTAGTCCACTCCCCCACCTCACTATTCCCATCACGGGACACTCAACTTTACTAATGACCATGCACTTATCTGAACTCAAGGCGCTTCACGTCTCCGCCCTGCTCGAAATGGCCATCGGCCTCGATATTGACAACGCCGCCCGCTTGCGCAAACAGGAACTAATGTTCGCGATCCTCAAGAAACGCGCAAAAACCGGCGAACAAATTTTCGGCGACGGCGCCCTGGAAGTCCTGCCTGACGGTTTCGGCTTCCTGCGCTCGCCAGATGCCAGCTACATGGCGTCGACTGACGACATTTATATTTCGCCATCCCAGATTCGCCGTTTCAATCTGCATACCGGTGACTCGATCGAAGGCGAAGTACGCACCCCGAAAGATGGCGAACGTTACTTCGCTCTGGTCAAAGTTGACAAGGTCAACGGCGAATCGCCAGAAGCCTCGAAACACCGCATCCTGTTTGAGAACCTGACACCATTGCATCCGAATGAGCCGCTGCGGCTTGAGCGTGAAATGAATGGCCAGGAAAACATCACCGGCCGCATCATCGATCTGATCGCACCGATTGGCAAAGGCCAGCGCGGCTTGCTGGTGGCGTCACCGAAATCGGGTAAATCGGTCATCTTGCAGCACATGGCGCACGCGATCACCGCGAACCATCCTGACTGCACGCTGATCGTCTTGCTGATCGACGAACGGCCGGAAGAAGTGACCGAGATGCAGCGCTCGGTGCGCGGCGAAGTCGTTGCCTCGACCTTTGACGAACCCGCCACCCGCCATGTGCAAGTTGCTGAAATGGTGCTCGAAAAAGCCAAGCGTCTGGTCGAAATGAAAAAAGACGTGGTGATTCTGCTGGACTCGATCACCCGCCTTGCGCGCGCCTACAACACCGTGATCCCTGCCTCGGGCAAAGTCCTCACCGGTGGTGTCGATGCCAATGCGCTGCAGCGTCCGAAGCGTTTCTTTGGTGCTGCTCGCAATATCGAAGAAGGCGGTTCGCTGACCATCATCGCGACCGCTCTGATCGAAACCGGCAGCCGCATGGATGACGTGATTTTTGAAGAATTCAAAGGTACCGGCAACATGGAAGTCCACCTCGAGCGCCGCTTGGCCGAGAAGCGCGTCTACCCTGCCATCAACCTCAACAAGTCCGGCACCCGCCGCGAAGAATTGCTGATCAAGCCAGACCAACTGCAAAAAATCTGGGTCTTGCGCAAGCTGCTCTACAGTATGGATGAAATCGAAGCGATGGAATTCATCCTCGACAAGATGAAGGCGACCAAGAACAACGCTGAATTCTTTGACATGATGCGACGCGGGAATTCCTGACGCACAAACGTGGGTTAGTCGTCGTGGGCGCAGGCATTTTGTAGCGCCGCGACACACCCGCACGCATTTATCCTGTACACTCCGCGCTCCATTAAACGGCAAGTGATCATCAATCGGGTCAAGAAGCAGAACGACCGACGAAGTGGCGATTGGCTACCAAAATTCAACTACCGAGGCTACAAATGAAAGACGGCATTCACCCGAATTATCGCGAAGTACTGATCCACGATCTGTCATGCGACTTCAAATTCCTCACCCGTTCGACCGTTCAGACCCGTGAAATGGCTGAGTTCGAAGGCAAGCAATACCCACTGGTAAAGATTGAAGTCTCGTCGGAATCGCATCCTTTCTACACCGGCAAACACAAAATCGTCGACACAGCAGGCCGCGTTGACAAGTTCCGCAAAAAATTCGGTACCGTGGGTTCAAAGACCCAAATCGCTCAGGATTAAATTTATCCCGGCTCGACAAAAAGGCAGCTTCGGCTGCCTTTTTCGTTTGAAGCCAAATATAACGCCCTCTTTTGTTGCACAATAACGCCGACCAGACTTTAGGCTCCATGCCAATTGCCCCACCTTGATGAAGCCCGTCCGCCTCCCTGCCTCCGCCACCCATGCGCTCCCGCGCGTGGCACTGTTTGCTTTGTGCATCCTGTACATCCTGCCGGGCCTGATCGGACGTGATCCGTGGAAGACAGACGACGCGGCTGGCTTTGGCATCATGTGGACAATGGCACATGGCGGCATTGCTGACTGGCTATGGCCGAATATTGTCGGACTCGCCATGCCCGAAAAAGGTCCGCTGGCATTCTGGCTAGGCGCAATCTGCATCAAATTATTCGGCTGGCTGTTCGGCGATGCACTAGCAGCCCGCCTTGCCACGGTCGGCTTCTTCTTGCTGGGCTCGGTATCAGTCTGGCAGACAACCTATTTGCTCGGACGCCGACCCGAGACGCAGCCACTGCAACTGGCCTTCGGCGGTCAGCCCGAGCCGCGCGATTACGGCCGCACACTGGCCGACGGCGCGCTACTGATCTACCTTGGTTGTCTTGGCCTCCTGCTCCACAGTCATGAAACCAGTGCCGAGGCGCTGTACGTGGCACTGACAGGGACCACGCTGTACGCCGTCGCACGCCTGTTCAGCCGACCATCGCTGCGCACGGCACTGGTGGCCGGCCTGGTGTTCGGACTACTTGCTCTGACACGCGGATGGGTCATGCCGGCCGGCCTGTTCATCGGTTTCACGCTGCTGGCTGGCTGGCGCCAACCGGCACTGCTGCGATGGCTACTAATGCTGACGCTACCGCTAGGTTTGGCGGTTACTGCAAGCTGGCCTGTGCTGGCCAACCTGCTGCAACCTTACGATGGCTCGCCTACTTCAGCATGGATGTCCTGGAACCTGAGTCAACTGGCGTTGCCGTCGGTAGACGGACTGAAATACTTTTTCCGCTACAGCATCTGGTTTGCCTGGCCGGCCTGGCCGTTTGCCGGCTGGGCCGTGTATGCCTGGCGCAACCAGCGTGGCGCGTTACACATCACCCTGCCACTGACCACCTTTCTGGTCGTCATGGCGCTGGCGCTGCTCAACCCGCATCATGTTGAAGGAAACCTGCTACCACTGCTGCCGCCGCTGGCTATCCTGGCTGCGTTCGGCTTGCCGACAATGAAACGTGGCGCCATCAATGCAGTCGACTGGTTCGCAGTGATGACGCTCTCAACCTCTGCCGCCTTCATCTGGATTGGCTGGATCGCCAAGCAGACCGGTTGGCCGGCGCAACTGGCACGCAATGCGTTCAAGTTGGCTCCAGGTTTCAAGCCGGAGTTCAACTGGCTGGCCTTTGTCGTCGCCGTGCTGGCGACCGCCGGCTGGATCGTCGTGGTGCACTGGCGCATTTCGCGTCGGCCGTCCGTCTTGTGGCGCGCCGTTGTCCTGTCAACGGCAGGAGTCATCCTGTGCTGGCTGCTGTTGATGACGCTGTGGTTACCATGGCTGGATTACGGCAAGAGCTACGCTAGCGTGGCTCAACAAATGGCGCTGAAACTGCCGCGCTCGAACGCCTGCGTCGATACCAATGTCGGCCCAACCCAGCGCGCCACCTTCGCGTACTTTGGACAAGTCAACTTTGCGCCTTTCAATGGCGCCGACTGCGATTACTTGCTGCTTCAGGACAACAACCGACCCCTCGCCGAAGATGCCATGATCGAACCGTTCGGCGACGGCGTGCGCTGGAAATTGCTGTGGAAAGGTCGTAGGCCATCGGATCGCGACGAGCGCTACCGGCTCTATCAACGTGTCGGCAGCTAGGCCGAAGGCCGCGCAGGTCTTGTCAACCTGCGCCAACACGCGCGAAATCAAAAGTCGGCCGGCACTTATCGTGTATCCTGAGCGATCCAGAACTACACCGAACCCACGGCTCCCAGCCCAATGCAAGATCACTCTACTGGCGCGAAACCCCTCGACGCCAAACCGCATCGTTCGTTGTTCGAACGACTCACCGCCCTCATTTCGCCCGAACCGGAGAACCGCGCCGAGCTCCTTGAAATTCTCCAGGACGCTCACGAACGCAGCCTGATCGACGCCGATGCACTGTCAATGATCGAAGGCGTGTTTCAGGTCTCGGACCTGTCGGTACGCGACATCATGATTCCGCGCTCGCAAATGGACATGGTCGATATCGCCAAACCGATCGAGGAATGGCTGCCGATGGTGCTCGAAACCGCCCATTCTCGCTTCCCTGCCGTCGAAGGCGAACGCGACAAAGTCGTCGGCATCCTGCTCGCCAAAGATCTGTTGCGCTACTACGCCGAAGAATCCTTCGATGTGCGCCACATGCTGCGCCCCGCCATCTTCATCCCCGAATCAAAACGCCTCAACGTGTTGCTGCGCGACTTCCGCGCCAACCGTAACCACATGGCCGTCGTGGTCGACGAATACGGTGGTGTGGCTGGCTTGATTACGATCGAAGACGTGCTCGAACAAATTGTCGGTGACATCGAAGACGAATACGATTTCGATGAAGAAGATGACAACGTGCTTGCCATCAAGGATGGTCAGTTCGGTGCCAAGTGGCGCGTCAAGGCACTGACAGAAATCGCTCAGTTCAACACCGAACTTGGCGTCGATTTTTCCGATGAGGACGTCGACACCATCGGCGGACTGGTCGCCAACCATCTGGCCCGTGTTCCGCACAAGGGCGACGCGTTCGATATCGACGGCTTGCGTTTTGAAGTCTTGCGTGCCGACGCGCGTCAGGTCCATGTGCTGCTAGTCGAAAAACTCGGCCCTGTTGCCGCCGATGCGACTGAATAAACCGGGCGACTGGCAGCACCGCTTTGGTCCTGCGCTCGCCTTTGCGGCTGGTGCGGGCAATGTGCTGGCCTTTGCTCCGTATGGCCTGTGGCCGCTACAAATCCTTTCCCTCTGCGTACTGTGCTGGCTGCTGCTGCGCAGCGATCGCGTACGGCACAGCGCCCTGCTGGGCTGGATGTACGGCTTCGGCTGGCTGCTCTTCGGTACCTGTTGGCTCTACATCAGCCTGCATGACTATGGCGCCCTGCCAGCGGTCCTCACCGTCATCGCGGTGGCTGGGCTGGCGCTGTTTCTAGCCGGCCTGATGGCGGCCGCGACCGGCGTGGCGGCCATGTTGCGGGCACGCTGGCGCTGCACGCCAGCGGTTTTCCTGCTGCTGGTCGTGCCAGCGCTATTCATGCTGGCCGAATGGACCCGTGCCTGGATCTTCACCGGCTTTCCATGGCTGTCGTCGGGCTACGCCCACAATGTCGGGCCGCTGGCCGGCTATGCGCCGCTAGTCGGCGTCTATGGTATCGGCCTGATCGCTGCCCTCATCGCTGGCGCACTGGTCCTGCTACCGAAGCATCGACGGCTTGGCTGGCTGCCAGCGCTGCTATTCATCGTTGGCGCATTGCTGCAGCAAGTCAACTGGACCACGCCGCAAGGCCAGCCGATCACTGTCCGACTGCTGCAAGCCAACGTTCCACAGGAAATGAAGTTCAATCCCGACCGCGTACCCGACACACTGATCCAGTATTACGACATGATCACAGCCGCGCCCGCCGACCTGATCGTCACGCCCGAGACCGCGCTGCCGCTGCTGCTCGGCCAATTACCCGAAGACTACCTGCCACGCCTGGCCGGCTTTGCGCAATCGACTGACAGCCAGTTACTGGTCGGCGTGCCAGTGGGCGACTCGCCGCAGCACTACACCAACAGCGTCATCGGCGTCGGTGGCCAGCAACCGTACCGCTATGACAAACACCATCTGGTGCCCTTCGGCGAATTCATTCCTTTCGGTTTTCGCTGGTTCATCGACCTGATGCAGATGCCGCTGGGGGACTTCAGCCGTGGCGATCTGCAGCAGGCGCCGCTGGCGGTGAAAGATCAATGGGTGTTACCCAATATCTGCTACGAGGATTTGTTCGGCGAAGAAATCGCTGCCCAACTCAACGGCCGTGCAGAGCACACCACGCTGTTACTCAATGTCTCGAACATCGCCTGGTTCGGCAACTCGATTGCGCTGCCACAGCACTTGCAAATTTCGCAGATGCGCTCGCTCGAAACCGGCCGGCCGATGCTGCGCGCCACCAATACCGGCGCAACGGCCGTCATCGACCAGCGTGGTCGCGTCGTCAGCGAGCTCACTGCGCTCAGTACCAGCGTACTGAGCGCCACGGTACAAGGCTATACCGGGAAGACGCTGTACATCTTGCTGGGCAACTGGCTGACGCTGGCCATCGCAGGTGGCATGCTGCTGGTGGCACGTTTGCGCCGTTAAAGCCTGCTGGAGTGACGCATTGCGGGGCCGCAGCGCCACTGGCAATGCTAGAATCTGCCTCTTTGCGACGAGCTATTCCGATCGAGCGCCATTTTTTCTTCCGCTGCAACCCGAACCAAGATGCGAACCAAGATGCTCACATTCCAACAAGTTATCCTCAAACTACAAGAATACTGGGCCGCCCAGGGTTGTGCGTTACTGCAACCGTACGACATGGAAGTCGGTGCCGGTACGTCGCACACAGCCACCTTTTTGCGTGCAATCGGTCCCGAGCCGTGGCGCGCCGCCTATGTTCAGCCATCGCGCCGCCCCAAAGATGGCCGCTATGGTGAAAACCCGAACCGGATGCAGCACTATTACCAGTATCAGGTGGTGCTCAAGCCAGCGCCGGAAAATATCCTCGACCTGTACCTTGGCTCGCTAGAAGCACTCGGACTCGACCTCAAGCAAAATGACGTGCGCTTCGTCGAAGACGATTGGGAAAATCCGACACTCGGTGCCTGGGGTCTGGGCTGGGAAGTCTGGCTCAATGGCATGGAAGTCACCCAGTTCACGTATTTTCAGCAAGTCGGCGGACTCGACTGCAAGCCGGTGCTAGGCGAAATTACCTACGGGATCGAGCGGCTGGCGATGTATCTGCAAGGCGTTGAAAATGTCTATGACCTGGTCTGGACCGAGGCGACCACCAATGGCGTCACGCGCAAGCTGACCTATGGCGACGTGTTCCATCAAAACGAGGTCGAGCAATCCACCTACAACTTTGAACACGCCAATACCGAATTCCTGTTCTCGCAATTCACCAGTTTCGAGGCTGAAGCCAAACGTCTGATGGAAATTCCACTGACATTGCCCGCCTACGAAATGATCCTCAAGGCCGCCCACAGCTTCAACATGCTCGACGCGCGCGGGGCGATTTCAGTGACCGAGCGGGCCGCTTATATCGGCCGCATTCGTACTCTGTCGCGCGGGGTTGCACACGCTTATCTGGCATCGCGTGAGCAGCTTGGCTTTCCGATGTGCGATGGTCCGATCGAAGCCAAACAGCCCGCCTGAATGACGTCCCTCTAATTTATGCTGCCACTCGTTGGCAGATGCTTCGAAAATGACTGCCCAACCATGAATCAAACGCTGCTGGTCGAACTGCTTACCGAAGAATTGCCGCCAAAGGCGCTTGCCAAACTGGGTGAAGCTTTTGCAAACGGCGTCGCCGCCGGACTCACCTCGCGCGATCTCCTCGATGCCGGGGCGATCACCACCACGTTCGCGTCGCCGCGTCGACTCGCCGTCACCATCACGCAAGTGCGCTCGATCTCGCCGACCAAAACAATGCGCGACAAGGTATTGCCCGTGTCGGTGGCGCTCGATGCCGATGGCAATCCGAGCGCACCACTGTTGAAAAAACTGGCCGCCATGGCACTCGCCATTCCCGGTGCGACGCCAACGCTGGCCGATCTCGAACGCGCCGCTGATGGCAAGGCCGACAGTTTTTTCTACAATTACAGCGCCGACGGCACCTCGTTGCGTGACGCACTGCAAAGCGTGCTTGAAGGTGCCGTTTCCAAGTTGCCCATCCCGAAGCTGATGAGCTACCAGCGTCCTGACGGCAGTACCGTGCAATTCGTGCGGCCGGTGCACAAGCTCATCGCACTGTTTGGTGATGAACTGGTACCGGTCTCGCTACTGGGACTGAAGGCCGGCCGGATCACGCTGGGCCACCGCTTCCTGTCCGAAGGCGAACTGCGCATCAGCGATGCCGATAGTTACGCCAGCATTCTTGAGTTACAGGGCAAGGTCATCGCCAGCCCAAGCGTGCGCAAAGAAAACATCCGTGCTGCCTTGCTGGCTGCGGCGGGTACTGACCAGGTGTTGATGCCGGAAGCGCTGCTCGATGAAGTATCGGCACTGGTCGAATGGCCGGTCGTCTATGCCTGTCATTTTGAAGAAGCGTTTCTGGCTGTGCCTCAGGAATGCCTGATCCTGACGATGCAGACCAACCAAAAATATTTTGCCCTGACCGATGACCACGGCAAGCTGCGTTCGCGCTTCCTGCTCGTCTCGAATATCGCCACGGATGACCCGCAACACATCATCGGCGGCAACGAACGCGTGGTCCGCCCGCGCCTGTCGGACGCCAAGTTCTTTTTCGAGCAAGACAAGAAAAAAACGCTGGCCGAGCGTCTGCCAGGACTGGCTAGCATCGTCTATCACAACAAGCTCGGCACCCAGGCGCAACGGACCGCGCGCGTGACGACGCTGGCGGGCAAACTGGCGCTGGCCTGCGGCACCGACGTCGCATTAGCCGAACGCGCTGCGTTGTTGGCCAAAACCGACCTGATCACTGACATGGTCGGCGAATTTCCCGAGCTGCAAGGCATCATGGGCACGTATTACGCCCACCATGACGGCGAACCGGCGGATGTAGCGCAAGCGATTTCCGAGCACTACCAGCCGCGCTTCGCCGGCGACACGCTGCCAGCCAGCACCACCGGCACCGCCGTGGCGCTGGCCGACAAGCTCGAAACGCTGGTCGGCATCTGGGGCATTGGCCTGCAACCGACCGGCGACAAGGATCCGTTCGCCTTGCGCCGCCATGCCTTGGGCGTGTTGCGCATGCTGATCGAAAAGCGCTTGCCGCTGTCGCTGTCAACCGTGCTGGCGGACACCGCCGCCCTGTTTGCGGACAATGCTGCGTTCACGCCGCCCGGCCCTGAATTACTCGCCTTCCTGTTTGACCGATTGCGCGGCCTGTTGCGCGAACGCGGCTTCACGGTCAATGAAATCGAGGCCGTCATTGCGCAGCAACCGGATGTGCTCGACAACATCATCGACCGCCTTGATGCCGTCCACGCCTTTGCGGCATTGCCCGAAGCGGAGTCGCTGGCAGCTGCCAACAAGCGCATCACTAACATCCTGAAAAAGACCGCAGGACTGCCCGGACCGGTGCACAGTGGACGACTGCGCGAACTCGCCGAAGAATCACTGTACGGTGCGATGATCATGCTGCAACCTCATGTCGATGCAGCCTTCGCCAAAGGCGACTTTAGCGGAACCTTACTATCGCTGGCCCAACTCAGCCAAAACGTCGATGCCTTCTTCAAGGATGTGATGGTGATGGACGAAGACGAACAACTGCGCACTAACCGGATTGCGTTGCTGTCACAACTGCACGCCATGATGAACCGGGTTGCCGACATCTCGAAGCTGGCCACATGACCGATCGCACGCCACCCATCAAACTGATCATCCTCGACCGCGATGGCGTGATCAACCAGGACTCGGACGCCTTCATCAAATCGGCCGCCGAATGGATACCGCTGCCGGGCTCGATGGAAGCGATCGCGCGCCTGAATCAGGCCGACTACCGCGTTGTGGTCGCGACCAATCAATCGGGACTCGCGCGCGGGTTATTCAACATGCCCACGCTCAACGCCATCCATCAAAAAATGCATGCCGCTGCGCAGCTTGCGGGCGCCGATATCGACGCGGTCTTCTTTTGTCCGCACGCCGCCGATGACAATTGCGATTGCCGCAAACCGAAACCGGGCCTGCTCCATGAAATCGCCTTGCGTTATGGTGTCGATCTGAAAGGTGTGCCTAGCATCGGTGATTCGCTGCGCGATTTGCAGTCCGGGTTTGTCGTCGGCTGCGTACCTTATCTGGTACGTACCGGAAAAGGACGAATCACGGAAGCCAAAGGCGGCTTACCGCCGGGCACCATCGTCTTTGACAACCTGTCGGCGGCGGTAGACCACTTGCTCCTGCCAGCCTGATTCACCCTTTCATTTTTCGGAGTTTCGATGTCGCGTTTCATTTTGCTGTTGCGGTCCCTGGTGTTTCTTGTCGTGCAGATCCTTGTCACGATCCCATGGGCCTGCATCTGCTTTATTGCCTTGCCCTTGCCTTACCGTGCACGCTATTTCATTACGTCGCGCTGGAACGTGTTCGTCATCTGGCTGGCCAAGGTCGTCTGTGGCATCCGTTATGAGGTCCGTGGCCGCGCCAATTTACCCGATGCGCCAGTAATCCTGCTGTGCAAGCACCAGTCAGCGTGGGAAACGATTTTCCTGTTGGCCGACATGCCGCGTCCGTTGATTTTTGTGCTCAAAAAAGAACTCCTGTACGTGCCCTTCTTTGGCTGGGCGCTGGCGCTGCTGCGCATGATTCCCATCGACCGCAGCAACGGCCGCGATGCGTTTGCGCAGGTCGTGGTGCAAGGTCGACAGCGACTGGCTGACGGACAGTGGGTCATCATGTTCCCGGAAGGCACCCGTACCGAAGTCGGTAGCCAAGGCAAATACAAGGGCGGCGGTTCGCGCCTGGCGATCGAAACCGGCACAGTCGTCGTACCGATCGCAGTCAACTCGGGACAATGCTGGCCGAAAAATTCCTTTATCAAGAAACCGGGACTGATCACGGTCTCGATCGGAGCACCGATTTCCCCCGAGGGCAAGACCCCGACCGAACTGATGCAGGCGGTCGAAAACTGGATAGAGTCTGAAATGCGTGTCATCTCGCCGTCGATATACAAGACGCCTTTCATCAAGAAATAAGCCCTCTCACCGAACGTCCACTGCGGACTTGATCCTCCAACCGACCCCAGCGGCCATGCCAGAGCCACAACTGAACCTGTTCGCAGCGGAACTCACACCGACCCTCGAGGCGACGGCCGCACTGCCGAAGCGTCGCCTGCACGTCGGCAACCATATTCTTGAATTCACCCTCAAGCGCTCGAACCGTCGTAGTATCGGCTTCCTCATTGATGACCACGGCTTGCGCGTCACCGCCCCGCGCTGGATTACCGTCGGTGAGATTGACCAAGCGATCCGCGAGAAACAACACTGGATATTGACCAAGCTGGCCGAACGACGCGAGCGCGTCGCTCGTGCGCGACCAGCAGCCATGCAATGGATCGATGGCGCAACGCTGTCCTATCTCGGTAGTCCGCTGACACTGCGCCTGCGCGCGCTGCAAGACAAAGTGATCCGCCTTGACGACGCTGCCAAGGAGTTGGTCGTCTGCCTGCCGGCCGACAGCACCGAACAGCAACTCAAAGATCGCGTTCAAGCCTGGTTGCAGGTCGAAGCGCGCCGCGTGTTCGGTGAACGATTGCCGCTCTATGCGGCGCGACTCGGTGTCAGCTATCGCTCGTACGCACTGTCCTCGGCGACCCGGCAATGGGGCTCGTGCACGGCCGACGGGCGTATCCGGTTAAACTGGCGTCTGATCCATTTTTCGCTGCCGCTCATTGACTACGTGGTCGCGCATGAACTCTCGCACCTGCGCGAGATGAACCACGGCCCGCAATTCTGGGCCACCGTGCAATCGATTTTCCCGGAGTTCGAAGCGGCGCGCAAAATGCTGCGCCAGCAGGCACCGGCGACCTTGCCGCCCTGCTGAATTTTTCTTGTCGTTGGTATCACCGATGCAGACGGCCCCACATCACCCCAATTTTCTCTGGAGAACTCCATGCGTTTATTACACACCATGCTGCGCGTCGGCAACCTGCAACGATCGATCAATTTCTACACCACCGTACTTGGCATGAAGCTGCTCCGTACCAGTGACAATCCATCGCAAAAATATACGCTGGCCTTTGTCGGTTATGGCACGAATCCTGACCATGCAGAACTGGAACTGACCTGGAACTATGACACCACCAGTTACGACATTGGCACTGCTTACGGCCATATTGCGATCGGCATCCCCGATGTTGCACAGGCTTGCATCAGCATCCGCGCAGCCGGTGGCAAAGTTGTTCGCGAAGCCGGTCCGGTCAAGGGTGGCACCACCGTGATCGCCTTTGTCGAAGATCCGGACGGCTACAAGATTGAATTAATCCAGCGCACCGCGTAATCAATTCGACCACGACGAGTGGTCAACCACCCCTCCCTGTTTTGTCGACCTAAAAAACTTATCCACAATCGAAACAAATTCACCAAATTTCGCTTGACTTGCTTTTGAGCAAGAGAGATTATTACGTCTGGGCAAACTTGTTGAAAAGCAAGGACGCAAAGCCTCCGGCCTACGGTCTTCACGGATCACGGTAGCGGGGTTGCCAGCAAGACTATTCCAGCAAAAGCTGGCTTTCTTGCTGACCGCGTAAGCCCTTTGTTCGACTCATCGACATAACAAAGGGGTACTACCATGACATCACCAACCACCAGTAAAAAGCCTGCTTACACAGCCATCGTCACCACCATCGCTCTGGCTTTCGGCGGACTCGGCGTCTATGCCGCGATCACTGCCAGCGACATCACTCAAGAACAAAGTGCAGCACCAGTCGCACTGGCAACCGCCACCAGTTCAGCAAAAACAAGCTCCAGTCCATGGGCAGCCAATCCGATGTTGATGGCGCAAGTTGAGCTGGTTACCGCCGGCAATAGCCCTACCCGCATCGACAACAGCGCTCCAAATCACCTCGCAGTTGCCATGACAGATGCCGGTCACGCAGCCCACGCCGAATCGCGCTTGACGCCAGCGATGATGACGCAGATTGAAATGCGCGCTGACTTTGTCCCGGTAAATGCCTCAGGCAGCACCGACAACGCGCCGTTTGCTCGCATCCAGCTCGACGCCATGACATCGGGTCAAAACGCGATTGCGCAGCTCGGGGGCAACTTTGATGCTGTCGCCAAATGGTATGGCATGAGCAACACCGAATTCCGTCAATTGCTGTTGTCCGACAAGAGTGTACATGTCGACACCAAGGGTCGCGTTCTTCACATCGACGAAGAAACCGCCCTTCCTGATGCTGCCGATGGCACCACAATGGCAACGGCCGCGGTCACAGCGTCTGTCGCGACCAGCGGCGGTGCCAGCCCGTTCCCATTCGAGCAGACATTCAAACTGCATACCAAACCGGATTCAACCCGCGTGCTTTACCTGAACTTTACTGGTCAAGGCAGCTATCCCGCCTTCGATACGGACAAGGCACCAGCGACCTTTAGCAATGCCGAACGCCTGTTGATCCAGAAAGTCTACTTGCGCGTAGCGGCAGCGTATGCCGCATTTGACGTTGATATCACCACCGAAGCGCCTACAGACCCTGTCGGCAAGATAGGCGCAACCATCCTGATCACACCGAAAACCATTTCGGCAGGCGGATATGCCTACCTGAACTCGTTTAGCAAGTTTGCTCCAGGCGCCGCCCCGGCATTTTGCTTCCCGAACAATCTGGCTTATGGCGAAAAATATATCGCGGATTGCGTCTCGCATGAGCTTGGCCACACGCTGGGTCTGGGCCATCAGGGTAAGTTGCCCTCAACGGCGTATTACACTGGCCAGGGTAGTGGCGAAACCGGCTGGGCACCGATCATGGGTGTCGGCTATTACAAAAATCTGCCTCAATGGTCGAAGGGCGAGTATGCCGACGCCAACAACAAGCAGGATGCCTATGCGGTCATGCTTGCGCGCGGTTTGAGCCAACGCGCCGATGACCACGGCGACACGATTCCGTTTGCTGATGCACTGATCGCCAAAAGCGCCAACGGCCTTAACAATCTGTCCAGTCTTGGTCGTATTGAAAAGACTGGTGATGTTGACATGTTCAGCTTTGTGGCCGGTGCCGGCCCACTCAATCTGAAGGTAGGCGGCGCGCTACTGGGCGGCACACTCGACATCGCACTGCAACTACTCGATGTCAACGGCAAGGTACTGGCAACGAGCAGCACAACCGCCACCACACTCGCCAAAACGATCAGTGCCACTCTCACGGCCGAAGGGACTTACTACCTGAGAGTCAGCGGCGCCGCACGCGGCAATCCCCTCACAACGGGTTATACCAACTACGGCAACCTTGGCGAGTACTCCATCAGTGGCACCAGCGCCTTGCCCATCATGACGGCAACAGCACCCGCAATCGTGGCATCGGCGGTTACTGGCAAGGGTCCGTTTGCCATCAAGTTTGATGCCAGCACAACGGTGCCGACAACTGATGGCAAAGTCACGTCGTATCAGTGGAACTTTGGTGATGCCACTCCCGTTGTCGCAGGTGCAGCAGCCTCGCACACTTTCACTAAAGCCGGCACGTATGAGACCGTCTTGAAAGTAATCGACACCCGTGGACTGACCACCGTCAAAGGTGTGAAGATCACGATCTCCTGAGTCACCACGGTAGTAACAACAAAGCCGGCAAGCGCTTCCTTATGGAAGCCCTTGCCGGCTTTTTTATGGGGCCGGAGACTAGGCGCTGACAGGCAACTTGTTAGCCAATCCGACATACTGTTCCAGCGAAATCGTCTCGGGCCGCATGGTCGGATCAACGCCTGCATCGATCAACTGGTTTTCGGTGAACATGCCGGCCAGACAATTGCGCAGCACTTTGCGACGCATCGAAAACGCCTTGAGCACGACCGCCTCCAAGGCCTGTTGATTGCACGGCAGAGGTGCCTCAAGAGGAATCATGCGCACGATGGCGGACTCAACGCGTGGCGGCGGATCAAAAGCCGTCGGCGGCACGATAAAGCGCAGCGACATCGCGTAACGCCACTGCAGCATTACCGACAGGCGACCGTAACTTTTGCCACCTGGTGACGCAACCATGCGCTCGACGACTTCTTTTTGCAGCATGAAGTGCTGATCTTGTACCAGCGCAGTAAAACTGGCGAGGTGGAATAGCAGTGGACTTGAAATGTTATAGGGCAGGTTGCCGACCACACGCAATTTCTGTCCAGCCGGCACCGGCAAGGTCCCGAAATCGAACTGCAGCGCATCACCGGAGTGGATCAGCAATTTTTTCGTATCGAAGGTTTTTTGCAGACGTACGACGAGGTCACGATCGAGTTCAACCACGTGCATCTGATCGAGGTCACCGAGCAGCAAGCGTGTCATCGCACCAAGGCCGGGACCGATCTCGACCATGGTATCGGACCGGGCCGGCGCGATGGTCTGGATGATGTCTTGCAGGACTTGCTTATCCGTCAGAAAATTTTGACCGAAGCGTTTGCGAGCAACGTGTTTCATGTGACATTCCTCATACTGCAGCCATTTGTACTGCCGTGCGGATAGCCTCAACCATGCTGCCATGGTCAGCGTGTCCCACACCGAGCGCAGCCAGATCCAGCGCCGTGCCGTGATCAACCGAGGTGCGGATCAACGGCAAACCCAGCGTGATATTGATGCCATGACCAAAGCTGGCAAACTTCAATACCGGCAAACCCTGATCGTGATACATCGCCAGCACGCAATCGGCGTCTTTCAGGTACTTGGGCTGGAACAGCGTATCCGCCGGATACGGACCAGCCACGCTGATGCCGCGCGCACGCGCTGCCTGCAGCGCAGGAATGATGATGTCGATTTCTTCATGACCGAGATAGCCACCCTCACCCGCATGCGGATTGAGGCCTGCCACCAAAATGCGTGGCGTAACCAGTCCGAAGCGGCTCTGCAACTCCCGCTGCAGGATGTCGAGTGTACGGCCAAGGCTATCGAAAGTGATCGCGGCCGGCACGTCCTTGAGCGCCAGATGGATCGTCGCCAGCGCCACTCGCAACGGATGGGCGCCACTGGCGGCGAGCATCATCACAACATGCGGCGTAGCGGTTTTTTCAGCCAGATATTCGGTGTGACCCGTGAACGGCACACCGGAATCGTTGATCGTGCTTTTTTGCAGCGGCGCGGTGACCATCGCTGCGAACCATCCGGCACGGGTACCTTCGATCGCCATGTCGAGCATCTGCAAGACGCTGCGGCCATTACGCGGATCGAGCTGACCGGGCACCACATGGGCCGCCAGCGGACTATCAAGCACCACCAGACGCTGCGGTGGAAAAGTGGGCAATCCGCCGTTACGCACCGCTTGTACCGAGGTGGCCGCAAGCGCGATGGACGGATCGATCTGATCTGCCAGGATAGCCAAAAACGCGGCGTCGCCAACGAGCACGCAGTTGACTTCAGCCCGCAATTCCCACGCCGCGCGCAACGCGATTTCCGGGCCGATCCCGGCTGGTTCACCGCAGGTAATGGCGATGGTCGGTCGCGGCACCGTCATGCTGGCAGTAGCCATTATCTGCCGTCCAGTCGATATTCGACATAAGCACGATCGCGCAACTGACGGATCCAGTCCTGCGTCGCTTCTTCAAGCTTGCGCTCGCGCAGTGCCTGACGTGCGGCCAGACGCTTGCGCTCTTGCGACACATCCTGGCTCTTGCGCTCAATGACTTCAATCAAGTGATAACCGAACGGTGTTTCGATAGGCGCACTGACTTCGCCCGGCTTGAGCAGATTCATTGCACGTTCGAATTCAGGCACGGTATCGCCCGGATAAATCCAGCCAAGGTCGCCCCCCTTCGAGGCGGACAAGTCGTTCGAATACAGCTTGGCAAGTTCTTCGAACGTTGCGGCCTTGTTGTCGAGACGCTGCTTGAGATCCGTCAGTTTGCGCAGCGCTTCGGAGGCGGGCACGATCGTATTGACCTTGATCAGGATGTGCCGCGCACGCGTTTGCTGGACTGCCGGTGCGGCAGCCGTGGCGGAGCCGCTAGCCGCGGTCTGCGACCGTTTGCCAACCACCTTCAGGATATGGAAACCACTGGCACTTTTGATCACGTCAGACAATTCGCCCTCATTGAGCCTGGCAACTGCGTCAACAAACAGCTGTGGCAAACGGTCGGCGGTTCGCCACCCCAGCTCCCCCCCTTTAAGTGCATCGACTGAGTCGGAGTAGGACGCCGCTAACTTGGCGAAATCCGCCCCACCACGCAATTGCCGGGCGACGTCGTCGGCCCGTGCACGACGTGCGGCAATCTGCTCGGCAGTCGCATTTTCAGGGATGCGCACCAAAATTTGCGCGAGGTTGTACTCGGGCTGAATCTGGGGTGCACTTTTTTCCGCTTCAAGATAATTATCGATTTCGGATTCGGTGATCTGCAACTTGTTGTCGACTTCGCGCTCACGGATGCGTTGCATCGCGATTTCATCGCGGATCTCTTCGCGAAAGCGTGCGAACGGCGTGCCTTCGCGTTCCAGCTGATTACGGAAATCTTGCATCGATAGCTTGTTCTGCTCGGCCAGCCGCGCCATCGCACGGTCCAGCATCACGTCATCGATCTTGATACCGCTATCGGCCGCCAGTTGCAGCTGGGCGCGATCGACAATCATGCGCTCGAGAATTTGCTTTTCGAGTAACGCGCGTTGCGGCAACTGCGAACCCTGCTGCTTCATGCGCGCTTCGACCATGGTTACCCTGCCGGCAAGTTCTAGCCGGGTGATGACATCGCTGTTGACGACTGCGACGATCGAATCGACAAGCTGAGGTTCGGTGCTACGACGCGCCGCCTCGTTGGGGGCAACCTGGTTAGCGGGAGTGAACTGTGCGCTGGCCGGTTGCAGTACGCCAACGGCGAGACTGATCAGGACGGCAGCAATTTTCAGGCACTGTACTGGGGAGTTGGCTTGTCGCATGGTGTGGTCCGGAGTCCTGAGAAAATTCGTGATCATTATCGGTTGGTAGGTTGATTGACGTTCTGATAGCCCGGCACGCTGGTGCGCAGGGCTTGCAGCGGGTTCGACCCGAGTTTGGACAATCCGTTTAATTCAAGCTGGAAAAATAATGCCGACGTTGCTTGCGATGTCGCTGTCGGCGTGCGCTGCGCAACAACGCGAAACACCCAACAGTCGGCCTTGTATTCGACCCCGAGCAAGCCTTCGGCGACCTTGCTGGTTGTTAGCGAATAATTGATCCGCCCGACACCATACCAGCGACTGGCAAATGGCCACTGTGCCGAAGCATCAAAGGACTTTTCGAGATTATTCGGCAAGTCCTGACGGTAGGCCAGGTTGAGCACTTTCATTGGACCCGGCTGGTACTTGACACCTGCATTGGCACGGTTGAGCACATGCTGGGTCTGGCTGTATTGCAGGTTGGTTTCGGCCGAGAACGACTGGCTCAGGCGACCGTTGGCCGACAGCAGCAAATCTGACCGGGTCTCATTGGGCACGGTGCCGAGCGCGACGCGCTGGTCCGAAAAATAATAGCGCTGACCAAGGGCAATGCGTGCCCGCTCTGCGCCCGACTCTTCAAGAAAGCGCGTAGTCACCGCCGCGGTGACCTGGTTGGCATCGCCAATACGGTCATTACCGACAAAGCGGTTTTCGCTGAACAACTGGGTAAAACTCAGGTCGGCCAGCCCACTGTCGAAATTGGGCAGCATCGACTGGTCGCGGTATGGCGTATAGACATAGAACAGACGCGGCTCCAGTGTCTGCGTCATATCACGGCCAAAGAATCGGGCATCGCGTTCGAATACCATGCCGCTGTCGAGTGAGGCAGTCGGAATGGACCGCTGCGGCCCAGTATTGACGCCAGATCCAACGCCAGTCCCGACGCCGCCCCCGTTATCGGCAAGCTGGTAACGCGTCGCATGAAACGACAGTTTTGGCGTAATGAAAAAGCCCGGCTCGATGATCGGATACGATATTTTTGGCGCGACGAAAAAGCGGTCACCCTGCTGCAGCGTCGGATGCGCAAAACGCGTCAGATCCGAATCAACCGCCAGATCGAATCCGGCCACGTCGGGGCGCGCCGAACTGAACGTGATCTGCGGCAAGCGGTCGTAAGGCCGCGCAATTGGTGCCAACGGATCTTGCAATACCTGATAATTGCTGGCGCGCGCGGTGAGGTTCCAGTACGGTTGGCCATAACTGAGACTCAGGTCGCGCAACAGCAGGCGCTGCGACACCGTGGTCAGACTGCGTGAAAAATCGCTCGGATAATTGTCATCGGACGCTGCATTGATATTCCAGTTCAGCGTCAGGCCCGGTCGCAGCGATTGCGCATGAATGGACGACACGGACCAGCGGTCGGTCCCGGTCAGTTTATCCTTGAGCAAACCTTCGAGCTTGGTTTCACCGGAATACACCGGATCGAGGTAACGCGCCACGGCACCCAGTTGCAAGCCGCGCTGCGCGATGATATTCGGATAAACGGTCAGGTCACGATTCGGCGCAATGTTGAAGTAGTACGGCACCATCACCTCGAGACCACCACGATTGGTGGCGCCTATGGTCGGTGGCAACACGCCCGACTTGCGCGCATCCGACAGCGGGAACGACATGGCCGGCGCGCCGAGGATAGGCACGCCCTTGAAATACACCACGCTGTTGCGAGCCAGACCAATATCGCGTGCGGTGTCAAGGTTGAGCGTGCCGGAACGCAAATACCAGTCCGGATTCGGTCCCTCGCACGTGCTGTAGGTGCCATCGACAACGGTGGCTTCCGTTTCGGAGAGGAAGTCGATCCGTTTGCCCGTGCCCTGTCCCTTGGTGCGCTCAAGGCGGTAAGTCGGATTGGTCACGTAGCCAACACCGGCGTCCATGTTGAGCTTGAGCTTGTCGCCGGTATAGACATCATCGACGCGCTGCATGCGGACATTACCGGTAGCTTCGACTTCATCTTCAACGACATGGTACTGAGCCTTGTCGGAATTGATTGTCGTGACGCCGCGCACGATCTCGACCTTGTTGCGCAGGTCGAGTTCACGATCAGGCCGACCGGTCATGCTTTCAGCGCTAATTTCCGCCGGTGCCTCACGATCACCCTGACTCGCAGGCTTGGGCGCACTCTGGGCCAGCACGTAATTTGGCAATGCTGCCGTGGCGACCACAGCGGTCAGGATGCGAAGCAGGCGCTGCGTCGGGGACAGGACAGGGAACCGGATCATGAAATTGGGGAGTGACCACCGTGGCAGGCGATTTTTTAAATTGAATCACTTATTATAGGGGAACTCATTCCCTCCCGACCGGAAACCCCGGACCGTCTCCTGCCTTTACTTATGCCAACTGATCTCCGTTTGACCAATTTAAAACTCTGGCTCGCCAGTCTGCCTGCCGACATCCAGATCGACAGCCTGCGCGCAGCGTCCGCCGATGCCAGTTTCCGCCGTTATTTTCGCGTCGATCTCGGCGACGGCAGCACCGCGATCGTGATGGATGCGCCGCCACCGCAGGAAGATGTGCAGCCTTTCATCGCCATTGCTGCGCTGTTGGGCGCCACCGGCGTCTCCGTTCCAACGGTGCTGGCACAGGATGTTACGCAAGGATTTTTACTGCTGAGTGACCTCGGTGCGATCACCTATTTGCAGCAACTTAGTGCCGACACGGCACCCGCGCTGTACCTCGATGCCATCGATGCGCTGGTACAGATCCAGATGCACAGCCAGCCCGGCGTACTGCCCGACTACGACCGCGCGCTACTGCAGCGCGAACTAATGCTGTTTCCCGACTGGTATATCGCCAAACACCTCGACGTCACATTGAGCGAGGCGCAACGCACCTCGCTCAATGGCGTCTTCGATGCGCTACTGGCCAACAACCTCGCGCAACCCCAGGTCACTGTGCACCGCGATTACCACGCACGCAATCTGATGGTACTTCCGACTGGCAATCCGGGCATCCTCGATTTTCAGGATGCGGTATACGGTCCGATTACCTACGATCTGGTATCACTGCTGCGCGACGCCTACATCGAGTGGGACGAAGAGCAAGTGCTGGACTGGGCTATCCGCTACTGGGAGCGCGCCAAGCGCGCCGGCCTGCCGGTCAATCCCGACATCGATGCGTTCTACCGTGACTTTGAATTCATGGGATTGCAGCGCCACCTCAAAGTACTCGGCATTTTCGCCCGCCTGTATCACCGCGATGGCAAGGATGCCTACCTGAAAGACTTGCCGCTGGTACTGCGCTATACCCGCAAGGTCGCCGGTCGCTACAAGGTGCTGGCACCACTGATCGTGCTGCTCGATGAACTCGAGGATAAAGCCCCGTCGGTCGGTTACACATTCTGATCTTTACCTCTTACCGAAAGCCTGCTGCATGAAAGCCATGATTCTCGCCGCCGGGCGCGGCGAGCGGATGCGTCCGCTCACCGACACCTGTCCCAAACCGCTGCTCAAGGTCCGCGGTCGCCCGCTCATTGTCTGGCACATCCTGAACCTGGTGCGTGCCGGCATCACTGACATCGTCATCAACCACGCCCATCTCGGCCAGCAACTGGTCGACACGCTCGGCGACGGCAGCCAGTTCGGCGCGACCCTGCAGTATTCGGCAGAAGCCACCGCGCTCGACACCGCCGGCGGTATCGCACAAGCGCTGCCGCTGCTGGGCGATGCACCGTTCGTGGTCGTCAATGGCGACATCTACTGTCCGCATTTCGATTTCGAGCAAGTCAAGTCGGCGCTGGTCGAGGCCGATATGTGGGGCAATCCGTACCCGCCCGACCAGCGTGATATCGGCTGGATCTATCTGGTAAAAAATCCGCCGCACGTGCCCGAAGGGGACTTCGGGCTGACCACGTTTGCGGTCAATAACGACGGCACGCCACGGTATACATTCTCTGGTATTGGGGTCTACCGGCCGGAACTATTCGCTACGACCCCCCCCGGGACAACCGCCAAGCTGGCGCCGTTGCTGCGCGATTTTGCTGCCCGAGGACAAATCGGCGGAGAGGTGTATCGTGGCGACTGGATGGACGTCGGCACCCCCGAGCGTCTGACCCAATTGAACCGTCCTCTCACTGAAAGCAAACGACCATGAGTTCCTACGCCACCCGTCGCGCCAGCCTGATCGCACAAATGCAGGCGCGCGGAGGCGGCGTAGCCATCATCCCGACTGCACCGGAAGTGCACCGCAACAGCGATGCCGAATATCCGTACCGGCATGACAGCACGTTTTACTATTTATCCGGCTTCGTGGAGCCGGAAGCCGTCATCGTGCTGGTTGCCGGCAAGAAGAACCAGTCCATCCTGTTCTGCCGCGAAAAAAATACTGAACGCGAAATATGGGAAGGTTTTCGTCACGGTCCCGAGAGTGCCCGTGAAGCATTCGGTTTCGATGCCGCCTTCCCTATTGATGCACTCGACGCCATCCTGCCCAAACTGCTGGCCGACCAACCGGCCCTGTTCTACGCGCTGGGCAGCAACAGCGCGCTCGATGCTCAAGTGCAGGGCTGGCTGAAAAAAGTCCGTACCCAGTCGCGCGCTGGCATCGCCGCACCGTCCTCTGCCCATGATGTCAGTGGCCTGCTCAACGAAATGCGATTAATCAAGGATGACTCCGAACTGGCCATCATGCGCCGCGCCGCGACGGTCTCCGCCGGAGCCCACGCACGGGCGATGCGCATGGCCAAACCCGGACTGCACGAGTACCAGATCGATGCCGAGCTACTGCACGAATTCCGCCGCCACGGCTCCGACTTCCCGGCCTACACCTCCATTGTCGCCACCGGTGCCAATGCCTGCGTGCTGCACTACCGCGCCGGCGCCACGATCTTGCAAGATGGCGATCTGGTGCTCATCGATGCCGGTTGCGAACTCGATGGCTATGCCTCCGACATCACGCGCACTTTCCCGGTCAACGGGCGCTTCTCGCCAGCACAAGCCACACTGTACGAGCTGGTTCTGGCCGCCCAACACGCTGCCATTGCAGAGACCCAACCCGGCAAGCGTTTCATGGATGGCCACGACGCCGCCGTGCGCATCCTGTCGCAGGGCATGCTCGATACCGGCCTGCTCGATGCCAACAAGGTCGGCACGCTCGACGACGTCATCACCAATGGCGACTACCGCCATTTCTACATGCACCGTACCGGCCACTGGCTAGGCATGGACGTGCACGATGTCGGCGAATACCGCGAAGTCAATGACACCGCGGCCACTGGCGGCGACAAGCCTTGGCGCATCCTGCATCCCGGCATGACGCTGACCGTCGAACCCGGCATCTACGTGCGGCCGGCCCCCGGCATTCCCGAGCACTACTGGAACATCGGCATCCGCATCGAAGACGATGTCGCTGTCACCGCTACTGGCGCCGAAGTCATGAGCAGCGCCGCGCCAAAAACCATCGCGGACATCGAAGCCACGATGCGCAACACCTGATGCAGACCGACGTCGATATCGCCATTTGTGGTGCCGGTCCGGTCGGGCTGGTGCTGTCTGGTTTGCTGGTGCAGCGCGGCACGGCACCGGCGCGCATCGCGCTCATTGATGCGAAGACCGCAGCACAATCGACTGCCGATCCGCGCTCGATTGCGCTGTCGTATGGCAGCCGGCAAATCCTCGAACAGGTCGGTGCCTGGCCGGTACCGGCACAAGCCATCTCCCAAATCCATGTCTCGCGACGCGGTCATTTTGGCCGTACGTTGATGGACCGTGCCGATTACGATTTGCCGGCGCTTGGCTATGTCACGCGCTATGGTGCGCTGGTGTCGGCCCTGTCGGCAGCTGCCGCGCAGGCGGGCATCACGGTGCGCCGGCCGTTGCAGGTCAGTGCCACAGAAGAACACACCGACCATGTCACGCTGACCTTCGATGATGGCAGCAGCCTGCGGTCCGGCTTGCTGATTCAAGCCGAAGGCGGCGTGTTTGCGCAGCAACCGGCGCGTACGCTGCATCGCGATTACGGCCAAAGCGCCATCGTCACGCACGTCACGACCAGCGCGCCACTGATGCAGCGTGCGTTCGAACGATTCACCTCGGAAGGGCCGCTGGCCCTCCTCCCGCAAGACGACGGCTACGCGGTCGTCTGGTGCGCGCAGAGCGACACCGCAACCCGCCTGATGACGCTCACTGACAGCGCGTTCCTGACTGAACTTGCGGACCTGTTTGGCGGACGGGTCGGCCACTTCCTCGATTGCAAGCCGCGCTTTATCTATCCGCTTGGTCTGAATGCCCATGTCGCACCGACCGCGCGCACGATTGCCATTGGCAATGCCGCGCAGACGCTGCATCCGGTCGCCGGTCAGGGCTTGAATCTGGGATTGCGCGATGCGATGGTGCTGGCGCGATTGCTCGCGAGCGAGCCCAGTCCGGCGGCACTGACGGCATTTGGCACCCAGCGCAGCTTGGATCGCGGCATGACCATCCGCGTCACGGATGCGATGGCACGTGTTTTCGCCAGTGCGCCGGAGGGCACGCTGTCGCAAGGCTTGCTGGGATTGTCGCTGGGGCTGATGGATGCCGTGGCACCGGCACGCAAGATGCTGGCCCAGCAGATGATGTACGGGCAAAGGTGAATACCGAGGGCATTCGCGAAGCACCGTAGGGTCGGCACGGCCCCACCGTGCCCACGCGAATGCACCACCGAACCGCCAGAATTGACCGACATGGCCGGTACGCACGCGTGGGCACAACAAACTGTGCCCACCCTACAGGCCGAATGATGTAGAACATTCAGCACGTAGGGTGGGCACGGCCCCATCGTGCCCACGCGAATGCACCATCGAATTGACCGACATGACCGGGACGCACGCGTGGGCACAAAAAAGCGTGCCCACGCACGGGTTTATTCGACGGCTTTGACCATCTCTTCGATGACCTTCTTCGCATCGCCAAACACCATCATCGTCTTATCCATGTAAAACAATTCATTGTCCAGCCCGGCATAACCCGAAGCCATCGACCGCTTGTTGACGATGACCGTCTTGGCCTTGTAGACCTCGAGAATCGGCATGCCGGCAATCGATGATTTCGGATCTTTCGCGGCCGGGTTGACCACGTCGTTTGCACCCAGCACCAGCACCACGTCGGCTTGGGCGAATTCGCCGTTGATGTCTTCCATTTCAAAGACCTGGTCATACGGCACTTCGGCTTCGGCCAACAGCACGTTCATGTGTCCCGGCATACGCCCGGCGACCGGATGGATCGCGTATTTGACGATGACGCCCTTGTGGGTCAACTTCTCGGTCAGCTCTTTCAATGCATGCTGGGCACGCGCCACGGCCAGGCCGTAACCCGGCACGATGATGACGGTTTCAGCATTACTCATCAGGAAAGCCGCATCGTCAGCCGAGCCGGATTTAACCGGACGCGCTGCTTGCGAACCAACGGCTGCCGCAGCGGCAGGATCACCACCAAAGCCGCCGAGGATCACGTTGAAGAACGAGCGGTTCATCGCCTTGCACATGATGTACGACAGAATCGCGCCGCTCGAACCAACCAGTGATCCGGCAATGATCAGCATCGAATTATTCAGCGAGAAACCGATCCCGGCCGCAGCCCAGCCCGAATAACTGTTGAGCATCGACACCACCACCGGCATGTCCGCGCCACCGATCGGGATGATGATCAGCACACCCAGCACGAAGGCGATGATGGCCATCAGTACGAAGGCAATCCACGCCGGTTCGGTACCCGGTGCGAAGCAGAAGATCAGACCGAAGCCGACCATCAGAATCGCCAGCGCCAGATTCAGGAAATGCTGACCCGGGAAACTGACCGGCTGACCCTGGAACAGGCGGAACTTGTATTTGCCTGACAGCTTGCCGAAGGCAATGACCGAACCCGAGAACGTGATCGCGCCAACAAAGGTACCAATGAACAGTTCAAGACGATTGCCGAACGGGATTGCCACATCGTGTGCAGCGATATTGAAGGCCCACGGCTCCGACACGGCAGCCACGGCGATACAGACAGCGGCCAGACCGATGAGCGAATGCATCGCCGCGACCAGTTCCGGCATCTTCGTCATTTCGACAGTGCGTGCCAGATAGGCACCGATGCCGCCGCCGACGACCACGCCAAAGATCACGAGGCCATAGCCCAGCGGTGCGCCCATCGCTTCCGATTTCAGTTTGACGATCAGCGCGATCGTGGTGACGATGGCCAGCGCCATGCCGCCCATGCCGAAGGCATTGCCGCGCCGCGCAGTCGAGGGATGCGACAACCCTTTGAGCGCCTGAATGAAACAGACCGAAGCGATCAGATACAGCAACGTGACGAGGTTCATGCTCATGGCTTGCTTCCTTCAACCGGGGCCTTGGCGACCTTAGGCTCTTTTTTCTTGAACATTTCCAGCATGCGTTGCGTCACCAGAAAACCGCCGAACACATTGACCGCCGCCAGTGCCACGGCGAGCGTGCCCATGACCTGGCCGAGTCGGCCTTCGGTGAGGCCGGCAGCGAGCATGGCGCCGACGATGATGATAGCCGAGATCGCATTCGTGACCGCCATCAGCGGCGTATGCAACGCGGGAGTAACGGTCCAGACCACGTGGTAGCCGACGTAAATCGCCAGTACGAAAATGATCAGGTTGATGATGGTGTGACTGACTTCCATGGTGCCCTCGATTCTTTTTTATGGGGATTATTTGCGCAGCACTTCGCCGCCTGAACACAGCAGCGTGGCGGCGACGATTTCTTCGTCGCGATTGATCACCAGTGCAGCGTCGGCATCAACGATGAGCTTGAGGAAATCGAGCACGTTACGCGCGTACAACGCTGAGGCATCGGCTGCCAGCAACGTGGCGAGGTTCGGTTCACCGATGATGTGCACGCCATGTTTGGTGACCGTCTTGCCAAGTTCGGACAGCGGGCAATTGCCGCCCTGCTCGACGGCCATGTCGACGATGACCGAGCCGGGCTTCATCGCCTTGACCGTGTCTTCGCTGATCAGGATCGGTGCCTTGCGGCCAGGGATCAACGCGGTCGTGATGATGATGTCGGCCAGCTTGGCGCGCTCATGGACCAGTTCGGCTTGGCGGCGCATCCAGTCGGCCGGCATTGCGCGGGCATAGCCGCCGGTGCCTACGGCGATTTCTTTTTCTTCGTCGGTGAGGTACGGTACATCAAGGAACTTCCCGCCCAACGATTCGACTTGCTCCTTGACCGACGGGCGCACATCCGATGCTTCGATGATTGCACCAAGACGCTTGGCCGTCGCAATGGCTTGCAGACCGGCCACGCCGACACCCATGATCAGTACCCGTGCTGCCTTGACGGTACCGGCTGCCGTCATCAGCATCGGCATGAAGCGCTGATACGTGTTCGCGGCCAGCAGCACGGCTTTGTAGCCGGCAATATTGGCTTGCGAGGACAGCACGTCCATCGATTGCGCGCGCGTGATGCGCGGCACGGCTTCGAGCGCGAAGGCCGACAACCCTTGCGCAGCCATCGCGGCGGTATTGTCGGTATCGAACGGGTTGAGCATACCGATGACGACCGTACCGGACGCCATCAGTGGCAGTTCGCCGGCGCTTGGCGCCCGGACTTTGAGAACCATCGCCGCGGCAAACGCTTCAGCGGCGCTACCGATGGTCGCTCCGGCGGCAACATAAGACTCATCGGTGACGCTGGCGCTAACACCCGCACCGGATTGAACGACGACCGTATGTTTGGCAGCGACCAGTTTCTTGACCGTCTCGGGGGTGGCCGCAACGCGGGTTTCTCCGTTCCGCGTTTCGGCGGGTATGCCTATTTTCATAGGATGTTCCTTGTTGTTGATTGTTGTTGAAGGCGTGCAGAGGAAAAAATGGTGCCTGATTTTGCCGTTTTTTTCATGATTCACCAAATACTTGCTAAAAATACTTGCGCCAGATTAAACCTGCTTGAGTTGATGCACAGTAACAGAACAACAGTTTTAACCAAGAGTGGCAACTGAAACGCCACCATGACGTGGGAATGGCACGGTAAAATGGCGCTTCTTTCAGGGGAACCTATGTCCGAGCTATGGAAACCATCCGTCACCGTTGCGGCAATCATCGAGCGCAACGGCAAGTTCCTGATGGTCGAAGAAGAGACCAGCGATGGCATCCGCTTCAACCAGCCAGCCGGCCATCTTGACCCGCGCGAATCGCTCGAACAAGCCGTTATCCGCGAAACCCTCGAAGAAACAGCGCATGATTTTATCCCGACCGCACTGGTCGGTTTTTACATGGCGCGCTATTTGTCGGTACGCAGCGGCATCGACGTCACGTATTTACGCTTCACGTTTTGTGGCGACGCCGGCGCGGTCTACGACCAGCCGCTAGACCATGGCATCATCCGCACGCTCTGGATGTCCTACGATGAACTGGTCGCCACCCGTGCGACGCATCGCAGCGATATTGTCTTGCTCTGTGTCGATGATTATTTAGCGGGCAAGCGCATCCCCCTGTCGATGCTGTACAGTGCCCCCTCGATTTTCTGAACACAAGACGGGTAGTGCGCAATGAGCAAAAAGAAAGTGGTGATCGGGTTATCGGGTGGCGTTGACTCGTCGGTATCGGCGGCATTGCTGAAAGAACAGGGCTACGAAGTGATCGGCCTGTTCATGAAAAACTGGGAAGACGACGACGATGCCGAGTATTGCTCGACCCGACAGGACTGGATCGATGCGGTCAGTGTGGCTGACGTGCTGGGTATCGATATCGAGGCAGTCAATTTTTCGGCCGAGTACAAGGACCGCGTTTTCGCCGAGTTCCTGCGCGAATATCAGGCCGGCCGCACGCCGAACCCGGATGTCTTGTGCAATGCCGAAATCAAGTTCAAGGCCTTCCTCGACCATGCGATGCACCTAGGCGCGGACCTCATTGCCACAGGCCACTATGCCCGCGTGCGCGAATCGGCTACCGCACCCGGCAGCTATGAACTGCTCAAGGCCGTCGATCACACCAAAGACCAGAGCTACTTCCTGCACCGACTAAACCAGGCCCAACTCTCGAAGACCCTCTTCCCGCTCGGTGAAATCCGCAAAACCGAAGTGCGCAAGATGGCCGAGCAACTCGGTTTGCCAAACGCGACCAAGAAAGACTCGACCGGCATTTGCTTCATCGGCGAACGGCCCTTCCGCGAATTTTTGAATCGTTATTTGTCGTACCAGCCCGGCCCAATGAAAACGCCAGCGGGCGACACCATCGGTGAACACGTCGGCCTGAGTTTTTATACGCTGGGCCAGCGCAAAGGCATCGGTATTGGCGGCAACAAGGCCCACCAGAATGCCGACGGCAGCAGTGATGCCTGGTATGTCGCACGCAAGGAGATGACATCCAATACGCTCTATGTAGTGCAGGGTCATGACCATCCCTGGCTGTTGTCGGCCAGCCTCGAAGCTGACCAGCTAAGCTGGATCGCTGGAGGACCGCCCAGCGGCGAGCAGCTATCAGCCAAGACGCGCTATCGTCAGGCTGACGTGCCCTGTGGCTTCCAGATGGTCGATTCGCAGCGCATGCAACTGGGCTTCGATGCCAGTCAATGGGCCGTGACGCCGGGACAATCAGCGGTACTGTATCGGGACAATGTCTGCCTTGGCGGTGGAATCATTGTGAACTCGCTGGTGTCGTAGCGCCTCCTGCACTGAGGCGTCGCGACAGAGGAAAGGTGGTAATTCATTGCCGCGCCGGCCACTGCAACGGAACTCGTCAATTCATGCTTGCCACTGATTAGTGTTCAATTCCGAACAACATCGCATTCTTTGAGGAGCTCGGACATGTTATCAAGAACTAAGCCCGGTGGCAGCAGTGGCAGCAGCGGTAGTAGCGGTAGCAGCGGTAGCAGCGGTAGCAGCGGTAGCAGCGGTAGCAGCGGTAGCAGCGGAAGTAGCGGTAGTGGCAGCGATGGCAAAGACAACAATCTGCTGACCAACGCCGATATTATTGCTAGCGCCTATGACAATTATCAACAGAGAGCCCACCAAGGTATGGTAGACCTGCAAAATCAGCAACGACAGACTCTCAGTGATTGTGCCGCAATCACAGCAAGTTTTACTGCCATGATTTCTAATGAAACAATCTAAATCTGCTCTGACAGTCCGGTCCAGAAATCACAACTCCCAGGCAAGCGGCGCACAATATTGACTCGCAGACAAACCTGGTCATCTGAAACCAACTTTATTTTGGCAGCGTGTCCCTGAACGAGGCACGCTCGCCAACCTTGTCAGCCAGCTTGGCCAAGTTAGGATAATCGGTACGCCAGTCGATCTCGGGAAAACGAAAGGTCAGCCATCCCAGCGTGCAACAAACGGCAACATCCGCCAGCGTGTACTGGCTGCCGGCGCAAAACGCGGTTTCAGCCAGCCCGCTTGACATCGCCTTGAGACCGGCATTTATTTTCAGTGTCTGGCGATTTATCCAGGAATGACTTTGCAGCGCCTCCGGGCGTTGCGTTTTTTCCAGCCGGACCAGAACAGCGGCGTCACACACACCGTCAGCCAGCGCTTCCCAGCACTTGACTCCGGCCCGATCGCGACCCGGTGGAGGCAACAGCTTACCCACCGGCGTGAGAGTGTCTAGGTACTCGGCAATCACGCGCGAATCAAACATCGCCGTACCATCTTCCATGACCAGGCAAGGGACCTTGCCCAACGGATTGGACGCCAGGATCGTGCTGTCTGCAGCCCAGACATCTTCGAGCACAAACTCGTAATCCAGCTTTTTTTCTGCCATCACGACACGGACTTTTCGCACGTAGGGACTGGCCAGAGATCCGATGAGTTTCATAGACACTTTGAGGTTGGATTTTGCCGGATTATAGCATCGGCCATAGTGCTTCTGGAACCTCCCGGAGTGCAGCGCCGCAGAGCCGGATGGCTGGATGAAAAATCTAATCTGACGAACGAATTTCCGCTAACAAAGACGACCATCGCGCCATGTCAAAGGTTGGCGAATGGATCGATCGCGGCGCGAGCTAACATTTCTATTGGGAACTAATTTTCACTCGAAACCACTGATTTCCACGTAGCGCAAGACAACGTCAATCGACTCCACTGCCTGGTCCGTTGCGTCTCTTCGTATTAATTCTCACATCGAGGAAAAAATGAAACCACAATTCGATATTAATTTCATCGACGGTCCTTATATTGAATATAAATCAGGTGATGATGATAAATTACGAGTCGACTTTATAGATCAGGGCACCGGCATCATTAAATATTCCGACATAATACATATTGGAGAAAGTATAAAAATTGATACGATTTATTTTATTGACTGGATTTTAAAATTTTATACAAATGAAAGTCTTGTTCTGGAAAAAAAATTTAATTGCAGAGGGAAACGCGTCTATATTGCAATTGAATCGAACGCACTCGGAGATAACCTTGCATGGATGCCTTATATCGACACATTCAGAAAAAAACATCAATGCAAAGTAATTGCCTCCACGTTTTATAATGACCTTTTTAAAGACCAATACAAACACATCGAATTTGTTGAGCCCGGTGTCACTGTGTGCGACCTGTATGCGATGTACCGAATTGGCTTGTTTTACAGTAATAATGAGGTAGATGTGAAGTATCATTCAACTGACTTCAAGAAAATCTCATTACAGCAAGCGGCATCTGACATTTTGGGCGTGGCGGCTACTGAATTAAAACCGAAGTTAAAATTGAATAAAAAAATAAAAAAATAAAAACTAATTACTATTGCACTGCATAGCTCTGCGCAGGCGAAATACTGGAATAATAAAAACGGATGGCAGGAGGTCGTCGATTACCTTATTCGAAAAGGATATCAAGTCAAACTACTGTCCAGAGAAGGCGACGATTACATGGGAAACAGGCATCCGACAGGACTGGCACAACTGGCATCAGGATCACTGACGGCAGTCATCAACGAACTTCAAAAATCGACTGCGTTTATCGGCATCGGCAGCGGCTTGAGCTGGCTGAGTTGGGCAACTGGTACACCCACCATCCTGATTTCAGGATTTTCTGAACGATTTAGCGAATTTCAAGATAATGCTTACCGGATATCTGCACCTGCCGGTGCGTGCTCAGGGTGCTTTAATAAAGTCCGACTCGATGCCGCCAACTGGAACTGGTGCCCCGAGCACGAAAAAACAGCCCGTCAATTCGAATGCACCAAGCTCATCACCGCCCAATCGGTCATCGAACAGCTTGCGTTAATCCTTGACGGAACACCATTGAGCACGACTCAGCTACGGCCGCTTAGCAAGTGCGCCTTATGACGAAGACGCACGCTGCGGGTGGTAAAATCCGGCCTTCCCTTTTTCGTCAGCCGAGCGTCCCACATGTCTTTGTCTCCTCTTTCCGCCCTGTCCCCACTCGACGGCCGCTACGCCGCTAAAACCGATGCCTTGCGTCCTATCCTGTCCGAAACCGGGTTCATGCATCACCGTGTGAAAGTCGAGATTTCGTGGCTGCAAGCGCTGGCACAAGCCGGCTTCAGCGAAATAACACCGTTCTCGCCATCGGCCAGTGCCTTGCTCGACAAGCTCGCCAGCGACTTCAGCGAAGCCGATGCCGCCCGCATCAAGGCCATCGAGGCCGTCACCAACCATGATGTAAAAGCCGTCGAATACTGGCTCAAGGAACAGGTCAAGGATGTGCCGGAACTGGTCACAGCGTCCGAGTTCATCCACTTTGCCTGTACCTCCGAAGATATCAACAACACCTCGCACGGCATGATGCTCAAAGCGGCACGCAATGATGTGGTGCTGCCAGCACTGCACGCGGTGATCGCTAAACTGACCACGCTGGCACACGATAATGCAGCGCTGCCGATGCTGTCGCGCACCCACGGCCAACCCGCAAGCCCGACCACGCTCGGCAAGGAAATTGCCAACGTCGTGGCACGCCTGCGCCGTGCCGAACAACGCATCGCCGCCGTCGAAATCCTCGGCAAGATGAATGGCGCCGTCGGCAATTACAACGCCCACTTGTCAGCCTATCCGGATTTTGACTGGGAAAATTTCTCGCGCGAGGTCATCGAACAGCGACTTGGCCTGACCTATAACCCATACACGATCCAGATCGAGCCGCACGATTACATGGCCGAACTGTTCGATGCGATCACCCGCACCAACACCATTTTGCTCGACCTGAACCGCGACCTGTGGGGTTATATCTCGGTAGGCTATTTCAAGCAGCGCCTGAAAGCCGGCGAAATCGGTTCCTCGACGATGCCGCACAAGGTCAATCCGATCGACTTCGAAAACTCCGAAGGCAACCTCGGTCTGGCTAATGCGATGCTGAAGCACATGTCAGACAAATTGCCGATCTCACGCTTCCAGCGCGACCTGACCGACTCGACCGTGCTGCGCAATATCGGCGTTGCTTTCGGCTACACCATCTTGGCGTATGACAGCTGTTTACGCGGCCTCAACAAACTCGAAGTCAACCCGGCCCGTCTGGCCGAAGACCTCGACGCGACCTGGGAAGTGCTGGCCGAACCCGTGCAAACGGTGATGCGTCGCTATGCGGTCGAAAACGCCTACGAGCAATTGAAGGAACTGACGCGCGGCAAGGGCATCTCGAAAGACGCGTTACGCGACTTCATCGTCGGCCTGGCAATTCCGCAGGATGCCAAGGACTTGTTGCTGGCGATGACGCCATCGAATTACATTGGTATTGCGGAGAAACTCGCGCGGGCGATCTGAAGCCCCTCGAAAGAGGCGGCATTAGCGGACGGCGAGAGCGGGCAGTAGGTAGCGTGCCGCCGAACGACCCGAATTGACAGGCACTTCCGGCTCGCGCGCGTGGGCACAAAAAGCTGTGCCCACCCTACGTAGGGTGGGCACAGGGTCATCGTGCCCACGCGTGTGTGCCGTCGAACGTCCTGAATTGACGAGCACTTCCGGTTCGCGCGCGTGGGCACAAAAAGCTGTGCCCACCCTACGTAGGGTGGGCACGGGGTCATCGTGCCCACGCGTGTGTGCCGCCTAACGTCCAGAATTGACAGGCACTTCCGGTTCGCGCGCGTGGGCACAAAAAGCTGTGCCCACCCTACGTAGGGTGGGCACGGGGTCATCGTGCCCACGCGTGCGTGCCGCCGAACGTCCCGAATTGACGAGCACTTCCGGTTCGCGCGCGTAGGCGCAAAGAACAGTGCCCACCCCATCAACAACTCCAGCGTGCGTCTGCTGACCCGAAAAAAAGCCTTCCGGACAGCGATGTCCGGAAGGCTTTTTTACTACGTCGGTGCCACAGCGATTTACACCACCGCACCATCCGTCTCGTCTTTTTCCTTGACTGGCTTGATTAAGTCTTCACGCTTCACGCCCAGCCACATCGCTACCGCAGCCGCCACGAACACCGACGAATAGATACCGAAGCAAATACCAATGGTCAGCGCAACCGCAAAATAATGCAGCGACGGGCCACCGAACAGCAGCATGGCCAACACCATCATCTGGGTCGAACCGTGCGTGATGATGGTGCGCGAAATCGTGCTGGTGATTGCGCTGTCGATCACTTCGACCACCGACGTCTTGCGCTGTGTGCGGAAATTTTCACGGATACGGTCGAACACCACGACCGATTCATTGACCGAGTATCCCAGTACCGCCAGCACCGCAGCGAGCACCGTCAACGAAAACTCCCACTGGAAGAACGCAAAGAAACCCAGGATGATGATCACGTCGTGCAAGTTGGCGATGATGGCCGACACCGCGTATTTCCATTCGAAGCGGATCGCCAAGTAAATCATGATCCCGACGATCACCATCGCCAGCGCTGTCAAGCCGTTCTGAGCAAGTTCCGCACCGACTTGCGGACCGACGTACTCCACCCGGCGCAGTTCGACATCGGCATCGCGCAGCTTGAGTGCTTCGAGGACTCGACCGCTTTGCTGCGCAGTGTTGACACCCGGCCGCGAAGGCAAGCGAATCATCACATCTTCGGCCTTGCCGAAGCTCTGCACCTGGTTATCGGTATAACCGAGTGCCTCGACAGTCTTGCGCACCTGTTCGATATTGGCCGGATTCTTGTAGCTCACTTCAATGAGCGTGCCGCCCTTGAACTCGATCGAAAAATGCAGACCGTTATAGAACAGGAAAAACACGGCCAGCACAAACGTCACTGCCGAAATCGCGTTAAAGACCAACGCATGCCGCATGAACGGTATGGTTTTCTTGATGCGGAATAATTCCATTACAGTTCCTTCTTTGCTGGTTCCGGCTTCCAGATCGTACCGATCGACAGGCTGGTGAGTTTTTTCTGACGGCCATACCAGAGATTGGCGAGGCCCCGCGAGACGAACACAGAAGAAAAGATCGAGGTCAAGATACCGAGGCAATGCACGACAGCGAAACCACGAATCGGGCCAGAACCGAAGATCAGCAAGGCCAGTCCGGCAATCATCGTCGTCACGTTCGAGTCGATAATGGTGGCCCAGGCGCGATCGAAACCAATCGAAATCGCCGCTTGCGGTGAATTACCATTGCGCAGTTCTTCACGGATACGTTCATTAATCAGCACGTTGGCATCAATCGCCATACCCAACGTCAGTGCGATCGCGGCAATTCCTGGCAGCGTCAGTGTGGCTTGCAGCAGCGACAGCAGCGCCACCAGCAGCAACAAGTTAACCGACAAGGCAACAACACTAAACACGCCAAACAACATGTAGTAGATCACCATGAACACGGCAATCGCTGCAAAACCGTATTTCGTGGAGTTGAAACCCTTGGCGATATTCTCGGCACCCAGTTGCGGACCGATCGTGCGCTCTTCGACGAAGTCCATCGGCGCGGCCAGCGAACCGGCACGCAGCAGCAGTGACAGGTCACCGGCGGCTTCGGGTGAACCCATGCCACTGATCTGGAACCGAGAACCAAGTTCATCACGAATCGTCGCCACAGTCAGGACTTCGCCCTTGCCTTTTTCGAACAGCACGATGGCCATCGATTTGCCAACCTTGCCGCGCGTTGCGTCACGCATCTTGCGACCACCATCACCATTGAGGTCGATGCCAACTGCCGGTTGCTGGTTCTGGTCAAAACTGGCGCTGGCGCTGGCGATGTAATCGCCGGTGATGATGGGCTCCTTGTACAGCACGACCGGCACGCCCTTGCCAACCTTGAACAGTTCGGAATTGAACGGAATCGCAGCGGTTTCTTCGGTGCCGCGGGTCACAGTTTCATCGACCATGCGGACTTCCAGCGTGGCCTGACGACCGATGATGTCCTTTGCGCGGGTCACATCCTGCACGCCCGGCAACTGCACCACGATACGGTCCGCGCCCTGACGCTGAATGATCGGCTCGGCCACGCCAAGTTCATTGACGCGGCGTGAAAGCGTCGCGATATTCTGGTTCACCGCATCATCCTGCGCCGCTTTCAGCGCCGCTTCCTTGAGTGTGATGATCAGTTTCGGATTGGCCGCGTCGGTACCATCGGTGAGCAGGATGTCCGGCAATTGCGATGCCAGAATTTCCTTCGACTGGTCCCGCATCGCGACATCACGGTAAGCCACTTCGACCGCATTACCGTTACGACTGATACCGACATGCCGAATATTTTTGTCGCGCAACGCCGTCCGCACCCCGCTCTGCAACCCTTGCAGACGCTTGGACAGCACTGCGCGGGTATCGACTTGCATCAGAAAATGCACACCACCGCGCAAATCCAGTCCCAGATACATCGGGAACGCATGCAGGCTTTGCAGCCATTGCGGGGTGTTGTGCAACAAGTTAAACGCGACCAGATAGGTCGGGTCCGACGGATCGGCGTTGAGTTCTTTTTCCAGCAAGGCCTTGGCCTTGAACTGGATATCAGGATCGGTAAAGCGTGCCCGGATCGAGCCTTGCGAGCCATTGACTTCGTAATATAAGCCGGTCGATGGCAAGCCACCTTTTTCCAGGATGTCCTGGACGCGGGCGAGCGCGGCAGCTTCCAGCTTGAAAGTGGCCTTGCCACTGCTGATCTGTACGGCAGGAGATTCGCCGAAGAAATTCGGCACGGTGTAGATCACGCCAAAGATCAGCGCGAGACCGATGATCAGGTATTTCCAGAGAGGATAGCGATTCATGATTAGGCGTTCGAATGCGTTCGGGGGTGGGCGGCAGGCGCAGGAACAGGTCAGTGAGACGGCGACGCCAGGACAGGCATCGCCATGCAGGACTTACAGCGACTTGATCGTGCCTTTAGGCAGCAGTGTCGAGACCGCGCCTTTTTGCACCAGCACTTCGGTGCCGTCGGCGATTTCAATGGTCAGGTAGGCGTCGGTGACCTTGGTCAACTTGCCGAGGATGCCACCGGAGGTGACGACTTCATCGCCCTTGGCCAGCGCGTCCATCATCGACTTCTGTTCTTTTTGACGCTTCATTTGTGGACGGATCATCAGGAAGTACAGCACGACGAACATCAGGATGATCGGCAGGAAACTGGTCAGGTTGCTGCTCAGGCCGAGGCCATCCAGAGGGCTTTGCGCGTAAGCGTTGGTAATGAACAAGGTGTACTCCAAGGGTTTGGTAAATTGAACGGCATTCTAGCATCGGCTTTGCCCGAGTCAGGTGCCGCGTGCACGCTGCGCATGAAAAACTGCAACGAAAGCCTGGAACGTACCCGCATCAATCGCATCGCGCATGTCCTGCATCAGTTGCAGATAGTAGTGCAGGTTATGCACGGTATTCATCCGCGCGCCAAGAATTTCGCCGGACCGTTGCAGGTGATGCAGATAGGCGCGCGAGAAGTTGCGGCAGGCATAGCAACTGCAGGTCTCGTCAAGCGGACGGGTATCGTCCTTGTGCTTGGCATTACGAATTTTAATGTCGCCGAAGCGTGTGAACAGCCAGCCATTGCGCGCATTGCGGGTCGGCATCACGCAATCAAACATATCGATACCATTAGCCACGCCGGCCACCAGATCTTCCGGCGTCCCCACACCCATCAGGTAATGCGGCTTGTTGGCAGGCAGTTTCGGGCCGACATGCGCCAGCACCCGCATCATGTCTTCTTTCGGTTCGCCGACTGACAGGCCGCCGATGGCGATCCCGCCAAAGTCGATGTCATTGAGGCCGGCCAACGACTCATCGCGCAGATGCTCGAACATACCGCCCTGAACAATACCGAACAGCGCGTTCGGATTGTCGCCTTCGACGAATTCGTTATGCGAACGTTTGGCCCAGCGCAGCGACATGCGCATCGAGGCGGCCGCTTCGGCATCGGTCGCGGGACGGCCATCAATTTCGTAAGGCGTGCATTCATCGAACTGCATGACGATGTCGGAGTTCAAGGCGCGCTGGATCTGCATCGAAATTTCCGGCGACAGGAACAATTTGTCGCCATTGATCGGCGAAGAAAATTTCACGCCCTCTTCGCTGATTTTGCGCATGGCGCCCAGCGAAAAGACCTGAAAGCCACCGGAGTCCGTCAGGATCGGCTTGTCCCACCCCATGAATTTATGCAGCCCGCCAAACTTGGCGATGACCTCGATGCCGGGCCGCAGCCACAAGTGAAAGGTATTACCGAGCACAACCTGCGCGTTAATCTCCAGCAGTTCGAGCGGCGACATCGCCTTGACCGTGCCGTAGGTCCCGACCGGCATGAAGATCGGTGTTTCGATCACGCCATGGTTGAGGGTGATGCGGCCGCGTCGTGCATGACCGTCGGTTTTTAAGAGTTTGAAATCAATCATGATCAATACAGGTGAGGAACATCGCGTCGCCATAACTGAAAAACCGGTAGTGCTGCGCAATCGCATGGGCATACGCGGCACGAATCGCCGGGTAACCAGCGAAGGCAGAGACCAGCATCAGCAAGGTCGACTTGGGTAAATGGAAATTGGTGATCAGCCGCGTCACCGTCTTGAAGCGGTAACCGGGCGTGATGAACAGGCGGGTGTCGGCACTGCCCGCGACCAGCTCGCCCGTTTGCGAGGCGGACTCCAGCGCGCGCAGACTGGTGGTGCCGACAGCGACCACGTCACGTCCGGCTGCACGGGTTGCACGCACTGCATCGACGGTGGCCACCGGCAGCGTGTACCACTCGCTGTGCATCGCGTGTTCGGCCAGCACTTCGGTGCGCACCGGCTGGAACGTGCCGGCACCGACGTGCAGCGTGACGAACGCAAAATGGATACCGTACTCGGTCAGCTTGTCGAGCAGGGCCTGATCGAAATGCAGGCCGGCTGTCGGTGCCGCAACCGCGCCCGGCGTGCGGGCATACACGGTTTGATAGCGCGTTTCATCAAAGGCATCGGCGGTGTGATCGATGTACGGCGGTAGCGGCAGGCGACCGTGGGTCTCGATCAGCTCGAACACGTCCGACGGAAAGGTCAGCGTGAAAAACTCACCCGCGCGCGGACCGACGATGACATCGAACGCGTCCGACAGGCGGACCACGCTGCCCGCCACGGGCGACTTCGACGAGCGGATCTGTGCATGCACAGTGCGCGCGTCGAGCACGCGCTCGATCAACACCTCGACTTTGCCACCGCTGTGCTTGTTGCCGAAAAAACGGGCTTTCAGCACGCGCGTGTCGTTAAACACCAGCAGGTCACCGGGGGTGAGCAGCGCGACGATGTCGGCAAACTGGCGGTCAACAGGTGTGTCACCAGCGAGCTGCAACAGACGCGACGCACTGCGCTGGGCCAACGGGTGCTGGGCAATCAGGGATTGCGGCAAATCAAAATCAAAATCGGAAAGTGAGTACATGCGTGGAATGGGTGGCGTGCTGGTTACGAATCGGCTCGGGAACTGCTAAGGTTGCGGGTTTGCAGATCACCCATCGACCTGCGCAACCCGCCATTTTACGCTGAGCCGACTCTCTTGACGCCTGAACCGCCCATCGCGAAGCGAAAACCCGCCAAGCCCACCCCCACCGCCCGGAAAACCGAGGACAAACTGGCCCGATTGGGCTTGCGGTCCGACATGGACATGGTGCTGCATTTGCCGCTGCGCTACGAAGACGAAACCCGCATCGTGCTCATCCGCGATGCGTCATTTATGGGCGGTCAGACGGTGCAAGTCGAGGGCATGGTCACGGCCTGCGAAGTCCAGTATCAGCCACGCCGCCAGCTCGTCGTGACACTGGCGGACGAGACCGGGCAAGTGATGCTGCGCTTTCTGAATTTCTACGGCAGCCAGCTCAAGCAAATGGCAGAAGGGAATCGGGTACGCGCACGGGGTGAGCTACGCCACGGCTTTTTCGGGCCGGAGATGGTCCATCCGCTCTACAAGATGGTGCTCGAAGGTGCGCCGCTGCCGGTCGCGCTGACGCCGGTGTATCCGAGCGGCGACGGCTTGCCACAAACTTATTTGCGCAAGGCGATCACGAGCGCAATGGCGCGCATTAACTGGCGCGACACCCTCGCGCCGGCGCTGCTCGAAGCGCTCGACCTGATGCCCTTCGAAACCGCCGTGCGCTTACTGCACAATCCACCGCCCGAGGTGGATGAAGGCGCTCTCGAAGACCGCTCGCATCCGGCCTGGGTGCGCATGAAGTTTGACGAATTGCTGGCGCAGCAGTTGTCGCTCAAGCGCGCACAAGTCGCACGCCGCGCCAAAGGGGCCGCGCCGCTGCCGGTGATCGGCGCCCTATCGCTGGCCTTCCAGCGCGTGCTGCCGTTTGCGCTGACCGGTGCACAGCAACGCGTGCTCGACCAGATTCGCCACGACTTGCAGGCACCGTTCCCGATGCAGCGCTTACTACAGGGCGACGTCGGCAGCGGCAAGACGGTGGTCGCGGCGCTGGCGGCTGCGCAGGCGATCGACAGCGGTTTTCAGGCCGTGTTGATGGCGCCCACTGAAATCCTCGCTGACCAGCATTTCCGCAAGATTGCCGGCTGGCTTGAACCACTCGGCATCGAGGTCGTCTGGCTGACCGGCAGCCTGAAAAAAAAGGCCAAGCTAGAGGCCAAACAGCGCATCGAATCCGGCAGCGCGCAATTAATCATTGGCACCCATGCGCTGATTCAGGACGATGTTATTTTCGCCCGGCTCGGGCTAGTGATCGTCGATGAGCAGCATCGCTTTGGTGTCGGTCAGCGCCTGACCTTACGCAACAAAGGCCTCGGCCTGAGCGACGACATCGACCCGACGCAGATCGTGCCGCATCAGCTGATGATGTCGGCGACACCGATTCCACGCACGCTGGCAATGACCTATTACGCCGATCTCGAAGTCTCGGTGATCGACGAACTACCGCCCGGCCGCACGCCGATTGTCACGCGCGTGATCGACCAGAACCGGCGCGACGAAGTCATCGACCGTGTCCACGTCGCCGCGCTCGAAGGCAGGCAAGCGTACTGGGTCTGTCCACTGATCGAAGAATCCGAAGCACTGCAATTGCAGACGGCCACCGACACCCACGCTACGTTGTCGGCTGCCCTGCCCGACTTGCAGGTTGGTCTGGTCCATGGTCGTTTGAAACCGCAGGAAAAGCAGGCGGTGATGGACGCCTTCACCCGCGCCGAGATTCAGGTGCTGGTGGCCACCACCGTCATCGAAGTCGGTGTCGATGTGCCGAACGCATCGCTGATGGTGATCGAACATGCAGAGCGTTTTGGTTTATCGCAGCTACACCAATTGCGCGGCCGGGTTGGTCGCGGCAGCGCCGCCAGTGTGTGTCTGTTGCTGTACCAGAGCCCGCTTGGGCAAGTCGCCAAGCAACGTTTAGGAACAATGCGCGAAACAACGGACGGCTTTGAAATCGCCCGACGCGATTTGCAGATCCGCGGACCGGGCGAATTTCTTGGGGCGCGGCAATCGGGGCAGGCGATGCTGCGCTTTGCGGATCTGGAGACTGACCAATGGCTGGTCGAACAAGCGCGCACCATCGCCATCGACCTTCTGCGCAACGATCCGGAAACAGTAGAAAGGCATCTGGCCAGGTGGCTGGGCGCGAAGGAAGAATTCCTGAAAGTGTAGATGCGGAGAGATGTGAGAAACTACGCGTCGAGCAGAAAAGCCGTGACAGTTGAAGTTGAAGTTGAAGTTGAAGTTGAAGTTGAAGTTGAAGTTGAAGTTGAAGTTGAAGTTGAAGTTGACGTGGCCTTTGACGTACCCCGCATTGAAGCAGCTGCCAAAAGTCGGAGTCAGTCAGGGGATAAGAAGGCCGCACTGTCTGAGCGAAGCGAGTTTGCGGCCTTCCCCCTGACTGGCTCCGGCTTTTGGGAACCCGCAGGGCAGCCGCTTCGCGGTCGCCTTTTTCTTGGTTACTTTCTTTT
>JBLHLW010000016.1:0-71692 GCA_047621345.1 Minisyncoccia bacterium | reverse complement strand
CCCGGCTCTACGCGACACAGCCAAAAAGCTTCTCCACCACCCGGCGGGCGAAAACATTGGGTTACGCGCCGATATCTTGCGTCAGATCGTGACGACGTTTCACCATCGCCAACCGGCAACTGGCCGGCCGCTCAACACTTACGCCGATCGCGACACGCTCGGCAACATGGCCAGCATAAGAGATCGGGCTACGGTCGGTGACAACAACACGCCACCGCCCGAAGGTGTGAACCACGCAAAAATGACGATCCGAGCGTTGGCGCAATCTCTCCGCGCCGCACAGCGCCCGCCATGCGCCATCCCTGACGCAATCCAGTCCGAGGGTTACGCGACCAGAGGCAGGGAGAACGATCTCGTTGCAGCAGTGCCTGAGTCCGAGCGTGCGTTATCCATCATGGGCGAGATGCGCAACACCCTGCAAAATGTGCGCTATGCGGGACCACTGTCCGAGCCGCTGACGACGGGAGAACGCGCCAATCCCGCGTTCTTGCGGTCGACCGTTGACTTGTGCGAAACAAACATTCGCCGGATATTGGCCGATTTCGCTTCATGGAGAGCCGGCTTCAATATCCCGTTTCAGCAAGCGATTAATCCGACGAAAGCGCTGACGACGTTTCTGCTGGCCGAGCGCGTCCGCGGCATCCAACCGCAGTTGCAGCAGCTAATTCATGCACTGGACGGGCGCGTTGATGCTTCCGACAATGACGATATCCGAATGCCACTCTTACGCAAGATTTCGTCGTTGAAGTCTGTGTACACGCATTACATGGATTTCATCAAACTCTTCGTCAATCTGTGCAGCTACACCCCTCAGGTAGTGCGCGCCACTGCGGCGGCGACAAACGACATCAGCGCGCTCTACAAGGAAATCGTTGGCGCCATGCCCGGCATTTTCCGCTCGGAGGGTTCGTGGCAAGGATCTTTGACGTCGTCATTCGACCACCTCCAAGCCCCGAGATTGATGTCTTACGAGCTCGGCGATGCTGACCAAACGATCCTGAAAATGCTGAAGCAACAGCCCGCACGCGAAATATGATTCCAGAGCGTCTATAGAAGACGAACGTGACCTTTCAAAAATAAATAGGGTCAGAGTCAATTAAATCCTCTCAAATTAATTGACTCTGACCCTAATTTTTATTGATCCTAGTTTGCTTGATTCCGACGGTCCAATACGACCCGGGCGACCTACAAGCAGTACGCAACCTGTAAATAAATAGGGTCAGAGTCAATTAAATCTCCCCAAATAAATAAATAGGGTCATAGTCAATTAAATCTCCCCAAATTAATTGACTCTGACCCTAATTTTTACAGCCCGCACGCGAAATATGATTCCAGAGCGTCTGAAGAAGAGGAACGTGACCTTTAGAAAATAAATAGGGTCAGAGTCAATTAAAGAAAATAAATAGGGTCAGAGTCAATTAAATCCCCCAAATTAATTGACTCTGACCCTAATTTTTTTAATTGACTCTGACCCTAATTTTTTATTGACCCTACTTCCGCTTAATTCCGACGTTCCAGTACGATCCGGGCGACCTGCAAGCAATGTGCAACCTGCGCCGCAATCGGTTCCGGCACGGCTACTTCGCTGGCCAGGACTCGCCGTATCCACACTGCTGTCGTTACCGCATCACGTTCGGATGGCAATTCCGGCGTGACGTCTGCAGCGAGCTGCTTTTCGACCAGCGTGCTGCGCTGGCCCTCGTGCAGCCAGTCAATCTGTTGCGGACGGCGGGCGTTGGCGACGGTTTCGCCCTCGGTACCGCGCATCAGGAAAATATCGCCACGTGCGACCGGTGCTGCAGTCGTGAAGTACGTGCTGAGCATTTCCAGATATTCGGGATGGGTGTAGGACGACAGACGCAACGCAGATTGCCGAAACGGTTGCATGATCTTGACCAGCGTGTGCGTCGAGTTGCGGACCCCAAGAATGCGGCGCATCGCCAGCAAGCGCGCCAGTTTCGGTGCCAGCACGTCGATCGCCATGAAGACCGGTTCGTGCTGTGCGAACTGCACTTCGGCCTGCGCGATTGAGGTCGCCAGAGGGTGGCCGAGCGCCTCAAAAATCTCGGCACTGGTGACACGTCCCGGATCAGTCAACACGCCATGCATCAGCACCGGCGCACCGGCCCGTGCCAGCAGGATCGCCAGCAGCGGTGTCAGATTGGCCATGTGGCGCGCACCGTTGTAACTCGGGATGACGATCGGTGCGTACTGCGCATCGACCGGTGCCGACAACGGGGCAAACGACGCTTCGGACGCATCCAGAAAACCGGCGATCTCAGCGATCGATTCGCCCTTGATCCGCATCGACAGCAAAATCGCCCCCAACTCCAAATCCGAGACGCGCCCGTCGAGCATTGCGCCGTATAACAGGCAGGCATCCTCACGGTTCATGCTACGGGCGCCATCTTTGCCGCGCCCGATGACTTTGATAAATTTTGCCGCTGCCAACGGCTCTGATGCGTGATTCGGCGATTGACTGTTTTCCATCGCCGAAGATTACACCGAAGCGATGGCGCTGACCGGCAGGATGGCGATGATTTTTTTCAGTTCCGGGAGACAGGAGCCACAGTTAGTGCCGCACTTGAGACGCCCCTGCAAGGCCGCCAGGCGAGCCTCGGGCGGTCCGTCGAGATCGCCCAGCGCGTCGTTGATATCGGTCTCGGCAACATTGAAGCAATTGCAGATGATGCGTCCACGCGACTTGAATCCCTGTGGTGCGACCGCCGATGGCTGCAGCAGCAAGCGTCCGAGCGCGGCGACCGGCTGTTCGGTCTCAAGATACTCGCGCAACCAGCGTTCAGCGGCAACATCGCCGGCCAGCGACAACGCCTGCAGCATGCCGTCGCGCACGAGGATGTGACGGGCATTGCCGCGCCGTTTGTCGTCGTAGCGCAAGACCGTTTCGCCGGCGATGCCAAACAGTCCTTCGATGTCGGCCATCAGTTCGGGTGTGGCCGGATAGTCGTCGGCAGCACGGAAAAACACGCCAACCCGGTCGCGACCGAATAGCGTGCAAGAGGCATACGCAAACTGACGCAAATAAGGTTTCAGCGCCGACTGCAAGCGCAGTACCTGATTCGGCTCTACCCACCCGAACGCAACGAAGCGCCACGGCAGTTCAGCCTTCAAAATCTTGATCGCCGCATGCTTGAGTTCGGGTTGCTTCGAGCTCGGGTCCAGTGCGGGCGAGGTCAGGGCATTGACGCCATACGAGCCCTCACCGGCATGACCGCGACCAGACACATATTCCTCACCCCAGTGCATGCCAATGAAAGCCTGACCGGCGCGCATGTCGTCGCCGGCTTGCACCGGAAAAATTTGCGAACCGCGCCGACTGGTCACGTGCACCATGTCACCCGCAGCAATCATGCGCCGGTCCATGTCGGCCTGCGCCATGACGATGGCCGGCTCGGCCACATGCGCAAATAATTGCGCGACGGTGCCGGTGCGGCTCATGCCATGCCATTGATCGCGCAGACGCCCGGTGTTCAGACGAAATGGAAAGCGCGCATCGATCGGTTCGACCACCGGCTTGTACGGCGTGTCGACAAAATGCGCGCGGCCGGTCGCCGTCGGAAAAATACCGTCTTCATACAGGCGCTGCTTGCCCGTCGACGCGCCGGCCGGATACGGCCACTGCTGCGGGCCCTGCTCAGCGAGGAGTGCATACGACAATCCGGTGATATCGAGGTCACGCCCACGGGTCGATTCGCGGTGTTCGTTCCAGATCGATTCGGCGCTGTCATAGGCAAATAGCGACTTGTCCCGACCCAGCAATTTTTCCAGCCGCTGCGCAAAATCCACCACGATCTGCCAGTCAGGGCGCGCGTCGCCGGGCCCGGCAATGGCGGCATGAAGGCGTGAAATCCGGCGCTCGGAATTGGTCACCGTACCTTCCTTTTCCCCCCACGACGTCGCCGGCAACAAGACGTCGGCATACGGTGCGGTGGCAGTGGTGGCGTAGGCTTCCTGCAGGATCACCAGTTCGGCATTAACCAGCGCTTCACGCACCAGCTTCTGGTCCGGCATCGATTGCGCCGGATTAGTACACGCGATCCACAACAGCTTGATCTGGCCGCTGCGCACTGCCTCGAAGAGTTCGACGGCGGTCTTGCCGGGGGTAGCGGGGACGTCATCGATGCCCCACAGTGCCGCCACTTCGGCGCGATGCACCGGATTGCCAAGATCGCGATGCGCCGACAGCAAATTGGCCATGCCGCCGACTTCACGCCCACCCATCGCATTGGGCTGACCGGTCAACGAAAACGGACCGGCGCCGGGCTTGCCGATCTGGCGTGTGGCCAGATGGAGGTTGATCAGCGCCGCGTTTTTCGCCGTGCCCGATGCGGATTGATTGAGACCCTGGCAGTACAGCGACAAAGCCGCTTTGGATTCGCCAAACCAGCGCGCCGCCGTGACCAGATCGGCTTCGCTGATGCCGCAAATATCCGCGACGAACTTGGGTGTGTAATCGCGCACCGTACGCTTGAGTTCGGCAAAGCCGTCGGTGTGCGCGTCAATGAAGGCGGTATCCGTCAGCTCTTCCCACAGACACAAGTGCAGCATGCCGTTGAACAACGCGACATCGGTGCCGGGCAAAATTTGCAGGAACAGGTCGGCATCGCGTGCCGTGTCAGTACGACGCGGGTCGGCGACGATGACTTTCATCTGCGGGTTGTGCTTGCGCGCCTCTTCAAGGCGGCGATACAGGACCGGATGGGCATACGCCATGTTTGAGCCGACGATGAAGATCAACTCGGCCTGCTCGATATCTTCGTAGCAGGCCGGCGGCGCATCGGCGCCCAGTGTTTGCTTGTAGCCAGCCACCGCGCTGGACATGCACAAGCGCGAATTGGTATCGACGTTATTGGTGCCGATCAATCCCTTGGCCAACTTGTTGAAGACGTAGTAATCCTCGGTCAGCAACTGACCGGAGATGTAAAAACCAACGCTATCGGGACCATGTATGCGGATTGTGTCGGCAAATTTTTGCGCCATTGCATCGAGCGTCGCATCCCAGCTGGCTGCGACACGCGGCACGCTGCGATCGCTGCGCATTTCAGGCACCAGCGCGCGCGCCTGTTGCTGCAGTAACGGTTGTGCACTCAGGGCCAGCGTACTGCCCTTGGTGCACAAACGACCGAAGTTGGCGGGATGGTCGGGATCACCGCGCACTCCGGTGATCTGCGTGCCGGTGGTTTCGATCAGGACGCCGCAACCGACGCCGCAATAGCAGCAGGTTGACTTGGTCTCACGGCGCTCTCCGGCGATGACGGGTTCACTCATGCAGCGGCCAGCTCCTGCTCATCAAGCGCGACGTCGCCATTGTCGATCCGCACGCTGAAGGTTTGTGTGCAGCCTTCGTCAGGGGCCAGCGCACAGCCGGTGGCCAGTTCGATATTCCAGTTATGCAGCGGACAGGCAACCTTCTCGCCGAACACGATGCCTTGCGACAGCGGTCCGCCCTTGTGCGGGCACTTGTCGAGCAACGCGAAGATCTTGTCTTCGGTATTGCGAAAAATCGCGACGGGTACCTTGCCCTCGCGCTGCACGATGCGGGAGCCGAGGACAGGAATATCGTCGACCCGGCAAATGACTTTCCATTGATTCATGAGATGGTTCCTGTTCGGTTCAGACGGTCAGCGGCGCAAACTGGCGCACATCGACGTTGGCTTTTTCGGGCTCGTGCCATGGATCAGGCTGACCATCGAGGGAGAATAGCAGGCGCTCATAGAGCTCCTTGCGATTGACCTGATCTTCGACCATGCGCTGCTTGACGTAGTCGAGGCCGACCCGTGCCAGATAATGTACGGTGCGCTCAAGGTACCAGCCTTCTTCGCGATACAACTGCAAAAATGCGCCGGTATATTCGAGCACGTCATCATGGGTTTTCAGCTTGACCAGGAACTGCGCAACTTCGGTTTTGATGCCGCCGTTACCGCCAACATAAATCTCCCAACCCGAATCGACCCCGATGATGCCGACGTCCTTGATGCCGGATTCGGCGCAATTGCGCGGGCAACCGGACACCGCCAGCTTGACCTTGTGCGGCGAATACATCAGCGCCAGCTGACGTTCCAGCTGCTGGCCCATCAACGTCGAATTTTGCGTACCGAAGCGACACCATTCGGAACCGACACATGTCTTCACGGTCCGCAAGCCCTTCGCATAAGCCAAGCCGGACGGCATGCCGAGATCGCTCCAGACTTCGCGCAAATCTTCTTTTTTTACTCCGAGCAAATCGATGCGCTGGCCGCCAGTGACCTTGACGGTCGGGATCTTGAACTTGTCGACCACGTCGGCGATGCGGCGCAATTCGGAGGCATTGGTTTCACCGCCCCACATGCGCGGGATCACCGAGAACGTGCCGTCTTTCTGGATGTTGGCGTGGGCGCGCTCGTTGATGTAGCGCGATTGCGGATCGTCCTTGGCTTCATGCGGCCAGGTCGAAATCAGGTAGTAGTTCAGCGCCGGCCGGCAGCTCGCGCAACCGTTGGGCGTACGCCAGTTCATGAACACCATCGTGTCAGCAATGGTGAGCAATTTTTCGGCACGGATTGCATCGCGGGCTTCCTGATGCGTGTGATCGGTGCACGAACACATTGGCTTGTTCTTGGTGGCTTGCGAATAATCGCCGCCGGCAGTAAACATCAGAATTTGCTCGACCAGTCCGGTGCACGATCCGCATGACGCTGACGCCTTGGTGTGCTTGCGCACATCGTCAAGCGTGAATAGTCCTTTTTCTTTGATCGCCTTGACGATGGTGCCTTTGCAGACGCCATTGCAACCGCAGACTTCAGCGGTGTCCGGCATCGCGGCGGCCTTGGTAAAGCCTTCATGACCAACGTCGCCGGGACGCCCCGGATTGGATTCACCGAACATTAGCGTGTCACGGATTTCAGTGATGTCCTTGCCATCGCGGACCAGACTGAAATACCAGCCGCCATCAGCGGTGTCGCCATACAGACAGGCACCGATCAGCTTGTCGCCACGTATCACGAGTTTCTTGTAGACGCCGCCTATCGGGTCCGACAGGATGATTTCTTCGGTGCCCTCACCGCCCATGAATTCGCCGGCCGAAAACAGGTCGATGCCAGTGACTTTCAATTTGGTGGAGGTGACCGAGCCCTGATAGCGACCGATACCAAAATTACCGAGGTGGTTGGCACAGACCTTGGCCATCTCGAACAAGGGGGCGACCAGGCCGTAAGCGGTACCGCGATGATTGACGCATTCGCCGACGGCATAGACACGCGGATCATAGGTTTGCATCGTGTCGCTGACAACGATACCGCGATTGCAATACAGTCCGGTGGCTTCGGCCAGCGTCGTGTTCGGGCGGATTCCAACGGCCATCACGATCAGTTGCGCCGGCACTTCCGAGCCATCGGTAAAGCGGATGCCGGTGACATGACCATCGACGCCAATGAGCTCTTTGGTATTTTTGCCGAGCAAAAAATGCAGGCCGCGGTCTTCGAGGGATTTTTGCAGCATCTTGCCGGCGACCGGATCGAGCTGACGCTCCATCAGCCATTCGGGCAGATGCACGACAGTGACGTTCATGCCGCGCAGCTTCAGACCGTTAGCGGCTTCGAGACCGAGCAAACCGCCACCGATAACGATCGCATCGGTATGGGTTTCCGAGGCGGCGATCATCGCGTTGGTGTCGTGAATATCCCGATACGAGATCACGCCAGCCAGGTCCTTGCCCGGCACCGGCAACATGAACGGATTCGAACCAGTGGCCATCAGCAGACGGTCGTATTCGGCGGTGGTGCCATCGTCGGCGATGACAAGGCGCTTGATACGGTCGATCGTGACGACCTTTTTGCCGAGGTGCAGCGTGATGTCGTTCTCTTCGTACCAGTCGACATCATTCAACATGATGTCCTTGATGGTCTGTTCGCCAGCCAGTACGGGCGACAGCAGGATGCGGTTGTAATTGGCATACGGCTCGGCACCGAACACCGTGATGTCATAGATATCCGGGGCGATCTTGCGCAGCTCTTCCAGCGTACGCACACCTGCCATCCCGTTTCCGACCATGACCAGCTTGAGCTTCTTCATTCGACTCCTCGTGAATTCTTGTTGTCGCCTTGCGACTTGCGTTTTTCTGACTAAGCAAAAGCGGTGCCAGAGAGGAGTGGCGATGGCGCACCAGCACCCTTGCAAAAACGCACCCGAATCAGGCGCACCGACGTACTGTTTGGTGCGCCGGCGATTAATGCACCATGGAGCGCGCACAAATGCCGTTGCCAACAAATTTTAGATGGCACAGGGCTTGCGTTGGCCCGTGCATCTTTACTCACCACGATCACGCCATCATGCAAAAAACATCTTTCTGGAAAGCCGGACACACTCCGACCCTGCTCGCCGCCTTTTTCTACTTCGACCTTAGCTTCATGGTCTGGGTGATCCTCGGTCCGCTCGGCGTGCAGATTGCCAAAGACCTCGGCTTAACCGCAGCCCAAAAAGGCTTGATCGTTGCCACCCCGCTGCTGGCCGGCGCACTGCTGCGCATCGTCATGGGCGTACTGGTCGATCATCTGAAACCCAAACGGGCCGGTGCCATCGGCCAGGTCATTGTCATCGCCGGCATGGTCTGGGCCTGGCAGGGTCAGCTCGACAGTTATCACAGCATCCTGGCGCTGGGCGTGATTCTCGGTGTCGCTGGTGCGGCCTTTGCGGTAGCCTTGCCGCTGGCCTCACGCTGGTATCCGCCCGAGCATCAGGGCACCGCGCTGGGGATTGCCGGTGCCGGCAATTCCGGTACCGCCTTTGCCGCGCTGTTTGCACCGACACTGGCACTGGCCTTCGGCTGGCAAAACGTGTTCGGCCTGTGCCTGATCCCGCTCGGTATCGCGCTGGTGGTGTACATGGTGTTTGCCAAGGATGCGCCATCGGCACCGCCGCCGAAGTCGATGCTCGAATACCTGCAGGTTCTGAAAGACAAGGATGCGTGGTGGTTCATGTTCTTCTATAGCGTGACCTTTGGCGGCTTTTCTGGGCTGGCCTCGTCGCTGACGATTTATTTCAACAGCCAGTACGGTCTGTCGCCGGTCACCGCCGGCTACTTCACCGCAGCCTGCGTGTTTGCCGGCTCACTGGTGCGACCGATGGGCGGCCGTTTGTCCGACCGTATCGGCGGCATCAAGACGCTGTCGATCATGTACGTGCTGGCGGCAATTTTCCTGTTCATCGCCAGCCTCGGGCTGGAGTCGCCAGTACCGGCCGTGATCGTGTTCGTCGGTGCGATGCTGGCGCTGGGCACTGGTAATGGCGCAGTGTTCCAGTTGGTACCACAACGCTTTCGCAAGGAAATCGGCGTGATGACCGGGCTGGTCGGCATGGCTGGCGGCATCGGCGGCTTTTACCTGGCATCGAGCCTCGGTTTTTCGAAACAGATGACCGGCAGCTATCAGGTCGGCCTGACGATTTTTGCCGCACTGGCTATCTTTGCCCTGATCGGCCTGTCGTCGGTCAAGGGCCGCTGGCGCACAACATGGGGCAGCGCCGCCATGACGAATGCCAAGATCTGAGATGGGACTGAGCCTCGCGATCGGCCACGCCACACAGGTCGGGCCACGCGCGCGCAATGAAGACTTCGTCGGCGTGGTCACGCCGCGCGAATCGGACTTGCTGACCAAGGGCGTGCTAGCGGCGATTGCCGATGGCGTCTCGGGTAACGAGGGCGGTCGCGAGGCCGCCGAGTACACGGTGCGCGGCCTGCTGTCGGATTACTACGCGACGCCGGACACCTGGCCGGTATCGCAAGCGCTCGACCGGGTCCTGACGGCGACCAACAGCTGGGTTCAGCATCAGGGCTCGGTGCGCACCGAACTGACAGGCATGGCCACCACGCTGACTTGCGTGGTGCTGCGCGGCGGCTTCTATTATTTTGCGCATGTCGGCGATAGCCGGTTGTACTTGCTGCGCGCCGGCGCACTGACCCGACTAACAACCGATCACGTCTGGGACAAGCCAGAAATGCAGCATGTGCTGACCCGCGCCATCGGTCTCGATTCGCGGCTGGCGGTCGATCATGGCATGGGCGAACTGCTGGTGCGCGATGTGCTGCTATTGGTCACCGATGGCGTGTGGAGTGCCTTGCGCGACCATGACCTTGGCAGCCATTTATCCGGACTAGCACAGGAAAAATGCGACGCCGACACCTGTGCGGCAGCACTGGTGCAAGCCGCACTCGACGCCGGCGGCGGCGACAACGCCAGCGCCATGGTGCTGCGCATCGATGCGCTACCAGAACAGAATTTGCGCGATGCGTTGTCCAGCCTGCAAGCGCTGCCGGTGCCACCGCGCTTCAAACCCGGCCAGACCATCGATGGCTACCGGATCGACAGCGTGCTGCACGACTCGCGCAGCACGCTGCTGTATCGCGTTACCGATCTGCGCACGCAACGTGCGCTGGTGTTGAAAACCCTGCAACCGGGCTGCGGCAGCGACCCGCAAGAGCGGGCCGCTTTTGCCCATGAAGAATGGCTGGCACGGCGCGCCGTGGCGCGTTTTTTTGCTCAGGTGATCACGCCCGACCAACGCAGCGCGCTGTATTTTCTGACCACCTGGCACGAGGGCAGCACGCTGCAGCAACAGCTCGACGCGGCGACCCATTTCACGATTCCCGATGTCATCGCGCAGGGTACGAAACTGGTCCGTGCCGTCGGCGCGCTGCATCGACGCAGCATCCTGCATCGCGATATCAAACCGGCCAACGTGCATATCGGTAGCGACGGCGAATTGCGGCTACTCGATTTTGGCGTCGCGCAATCCGGACTGGACGGCCCGCAACAAGCCAGCACGCAGGCCGGCACACCGTCCTACCTCGCGCCGGAACAGTTCGATAACGCGCCCGCCTCACGCCAGACCGACCTGTATGCCGTCGGCGTCACGCTCTACCAACTGCTGACCCGACGTTATCCGTACGGTGAGATCGAAGCCTTCCAGCGACCGCGTTTCAATGAACCGGTTCCGCCAACGCGCACCCGTCCCGAGATTCCGCACTGGCTGGAAAACGTGGTCCTGAAAGCGGTCGCACGCGATACTGTCAACCGCTTTGAAACCGCCGAGGAATTCCTGCTGGCGCTCGAACGCGGCGCCACCCGCGCGCTCGACAGGGCGCCCGCGCTGCCGCTGCTGCAACGCGATCCGTTGTCGATCTGGCGCAGCGTGGCGGTGGTTTCGGTGGTGCTCAATCTGTTGTTGCTGTATTTGCTGGTGCTGCGCTAATAGATTTCCACCAAAAGCTTCACCCACACCACGACTTGACACATTGACGACGGCTGATCAACCAGTATGATTGAGGAAGCGATGTGTCACCGCATCGCCTTACCCGTCATCAAGGTATTTCATGAGACTACTGGAAAAAGAAGTCAACATCATCCGATCGGTCATCCATGCCATCGATCCGGACGGAAAAATCTATTTGTTCGGCTCTCGCAGTGATGACTTGCGACGCGGCGGCGATATCGATCTGTTCCTCGACGCCTCCCTGGCAATTCCTCTCAAAAGTCAGTTGGCCATGCAATACCGGCTGGCATCGCAATGCGATACGCACGTTGACCTCTTGGTCAAGACACCGGAAGACGAAGAAAAAACCATTTATGGGATTGCGCGAAAAGGGATTTCATTATGACCCGACCTGATGCCAGCCGACGCCTCTTGCATGACAACCTTTCCGCGTGCTCTGAGAGAATCGCCCGTCTTGTCTACTCGGTGAACAAGAATGCAAGCACATTAATACCTGACTTCCAAAGGCTTTCTGAGCAAAGATCACGGCTGGAGTAATCAGATACGGCATGTCCGTCACCTCGCTGCAATACGAGACCAATAAATCTCCCGCACCACCTAAGTGCGCCAGCGCACGGCAATCTCCAAACAATGCGCAGATGATGGACTTCCACTTACCGCAACGTGAAGAGGAATTATGGCCTATCAAAGCACCAATCCCTACGATGGAAAAGTACTGGAAAAATTTACCGAACTCGACGGCGCACAACTCGAAGCCCGGCTGGCACTCGCTGCTAGCTGCTACACGACGTGGCGCACTACCAGCTTTGCCGAACGCAGCACCGTGCTGTCACGCGCCGCCGCACTGATGCGCGAACGCAGCGAGGAATTCGCTACCCTGATTACGCTCGAAATGGGCAAGCTGATCGACCAGAGCCGCGGCGAAGTCGAACTGAGCGCGTCTATCCTTGACTACTATGCGCAGCATGCCGAAGAATTTCTTGCCCCTGAAAAGCTCGCCGTCAAATCCGGTGAAGCCCACGTCGAAAGCGCCCCGGTCGGCGTGCTGTTCGGCGTCGAGCCATGGAATTACCCGTACTACCAGATCGTCCGCTTTGCTGCCCCGAATCTGATGGCGGGCAATGTTGTGATGGTCAAGCATGCGTCGAACGTGCCGCAATGCGCGCGCGCTTTCGAAAAACTGATGGCCGAAGCCGGTTCACCGGCTGGCGCCTACACCAACCTGTACATCTCGAAAGACCAGGTCAGCCAAATCATTGACGATCCGCGCATCAAGGGTGTGGCACTGACCGGTAGCGAAGGCGCTGGCGCCATTGTTGCAGCACGTGCCGGACAGAACCTGAAGAAAACCACGATGGAACTCGGTGGCAGCGATGCCTTCATTGTGCTCGACGATGCCGACCTCGATTTAGCCGTCAAGCAAGCCGTGATTGGCCGGATGGGCAATGCCGGTCAGGCTTGCACCGCATCTAAACGCTTCATCGTCGTCGAACCAATGGCCGACCGTTTCCTGGCGCAATTCATGGCAGCACTGGCCGACTTCAAGCCGGGCAACCCGCTCGATTCGAAGACCAATCTGGGGCCATTGTCATCGCAGGAAGCCCTCGACAATTTGCTGGATCAGGTCAAACGTGCCGTTGCCGCGGGTGCTAAAGCCGTGATTGGCGGCCAACGTCTTGATGTGCCGGGTGTCTTCATGCAACCGACCATCCTGACCGACATCGACAAGACCAACCCGGCCTACAAGGAAGAATTCTTTGGCCCGGTCGCGCTGTTCTTCCGCGTTGCCGACGAAGCTGCTGCCATTGCGCTGGCCAATGACTCGCCGTATGGCCTCGGCGGATCGATATTCACCAAAGACATCGCACGTGGCAAGCGGGTCGCCAGCCAGATTGAGACCGGCATGGTGTTCATCAACACGCCGACCAACACCTCGGCGGAATTGCCGTTCGGCGGCATCAAAAATTCCGGTTACGGACGCGAACTGTCGCGTGCCGGTATCCAGGAGTTCGTCAACAAGAAGCTGGTCCGGGTCGAGTAACACTGCCCCAGCTACGTGACAAGATCACGGTGCTTCCACGCAAAAAAGCCACCTGGCTACTCAGGTGGCTTTTTTTATGACGCTGGACATTTCCCCGTCACGGCAAGCAACGCACTGCGCCTACGCGGCTTCCTTTGCTGCCGGCCGTGCTTGCCGGTGATACAAAAATTCCAGCACCGAGGTCCGGTACGCCATGTACTGCGGGTCTGCCGCCAACGCAACCCGTTCGCGCGGGCGCGGCAGATTGACCGACAGGATTTCACCGATGGTGGCGGACGGCCCATTGGTCATCATCACGATGCGGTCCGATAGCAGTACCGCTTCATCGACATCATGCGTGACCATCACCACAGTCGATCCGGTGGCGGCAACGATCTTGAGCAATTCATCCTGCAGATGCGCACGCGTAAGCGCGTCGAGAGCGCCAAACGGCTCGTCCATCAGCAAGACTTTCGGCTCCATCGACAACGCGCGCGCAATACCGACGCGCTGCTTCATGCCGCCGGAAATTTCATTCGGCCGCTTGTGTTCGGCATGGGTCAGGCCGACCAGCGCGAGTGCGGCGCGGGTGCGCTCCTGCAAACGGGTCTTGGATTCGAGCGCACCGAAGACCCGCTCGACCGCCAGGTAGACATTGTCGTGACAGGTCAACCACGGCAGCAGCGAATGGTTCTGGAAGACGACGCCGCGTTCTGGCGATGGCCCGGCAATTTCGCGATTGGCACAGAGCAGCATGCCGCCGGTCGCAATAGTCAGCCCCGCGATCATGTTGAGTAGCGTCGATTTGCCGCAACCGGAATGACCGATCAGCGTGATGAATTCGCCTTTGGCGACATGCAGGTTGACGTCGACCAGCGCCTGAAAACTCCCCTTCTTGACCGGGAAGGCCATGCTGGCGTTCTGGATGTCGATAAATTTATCGTTCATGTTCAGCTCCCTGCATCTTCGTAAGTAAAAGCCCGCGCCAATGCGACGAGTGCCTGTTCAAGGATCAGCCCGACCACACCGATGACGACAATGGCGATGATGATGTGCGGCACGTTGAGGTTGTTCCATTCATCCCAAACCCAAAAACCGATACCGACGCCGCCAGTCAGCATTTCCGCTGCGACAATCACCAGCCAGGCGGTGCCAATAGCTAGCCGTACGCCAGTCAGCATGTAGGGCAGCACCGATGGAAACAGGATCTTGGTCAGTACCTTCCATTCCGACAGGTTGAGAACCCGCGCCACGTTCATGTAGTCCTGCGGCACACGCTGTACGCCGACGGCGGTATTGATGATCATCGGCCAGATCGAACAAATGAAGATCGACCAGATTGCCGCCGGGTCAGCCGCCTTGAAGACCAGCAGGCCGATCGGCAACCAGGCCAGTGGCGATACCGGCTTGAGCAAACTGATGATCGGGCCAAACATGCCGGACATGAACTTGAAGCGGCCAATCGCAAACCCCAGCGGAATACCGACCACGGCAGCCAGACCGAAACCCATGCCGACGCGTTTTAGCGAGGCCAGGATATTCCAGCCTATGCCCTGATCGTTCGGACCGTTGCGATAGAACGGATCGGAAAACAGCTTGATCGCTTCGGTCAGCGTGACCATCGGCGTCGGAAAACCGCTATTGCGCGAAGCAACGATCTGCCACACCAGTATCAGCAAGGCCAGTCCGACCAAGGGTGGCAATACGGCCATCACATAAGGCCGCAGCAACGATTTGCGCGGCACAGTACGCGGCAAATCGGCACCGACGGTGCGACGGCGCTGGCCTTCGGACGAGGCCGACGCCCCACTCACGGCAGAAGGAAAGACCGGCTCAGCCGGGGCATGGTTCAGGGTGTCGATGACGGCACTCATGGTGATTTCCTCAGGCTTTGATCTTGAATGAAGCGGCGTAGGCTTGCGGATTTTTGCCATCCCAGACCGTACCATCCATCAGCTTGCTGGAGCGCATCAGGTCTTTTGGCACGCTGACCTTGGCCATCGCGGCGGCGTCCTTGTAGACGTCGATCTGGTTGATGGCCTTGGCCACGGCGAGATAATCAACATCGGCCTTGAGCAGGCCCCAGCGTTTGTGCTGGGTCAGGAACCACATGCCATCTGACAGGTACGGAAAATTGACTGCCCCGTCACTGAAAAAGTGCATGCAGTTCGGGTCATCCCAGGTCTTGCCTAGACCATTCTGGTAGCGTCCGAGGATGCGCTGGTTGATCACATCGACCGACGTGTTGACATACGATTTTTCGGCGATGGTGTCGGCCATCTTGTTCTTGTTCGACAGCGACGCATCGATCCATCGGCTGGCATCAAGGACTGCTGCCGTTAGTGCACGCGCCGTGTTCGGATATTTCTTGACCCACTCGCCGGTGGTGCCCAGAACTTTTTCCGGATGGTCTTTCCAGATGTCTTGCGTGGTGATGGCTGTGATGCCGACGCCATCGACTATCGCACGATGGTTCCACGGCTCGCCGACACAAAACCCATCCATGTTTCCGACCCGCATGTTGGCGACCATTTGCGGTGGTGGCACCGTGATGACCTTGGCGTCTTTCATCGGATTGATGCCGTTGGCTGCCAGCCAGTAGTACAACCACATTGCATGCGTGCCGGTCGGGAAAGTCTGGGCGAAGGTGTATTCGCGTTTCTCGGTCTGCATCAGCTTGGCCAGCGAGGCGCCATCGACGGCACCCTTGTCGGCCAGTTTTTTCGATAGCGAGATGGCCTGACCGTTCTGGCTCAACGTCATCAGGACCGCCATGTCTTTCTTGGCGCCACCATTGCCGAGATGCACGCCATAGATCAGGCCATACAGCGCATGGGCTGCATCAAGCTCACCGTTGGCGAGCTTGTCGCGCACGCTGGCCCACGACGACTCTTTGGTGGGCACGATCTTGATGCCGTATTTCTTGTCGAAGCCAAGTACCGAAGCCATGACCACCGATGCGCAATCTGTCAGTGGGATAAAACCAACTTTGACTTCTTCTTTTTCTGGCTTGTCAGAACCGGCGGCCCAGACACCTTGTGTGGCGAGCCCGCCGAAGACGCCGGCACTGGCTACGGCACCCGCTTTCAGTATGTTGCGACGGCTCAGATCGGGATGCGGAAGTTTGCTGGTCATGAAATCCTCTGGGAGACGACATAAAAACGCATAACGGCTCTGCAATGAGTGCCGCACTGGCTTACGCCTTGCAATTGGTATGCCAGCCCGATCGCCCTGAATCCAGTGAAAACACGGTCAAAAAAAGGTCATTTCCGCGCCACGATTGTGCGTCGCACCATCACAGTGCCGCAGCGGCACATCGACCGCTATCCCTTACAATGGCGCTCTTTCAAATTTAGTCCCCTGCTCCCACCATGATTGTTCTCGGCGTTGAATCTTCCTGCGATGAAACTGGCCTCGCGCTGTACGACACGACCGCCGGTTTGCTCTCGCACGCGCTCTACTCGCAAGTCGCCATGCACGAACAATACGGCGGCGTCGTGCCGGAACTGGCCTCGCGCGACCACATCCGGCGCGCTATTCCGTTGCTAGAACAGGTACTGCACGAGGCGGCGCTCACGCGCGACTGCATCGATGCCATCGCCTACACACAAGGTCCGGGCCTGGCCGGCGCGCTGCTGGTCGGCGCTTCCGTTGCCTGCGGCCTCGGACTGGCGCTGGACAAACCGGTGCTGGGCATCCATCACCTCGAAGGCCATTTGCTGTCGCCCTTGCTGGCTAGCGATCCGCCAGCATTCCCGTTCATTGCGCTGCTGGTGTCAGGCGGCCACACCCAGTTGATGCGGGTCGATGGTGTCGGTCGCTACACGCTGCTCGGGGAGACCCTCGACGATGCCGCCGGTGAAGCGTTCGACAAGTCGGCCAAATTGCTCGGTCTCGGCTATCCCGGCGGTCCGGCAATCTCACGGATGGCCGAGTTCGGTGACCCGCTGGCCTACAAGCTGCCGCGCCCGATGCTGCATTCGAAGGATTTCAATTTCAGCTTTTCGGGACTCAAGACGGCGGTGTTGACGGTAGTCAAAAACCATCCCGGCACCGTCTGTGAACAGGACAAGGCCAACATCGCACGCGGCTTTGTTGATGCGATGGTCGATGTGCTGGTGGCCAAATCACTGAGCGCGCTCAAGCACACCGGCCTGAACCGGCTAGTGGTCGCCGGTGGCGTCGGTGCCAACCGGCAATTACGCGCGGCGCTGGATGCGGCCGGCCTGAAAAAGCGCTTCCGTGTGTACTACCCGGAGCTGGAATTCTGTACCGACAACGGCGCGATGATTGCCTTCGCCGGTGGTTTGCGGCTGGCGCAGGACCCAACGCTGGCGGTACGCGATTACGCCTTCAATGTCCGGCCACGCTGGCCGCTGGCCGAACTGGAAGCACCACGGCCTTGATCCTGCACGCGGAGCGCTCGGTGCAATGCCCTTCGGTTATTGCACCCTACGTCGCTGGAAGCACCACGGCCTTGATCCTGCACGCAGTGCGCTCGGTGCAATGCCCTGCGGTTATTGCACCCTACAAAAAAAGCAGTCGGGACCGGTTGGATCGTGGCTTGCTCGACAAGTAGGGTGCAATAACCGCAGGGCATTGCACCAAATGCACCGATGACGGTCGCAAATACCACCAAGTAGTCCGCCCTACCCCTTCTTCTTACCTAACCGCCCTTCCTTCCCGCTCAACAAATTCGCAATGTTGGCGCGATGACGATAGATCAATAGCGCACTCATTACCAGCACCGCCATCAACATCGCATTGACACCAAACAGCAAGCCGTAATAAAACGGCGCAAAAATACTCGCCACCAATGCCGCCAAAGAGGAATAGCGAAACGCGAACGCCACCGCCATCCACGTTACCGCCGTGCCCAAGCCGAGCCACGGGTTAATCCCGATCAGTACGCCGAGCGCCGTGGCGACGCCCTTGCCACCGACAAAGCGAAAGAACACCGGCCACAGATGGCCGATAAATACCGCGAGCGCGACCAGCGCAATCCCGCTGTCAGGCATGCCGGACTGTGGTCCGAACCGGTAGGCCAGCCAGACCGCCAGCCAACCCTTGAAGGCATCGCCCAGCAAGGTGAGCACCGCAGCGGCCTTGTTACCGCTGCGCAGGACATTGGTGGCGCCGGGATTTTTCGATCCATACGTGCGCGGGTCGGACAAACCAAACAGCTTGCTGACAACAACCGCAAAGGAAATAGACCCGACCAAATAGGCGGCGAGGACAGAAAACAAAGTAATCATGGATGCTCCGAATTGAATTTTTTATTGGTCGTCGAGCGCGCAGTGGACCGCGATCGCGGCCACCACCTGCGTCAGGACTGCCGGTGCAATGCCGATCAGGAATCCGCGCCGCCCGCCATTGATGTAGATTTTATCGAGCGCCAGAATGCCTTCCTCGACATAGACCGGCAGCGCCTTGCGCGTCGCGAACGGCGAGGTGCCACCGATCTGATAACCGGAGTGACGTTGTGCTACCTCCGGCTTGCACGGCTCGACGGACTTGCAGCCGATCTGGCGCGCCAGATTCTTGGTCGAGACCTTGCAGTCGCCATGCATCAACACGATCAGCGCATGGCCGCCATCGTCCTGCATCACCAGCGTCTTCACGACCGCATGTTCGGCGACGCCAAGTTCGCGCGCAGAGACACCCGTACCGCCGTGGTCTTCGTAGTCATACGGGTGCTCGCTGAAAGCGACTCCGAGCTTGCGCAGCAAGGCCGTGGCCGGGGTTGCGCTGATGTGATCTTTTTTTGCCATGCGTGCTACGCTGATCCGTCAAATAAGGAGCCTGATTATGCAGCATGAAATCCGCTTCGCAACCTTCAATGTCTTGAATCTTGCGCTACCGGGCGCGCGTTTTTATGACGGGCAGGAACCTTACTCGATCCGCCAATACGATGACAAGATCAGCTGGCTGGCACAGCAGATTGATCGGCTCGATGCCGACGTGATTGGTTTTCAAGAAATTTTTTCGCAGGATGCACTGCGCGATGTGCTGGCCCGGACCCAGCATTACCGCCATGCGCATCACGCCGGCAGCGATCCGCAGCCGCGCGATGGCCAGCTCACGCCCAGTGTCGCACTGGTGTCGCGCCTGCCACTAGCGGGCTTGCCGATATTGCACCAGGCGTTGCCGCGCCAGCTGTCGATCACGCTGCCTGGGACCCCAGCACCGATGACGCAATTCACACGACCAGTCCTGCAAGTCCCGCTGACCCTACCCGGTGGCGGCACGCTACAGGCATTCGTGACACACATGAAGTCGAAACGTCCCGACTGGAATGCCGACGAAACCGAGGACGACCCCTACCACCTGGGCATGGCGTCGTTGCGCTCGCTGATCAAGCGCGGCACCGATGCACTCGGTCTGCGCTATCTGCTGACCGACCTGCAACTGGCGCAGCGCGGCCCACTAGTAGTGATGGGAGATTTCAATGATGATGCTGGCGCCGTCTCGACCCAGATGGTGATGGGCACGGGCCGGCATGGCAAGAGCGCGCTCTACGAACGGCTATTCGACAGCACCCGCATTCAGACCGGACGGGACCGCTCGCGCGACATCGGGTACACCCATCTGCATGACGGTGCTTACCAGACGCTCGATCATGTGCTGGTGTCAGAGGAATTTCATCCCGGCTCGAACTATGCGATCGGGGAGGTCTTGGAAGTGCTGTACCTCAACGACCATGTCGGATTACGCTTGGCGGCGGCGTCCGATCATGGTCAGGTATTGGTGCGTATCAGGCTGTTCGGAAAGCACGCCGACACCGAGTCCGTCTGATCGCTATTATTTGGGCTCTGCAGCCGGCTCTACGCCATCCGTATCATCCGTGTCATCCGCATCGTCCGAATCGACCCCATCAACCGGTTCCGCGCCTTCGACGCCCTCGCCCGGCTCATCCTTCTTGTCGGCTTTGCGCTTGAGTTTTTCTTCTTTCTTGCGCTTTTTTTCGAGGTCTTTTTGTCGACGTTCGTACTGGAAATTTGTCTTTGCCAATGTCTCACCCTTTTAAGCGATACCGATAGGAAATAAAGTGCCACCACCTGACTGGCTTGATGGTGCACAGCCGTTCATCGGAGGATACAGGATTCCGACCGCCCGAGAAACCACCGGCATGAAATCGTTTATATTATTTCCTGCATTGGCAGGTTAGCCGCGCGGATGGTGCGCCGCGTGCAGAACCTTGAGTCGTTCGCGCGCGACATAGGTATAAATTTGCGTAGTCGAGATATCCGCATGACCGAGCAGCAATTGCACCACGCGCAAGTCCGCGCCGTGATTCAGCAAATGTGTGGCAAACGCATGACGCAACGTGTGCGGCGACAGCGGTGCAGTGATCTCGGCGCGTGCGGCACATTTTTTCACGACCACCCAGAACATCTGCCGCGTCATTGGTCCACCGCGCGCGGTCACGAACAACGCATCGTCCATCTGTCCGGCCAGAATCTGCGCACGGGCCTCTGCCAGATAGCGTTCAATCCAGCTGCGTGCTTCTTCGCCAAACGGTACCAGGCGCGTCTTGTTGCCCTTGCCGGTGACACGCACCACGCCGTCATTGAGGCTGACCTCGATCGCTTTGAGCAACACCAGTTCGGTCACGCGCAAACCGCTGGCGTACATCAGTTCAAGCATCGTCCGGTCGCGTAGTCCGAGAGGCGTCGTCACATCGGGCGCCGCCAGCAGCGCCTCGACATTGGTTTCCGACAGCGTTTTCGGAAAGCGCGGCGCTTGCTTGGCCGAATGAAGCTTGAGGCAAGGATTCTCGGTGATCTGGCTGTTGCGCAGCGCCAGTTGATAGAACCGTTTGAGCACTGCCAGCCGACGATTCGCCGTGGTGGCTTTGGAGGCGTCATGACGCGCTGCAAAATAGCCGTTGATGTCCGCCGCTGCCACCGTCAGCAAACCCGTCTGCTCAGTCCGAGCAGGCTGAGCAAGCCATAGCGCGAACGCCGTCAGGTCACGGCGGTAGGCCTCCAGCGAATTTTTCGCCAGACCATCCTCTAGCCACAGCGTGTCGCAAAAAGCATCGATGTGCTGGCGACTGTCGGCACTCAGGGTGGCCGCATCAGACATCGGTCACGCCTTCATGGGCGAGCAGCCAACGTTTCACGCCGAGATGAAATCCGGCGGCATTGTCGTCATGCGAAAAACCGCCCAATCCGCCGGCGGCCGTCACGCGGTGGCAGGCAATGAGCAGCGGAAACCAATTGGCACCGCAGGCCTGACCCACCGCGCGCGGTGCCGAACCGATGATCTTCGCGACCTCGCCATACGTCAACACGTCGCCGCGCGGGATCGCGGCAATGACGGCCCACACCTTGCGCTGAAACGCTGTACCGACATCGGCCAACGGTAAATCGAAACGGAAATCCGGGTCGGACAGATAACGGTTAATCTGCTTTCCAGCCCGTTCAGCGAGCGCGTCAGTGGCTGGACGGGCTGGAAATGAAGGCGGCAAATAGACCAACTCTTGCACCACGTCAGTGCCAGTACGCAACCCGATCGCACCGAAAGGAGCCGGGACGATCACGGAAAAAAGGGTGCTGCTTGAGCGTGTTTTCATAACAGGAAGGATAGAACAAATAAGCCAATAAAAAAGGCGCATCATCTGATGCGCCTTAAGCCATGCTTGTGTCTCCATGCTGTTTAAACAGCTTTATCGAAACACGCGTCTCCTCTTCACTGCGGTATCGATACCGTTTTATCAGCGCCATCCACCTCATGATTCTGACCTGCCTTACCTGCTCATCGAAAATCCATGGCTGGCTGGTTGCACCATTTGAATGCCATTTCCTCAACGCTGACCGGAGTCTCGGACATATTGAATCTGCCGTCAAGCAAGATATTTCACATTGTGCACAATCTTTTCATGGTGCTGCAACGCACCATGAAAGTGACTCACGGGTCAGTTGTAAATCAAGTTAGGCAACCACAGTGAAATCGCAGGCACATAGGTCACCAATCCGAGGAAAGCCAGCATTGTCAGCAGCCATGGCCAGACCGCCACAGTCAACTCGGTAATACCCATCTTGGTAATCCCGGACGCGACATACAGGTTCAACCCCACCGGCGGATGGCACATGCCGACTTCCATGTTGACGATAATCAGGATGCCGAAGTGGACCGGGTCGATACCCAGCTTCATCGCCACCGGAAACAGGATGGGCGCCATGATCAGCACAATCGATGAGGGCTCCATCACGTTACCTGCCAGCAGTAACAGGACGTTCACGACCAGCAGGAAACCGATCGGCCCCATGCCCATGTCAGTGATCACGGCAGCCATGGATTGCGGAATATTTTCGCTGGTGATCAGGAACGAAAACAGCACCGCATTCGTGATGATGTAGAGCAGCATCGCCGACATCGCTGCCGAATCCAGCAAGACCTTCGGCACCTGCTTCATGCTCATGTCCTTGTAGACGAACACCGCTACGACGAACGCGTAGACTGCGGCCATTGCTGCGGCTTCGGTCGGCGTGAACTTGCCACTGTAGATGCCGCCCATGACAATAACGATCAGCAGCAGACCCCAGGCGCTCTTGCGAAAGGCGGCGCCGCGCTCCGCCCAGGTCGCTTTCTTGAGCTTCGGATAATTGTTTTTGCGCGCCAGATACCAAGTCGTCAGTCCGAGGAAAAACGCCAGCATGATGCCGGGAATCACGCCGGCCATGAATAACTTGCCAACCGACGTGTTGGTCGAAACCGAATACATCACCATCACGATCGAGGGTGGGATCAGGATGCCGAGCGCACCGGAGGTGGTAATGACGCCGGCACCGAAACTCTTCGGATAACCTTGCTTCACCATCGCCGGCAGGATGATCGAGCCAATCGCCACGACGGTCGCTGGCGACGAACCCGAAACCGCCGCGAACAATGCACAAGCCATCACGCCAGCGAGCGCCAGACCACCATGCCAGTGCCCGACCATCGACGAGGCGAAGTTAATCATGCGTCGCGCTACCCCACCGTGGGTCAAGAAATTTCCCGCCAGAATAAAGAACGGGATCGCCATGATTTCGAATTTCTCAATGCCGGTGAACAGCTTCAGGGCCACCGATTCGATCGGCACATCGGTCATCGTAAACAGGAACGTCAGTACCGTCAGACCGAGCGAAATCGAGATCGGCATGCCCGTCAACATCAACGTGAACAACAATACAAAAATAATCAGTGCGTTCATGCCTTGCCCCCTGCAACTTCTTCTTCGAGACCTTCGACAAACGAATGGTCATGCTTGGGCAACTCGCCGGTCTTGATGAAAGCCCAGGTCACTTGCAGGAAACGGAACGACATCAGGTACGAGCCGAGCGGCACGGCCAGATAGACGATCCACATCGGGACCTCCATCACTTCGGACGTACTGGAATGCTGCGCAATCTGGTAGACAAAACTCGCTCCCAGCGTGCCGACGATGGCGGTAAACGTCGCGCCGGAAAGTAAGCCGAAGACGACAAACTTGTTGCGCCATGGCGTATTGAGCTGGTTGATCAGGACATCGACGCCAACGTGGATGCCAGTACGCACACCATAAGCAGCGCCGAATTTGGCCATCCAGACGAATAGATAAATGCACAGCTCCTGAGCCCAGCTGGTATTGAGGCTGATCAGGTAATCCTGCATGTAGGGAATCGGCAAGCCGGACAGATAGCGATGGATCACAGCGACAAAAATGATCACGGTGGCCGACGCCATCAGTGCGGCAATAAGCCACTCCTCGAGATGGTCGAGCAATTTCATGGGGAACTCCCTGCAAATGGTTGTTTTTATTGTGCTGTACAAACTTACTGTGAGGCGGGTGATGCTGTTGATACGTAGGTCGTTCTGCAGCGGGACGAGCGTCCCGCTGCGTGACTGCAAGTGCTTGGCTGCAGTGACTTCATGCAGTTATTTCAGCCAGCCATGTCCGATTACTTGTAACCGAGCGTCGTCGCTTCCTTGGCAACGGAATTGATCAGATCCTTGCCGATACGCGACTCCATATCTTTACGGACCGGCAGCAAGGCTTTGCGCCATTCGGCTTTTTCGGTTTCGTTCAAGACGTAAACATCCGTCTTGCCAGACTTGCGAACTGCGTCGAGTGCCTTGTCGTTCTCTTGTTGGGCAATCGCGTTGGCGTACTTGGTGGCGTCTTTCATTGCTGCTTCGAGACCAGTGCGCACATCAGCCGGCAAGCCATCCCAGAACTTCTTGTTGACGATGACGGCGTAGCCCAAGTAACCGTGGTTCGAGACCGTCACATTACTTTGGACTTCATGCATTTTCTGGGTGTACAGGTTCGAAGGCGGATTTTCAGTGCCATCAACTACGCCGGTCTGCAGCGCCTGATAGACCTCGGAGAAAGCCAGCACTTGCGGGTTCGCACCCAGTGCGCGCATCTGGGCATCGAGTACCTTGGATGACTGGATACGCATCTTCAGGCCCTTGAAATCAGCCGGTGTTTTCAGTGGCTTGTTGGCGGACATGACCTTGAAGCCATTGTCCCAAAAAGCCAACCCGGTAATGCCTTTTGTTTCAAGCTTATTGAAGAGATCCTTGCCGATTGGACCTTCGGTGACGCGGTACAACACGTCCTTACCCGGAAAAATGTACGGCAGGTCGAACAGTTCAAATTCCTTGACGCCCAGTGGACCGAACTTGGCCAGCGACGGTGCCAGCATTTGAACAGCACCAAGCTGCAGCGCCTCGAGCTCTTCCTTGTCTTTGTAGAGCGTGCTGTTCGGATACAACTCGACCTTGACGCGACCTTTCAGGTTTTTTTCAACCAATTCCCGGAATCGCTCTGCAGCCTTACCCTTCGGCGTATCGTTGGCCACCACGTGGCTGAACTTGATGATGATCGGTGTTTGCGCCATCGCGTTACTGCTCATGAGCAAGGCTGCCGACAGGGCCAGAGTAGACAGGGTGAATGTACGTCGTTGCATGAGATCTCCAGGGTGATTCGTCGGGTGATTTTTTTCAGTCGCTATTGTCGTGACCGGCCTTATCCGAATCAACTGTGGATAACCGCAGTCGCGCTCGGCTACACTGGAGGCCCGATTTTGTATGCTGACCATGACGCCGCTGCCCTCTTTGTTCAATCCGCTCGCAGCAGTGCGCCGCCAGACATGGCGCTGGGTGCTGCCGGGTGTGCTGGTGTTGTTATTCCTTGGCATCCTGACCGGACTGCCTTGGCAGGCCCAACGGATGGAAAGTAACGAACGCCAGGAACAACTGATCGCCGATACCTTGTGGGTCGAGCAAACCATCCGCTTCCAGCTCGATCGCAGCAACGAAAGCCTGCGACTGATCGCCTCCGAAATCCTCGACGGTCAGCTGCCGCCTCAAAAATTCAATGATCGCGCGGCGACGCTGCTGACCGGAACCCGGGAAATCAAGCGCATCGGCTGGCTCGATGCCGAAGGCAACACCCTTGCCAGCAACGGCTACAACGATTTGCCGCAGACGCTGACGCAATGGCCGTTGCCGGCACAAGAAGCGCTGGCCCACGCGATCGATAGCAAGGTGCCGAGCTATAGCCGACCAATGGCGCAATTAGGGGCGGCAAGCCCGGTGCTGTTCGACTATTTCGTCCCCATGTTTACAGAAAAAAAATATCGTGGTGCGCTAATGCTGTCGTACTCCACCAGTGCCATCCTCGACGAAATGGTGCCGTGGTGGTTTGCCCAAGATAATCAGATCGATCTGCTCGACATCGACGACAAACTGATCGCACGGCGTGCGGCCGGCGGTCCCGGACGCGGCGTCTACACCCATCAGCGTACGCTCGACCTGAACGGTCAAACCGTGACGCTGCGCACCAATAGCGTCAAGGCAGCACCACGCTTGCTGCCTAACCTGCTGATGGGTTCGGTCATTGCCCTGTCGCTGGGATTGGTCTGGAGTCTGTGGGCGCTGTGGCGCGACATCAACCGCCGCCTCGCCACCGAGGGCGCCTTGCGCGAACAGGTGACCTTTCGTACCGCCATGGAAAACTCCCTGGTAACAGGCTTGCGCGCACGCGACCTGGAAGGACGCGTCACCTACGCCAATCCGGCCTTCTGCAAAATGGTCGACATGCCAGCCGAAAGCTTGATCGGCAAGTTGCCACCGATGCCCTATTGGGCCCCGGAAGCGACGCCGGATTACGAGAAGCGCTTTGCCGAAGTCATGGCGGGCACGGTCACCCAGAAAGGCTTCGAGACGATTTTTCAGCGCGCCAATGGCGAACGCTTTCCCGTCCTGATTTTTGAATCGGCCCTGCGCGACCTCGACGGCAAACAGACCGGCTGGATGGGTTCCATACTCGACATCACCGAGAGCAAGCAAGCCGAAGACCTCAATTTGCGCCAGCAAGAAAAACTGCAGGCCAGCGCACGTCTGGCCAGCATGGGCGAAATCGCGTCAACGCTAGCGCATGAACTCAATCAGCCACTCGCCGCCATTTCGAGCTACACCACCGGCGCGCTGAACTTGTTGAGTGACCCGACCAACAGTGGCGACGACCATCGCGCGCTACTTAAACCGGCGCTCGAAAAAGCCGCCGCCCAAGCGCTGCGCGCCGGCCAGATTATTCGCAGCGTGCATGCGTTCGTCAAGCAGCGCGAACCGCTGCGCGAAGCGGTCAGCATGGCCGCCATCCTCGACACCCTTGAGCCACTGATTGCTTTGCAGGCCCAACCGTCGGTCACCAGAATCGTGATCACCGTCGCAGCCGACCTGCCGATGGTGCTAGGTGACCGCGTCCTGCTCGAACAAGTCATCCTCAACCTGACCCGTAACGCAATCGAATCGATGCAGCAGATGCCGTCCAGACAACGTCTGCTGCGTCTTTGCCTGAGCCGCACGTTGACGGCGGCCGGCCAGCCGGCCGTGCTGATCGAGATCATTGATCAAGGCCACGGCATACCGGAAAATGTTGCGGAGCGACTATACTCGCCGTTCTTTTCGACTAAATCGGAAGGGATGGGGATGGGCCTCAACATCTGCCGCACCGCCATCGAGTTCCACGGCGGCAGGTTGACCCACGCGACCAACCCGGCCGGAGGCACTATTTTTCAGTTCGCCCTGCCGTTCGCCGACGACGAGTTGGCCATCCCGCCACGGACCTAACGGCGCCCACTTTCAGAGACAGGATTTCCGATGCTGCATATCGTTGATGATGAAGAAGCGATCCGCGACTCGCTGAGCTGGCTGGCCCGCTCGCGTGGGATCACCGCCAAAGCCTATGACGGTGCCGATACCTTTCTGGCAGCGGTCGAGCAAGCTGTCTTCGACCCGCAGGGTGACTGCGTACTGCTCGATATCCGCATGCCAGAAACCAGCGGCGCCGTGCTGTTTGACATCATGGCCAAGCGCAAGCTGACCCTTCGGCTACCCGTGATTTTCCTGACCGGCCATGGTGATGTGCCGATGGCCGTCGACAGCCTCAAGCGCGGCGCCTTCGACTTTTTTGAAAAACCGTTCAACGATAACAAACTGATCGACCGCGTCGAAGAAGCGCTGGCGGCGTCGCGCGACGCGGGCGTCCGGGCGCTGGTGCAGGTGCGGCTAGAGAGCCTGTCGGCACGTGAACGCGAAGTCTTGGAGTTAATTCTGATCGGCAAAATGAACAAAGTCATCGCCGACCAACTCGGCATCAGCATGCGCACCGTCGAAGTCCACCGCGCCCATATCTTCGACAAGATGAATGTGAAGACCGCTGTCGAACTGGCAGTCTTGCTGAAATAACCCTGATCGACCATCCATGTCTCTTGCTTTCCTGCTGCTTCCCGATTTCACGCTGATCCTGCTGGGCCTCGTGCTGTTTCGCATCACCCGCTGGGAGCCGGCATTCTGGACTGGTCTGGAAAAGCTGGTGTACTACGTGCTCTTCCCGAGCCTGCTGTTTTACGCCACCGCGCGCGCGCCTCTCGACTTTGCCAGCACCGGCAAGATGCTGCAGGTTGCGTTGCTCACCTGCCTGTCCGGGGTTGCCCTTGGATGGCTGGCCAAGCCATTGTTCCGGCCCGGACCGATGCTGTTCGAGTCCGGCGTACAAACCGCCTTTCGCTTCAATTCGTACATTGCGCTGGCTGTGGCATCGCGGCTAGGCGGCGATACGGGTACTGCGCTGATGGCACTGATCATTGGCTTTTCTGTCCCGCTGTGCAATGTCGCAGCAGTCCATGCGCTGGTCCATCGCAAGGGTGGCCTGCTGCGCGAACTGATAAAAAATCCGCTGTTGCTGGCGACTGTGCTGGGCCTGGCGTGTAACTTTGCCGGCGTGCCAATCCCCGACTTCATCGGCGCCACACTCTCGCGTATCGGCAATGCCGCGATTGCCATCGGCCTCATCACGGTCGGTGCGGGGCTGCGATTGTCCGGGTTGCATCAGGCCAAAGGCATGGCGGCTTATTTCATCGCCATCAAGTTGCTGGCACTGCCGGCACTGGCCTGGTTCCTGGGCAGAAGTCTCGGCTTGCCGCCGCTACAACTGCAAATCGTCGTGATGTTCAGCGCCCTGCCAACGGCTTCCAGCGCCTACGTGCTAGCTGCACGCATGGGCGGCAATGGACCGTTCGTGGCGTTTTTGATTTCGGCGGGGACGTTGATGTCGGTGCTGACGTTGCCGTTGTGGTTAGGGGTGATTGGGTGAGGCAAGGACAACCCCCGTAGGGTGGGCACGGCAACATCGTGCCCACGCGAGCGTCCCGCAGTGTCCGTCAAGACAATCATTGCGGTCCATTCGCGTAGGCACAGACAACGATATCGTCACCCCAGCCCACAAGCCATCGCCCACTCCACATGCTCGCGCACCAGCTCGGAAGCATGTCCCCGCCGCGCCGCAAGCGCCGCCAACAGCGGCTCCGGTGATGCGCCCGCCGTCAGCGCATTACCCAACCCGACCGCAATATTGCGCAACCATCGTTCATGCCCAATACGCCGGATCGGACTGCCTTCCAGATACCGATTGAACTCTTCCTCGCTCCACGCAAACAAGCTCACCAACTCCGCCTGATCCAGTCCATTTCGCACATCGAAGTCCGGCAACACCGCGCGCTGTGCGTACTTATTCCACGGACACACCGTCTGGCAATCGTCGCAACCATACACACGGTTGCCGATCAACGGGCGCAATGCCAGCGGGATGCTGCCCTTGAGTTCGATGGTCAGGTAGGAGATACAGCGCCGCGCATCCAGCCGATACGGACCGATGATCGCACCAGTCGGACAGGCCGCAATACAAGCATGGCAACCACCGCAATGGGCGCTGATCGGCGCATCAATCGGCAGCGGCAAATCAGTCACTAGTTCGCCCAGAAAAAACATCGATCCGGCTTCGCGATTGAGCAGCAAGGTATGCTTGCCGCGCCAACCCAGCCCGGCCTTCGTGGCCAGTTCGACCTCCATCACTGGCGCCGAATCAGTAAATACCCGGTAGCCGAACGACCCGATTTCAGCGCTGATTCGGCTAGCCAGTTGCTGCAGTCGCGCCCGTAAAATTTTGTGATAATCCCGCCCCCGGGCATACAGTGAAATCACCGCCGCGCCCGGCTCGGTCAGTCGTACGGCTTCGCGCTCACGCCAATCGCCACCACTGTCTGCCGGCAAATAATTCATCCGCGCCGTAATCACGCGCAAGGTGCCCGGCACCAGCTCAGCCGGACGGGCGCGCTTGGTACCATGGGCTGCCATATACTCCATCTCACCGTGGTAGCCTGCGTCCAGCCACGCCAGCAATCCGGCCTCGGCATGTTGCAGGTCGATATCGGCAATGCGCAATTCGGCAAAGCCCAACTCTTGGCCCCAGGCTTTAATGGTGGTGGCGAGCGCAAACAGATCGGTAGCCGGCAGAGTCATAGAAACGTCATGGAACAAGTCACAATAAAAATGAAAGGTCATTCTACGAGATGCAGCACATGACAGCCCACCTGAAAGACGAAGCAGGTACCCTCGCGCTAGGCGCCGCTCTGGCGCGTGCCCTCGCACCGGGCCTGACAATCTACCTGCATGGCGACCTCGGCGCCGGCAAGACGGCCCTGACGCGCGCGCTGTTGCACGCCGCCGGCCACACCGGCCATGTCAAGAGTCCGACCTACACACTGGCAGAGCCGTACACCATTCAACTGCACGATAGTCAGGTGGACGTCATTCATTTTGACCTGTACCGGATGATCAGCGCCGATGACTTTCTCGACGCCGGCTTCCGGGAATATTTCAACAACAGCAACATCTGTATCGTCGAATGGCCCGAAAAGGCCGACGGCGTGCTGCCTCCGGCCGATATCGACGTATTTTTGACCGTCGCCGGCGCAGGTCGTGAGGTAGAATTGGTCGCGCATTCTGACCAGGGTTTTCAATGTCTCGATCGTCTCAAATTCGCCCCAAACCTGTAGCACCGATTTCCAGCCGACTGCGCCGCACCGTCCTCCAAGCCGGTGGCACGCTGCTGTTATCGGTGATCGCGCCCGGCCTCGCCCGCGCTGCGCAAATTGTTGCCGTGCGGGTCTGGCCTTCGGACGACTACACCCGCGTCACGCTCGAAAACGATAGCGACCTGAAAGCCACCCACTTCGTGATCAAGGATCCGGAACGGCTGGTCATTGACATCGAGGGACTGGAACTCAATTCCACCATGAAGGGCCTGATCGCCAAGATCCAGCCCAATGATCCGTACATCACACAGGTCCGGGTGGGTCAGAACCGGCCGAACGTGGTGCGCCTTGTGTTCGATCTGAAAGCCGAAATCACGCCGCAAGTGTTCACGCTCAAGCCGGTTGGTGACTATCAGTACCGACTGGTGTTCGACCTGTACCCGGCGCAAGCACTCGATCCGATTGCCGAGCTGATCAAAAAAGGCGAGTGGTCAAAGGACCAGCAATTCGACCCTTCGCCGCAGATTGCGGAAGCAAAACCCGAATCCAAGCCAAGCGGCAGGAATGATCCGCGCCTGAAATTCCTCGATCCGAACGTGGCCCGCTTCGAACCGCGCGAAGAAAAAATTCCTCCGCTGAAGCGCTTGCTGACGATCGCGCTCGATCCCGGCCATGGCGGTGAAGACCCAGGTGCGGTCGGTCGCGGCGGCAGCTACGAAAAAGACATCGTACTGGCCATTGCCAAGCGCCTGAAAGCCAAGATCGAGGAACAGCCGAACATGCGCGTCATGTTGACCCGTGATGGCGACTACTTTGTGCCCCTCAACATGCGCGTCGAAAAAGCCCGCAAGGTGCAGGCCGACCTGTTCGTCTCCATCCATGCCGACGCGTGGATCGAACCGACTGCGCGCGGCTCGTCGGTCTTTGCCCTGTCCGAAAAAGGTGCCACTTCGACCGCCGCGCGCTGGATGGCCAACAAGGAAAACGCAGCCGATCTGATCGGCGGTGTCAATATCAAGAACCATGATCGGCAACTGGCCAGTGTGTTGCTGGACCTGTCGACCACGGCACAGATCAGCGACAGCATGAAGGTCGCCAAAGCCGTGCTCGGCGAGATCGGCGGCATCAACCGCTTGCACAAAAATTCGGTCGAGCAGGCTGGTTTTGCGGTACTCAAGGCACCAGATATCCCTAGCATCCTCATCGAGACCGCCTTTATTTCAAATCCGGAAGAAGAAGCCAAGCTCAACGATGAGGCCTATCAAGATCAGATGGCTATTGCGATACTCAAGGGTATTCGCATCTACTTCGCCAAAAATCCCCCTCTGTCGAAGAACCGCATGACCTGATCGGTCCCACGCGGCAATCCGATGACGCGTATCAGGAACAACCTGAAGCAATAATAGCCAGCAAGAAAGTTTGACGCACCAGCAGGTCAACATTATTCTTTAGGTCACTCGCTCATAGTAATCAAGTAGAGTAGCGCATAAGAATAAACTAGCGCGTGCAACATTCTATGAAGCAACATTTTGCCGCCCCCATCGCCGTCTCCGGAGTTTTTCCATGAAATCGACCACATTGAAAGTCAGCACCCTTCTGACGATCGGTTTTTCCCTGTTGTTGTTATTGCTCGCCATCGCCACCGGTATCGGGTTAAGCCGCATGGGACAGATCCAGCAGCGGCTTGACAAAATTGTCAGCGTCAACAACGTCGAACTGAGCTACATCCTGGAAATGCGCCTGACGGTGTACGACCGAATGGTTGCCATGCGCAATATCATTTTGCTGACGGACATCGACGAAATGAAGTCGGAAGAAGACCGAATCAAGAACGGCGCACTGAAATATGACAACGCAGAGGCGAAACTGACCACGCTGATTGCCGTCACAGGTGATAACAGCACAGAGCAGAAAACAGCGCTGGAGACCATCAGTGCATTGCGGGCTACCGCCTTGCCATTATTTGCCAAAGCGACCGAATTAGGATTACAGAACAAGAACGAAGAGGCCAGCATGGTCTTGTTCAAGGAGGTGCGCCCGGTGCAGAAAAAGTGGCTGGAAGCCTTCGGCAACCTGATCGATATCGAGAAAAAACAGAACGAAACCTATGCACTGATTGCCGCGCAGGAGTACGCCAGCGCACGCACCCTGATGCTGGCCTTTGTCGCACTGGCACTGCTGGTCGGCATCGCCACCGCCGTCACGATTACCCGAACGCTGATGCGCCAACTGGGCGGCGAGCCGGGCTACGCGGCCGACATCGTCAACCAGATCGCGGCTGGCGACCTGACCGTCCAGGTTGCTTTGCGTCACGGCGACAATGGCAGTCTGCTGTTTGCCATGGACCAGATGCGCACCAACCTCAATGAGATCGTCGGTCAAGTGCGCCAGGGCACCGACACGATGTCCACTGCCTCGGCCGAAATCGCCAGCGGCAATCTCGACCTGTCATCGCGCACCGAACAGCAAGCCAGTTCGCTCGAAGAAACCGCCTCGTCGCTGGAAGAATTGACCAGCACCGTCAAGCAAAATGCCGACAATGCGCGACAAGCCAACGTGCTGGCGCTCTCCGCGTCCAACATTGCCACCAAGGGTGGCAATGTGGTCTCCCAGGTGATCACCACGATGAGCTCGATCAATGATTCGTCGAAAAAAATCGCCGACATTATTAGCGTCATCGACGGCATCGCTTTTCAGACCAATATCCTGGCGCTGAACGCAGCCGTGGAAGCCGCACGGGCCGGAGAACAGGGTCGCGGATTTGCGGTGGTGGCCTCCGAAGTCCGCAATCTGGCGCAACGTTCGGCAGCTGCCGCCAAGGAAATCAAATTGCTCATCGATGACTCGGTCGAGAAAGTCGACAATGGCACGAAGCTGGTCGATGCCGCTGGCCAGACCATGGGCGACATCGTCGACAGCGTCAAACGGGTCAGCGATATCATCAGTGAAATCACGTCGGCCAGCCAGGAACAGACCGCCGGTATCGAGCAAATCAATCAGGCCGTAGCACAGATGGATGAAGTCACCCAGCAGAACGCCGCGCTGGTCGAGCAGGCTGCGGCTGCGGCGCAGAGCCTGCAGGAGCAAGCCGTGCTGCTCTCGGATGTAGTCAGTGTTTTTCAGGTGAGCGGTGGGTCCGCAGCGGCACCGACACCAATGACTGCCAAGGTCAAACCAGCGCTCCGGCCCGCGCCGAGAGCACTGGCCAATCCCGTCAGGAACGGCACGACAAATGACTTCGAAGAGTTCTGAGACACGGTCGTCAGCCCTATTTTGTGACGCGCCAAGCAGGCAGCGACTGTCAGTGATGGAGTGAACGCTTGCGATGCAATGCCCTGCGGTAATGGCACCCTGCGAAAATTGGTACTTGGTAGGGTGGGCACAGGGTTATCGTGCCCACGCGAAAGTGCCATCGCGCAGCGGCGTAATCGCAATTAACCGGCATGTCTATTACGCGCGCGTGGGCACGGTAAGGCTGCACCCACCCTCCGAAAGCCGTACGGCGGCATTGCACCGAATCCATACGTGGCCGTCGCCAAGGCCCTTACAACCGATCAACTCACCCGCACCCGCGTCATTTTCCGGTAGACCTTCCACAAACCGCCCAGGACCACCGGCACGACCGCCGCACCGACACCGATGAGCACAATCAGACTGAGGTGGTCGCGGATGATCGGAATGTTGCCGAAGAAATAGCCCGCCACGGTCAAGCCCGTGACCCAAGCAATCGCGCCGGTAATATTGTAAAACTGGAAGCTGGCAAACCGCATGCCGGAAACGCCGGCAACGAAGGGCGCGAAGGTCCGCACAATCGGGACGAAGCGCGACAACACGATCGTTTTACCACCATGTTTTTCATAAAAAGCATGGGTTCGGATCAACGCAGCCTGATCGAGCCAGCGATAGTTGTGGGTGAAGACTTTCTGTCCGATTGCGCGGCCAACGTAGTAATTAAGCGTGTTACCGGTAATGGCCGCAGTGATCAGCAAGACATTGAGTACTAGCAGGTTCATCTGGCCTTCGGCACTGAATGCACCGGCAATGAAGAGCAAGGTATCGCCCGGCAGAAACGGCAAGACAATCAGCCCGGTTTCGCCAAAGATGATCGCAAACAGGACTGCGTACACCAGCGAGCCATATTCGGTAATAAAGGCGCCGAGATATTTGTCGATGTGCATGAGCATATCGAGCAATTGCATGAAATCCATAGTTTTCCTGAGTGGGGTCTTGCAAGAGAGCCGAAGACAGCTTGAGCGGGAATAGTACACTACAGACATTTCACCCCACCCGATTTGGCCGCCGCGCACCGGTATAATCGGTCGATGACTTCTTCTCTGACCGCCCCCCGTTCGATTGCCGCCCTGCCCGACCAACTGATCTCCCAGATTGCCGCTGGCGAGGTGGTTGAACGTCCGTCCGCTGTCGTCAAGGAATTGCTCGAAAATGCGCTCGACGCTGGCGCTACCCAGATCACCATCCGGCTTGAACAGGGCGGCATCAAGCGCATCGCCATCACCGACAACGGCCGCGGCATTCCGGCCGATGAAATTCCGCTGGCACTCGCGCGCCATGCAACCTCGAAGATCACGTCATTGTCCGACCTTGAAAACGTCGCCACGCTGGGCTTTCGCGGCGAGGCACTGGCGTCGATCGCCTCGATTGCGCAGCTGACCCTGACCACCCGTACCGCCACTGCCGCGCACGCGTGGGAAATGAGTGGCAACCAACCCGCACCGGTGCCCTCGTCCGGCGCGACCGGTACCACCATCGACGTGCAGGACCTGTACTACAACACGCCAGCGCGACGCAAATTTCTCAAATCCGACCAGACCGAATACGGCCACTGTGCCGAAATCGTACGGCGCATCGCGCTGTCGCGCCCGGACGTCGCCTTCTCGCTCACGCATAACGGCAAAACCGTCGATCACTGGACGCTGACCGACATGGACCGGCGCAGCGCGCACATTCTCGGCAGCGATTTCAGCGCGGCCCGCTTGCCGCTCGATGAAGCCGCCGGACCGCTACGTCTGCATGGCTACGCCGGCTTGCCGACCGCGTCGCGCGGGCGCGCCGATGCGCAATATTTTTACGTCAACGGTCGCTTTGTGCGCGACAAACTGCTCACGCATGCCGTGCGTTCGGCCTATCAGGATGTGCTGCACGGCGACCGCTATCCGTCATATGTGCTGGCGCTCGACCTCGACCCGGCGCTCGTCGACGTCAATGTCCATCCGTCGAAAATCGAAGTCCGCTTTCGCGATAGCCGCGCCGTCCATCAGTTTGTCTTCCATGCAGTCACGCGAGCGCTGTCGCAGACCTCGGCTACTGCCGACGGCTCGGTGCCGGCACCACAACCGGCTGGTGCCTTGCCATGGCAGAAACCGCCGCAACAACCGTCCCCGGCTTACGCGCAGCCTTACACCCAACAAGGCAGCTTCAGCCAGCAACCCGAGCCGGGTGTGGCACAAAGCAGCGCCCGTTATGGCGCCCTGTTTGGCGATAGCAATGAACCGTTCGAACAGATCGCGGTAGCGGGCTGGCAGCCCACGCCGGTGGCGACGTCGCCGGGCACGTCATCGGGCAGTGCTGAATTCCCGCTCGGCTTTGCGCTGGCCCAGTTGCAAGGCATTTACATCCTCGCGCAAAACCTGACCGGACTGGTGCTGGTGGACATGCATGCCGCGCACGAACGCATTTTGTACGAGCAATTCAAGACCGCGCTCGATACCGATGCCGTCGTCGTGCAACCGCTACTGATCCCGGTGACCTTCCATGCCGATGCGGTTGAGGTCGGGACCACCGCAGAAAATCAGGCCACGCTGGCGGCACTCGGTTTTGACATTGCTGCGCTGTCGCCCACTACGCTGGCGGTGCGCGCTATTCCGGCCTTGCTGAAGAACGCCGATGCGCAATCGCTGGCACGCGATGTCTTGCGCGATGTACGCGAATTCGGCGGCTCGCGCGTGCTGCTGGAGCGGCGCAACGAGTTGCTCGGCACACTGGCCTGCCACACCGCCGTGCGTGCCAATCGCATCCTGACCCTACCCGAAATGAACGCGCTGCTACGCCAGATGGAAGCCACCGAACGCGCTGACCAATGCAATCATGGCCGACCAACGTGGGTACAGATGGCCTTGTCCGACCTCGACCGGCTGTTCCAGCGAGGCCAATGACGATGCCACCTCTGCCGCTGGCCATCGCCCTGATGGGGCCGACCGCCTCCGGAAAAACTGCCGCCGCGCTGGCCATCGCCCGCGTGATTCCGTCCGAAATCATTTCGGTCGATTCCGCGCTGGTGTATTGCGGCATGGACATCGGTACAGCCAAGCCGACGGCCGCCGAACGTGCTGCAGCACCACATCACCTGATCGACATCCTCGATCCGGCGGAGTCGTATTCAGCGATGCAATTCAGGACCGCGACGCTGCAACTGGTCAGCGAGATCCTCGCACGCGGCAATCTACCGTTGCTGGTGGGCGGCACCATGCTGTACTTCAAGGCATTGCGCGATGGCCTTGACACGCTCCCCGAAGCCGACCCGGAAGTACGCGCCGCACTCGATGCCGAGGCCGCCCTGATCGGCTCACCCGGCATGCATGCCCGGCTGGCACGGATCGATCCGGTCACCGCTGCCAGACTCAAGCCCAACGATGCACAACGCATCCAGCGCGCCCTCGAAATCCACCAACTGACCGGCCAGCCAATGAGCAGCCAGCTGGCTCAAGCTGCGCCGGTGCAACTGCCATTCACGCTACTGCCAATCGGGCTGGAACCATCGGACCGCAGCGCGCTGCACCGGCGCATCGCCAACCGCTTCGATGCGATGCTGGCACCGGGCGACCCCAACCTGATCGATGAAGTCATTGGTCTGCGCCGACGCGGCGACCTGCATCCGGGACTGCCATCGATGCGCTGCGTTGGCTATCGTCAGGCCTGGGAATACCTCGACGGCCACATTGACCTGGCCACACTGCGCGAAAAAGGTCTCGCCGCCACGCGCCAGCTCGCCAAGCGCCAACTGACGTGGCTGCGCGCGATGCCGGAGCGGCACGTAATCGACTGCCTCGACCCGGCTGCGAATGCGCTGGTACTTGCCCAAATAGAAATTGCCCGTCAACAGCAAATTTCGCCTTGACAGCAAAAGCCGGAAACACGATACTCTCGGGCTGTTTGGTGATATAGCTCAGTTGGTTAGAGCACAGCACTCATAATGCTGGGGTCGGTGGTTCAAATCCACCTATCACCACCAAGAACACGTTTCAAGAAGTGCCGTAATGTTAAAAAGCCGCGTTCCTCATCATGAGAGCGCGGCTTTTTTTTGCGCTGACAGGCACATAGTCGCCGCACCATGCGGCGCATCGGAGTTGGCGCGACCCTTACTTTCCTGGCATCGGATCAGGATAGATTTTTCGGAATATCCACTGAATTCCCGGGCGGATGAGCAGAAAGCCACGGTAGGCCACTTCGAGAATGGCAGGCATCAATGGCAGCGAGCCGATCCGACCCAGCCAGCGCCAACTCGGAAACAGCAACCACAGCGCGACGAAGGCGCGCGCGCCACTTAGTACGGCGCCGTCCGCCGTGCGGACATGAAACCGCGCCATCAACTCGGTACAACTGCGACCGGTGGTGTTGTCTTGCAGATTGGAGGAGACATCGACCCACTGTATCGGAACAGTCGACGGAATTTTTCGGTACATGCGTACTTCGCGTTGGCACATCGGGCAAGAGCCATCGAAGAAAACACTGACCGATTGGGGGGCATTGAAAGGAGAGTTCATGCTATCAGTCTGAAAATTGCAATGTCTTCACTTTAAAGCAATATGGAAATTAATTTTTCCTCGCCAATCTGCCGCCAATAACAGGGAGGAATGACGTGATGAAAACATTCCAAGCGGCCGCCTCCACGATCGCACTTTTTAAAATCTCATCGAAAAAAATGGAAAAAAATCCTTTTACCTCTGCTTTCCAATGCGGCAGCAGGTTGACATGGCACGCCATATCAACGAGGATGACTACCGAAGGATAAAGCACAAGAACACTCAGACACGGTTTCAGGCGCCGCGACAACGCGCCATCATGATCGTTATTTAATCCGATAACAGTTACCTGAGCGCCAACATCAGCACAACGGCTGCTCCGAACAAGCAGAACTACCCCACGCATTTTGAGAGAGCTACCAGACGCATTGCGCTGTTGCCACTCTCTTCAAATCCTTGTGCCGACATCGGGCACGTCAATCATCGGCATGTACACGATCCTCCATTGCGCCAAGACGCAGTCGACGACCAGATTGCACGCCTCATCAATTGATCTTTCACTGATTCATCGGGCCGGCAACAACGCCCCCAACTTAGGAGACACCCCATGCCACCACCAGATATGAACGATATCGCCAGCGACTTCCGCAAGCGTGCATCCGGATTCGGATTCCGTCGCATTGCCCTCATCGCGGGCGGCTTGGTATTTTTGGCTTTCATGATGTCCAGCTGGTTCACTGTGCAGCCGGAAGAAACCGGCGTCATTCAACGCTTTGGCGCCGTGAACCGCACCGTCGGGCCTGGCTTGCATTACAAATTCCCGATCGGCATAGAGCGCGCCACGATGGTTCCCACTGCGCGCGTCCTGAAGGAAGAGTTCGGCTTCTTCACGACGGCCACACCGTCCGGAGAGCGCTCGCAGTATGCGGATCCGAAAACGAAATTCAAGGAAGTTTCCTTGATGCTCACCGGTGACTTGAATGTCATCGACGTGCAGTGGATTGTGCAGTACCGGATCGAAGATCCGGAGCAGTTCCTGTTCCAGGTACGCGATCCGCGCCAGACAATCCGGGACACGGCGGAAGCCATGATGCGTCAGGTCGTCGGCAACCGTTTGGGCAGTGATGTGCTGACCGTCGGCCGCGTCGCCGTCTCGACCGAAGTGCGGGATGAAATGCAACGACTACTGACCGAGTACAAGACCGGCGTACGACTCGTCACCGTCGAACTGCAGGACGTCACGCCGCCCGACGCAGTCAAACCCGCCTTCAATGAAGTGAACGCGGCGCGCCAGGACCGTGAACGCATCATCAATCAGGCACAGGAACGCGCCAACCGTGAAATTCCACAGGCGCGCGGTGAAGCCAACCGGACCATTAGTGAAGCCGAAGGCTATGCGGTCGAGCGGGTCAACCGGGCACAAGGGGAAGCGACGCGCTTCACCACCATCCTCGCCGATTACCGGAAGGCGCCCGAAGTGACGCGCCAACGCCTCTATCTGGAAGCGATGAACAGCATCTTGCCTGACGCAAAATCCTTGTATGTCGTCGATAGCGATCAAAAAGCCATGCTGCCGCTGTTGCGCATGGAAGGGGGCCAGACACCCGTCACACCGAACACCGCTGCAGGCATCAAAGGAGGGACACAACCATGAAGAAAGCCATCAACATCGGACTAGCCGGCGTCGCGCTGGCAGCCGTCATCGGATTTTCTGGCACGTTTTTTACGCTGGAGGAAGGTAAACAAGCCGTCATCGTGCAATTCGGTAAGCCGGTAGGAGAGACGCTGACCACAGCCGGCTTGCACATGAAAATACCGTTCATTCAGGAAGTACGCGTATTCGAAAAGAGATTGCTGATCTGGGACGGCTCGCCGAACCAGATTCCGACCAAAGGACGCGAGTTCATCTGGATCGACACGACCGCACGCTGGCGCATCGCGGACGCCAAGACATTCCTTGAAAGCGTCGCTTCCGAAGCGGGCGCCCGCTCCCGTCTCGATGACATCATCGACTCGGTCGTGCGCGATCAAGTGTCAGGCAGTGAACTGCGCGAACTGGTACGCAGCGCATCGTGGATCGTGCCAGAGGGCGAAATCCTCGATGAAGTGACTAGCGAAGTGCGCGATGACCTGGAACAGGAAATCGTGCGTGGTCGCGAAGAAATCACCCGCACCATCCTGACCGAAGCGCGCAAGATCATTCCGCAATACGGCATCGAACTGGTCGACGTGCGCATCAAACGCCTCGATTACATCGAGAGTGTGCGCGAAGGGGTCTATGCCAGGATGATCTCGGAACGTAAACGTATCGCCGCCCAGTTCCGCTCCGAGGGGGAAGGTCGCAGCGCCGAAATTCTAGGCGAGATGGAAAAAGACTTGAGCCAGATCCGCTCCAGCGCCTACCGTAAGGTGCAGGAAGTGCGCGGTAATGCCGACGCTGAAGCCACGCGCGTGTATGGCGTGGCCTACAACGCCGACCCGGAGTTTTATGCCTTTTCGCGTACGCTGGAATCGTACAAGGAAGGACAAAACAAAAATTCCGTGATGATCCTCACCACCGACAGCGACTATTACCGTTACCTGAAACGATCCGGCGTGCCACCCGCCTCGCGGACTAACCGCTAAGCGGGTTGGGGGCAGCGCGAAGCCAGCGTATCGGCAAGGCAAGTGCAAGGCATGCAACGGCAAAGTTGCCCCTATCGGACACTCCCGAAACCCCGCCCCTGCCCTCGTGCAGCGGTGGGGTTTTGCTCCTTTGTGGCCTTGAAAAATATCGTGCCGATGCCAGCCAATGTCGGCCCTCCGGCAATCCTTGTTTTCGGATTCGGATTCCGGGGTGGGCATGGCGATGGCGGACGCGGCGGATGGGGCGGTCGCCACTGGCCAACGTTAGATGCCAATCCGGCACTCTTTATTTCAACCAAATAAAAGGAACAGCATCATGCATGTCCGACTTATCCCTTTCCTGCTCGCCGCCGTCCTGACTGCCGGCTGCGCCACGTCCTTCCCGGATCAGCCTGTGAGCCTGCTAGGCACCGCGGCCCCGGCAGAGGCTGCCTTGAAGACCATCGTCCTGACACCTGAAACGGAGCATGTCAACGTCACCGGCGGCGACATCGTCCGCTTTGTTTCGGGCACCAAGACTTTCGCCTGGAGTTTTGACGGACCGCTGCAGGTATCACACGTCGACCTGATTCGCGTCGCGCCGCCGGGTCTGCTCAGCCGCCCGGTAATCGCCTACGTTGCGCCCAACCCGATGTACATCGGACGGGATGATTAACGACAACGCAGTTGGTCCATCTGCCAGCACTCTTACGGCACATGACTTGGTCCAGCATGACCAACTTCATCGGTCTCGGACCGGCGACTTCAACGCAATGCCGGGCTACATGGCCGGTTGACTCCACCGGCTGATTACGCCACCCTGTCCCGGTCCGGTGCTTGTCGCCACCTTCACTCCCATTGTTATTCCAAAATCCACTATGAATGAACAGCTCAAACACCTCATCGACCTCCTGACCGGCTACCTGCTCAGCTATGGCATCAACGTGATCGGCGCCATTGCCACGCTGGTTATCGGCGCGCTGGCGGCGGGCTGGGTGGCGCGCCTGATCGACCGGGCGATGCGTCAATCGCACCGGATCGATCCGGTGTTCCACAACCTGCCAGGCAAAATCGTCCGGGTCGCAGTCCTGATCTTCACGCTGGTGGCGGTGCTCAACCGCTTCGGTGTCGAAACCACCAGTTTGATCGCGGTGCTAGGCGCCGCCGGTCTGGCGGTCGGACTAGCCTTGCAAGGGACGCTCAGCAATGTCGCTGCCGGCGTGATGATCCTGTTCTTTCGGCCTTTCAAGATCGGCGACGTGGTCCAACTCGACAGTCAGGTCTACATCATCGATGCGGTTGGCTTCTTCATCTGCAAGGGGCATTTGCCAGACGGACCGACAGTCTTCATTCCGAATTCCAAAATCTGGGGCCAGACCATCGTCAACCTGTCCGTCACCGACAATGACATCCGTCGTATCGACGAAGGCTACGGCATCGCCTACACGGACAACATCGGCGATGCGCTGGCCATCCTCAAACAGATTGCTGCCGACGATCCGCGCATCCTCGAGACGCCGGCTCCGCTGATCAAGGTCGACAAGCTGGGCGACAGTTCGGTCAATATCCTGTTCCGGGTCTGGACCAGCCGCAGCGACTGGTGGGATACCAAGCTCGATCTGGTACAGCGCTGCAAGGAAGCGCTCGAAGCCGGTGGTTGCTCGCTACCGTTCCCGCAACGCGATGTCCATCATTTCCATGCCGCCAGCAGCACGCGAAAAACGGAGATGACCGAGGAGTAAGCCGCCGCCTGTCCAGACGATCGGGCCTACAGCTTGTCAGCGGTTGCTTGCGGCGACCGACTTGACCAGTCCGAGAGAACTCTCGGACGTAGATCGCGAAAACGGCCGCAACAGCGCTGGCAGGCAAGACCGGTTCAGGCTGGTACTGGGCAAATCCAAGTAGTCATGATTACTGGCAAACGCCTGAAATGCATGCAGGTTGCGCAAGGACTCAGGCAAAAACATCAACGGATTACCTCGCAGCCGCAGCAACTGGAGCGACGACAGGGTGCTGATTGCGTCAGACAATTCTGTGAATTTGTTATACGACAGGTCCAGGATTTGAAGTGACGACCATTGAGCGATGCCGTCGGGAAGTTCCGTGAGCGTATTGTCCGAGACATCCAGATATTGCAGCGACGCCAAGCCGCCAATGTCGCCAAACAACTCCCGAAGGTGATTTTTCGAGAGGTCCAAGATGTGAAGCGACGACAAGTTACCGATGGCACCGGGGAGTCCCATCAGAGCATTGTCCGAGGCATCCAGATATTGCAGCTCCGCTAGGGCGCCGATGCTGCCCGGTAGTTCTTTGAGGTGATTGCCAGAGAGAACCAGCGTGCGAAGCGATGACATCTCCCCGATACGGCCGGGCAGTGCGACTAACTTGTTGCCCGAGACGTCGAGCGTATGCAGCAAAAACAACTCGCCAATACTGCCGGGCAATTCTGTAAGCAAGTTATCCGAGAGGTCCAGCGTGTGAAGCGATAATAAATCGCCAATGCGATCGGGTAGTTCCGCGAGGTCGTTGCCAGAAGCAACCAGAGACTGAAGCAGTAACAGGTCGCCAATAGGATAGGGCAACATTGTCAGAGCATTAAAAGAGACGTCCAGTGATTGCAGCGCAGGCAACTTGCCGATGCAATGAGGCAAAGTTTTTAGCCGCAAAAACCCTAAATCCAAAGCAGTCCCCTTCTCCCGGAAACACGTCAGAATCCTGTCCGCCGCTTCCTTGCGAAGTTCATTGCCCTGCCCTGCCGCCACCCAGTCCTCAAGCTCTTTTTCTACTCGTTCAATGGCGACCGCCCAAGCCAGCGACCGAGTCGCACTATTTTGCGCCTCCCCATACGAGCGGCGTCGTGCGGCGGCGCCGTCGATCTGTGGCAGAACCAGCGGATAAGGTGCCGCCCGGCGACAAGGCTCTGCTGAAGAGGAAGGTGAGAGCAAGGATGCGTTATCAAGTCTGTTATTCATGGCAATGGTTTTTCACTAGGTTTGGTCGGTTGCAACCGGATCGCGCCGTTGCATGTGGAAGTAACATTGAGTGACACACTCATGACGTCAGTTCCATGCCTAGTCCCGGAATATGCCCACACCACATCGCAAACCCCGCCTGCCACTCAAACCACCTCCGCCCCCCGAAAAAATCCCTTCGCCCGCCGCCCCCACGCATCCAGATACGTATAAGCCACCGGCACCACCAGCAAGGTCAGCAGCGTCGAGGTGATCACGCCGCCGATCACCGCGCGGCCCATCGGGGCCTGGGATTCGCCACCGTCACCGAGGCCCAGCGCCATCGGCAGCATGCCGAAGATCATCGCCATCGTCGTCATCAGGATGGGGCGCAAACGCACTTGTCCGGCGCTGAGGATGGCGTCGTGCTGGCTCTGGCCGGCAAGCTGGGAATGGTTGGTGAAGTCGACCAGCAGGATCGCGTTCTTGGTCACCAGCCCCATCAGCATGATGAAGCCGATGATGGAGAACATGTTGAGCGTGCTGCCCGTGATCAGCAGCGCCAGCAGCACGCCGATCAGCGATAGCGGCAAGGACACCATGATCGCCACCGGTTGCAAGAAGCTGCCGAATTGTGAGGCCAGCACCAGATAGATGAAGATCACCGCGATGCCTAACGCCGCGACCGCCGCCCCCAGCATGTCCTTCATTTGCTCGGCCTGGCCGCCGACATCGAAGCGCACGCCGGCCGGCAAGTCGATGGTCTTGATGATGGCTTGCACTTCCTTGTTGACGTCGCCGGCCGGTCGGCCTTCGACATTGCCGTAGATGCCGACGCGACGCTGCAGCGCCTGCCGCTTGATCACTTGCGGGCTGGTCGCCGGGATGAACTCGACCACCTGGCGCAGCGGCACCATGATGACGCGGCCATCGGCGGTGAGGTTCTTGCTGGCCACCGACAAGTTGCCGAGGTCGGTGATGCGCTCGCGTCCGGCTTTTGGCAGTTGCACGTTGACTTCGTAATTCTGGCCATCTTGCGCCAGCCAGTAACTGGTGGTGTCGCCGGCGACGAACGGGCGCAGCGCGGCGCCGATCTGTTGCAACGTCAGGCCGAGGTCGCTGGCGCGCTCGTTGTCGATCTTCACGACCACCGAGGGCGTTGACGCGGCCAGGCTGTTTTCGAGGTCAGTGACGCCCTTGATCGTAGCCAGTTTTTGCATCACCTGTTTGGCCACCGCATCGAGCTTGCCGATGTCCTGGCCGAGGATGGCGATGTAGATGGCTTTCTGGAATCCGACCGACAACTCGATGCCAGCGATCGGTTTGAGGCGGGCGCGGATCAATGCTTCGAGGTCTTTCTGACGCCGCCGTCCGGTGGATTTGCGGTCGGTCAATTTCAGGCTGACTTCGGCGGTGTTGGCACCATCCTGACCGCCGATGGTGGTGATGACGCTGGCGATTTCCGGGAAGTCTTTCAGCGCCGTTTCAACCTGACGGATTTTTTGATCGGTGTAGGCGAGGCTGGAACCGACCGCGGTCTTGAACTTCAGTGTGACGAAACCCTCGTCGGTTTCCGGGAACATTTCACCACCGATCAGCGGCACCAGCGCGAGGCTGCCGACGAACAGCAGCAGCGCCGACAGCAGCGTGAGCTTGCGCCAGCGCAGTGCCCATTCGAGCGCGCGGCCATAGCGCCCGTGCAGCCGGTCGATGCCGTGCTCGATACGCTCCATCAGCCTGCCCAGCCATGGCAGATAACGGAAGCGGTTCTCGACCGGATCACGCCAGACCGACGACAACATCGGGTCCAGCGTGAAGCTGACAAACAGCGACACCAGCACCGCCACCGTCACCGTGATCCCGAACTGCAAGAAGAAGCGACCGATGATGCCATCCATGAAGGCCACCGGCACGAACACCGCGACAATGGCAAACGTCGTCGCCATCACGGCAAGGCCGATTTCGCTGGTGCCGTCGTTGGCGGCATCCTTGTGGCTTTTACCCATGCCGAGATGACGCACGATGTTCTCGCGCACAACGATGGCGTCATCGATCAGCAAGCCGATACACAGCGACAGCGCCATCAGCGTCAACGCATTGATCGTGAAGCCGAATGCCTTCATCGCGATGAAGGTCGCCATCACCGAGATCGGCAAGGTCAGGCCGGTGATGATGGTGCTGCGCCATGAATGCAGGAACAGGAACACGATGAGCATCGTCAGTACCGCACCTTCGAGGATGGTGGCCTTGACGCCGTCGAGCTGGCGTTCGACCGAATCCGAATTCGAATTGACGATGGTCAGCGTGCTGCCTTCAGGCAGGGTCTTGGCCATCTCGGCGACGGCTTTTTTCAGGCCGAGGCCAACTTCGATGATGTTGGCGTCCTGTACTTTGGTGATGCTGATGTTGATCGCGCGCTGGCCATTGACGCGCGAAATCGAGGTCTCTTCACGCTCGCCATCGACGATGTCGGCGACCTGATCCAGAAACACCGGACCACTGGCGCGCCGCGCGACGACGATCTTGCCGAAGGCGCGCGGGTCCTTGATCTTGCCTTCGACCCGCACCAGTTGTTCCGCCGGACCGCGGCTAATCACTCCGGCCGGCATGTCCTGATTGGTGATCTGGATCGCGCGCAGCACGTCATCGATGCCAATGTTTTGCGCGGTCATGCGCGACGGATCGACATTGATCAGGATTTGCCGGCTGGTGTTGCCGCCGGTGGTAACCTGGCCGATGCCGGCGACGTTTTGCAAACGCTTGACGACGACCTGTTCGGACAATGTCGACAAGGCCCGCATGTCACCGCTGGCCGAGGTCAGCGTCAGCGTGGCGACTGGCTGAGCATTTTCTTCCTGACGGGCGACGAAGGGTTCCTTGGCGTCTTTCGGGAAGGCGGCGCGCACCGTGGCGATCTTGTCGCGCACTTCCTGAATGCCGTGGTCCATGTTGGCCGACAGATCAAATTCGATGAAGGTCAGCGAGCGGCCCTCGAACGAACTGGAGACGATTTTTTTGACCCCGCGTACGGTGTTGACGACGTTTTCAATCGGCTTGGTGATGTCATTCTCGACCGCTTCCGGTGAGGCACCGGGATACATGACCTGAATGAAGACGAACGGAAACTGCACGTCCGGCATTTTCTCGACGCCGAGGCTGCGGTAGGACGCCAGCCCCAGCACCATCAACGCCACCATCACCATCGTCGCAAAGACCGGATTGCGGATACTGACCTTGGTGATCCACATGATCAGCCTTTCGAGGACGGCAACTTGACCAGTGTGCCGGCCTTGATGCCGTCGAGCTTGACGGCCAGTACTTGCATGCCGACCGACAGGCCGGCGGTGATTTCAACCATGCCTTCGTCCTCGTTGCGCAAGCCGGGCTGGACGATCTGTTCGACGATCTTGTTGCCGTCGATGCGCAAGACGCTGGTCACGCCGTCCTTGCTGCGCAGTGCAGCGACCGGCACGGCCGGCACCAGCGAGGAGTTGCCGAGCGTGATGCCGCCCTTGGCATACATGCCCGACTTGAGCGCGCCGTCGGTATTGGCCACGGCGACATAGACCATGATTGCGCGGGAACCGACTTCGGCTGCCGGGTTGATGCGCGCCACGTCACCAGTAAATACGCGCGTACCAAACCCGTCGACCGCAAAGGTCACGCCCTGCCCGACCTGTACGCGGGGGATTTCGCTGGCGGGTACCGGCGCTTCGAGGATCAGCCGGGTCAGATCGACCACGGCAAATAGCGCCATGTCGGGCGCGGCTTTTTCGCCGGCCTGCACGTAGCGCTTGCTGATGATGCCGTCGATGGGCGAGCGCACCTGCGCATCGCCGAGTGCGCGCCGGGCGATGTCGAGCTGGGCGCTGGCCGATTTGACAGCCGCCATCGCCAGGTCGACCCCGTTCTGCGTGGTGTCGAGCGCATTCTGGGAAATGAATTTTTGCTTCAGGAGTGCAGTGCTGTTTTCGCGATTTTTATTTGCCAGCGCAAGGCGGGCACGGGCATCGTCGAGCGCGCTTTCCTGGACACCGACACGGGCTTTCAGATCACCGGTATCGAGTCGCACGACGACCTCGCCACGACGTACCCGAAACCCTTCGGCGACCGGTGCCTCGCGCACTTCGCCGGCCACCTTGGACTTGACGATGGCCTGATGCTGCGCAGTCAGTGACCCGGACATCGGCAGTTGCACGCGCAGGTCGCGCGCGACAACGGTGAACACATCAGCGGTTGCCAGCTCCATGACGGCGGGTGCAGCGACCTTTTCCGGCGTGACCGGTTTGGCCGGACGCATTGACATGACACCGCCGGCGACAGCGATCACGACAACCACGGCGACGGGGATCATCCAGCGTTTGGATGGCGGGAGTGGCTGGTCATTATGCATGGTTATTGTGGCCGGTCAGAGATGGATAAGCGTGACGGTGGGGCGCGCGCGTGGGCACAAAAACCGTGCCCACCCTACGGTGGCCCACGCGTGCGCTCTAAAACATTACAACACGAACATGAAATCCTTCACAAGCGCGCCCGGCAAGCGCGCGCTGCCATTGGCCCGCTCGCCCCACGAATCGCTATCGATCAACAATTCGCGCTCGGTCGTCAACGCCAGTAATTTATCGCCCAGCAGACGGAACACCGACTCATCAAAGCGCATCACATTGAGCGGCGCCTTGATCTCGCCATCCTCGACCCAGAACGTCGCAAAGCGGGTCATGCCGGTAATCCGGCAACTGGCCCGATCCGAAAAATTCAGGTACCAGAGATTGCTGACAAAAATCCCGGTACCCAGTTCGGCCAGCGCGCTCGCCATCGGCAGCGTGCCCCCGGCAAGATCCATCGACACCATCGCTTCACTGCTGCCGGCACCGTTGTTGACGAGTCCGTATTCCATCGCCGTGCGCGGAGAAATCATGCTGCCGGTCAGCACGCCTTGCTCGATCAGCGCAGTGCGTGGCGGCTTGATGAAGCCGTCGGCACCGAAACCCGGCGCGACGCCGCCCAGCGTGTCTTCGCACAGCGTGATCGCCGGATTGAGGCGCAGCCCGTCGTCGCGCATGCGCCGCAATGCACTCTGGTGCGTACGCAACGACTTCTCCGACAGGCCATCCCAGTTGAACATGCCGATGATTTCCTGCAGCGCCGTCGGCGTCAGGAACGCGCGATAGCCGCCTGGCTTGACCGTGACCGGCGTGCGTTGCAGCATCGCCAGCTGGGCGGTTGCGTCCTGCATTTTTGCGGCGAATTCAAGACTGCTCCAGTCACTGCCGGCATAGGCACACTTGACCGCCTTGTCGCGACTTTGATAGAGACTCCAGCCAAGGTTGAAGGTGGCGCTCTGATGCCAGTTGCGCTGCCCGGCCGCATTCGCGAAACCGCGCATCATCGGGCCCATCGCAAGGATGCCAACGAGGTCGACGCCCGTGGCGGCACGCAGTACCTGATCGACGATGACTGCCGCCTCCGGCAGGCGCGACGGTTCGATGAATTCAGTCGAGTGGACTTCAGTGGCGACCAGCAAATGCGGGTCTTCCGGCAGATCGGGCAATTGCGCGCGCAGTGTTGCCATCAACTGTTCGATGGTCGCGCTGTCGGCCTCAATGTGCCCGGTCAGTGCCGCCGTGGCCGAACCGTGACGACGACCATCAATCAGATGCAGGGTCAGCGCGGCTTGTCGCACATGACCACTCTGGCGGATCGCACTGCGATTAAAGCGCACGAAGTCCGAGGCCTCGGCCGAGTACCAGCATTGATATTGTTCGTTGCCCTGCAGGCGTGCGCTGACGAAATCAGCCAATTGGTAAAAATAGGTTTTCATCAGGCTTCTCCGCCAAACACATCGACATTGGCAAACAAGCAGGCCGGTGACGCATGGCCGACCCGGATCACTTGCGAGGGCTCACCCTTGCCGCAAAACGGCGTGCCCATCACATCGACGGTAGCGGCATTGCCAACGGCTTTCAGCGAGCGCCAGAAGGACTCCGAGATGCCGCGATAATTCGGATTCCTGACCATCCCCTTAAGCTCGCCATCAACGATGAGCTGGCCAGTTTCGCAACCGAACTGGAACTTGTTGCGCGAGTCATCGATCGACCACGAGACATTGGTATCCATCAGCACGCCGCGCTCGACCGAGCCGATCATGTCGTTGAGCGTGCTGTTGCCGGGTTCGATATTGAGGTTGGCCATGCGGTCGATCGGCGCCCGATTCCAGCTGCAAGCGCGCGCATTGGCGACGCCGTCGATACCGGCGCGGGCCTGCGAAATCGCGCCACCCAGCGGACGTTCCAGTACGCCGTTGCGGATCACGTAAGTCTTCTCCGCCGGATGGCCTTCGTCGTCCCAGCCGTAGCTGGCGAACTGTTCGCTGCGGGTCGGATCGTAGCTCACGTTGAGCAGTGGCGAGCCGTACTGGAAGGTGCCGAACATGTCGAGCGTGACGAAGCTGGTGCCGGCAAAATTGCGCTCGTCGCCAAGGATGCGGTCAAGTTCGATCGGATGACCGATCGACTCGTGGATCTGCAACATCATCTGTTCCGGCATCAGCAGCACATCCATCGAGCCGCTAGGACAGTTCGGCGCGGACAGCAAGGCAATCGCCTCCCTTGCCACACGTGCGCCGCTGCCATAAAAACTGGCATCGGCCAGTACTTCGAGACCACCCTGCCGACAGTAACCGTTGTACTGGCCGCCCAGGCTGCGGGTCTGCGTTTCAGCACCCTCATTGGCCGTCACGGATAAGTTCGGAATCACGTAGCGGAACTGTTGTTCGAGGTCGCCACCGCCGCTGGTCAGGTACAACTGATGCGTGGTGATGGTGCCGACCGAAGCCGACCAGTCGACAATGCGCGCATCGATCTGGCAGGCCTGCGACTCTTGCATCAGCAGCGCGATCAGGTCCTTGCGATTGGTGCTGGCACTGGGGACGCTGGCGTAATGACCCACCGGATGCGGCATCGTGATCGCCGAATAATCGACCACCGAGCGCCCGGCGCTGGCGGCGGCCCATGCCTGCGCGCGGGCTATTGCGTCTTTCAGACCGGCACTGCTCAAGTCGCTGGTGGCGGCGTAGCCGTAACCACCGCGATGGATGATGGTGACCATTGCACCCCGGTCGATGCTGGTGGTCAGTGGTTGCAGGATGTTCTGGCGGACGGTGATCTGCTCGCCAGATTCGTCGACTATTCGCAGTGAGCAAAAGTCGACCGCGGGAGCGAGGGTCTTGAAGAGGTGACGCAGTGTGTCGAACATGAATGGAGGCCTCGAAAGTTCAGAAAAAATGACGCAGCAGAACGTTTTTTTAATCGCCGCACACCACAACGGCCGCAACCAGAATCATCGCTTTATTTCTCAACGCTACGGCGCGGAAATCACTCTGACTCTGCTTGCGGATTGCAGACACAACCGCGCGCTTTATTTTTCCGCAAACGCCCGTTCAATAACAAAATCGCCCGGTATCGAGGTGTTACCTTCCTTGAACCCGCGGGCTTCCAAAATGACCTTGAGGTCACGCAGCATGTCGGCGCTGCCGCAGATCATGACGCGATCAACTGCCGGGTCAAAAGGTGGCACTTCCAGGTCCTCGAACAGCTTGCCGCTCTCGATCAGATCGGTCACCCGTCCGTTGTTACGGAAAGACTCACGCGTGACGGTTGGGTAATAACGCAATTTGCTCGATACCAGTTCGCCGATCAATTCATGATTCGGCAAGTGTTCGAGCAGCATGTCGTGATAAGCCAGCTCATCGACCTGACGCACGCCATGCACCAGCACGACCTGGTCAAATTTTTCGTAAATTTCGGGGTCGCGCACGATGCTCATGAACGGTGCCAGCCCGGTGCCAGTCGAGAGCATGTAAAGCCGCTTGCCGGGCAACAGATAGTCGACGACCAGCGTACCGGTCGGCTTATGACCGACGATCACCGGATCGCCCACCTGGATGTTTTTCAGGTGCGAAGTCAGCGGGCCGCCATCGACCTTGATGCTCAGGAATTCGAGATGGTCTTCGTAATTGGCACTGGCAATGCTGTACGCGCGCAACAACGGTTTGTCGTTGATGCGCAGGCCAATCATCGTGAAGTGGCCGTTGGAAAAACGCAGCGACGGGCTGCGCGTGGTGGTAAAGGAAAACAACCGGTCGGTCCAGTGATGCACGCTCAGCACGCGCTCTTCGTTCATATTGCTCATGACAGTTAAAGGCTCTAATTAGTAAAAAGGGAAGGTTCCGGCGTCGGCAAGCGTCATTTCAGCATTGACGTCCGATAGCGCCGTGATGATACGCGACCTGTTGCAAATGTGTGCCGCAGCGACCTGAAACCGGCACGGCGTGACAACAGGACGCCGGGCGCTTCACCGCTTAAAACTTCAATGTTTCAACCCCTTCGGTATCGCACTCAACAAGGTGCGCGTATAAGCATGCTGCGGATTGCGGTACAGCTCGTCGGAATTGGCCAGTTCGACCACGCTGCCCTGATTCATCACCATCACCTGATCGGCGATGTACTTGACCACCGCGAGGTCATGCGAAATGAAGATGTAGCTCATGTTGAATTCTTCCTGCAAATCCTGCAGCAAGTTGAGCACCTGGGCCTGCACCGAGACATCGAGCGCCGATACCGACTCATCGCAGACCAGCACTTCGGGCTTCAAGGTCAGGCAGCGCGCGATCGCAATACGCTGGCGCTGCCCCCCCGAAAATTCATGCGGATAGCGATGGAAGGCCGCTTCCGGCAAACCGACTTTTTTCAGCAGCGCGTAGGCCATGCCGACCCGCTCCTTGTCGTCGCGGCCGATGGCGTGGATCTGCATCGGTTCAAGCAAGATCTGGCCGACCGTGAAACGTGGATTGAGCGAGGCATACGGGTTCTGGAAAATGATCTGGATGCGCCGCTTGTAGGCCATGAATTCCTTGTTCGACATGGCCAGAATATCCTTGCCGTCAAACAGCGCCTGGCCTGAAGTGGCCTGATGCAAGCGCAGCAGCGTCAGCCCGACCGTGGTCTTGCCGGAGCCAGATTCGCCGACCACGCCCAGCGTCTTGCCACGCGCCAGCTTGAACGAGACATCGCTGACAGCCTTGAATTCCTTGCGCCCGAACAGGCCCTCACGGGTGTAAAAACTTTTGCCGAGGTTGCGCACATCGAGCACGATGTCTTCGCTGCCGGTCAGCCCACGGCTGCGCTGCTCGAGCAAGCCGGCCGGTTCGCCATCGCCTTCGAGGTAATCGGCAATCACCGGCAAGCGCATCGGGCGTTCGTCGAGCGATGGCCGGCAGCGCAGCAAGGCTTTCGTGTACGGGTCTTTCGGCGCTTCGAAGATCTGATGGATCTCGCCTTTTTCGCGCACTTCACCATTGCGCATGACGATGACGGCATCGGCAATTTCGCCCACCAGCGCGAGGTCATGCGTGATGAACAGCACCGACATCTGACGCTTCTTGCGCAGCGCGTCGAGCAAGTCGATGATCTGCTTCTGGATCGTCACATCGAGTGCGGTGGTTGGCTCGTCGGCAATGAGTAGCTTCGGTTCGCAGGCAATCGCCATCGCGATCATCACGCGCTGTTGCTGGCCGCCCGAGAGCTGGCTCGGATAGTCGTCGATCTTGGTCAACGGCGATGGAATGCCGACTTCTTCGAGCAATGCCAGCGTGCGCACGCGCGCCTGCCGGCTATCCATGTTCATGTGCAGCTTGAGCACTTCGGCAATCTGAAAACCGACCGTGAAGACCGGATTCAATGAGGTCATCGGCTCCTGGAAAATCATCGAGATTTCCTTGCCGCACAGGTTGCGTCGTTCGGCAATCGACAGGGCCAGCAAGTTGCGCCCCTCGAATTCGATGACACTAGCCGGATCGACAAAGGAATTATCGGGCGACAGCAACCCCATCACGGCCAGCGAACTGACCGACTTGCCGCTACCGGATTCGCCGACCAGCGCGATGGTGGCATTACGCGGAATGTCGAACGAGATGCCCTTGACGGCTTCGACGCTGTGGGTCTTGTCGGTATAAAAACTGACGCGCAGGTTCTTTACGGAGAGCAGGGGGGAGGTCATCGTCATTCCTATTTGAGCTTCGGATCAAGCGCATCGCGCAACGCGTCGGTAAACAGCGAGAACGCTGTCACCAGTAGCGCCATCGCGGCACTCGCCGCCACCAGTTGCCACCACTTGCCGAGGATCAGTTCGTTCTGTGCTTCATTGAGCATGCTGCCCCACGAGACGGTACCGACCGGCACGCCGAAACCCAGAAAGCTCAGGATCACTTCGGCCTTGATAAAACCCACCACCAGGATCGACACCTGCACCAGCGCGACGTGGCTGACGTTCGGGAAAATATGCGTGAACATCTTGCGCATGTGCGACGCGCCAATCGCATCGGCTGCCCAGACGTATTCGCGGTTCTTGTGCTTGAGGTACTCGGCGCGGATCAGGCGATATGTGCCAGTCCAGCCAGTCAATCCAAGAATCAGCACGATGGTGACGACGCCTTTTTGCTGGAGTACGGCGGCCACGGCAAGGATCAGCAACAGGTACGGCACCGACGTGAAGATGCTGTAGAACCAGTTGAACAAGTCATCGACCTTGCCGCCGAAGTAGCCCGAGAAGGCGCCAAAAATCGTCCCGAGAAAGGTCGCCAGCACGGCGGCGACCAGACCGACGACGATCGAGGTTTCAGCGCCCTTGATGGTTTTTTGAATGATGTCGTGGCCCCACTTGTCGGCACCGAATGGCAGCGTTTGCTTGCGCGCCACGACTTCTTTGGCGGCACCGCCCTTGGCCAGTTCGGCCCGTACTTCGGCCAGCTCCGGACCAATCGGATCGGGGATACCGTAGTCATTAACGATCACCGGTTGCGGCGACGCCGTTTGGGCACGCAGCTCGCGGATGATGTCTTTCAACGGATCGAGCGGGTTCTCCGGCGGCAGTGCCGGCAGACCCGGCTCGATCGGCGAGGCGCCGCGTTCGGCAGCTGATTGCGGCCCCATGAACGTCGGTGGTGCGTAATTGACGCCGACTTCGTCGGCCCAGTTGGACGCCACCAATCCGGTGGCCGACAGCGCCAGCGTCACCAGATAGGCGACCACGATGGCCAGCGCCACCATGGCGACGGTGTCGGCGCGCAACCGGCGCCATGCCAGCACCCACAGTCCTGGCGACATGCCGGGTGCAATTTGTGATTCGATCTGTGTCATGAATCCGGTTCCTACTTCAGTTGTACGCGTGGATCAACGGCCTGATACAGCAAGTCCGTGAGCAAATTGAAGATCATCGTGGCGGCGGCGACGTAGACAGTGATCGCCTTGATGACCGGGAAGTCGCTGCGCTCAACAGCCAGAATGACTTCGCGACCAATCCCCGGGATCGAGAAAAAGCGTTCGATCAGGAAGGCGCCGATCAGCAGTGCAGGCAAGTTCGACATCACGTGCGTGATGATCGGAATAGCCGCGTTGCGCAATACATGCACCCACAGGATGCGGCGCTCGGAAACGCCCTTGGCACGCGCGGTGCGCACGTAATCCTGATTGACTTCATCGAGCACGAAGGTACGGAACAAGCGCAACGTCGGCGCCACGCTGACGGCCAGACCAATGAGGATAGGCAGCAGCGCATACTTGAACAGGTTTTCGAGGAAGTTATCGCCCCAACCCTGCACCGGGAACATGCCGAGCTTGTAGGCAAAGAAGTACTGGAACACGATGATGTAGACCAAAATGCTGATGGACATACCGACGGTACAAGCCACCATCACGGCGCGGTCAGTGAGTGACCCGCGCACAAAGGCAATACCCAGCGCCAGGCCGATGGCGATCACGGTTTCGAGGATGGTCAATGGAATGAGTACGGTGAGCGATGGCCCAAGGCGCGACAGGATCACGCTGGAGACTTTTTCGCCGGTGCTCCAGCTACTGCCGAAATCGAAGGTGACGATCTGCTTGATGAAAATCCATAGCTGCACGTAGAACGGCTGGTCGATGCCAAGCTGGGTGCGGATGTTGGCAATCTGTTCGGCGTTCGACATCTTGCCGGCCAGGATGTAGGCCGGATCGCCACCCACCCAGTTGAACAGCATGAAGACCAGCAGGATCACGCCCAGCATGGTCGGTAGCATTTGCCACAGGCGCCGCAATATGTAGGAAGTCATAGTGTGCTCGTGCCCTTTCAGTGCAGCCGCTGGCCGGAAATTTCGTCGAAAAATGCCTTACTGTCCGGCGCGCGTCCGAGGAATTCACGCACCATGTCGGCGCCGAGCGCTTCACCGCCGCGGGCCAGAATAGTTTGCCGGTAGCGCTGGCCAACGGCCGGGTCCATCAGCTTGTCCTGGTAAGCCGACAGCATGTCGAGCGCCAGTACTTCGGACCACATGTAACCGTAATAGCCGGCTGAATAACCGCCCATGATGTGGCCGAACTGGCCGGGGAATTCGGTGCCGGCGACGTGACCGAGCGGGGTCGCCGCTTCCATCGTGTTCCAGATCGCCAGAGGATCGCCGGCCTTCATGGCGGGGGTCACTGAGTAGACGTTCATGTCATAACGCGCGTACAGCAACTGACGACCGTAACGCAGGCCACGACCGAAGTTGTGCGCGGCGGTCAGGCGCGTCAGCAACGCGTCATCGACGACCGGACACGGCGTGCTGCAGAAGTTGGCCAGCGAACCCAGCGACTCTTTGCGACGGGCCCATTCTTCATACATTTGCGACGGCGCTTCGACAAAATCGCGCTCGACACGAGTACCGGCCTGCGACACGTAACGGGTCTGCGACAGCACACCATGCAGCACGTGGCCGAATTCATGAACCATGGTTTCGAGCTCATCGCTCGACAGGCCGGTGCGATTGAAATTGGTCAGCAGTACCGAGACCGGCGTGCGCTGGGCCAGCGTACTGACACCGCGAACACCGAAGGCGGCGGCGTGGCCATATTTGCCTTCACGCGGAAACGGATCGAGGTAGATACCGCCGATGCGTTGCGCTGATTTGGTGTCGAAGACATCGTAGTACTGCACGTCGGCATGCCAGACTGGCACCTCGACGCGGGTGAAACTGATACCGTACAGGCGGGAGGAAATATCCATGATCCAGGCCAGCGCAGCCGGGGTCGGGAAGTACGCGCGCAGCGCATTCTGGTCGACGTTGTAGCGCGCCTTCTTCAATTTCTGCTGCCAGTAGCCGGCGTCCCAGCGGTCGATGCGGGTGTCGGCCAGCGTGGTCTTCAGGGTCTCGGCCTTGAAGGCGCGCAGTTCGGCGATTTCTTTTTTCTCCAGCTCGGTAACGGCGGCCTGAACTTCATCGAGGAAGGTGAAGACCGCCCCGGGTGTTTTTGCCATGCGGCGACGGATCGCGAAATCTGCATAGGTCGGCAAACCGAACAAGCTTGCCAGTTCCTGGCGCAAGGCCATTGCCTCTTTCAGCATGGGCGGATTGGCTGCGGTGCCACGATTGGTGTAGGCCGCCTGATAACGCTTGCGGGCGTTGGCGTCGTCGGCGTACTCCATGAACGGCAGGTATTCCGGCGTGGCGTAACCGAGCAAATAATTGCCCTTGTCATCGCGCTTGGCACGCGCCAGATAATCGGCCGGCAAGCCGGTGACTTCCTGTGCACTAAAGACCAGTTGCGTACTGTTGTCGCGCACGTTGCGGGCGAAGGCTTGACCGAGTTCTTCGAGTTGTTTCAGGATCGCTTTCAGGCGCGCCTGTTGCGCCGGCGCGAGCGCGGCACCGGTATCCTCGAAGCCATCGAGCACGTCCTGACGCAGCTTGGTTTCGATGGCGTCGCGCGGCGTGATGCCTTTGAATTGCGCATAGACGACCGGATTCTGGTTGAGATCGGTCTCGAACTGACCGAGCTCAACGAGGCAGGCTTCCATCGCGCTGCGCGTGGCCTTGTCCGGCGAGACATTACTTAGAATCGAGAGCGGACCGTCGACATCCTGCATCGCCATCTGCAGCCGATTCCATTCGTCGAGAACGACCGCGACATCCCGCGCGCGCTCCGGCGGCAACGCCACCATGGCGGCGACACGCTGACGCAAGTCGGTCAGGCTGGACTGGCACAGCGGTGCAACTTGCGCTGCATCGATCAACGGAACCAGCGCACGCTCTGGCGCAGCAACGGCCAGCGGAACAACCAGCATCAGGGTGGTCAGGCTCAAAGTACGTAGCATCATTTGTTTTTCTCGATATCAAAGTACATCCACTCGGCGCTCAGGATCGGATGTTTCTTGTAGCCGATCACGCGTGCTTGCGACACCATGTTGCGAAAGCGCGCATAGCCCATCCGCTGGGCCGAGTACAGCTCCATGATGCGGGTCATCTTGTGATAAATCAGATCGCGCTCGGGACCATCCGCCAGCTTTTGCGAGGCGCGATACAGCTCATCGTAGGCCGGGATCTTGACGCAGCCATTGTTGTTCTGGCCGGTATTCGGGCCGTAGTACAACTGCATGAAATTGTCACCATCGGGATAGTCGGCAATCCACGGCGAGGTGCGGGTTTGCAGCTGGCAGGATTTTTCGGCTTTCAGCAAATCCGGAAACGGACGCACATCGCCGGTCATGCGAATGGCGATCGAGTCGTAGGTCTTTTTCCACATCTCGGCTTGCTGCTGGCCGGTGCTGTCGTTGCGCGCCGAATAACGGATCGTGAACGGTTTGCCGCTAGGCAGATTGCGGTAACCGTCGCCGCCTTTCTTGTAGCCGAATTTGTCGAGCAGGGCATTGGCAGCGACCGGGTCGTACTGGATGGAACTCTTGTACGACGGGTCATGGCCGACGACACCGGGCGGGATCGGATATTCCAGCGCGGTGGCTTCGCCATTCCAGATCAGGCGAATTTCTTCATCGACGTTGTGGGCCATCGCGATGGCGCGGCGCAGCGCAATCTTGTGCTTGTCAAACCCGCCCAGTACCGGGTCTTCCATATTCCAGTAGTAGTAGCTCGATTCGGGATCGACGATGCGCGAGAGCTGGTAGCCTTTTTTGGCGAACTCGGGTTTGAGCTTGCCGCGCACCAGCAGTTGCGGCGCAAGTGGCCCCTGCAATTCGAACAGGTCGATTTCATCGTTCTGGAAGGCCAGCAGACGCGACTGGTCTTCGACCATCACGGCGATTTCGACACGGCCGATTTGCGGCATCCGCTTGCCCTTGAGGCTGGCAACAATGGCTTGGTCTTCGGGATCGCTGCCGGCTTTGAAATCCCACGTAAAGCCGCGATACGCCGGGCTGGCAGTCAGTTCAATGCGAGACGAGCGTACCCATTCAGTTAGATGATACGGCCCGGTGCCGACCGGATTGGCCATCACTTGGCCGCCGGTATCGTGGTATTTCTCGATCACTTCGCGTGCCACGGCGCCAGTGGGGATGTGCGCCAGAATCATGCCGAGATTAAAATCGGGCTGGGTCAGGCGGATGCGCAACGTGTACGGATCGAGCAGTTCGAAACCGGCGATCGGGGTGTCGTAGTCAAACTTGCCGGTCTTTTTGGCTTCCTTGGCGAGGTCGTCGAGGCCGATGACCTTGCCCTCGAACAGCCAGGTGTGTGGCGATGCCAGTTTCGGGTCGAACAGGCGACGGAACGAATACATATAGTCGGCCATCGTCAGTTCGCGCGTCTTACCCTTGAAGGCGGCGTCGGGATAAAAGGTGATGCCTTTCTTCAGACGGATTGTGTAGACCTTGCCTTCCTCGGTCACCTCCGGCATGCCATCGGCGGTCAGCGGCACCAGCTTGGCGGGACGGGCCAGATAGTCGTAGGTATAGAGCGTCTCGAACACCGATTGCAGCACTTGTGCCGAATACAGATCCCGCGCGATGGCCGGATCAAAACCGGATTCGGCGGCCGGGAAGACATAGCGCAAGACCTTGGCGGGATCGGCTGAACCGGCCGCGTGAGATGCCAACGGCAGCAGCGCCGTGGCGCCGGCCAGAATTAGGGTGCGTAACCAGAGTGATGTCATGTGTTTCCTAGCATGTCAGAGCGATGTCATTGTTGTCGGTGCAGTGCGCCGGGCCAGTGTGGCGAACGTCGCCAGGTCGCGCGGGTGGGCATTCGATGGCGCGCGCGTGCGCTGCCCGTAGGGTGGGCACGGACTTATCGTGCCCACGCGCGCGTCCCACCGACCGCGCCCCCATGCGCCCCCCACCGACAAAAACCACCACCTTCAACGCCCCTCCTCCACCAGCCGCTTGTCGACGTCAATATATTCCCAGCCGGTATGCAGCAACGGATGCTTCTTGAAACCCAGCACCCACGGCCGACTAACCCAGTTGCGGATGCGCAGTACGCCAAGATGCCAGGCCGTATCGGCTTCCATCTGCCGGTTCATCTGGGCATACAGCGCAGTGCGTTCGCCCCCCGGCGGCAACGCGATCGCTTTCGTGAATAGCGCATCATAAGCGGCCGACTCGTAGCAACCGTTATTGCCCTGATGGGCATTCGGTCCATACAACAGTTGCAGGAAATTTTCACCATCCGGGTAATCAACGCTCCAGGCACCGCCCCACATCATCAGTTCGCACTTGTTGGCGGCTTTGAGGTTGTCGGCAAAGTTGCTGACCGGGTACTCGGCATGAACGCCAATCTCGTCGAGCCCGCGCTTCCACATCTCGGACAATTCCTTCGAAATCACCGACGATTCGCGGTTGATTTTCAGACGTAGTGGCTTGCCATCGGGCAGCGTGCGATAACCGTCGGGACCACGCTTGTAGCCAAAGTGGTCGAGCAGTTTGTTGGCCAGTACCGGGTCGTAACCAATGCTGCTGCGATAGCTCGGGTCGTAACCGACGACACCCGGCGGGATGATCATCTCGGCATTCATCGCTTGACCATGACGAATAAGCGCCACATCTTCGGCAGTATTGAAGGACATCGCGATCGCCCGACGCAGCGCATTTTTTTCGTTTGTATACCCACCGACGATGGGGTCATGCATGTTGAAGAACGTGTAGGTGATGGCTGGTTCGATAAAGCGTTGCAGGCGGATTTTTTGCGCGACGAATTCGGGCTTGAGCTTGGCCCCATCGAGCGCGGTGCGCGATGCCAGTTGCGGTATCCAGTCGATGTCGATCTGCTTGTCCTGAAATGCCAGCCAGCGCGCCTGCTCTTCTTCGATCACGCTGATCTCGATGCGCCCGACCTGCGGCATTTTCTTGCCCTTCATGTCACGCACGATTTGCTGGTCCATCGGGTCCGATGAAGGTTCGAAATTCCAGATCGAACCGCGATAGCCCGGGTTGGCGACGAGGACGATCTTGCTGCGCGGAACGTAACTCTCCAGCATGTAAGCACCGGTACCGACCGGATGCTGGCCGCTTTGCAAGCCGTAGGCATCAATGACTTCGCGCGCGCTACCGGCGAGCGCACTGTAGGCAATCACGTACAGGAAATTGTAGTCGGGGGCATTCAGACGCACTTGCAAGGTGTAGCGGTCGGGCGTCTGCAAACCGGCAACTGGCGCGTCGTAATCGAACTTGCCGCTCTTCTTTGCAGCAGCGACAACGGCATCCATGCCGACGATTTTTCCTTGCAGAAAACCCGCTGAAGGCGAGCGATTAACCGGATCAAGCAGGCGACGAAACGCATAGGCAAAGTCTTGCGCAATCAGTTCTCGTGGCTTGCCCTTGAAGGCGGGATCGTCAGTAAAGAAGATCCCTTTCTTGAGATGAAAGGTATAGGTCTTGCCGCCGTCGGTGATCTCGGGCATCGCCTCGGCCACTTTCGGCACGAGCTTGGCCGGACTGGCCAGGTAATCGTAAGTGAGTAGCGTCTCGTAAATGGATTCAGCAATCACGCCGGAATAATAGTTCGCGGTACGTACCAGATCGAAACCATCATCAGCCGCCGGCATAGCGTAATGGATGACCTTGTCAGGGTCGGCCGGACTAACGGCACGGGCAGGGCCGGCAACCAGCAACAGGGAGACGCACGCGTGCGCTACAAATTTCCACATCGATCGACATCCTCTATACGCTGCGGCCATGCGGGCCTGCTCTGACTATGCCTGATCGCACGCCTGAACCGGATGGCCCGATTGATCGTTGGACCGTTGCGCCTCAGCATGTGGCCGAGACGTAAAAGGCCGTAAAGATAACGCAAGTCAACACGATTCGGGAGTGTGAGAATTATATTTTTATGCTGCTGCGCACAAGATTTCACGTTCACCTACCCCTGTCGCCTTCCGCGAATTAAAAGCCTAAATTCAAGTGCCGCCTCAAGTCAAAAATCGATTTATAAAATTTAGCGTAATTCAACATCGACAATATATCTGCACTGTTTGGCTCTGCATCGGGCGGTCCCGACACCTCAATTCCTCAACAAAAAACCTGTTGTTTTTTCGAACACCCGTTCTATTTTGCAGATTGACATTGATCTGCAGCAAATGGTTCCATGTGATTCACAAAATCAATTTCCCAAGGAAATTGTTTGTAGAGCTGGAAATAACCAGCGAATAAAAATCGGTTGTTAAAAAACACTACCCCCGAAGGAGTTTGGCAATGATGAAGGAAACCGTATTGTCACGGTCGATGCGCCTGATGTTTTCAGGCAGTGTCGTCATGGGACTGGGCATGATCGCCATGCCTGCCTTGGCTCAAGAAGCTGCAGCCACACAACGCGTCGAAGTGACAGGGTCAAACATCCGTCGGGCACAGGCAGAAACTGCCTCCGCCGTTCAGATACTGAGCCGTACCGACATCGAGAAATCCGGCAAGGCCAGTGTTGCTGAATTGCTGCAATCGCTCGCCGTTGACAACCAGGGTTCAGTACCAACCACCTTTGGTAACGGTTTTGCTGCCGGTGCATCGGGTATCTCGCTGCGCGGCCTCGGCACCGCTTCGACATTGGTACTGGTCAATGGCCGCCGCGTTGCGCCCTACGGTTTGGCCGACGATGGTCAAAAAGTCTTTGCAGACCTCAACCTGATTCCACTGGAAGCTGTCGAGCGCGTTGAAATCCTGAAAGACGGCGCATCAGCCATTTATGGCTCTGACGCCATTGCCGGCGTAGTCAACGTCATCCTTCGCAAAGATTATAAAGGTACAACGGCCAAGATAAGCTACGGTCAGACCGCTAGCTACGGCGACGGCAAGGATGTCCGCGCTACGATTACCCACGGCTTTGGCGACATCGATACGGATAAATACAATGTCTTGCTGAACTTCGAATATGGCAACAAGGGCGATGCGTACTACCGTGATCGCAGCGACCGTCGCCAGGTTGGAAAATCTGATTTGCGTGGGTATGGCTTCAGCGCACAAGAAAACTTGAGTGGTGCCGGTGCAATTATTGACAACAATCTCGCCAGCAGCGCTGTCAACGGAAATGTCCGCAACCCAACAACGCTGGACTACTACAACCGCGGCAACCTCGCTGGCGCCGGCTTCAGCCGTCTTTTCCCTGGGGCAGCGTGCGGCAACTTTACGACACATCCGCAAGGCGATCCGCTCGGTGGATGCCTGACCGATTCGGCGCAAGACTACAACCAAATTCAGCCTAAACAGGAGACGTTTAACTTCTTTGGTCGCGGCACACGCCAGATCAATCCGGACCTGCAAGCCTATGTCGAGTACAACCTCTACAAGAGCGAGTCGGTTTCTTACTCCACACCATCAGGTGTCAGTGGCAGTGTCGGTTACCCGGGCGGCCCGGTTAGCAACGCCGGTGTCGCACTTGGTGCTGCTCATCCTGATAACCCGTACTTCGGCACAGCAGCACGCTTGCGTTATATCGCCGCCGATGTCGGCCCCCGCGTCAGCAGTATTGACTCGACCTTCACACGGTTGGTTGCCGGTCTGAAGGGCACTCAAGGCGCGTGGGACTTTGACACGGCCTTCCTTTACTCGGAAAACAAGGTTTCAAATTCCCGCACCGGCTACCTGGCACGGGCAGCAACCTTCGCATTGCTCAATCCGACCGCCGCCAACGTCGCTGCCGCTAGAGCCAGAAGCCCGGCCTATGCAGCATTGCCTGCCGGAACCTACTGGCGTATCGCCGAAAATGCGGGCCTCAATTCTGCAGCTGTCTATGCTGCTTTGTCACCCGTAGTCAGCAACGATGCGAAGACGCAGGTCACCCAAATCGACTTCAAGGCGTCGCGCGAACTCGGCAAGCTTGCCGGTGGTGCGATCGGCTTGGCCGTTGGCGGTGAATTCCGTCACGAGTCGGTCCAACTCGACCCATCCAGCGGCACAGAAGTCGGTGATGTTATCGGGCTAGGCTACTCTGCCTACAAAGGCAGCCGCAACGTCGGTGCTTTGTATGCGGAAGTTTTAGCACCTGTTGCCAAATCCCTTGAGTTGTCAGCTGCCGTACGTGCTGACCGCTACTCCGATGTTGGCAATGCTTTCACCCCAAAAATTGGCGCTAAATGGACACCGGTCAAAGAATTTGCGATCCGTGGAACTGTAGCTCGTGGATTCCGGGCACCTAGTGCAGCAGAAAACGGCGACGGCGGCCTGGCTGCATTCTCCAGCGCAATTGATCCAACTCGTTGCGCTCTCGGTGTCACTTCAGCTTGTTCGCCTGCCAGCGTGGCGGTGATCACCTCACCGAACAGAAACCTGCAACCAGAAAAATCCGAGAGTACGACCCTCGGCTTCGTTTGGGATCCACTGCCGAAGACCAGCATGTCGCTCGACTTCTTCCAGATCAAGCGGAAGAACGAGATTAATCAGGAACAGACTTCTGCGTCAATTGCAGCGGGCCAGGTGTCACGCGACCCTTCCACAGCAACAGCGATTCCAGGCGATCCGGGTGGTATCACTGCAGTGCTGGCGAAATATGTCAACTCTGCCTCGACTACCGTGCAAGGTGCCGACCTCGACTTCCGTCAGGGCTTCGATCTGGGTACCGGCAATGGCAAACTGACCATGGATGCAAAATGGACCCATCTGTTCAAATTCATGCGCAAGGAAAAAGATGGCTCAGAGTATGATTTTGCTGGCACACATGGCAACTGCGACGTCACCAACTGTATCGGTACGCCAGCAGACCGCGTCAACTTGGGAGCAACCTGGGAACGCGACGCGATTCGTGTCTCGACCATCGTCAACTACCGCGGCAAGCTCGACAACAAGCTGTTCAAAAATGACCCCGCTGGTTGCGCCAGCGTTTTCGCTGACGGTACCGATGCACCTAATGGCTGCAAATTATCGTCCTTCACAACGGTCGACATGAGCTTCCGCTGGATGGCCAACAAGAACGTGGAAATTTTCGGAACGATCCAGAACTTGTTTGACCGGATCCCGCCACTCGATCCACTGACCTACGGTGCCCAGTCGTACAACCCGCTGGACTACAGCGGTGCGCTCGGCCGTTACCTGAATGTCGGCGTCAAGTACAAGTTCTAATGCAGCATAAAAAATAAGTCAGCAACCCAGCCGGAAACGGCAGGAAACTGATACCAGTAGCACCTTGACCCGGGACTTGTTCCCGGGTTTTTTCGTTGTGCCGGCAGGGACGCGGTGTGCCTTGAGCAACGTCCGTTCGACACTTGCCTGCTGCACGGTGCGTGCGACTAGTCTGACCTCCCTGCATCCTGCTCGTTCCCGCCTCTCCAAAGCCACGCCAACGGCCGCCGCTGGCCGTCTCGCGTTAGCGCCTTCAATACAATAATATCTATTCAAAATTCATTCATTTATGGTCAAATAAGGTCTACTCACGACTAAAGAAGTCTATTTTTTATCTATTCATCCTTTATGAAAAAAATTAAAATTGACGACAAAATAGCGACGCTTCGCCGCCTCTTGACACGCCAGCCGGCAGATGCAAAAACGCTGTCGTCCGAATTGGGCATCAGCCAGCCGACGTTCTCACGACTCTGGCCGGCGGCGGGCAATGACATCTGCGTACTGGGCGCTGCACGGTCGACCAAATACGGCTTGAGTCGCCCTGTGCGTGACCTTGGAAGTACATTGCCTGTCTATCGCATCGATGCAATGGGTGCCACTGACCATTTCTGCAACTTGATCGTCCTCGCCGGACACTGGTATGCGGTTCAATTGAGCGAAAGTGCTGCCATCACCCTGTGCGAAGGGTTGCCCTATTTTCTTCAGGATCTGCGGCCACAAGGTTTTTTAGGCCGGACGGTGCCGAAAGAACATGCCGATCTGGATCTACCGATGGATGTGTTGATGTGGAGCGATGATGATGTGCTCTATTATCTTGCGCGTCGCGGCAACAATGGCGTGGGCGATCTACTCGTCGGCAATGAGTCCTATCGTCGTCACCGTCAGGATCTCGCGAAGAATGCGCAGGACATCATTCCCAAAACCGATCGATGTATTCGCTACCCGGAGCTTGCCGGACGGGCCTTGCGGGGGGATTTGCCCGGATCTTCCGCCGGCGGTGAGCAACCTAAATTTCTCGCCACGATCTCAGGCGATGCAGCGGACCAACCTGCCCGCCATGTCATCGTCAAATTTTCAGCGGGAATCGACACGCCAGGCGGGCGGCGATGGGGGGACCTCCTGATTGCCGAACACCATGCGCTGACAACGCTCGAACTCAACGGTATTGCGGCCGCGAAGTCGGAACTCCTGATATCGCAAAATCGGGTGTTTCTGGAATCGACCCGATTTGACCGGCAGGGACTTCAAGGCCGACTCCCGATGCTGTCATTGGCCAGCCTGGCAGGAGAAACCGGCGCGCTCGATAAATCGTGGTCCACCGTGGCAGGCTTGCTCTGTAACCAGCGCCAATTAACGCCATCCGATCTCGGCGTTATCCAGTTGCTGGACCTGTACGGCGCACTCATCGGCAATACCGACAGGCATCAGGGAAATCTCTCGTTGAGCTGGCGTCCCGGGCCGCAGTTTTCCTTGCTGCCCTGCTACGACATGCTACCGATGCTCTATCGGCCAAACATGCAAGGTGAAGTCGTTGATCGACGACTGTCTCTCGACGCAATGGACAAACTGAATCTGCAACAACTGCCGCGCGCCGCGATGCTGGCCGGCCAGTTCTGGAGGGCCGTACTTGCCGACGACAGGGTTTCCGATGACTTCAAAGCGATAGCACGAAGGCATCTGGACGATGCTGCACCGATGATGCGGTAGCAAGATGGGGCCTCCCGAAAAGTCGCCCTGCGCAGGATTAGAAGAATGCCTTTAATAAATTTGTTCGAAGGTCTGTCGCGCCCTTCACAAGCCCGCATCTCGACCCCACCATACTGCCCAGTAACCTTCGCCAACCAGCACGTAAAATTCGCTTTCCCAGCGTATCGCCCCCGTCTGCGCGGCTGAGAGCTCCGTTTCACGAAATAATGTACTGAAATAAATGTTTCAAAGAATAAATTTGGTCTATGCAAGTGTCATGCAACTTAAAAAAACACCGCTATCTCCTTGATTAAATGGGGATTATATTTTCATTGCCACGAGAACGCAGCTATGTATAATCCTGCCTTGGCCAGACTGCACGATGCCTGCGGCCTCTGGATCAGAATGCAACCCTACCGGGTTTCGAGATGAAAAAAATGGTTTGGTAATGGAGGAGTTAAGGCATGGATTTCTCGCAGAAAGAACATAACCCCGCGAAAAAATTTGGTGGTCTCGCGGCCGTCATACTTCTGCACTTGTTGATCGTTTATGCCCTGGTCTCAGGGCTGGCCCGCAAGGCCGTCGAAGTCATCACCCAGCCGGTGGAAACCAAGCTGATCGAAGAGATCAAGCCGCCACCACCCCCGCCAGATTTACCGCCCCCACCGCCGCCACCTAAAATGGTCGCACCGCCTCCACCGTTCATTCCGCCGCCTGAGATTCAGGTCAGTACGCCGCCGCCCGTCAATGCGATTGTCGCCGTCTCGACCGTGAAGCCGGACAACCCGGTGATGCCGGTGCCAAGAGCGCCGGTCGCAGCGCCTCCTGCGCCAACGCCTGCCCCGGCAGCACCGCCGGTCGTGGTGGCAGGCATCAACGATTTGAACAGCTGCAAACCTGACTATCCGCGCGCTTCGCTGATCGCCGAGGAAACTGGTGTGACGCGGGTCGAATTCACGGTGAGCCCAACCGGCCAGCTCGTTGATGCAAAAATCAAGAAAACCAGCGGGTCGCGCAATCTGGATCGTGCGGCTGTTTCTGGCTTGAGCCGCTGCAAGTTCAATCCAGGTACACAGGATGGCAAGGCAGTGCAATCCACGTTTTCGGTGGAATATGTGTGGAAGCTCGATAATTAGTAACGCCCGATAAAGCTCTGCCAATCGCTGCAGTCTGGTTGGATCACATTAAAACGACGTACCCGTTTATTAAAATTGGAGAAAGCATGTTTTTATCACCCCGTCTGTCTGCTTTTGCTGCAGCGCTATTGATTTCTGTCTCTTCCGCCGCCGCCCTGCTGGCACCGCAAACGGCGCTTGCCGCTGAATCGGCGCCCATCATCATACTGGCTCAGGCCACCACAGAAGCGGCCTCCCCGACTGCCGCGCCGATGGCCGATCCTGCAGCTGGCACAGCCACCGCATCGATCGCGCCGACGACCGAAAAAGTCGAGAATCCGTACGGCCTTGACGCCCTCTGGAAAGGCGGCGACATCGTTGCCCGCGGCACACTCGTTATTCTGGTTCTGATGTCGATGAGCAGCTGGTACGTCATCATCACCAAGCTGATCGACCAGGTCAAACTGGGCGGCCAGGCGGCTGAAGCCGGCAAGAAATTCTGGGATGCCAAGACGGTCGAAGCCGGCACCTTGTCACTGAAAGAAGGCAGTCCGTTCCGCTTCATTGCCGAAACCGGGATCAAGTCAACCGAGCACAAGGAAGGCGCACTACTGGAACACATCGACCTCAATACCTGGGTCACGATGTCCATCCAGCGCGCCGTTGAAAAAGTCCAGAGCCGTCTGCAAGATGGCTTGGCCTTGCTCGCCACCGTCGGTTCGACCGCGCCATTCGTCGGTCTGTTCGGCACCGTCTGGGGTATCTACAACGCCCTGACCGCCATCGGTATCGCTGGTCAGGCCTCGATCGACAAGGTGGCCGGTCCGGTTGGTGAAGCGCTGATCATGACAGCCATTGGTCTGGGTGTCGCCGTGCCAGCCGTTCTGGGTTATAACTTCCTGGTCCGTCGCAACAAGACGGCAATGGAAAATGTCCGTACCTTCAGCTCCGACCTGCATTCGGTCCTGCTGTCGGGTGTGATGTCGACCGCAAACAAAAAAGGCTAATCGATGGCGATGAATCTCGGCTCTTCGGATAGTGATGAAGACGAGGTGATCGCCACGATCAACACGACGCCGCTGGTCGACGTCATGTTGGTCCTGCTGATCATTTTTCTGATCACGATTCCAGTGGTAACGCATACCGTGCAAGTCAAACTGCCGTCCGAAGTCAACATGCCTTACCAGACCAAGCCAGAGAACATCAATCTGGCCGTCAACAAGGATGGCGACATGTTCTGGAACGAGCAACCGGTGGCGGATACGACCGCCCTGCTGGCACGTCTGAAAGTGGTCGCCGTCATGAAACCACAGCCGGAACTGCATATTCGTGGCGACCAGAACACCCGCTACGAGTACATCGGCAAGGTGATCCTGACAGCGCAACGGGCCGGCATCGTCAAGGTGGGGTTCATTACCGAACCGCCACCGCGCAGCTAATCGACAACCCGCCAACGAGGAGTAAGCGATGGGAATGAATATGGGATCAAGCGGCGGTGAAGACGAGCCGATGATCGAAATGAACATGACGCCATTGATCGACGTCATGCTGGTATTGATCATCATGCTGATCATCACGATTCCGATCCAGAATCATGCGATCAATCTGAACATGCCATCTGGCACGCCGCCACCACAGACGGCACCGCCGGTGGTCGTCACTGTTGATGTCGACTTTGACGGTACGGTCTTGTGGGATGGTGTCGTGATACCGGATCGCGCCACGCTGGAAGCGAAGTTGCAGGCGGTCGCCAATACGCCAACGCAGCCGGAAGTGCACCTGCGTCCGAACAAGCTGGTGCCGTACAAATCGGTTGCTGCGGTCATGGCATCGGCACAGCGACTTGGCGTGACCAAGATCGGCATGGTCGGCAATGAGCAGTTCCTGCAATAACACGCAGCACGTTAGTTGATTACACGGCAGGGGTCTTCCTCTGCCGTTTTTGCTTGGCCTGTCAGAAAGGTTTCACCATGTCCCGATTTCGCTTCACTCGCCTCACCCGCCTTGCCGTTTTGCTTGTCGCCATTGGCGTCACACCACTGACGCACGCGCAGGAAACCATCCGTGCCGAACTCGGCAAACCGCTGCAACAAGCGCAGGACATGATGCGTGCGCAGCGTTATAAAGAAGCTCTTGCCAAGGTACGTGATGCGGATCGCATAGGCGCAAAAAATCCGGCAGAGCAACTGACGCTGGACCGCATGCGCGGTGCGGCGGCGCAAGGCGCGGGCGACAACGCCACAGCGGCCAAGTCCTACGAAGCAGCGATCAATTCCGGCAAGATGCCCGCCGGCGACAACGTCAAGCTGATGCAGGCGCTGGCGATCCTGTATTACCGTGCTCAGGATTATGCGAAGTCGCAGGTCTGGATTCAGCGCTACATCAAGGAAGGCGGTACCGATTCACAAGTGCGCGGCTTGCTGGCACAAACCTACTTCCTGAACAACGATTTCGCCAAGGCGCAAAAAGAATTGCAGACCACCATTGCTGCCGACGAAAAAGCCGGCCGTACGCCAGCCGAAGAAACCTACCAGTTGCTGGTCAGTACCGCGCTCAAGCAAAACGATAGTGCGGCCTACGTCCAGGCCATGGAAAAGCTGGTGCGCGCCTACCCGAAAAAGCAGTACTGGGCCGAACTGGTCAACCGACTGGCCAGCAAGAAAGGCTTTTCGGATCGCTTCGCGCTGGATGTATTCCGTTTGCGATTGGCAGGTGGCCTGCTCAAGACTGCGGGTGACTATATGGAGATGTCACAACTGGCGCTGCAAGCTGGCTACGCTGCCGAAGGCAAGAAAATCGCCGACATGGGATTCAAAGCCGGCATCCTCGGCCTGGGTGCCGAAGCGCCGCGCCAGAAGCGCTTGCTGGATCTGGCTAACAGAAATGCCGTTGCAGAAACCGCCGGTTTTGCGGCGGCCGAAGCGGCGGCCTTAGCCAGCAAGGATGGCACGGATATGGTCAACGTCGGCTTTGCGCTGGTCGCTGCCGGACAGGCCGACAAGGGTCTGGCGCTGATCGAGGGCGGCATCAAGAAGGGCAACCTGAAACGTCTGGACGATGCGCGTCTGCATCTCGGTGTGGCTTACGCCAGCGCGGGCAAAAAAGACCTGGCAGCCAAGGCCTTCAAATCCGTCAAGGGCACCGACGGTGCTGCCGATCTGGCAGGCTTGTGGCTGGTGCAGACCACAACGCCGATGAATTGACGACGTGCGTCAAATGACGCGTGGCAAGTTGGGTGGGCACCGCCTTTTGTGCCCACGCGCGCGGACAAACAATGCCGGCCAACTCCAGCATCGATGGTGCATTCGCGTGGGCACGACGATTTTGTAGGGTGGGCACAGCTTTTTGTGCCCACGCACGCGAACAAACAATGTCGGCCAACTCCAGCATCGATGGTGCATTCGCGTGGGCACGATGACCCCGTGCCCACCCTACGGCACGACGATTATGTAGGGTGGGCACAGCTTTTTGTGCCCACGCGCGCGAACAAACAATGTCGGCCAACTCCAGCATCGATGGTGCATTCGCGTGGGCACGATGACCCTGTGCCCACCCTACGGAACGACGAGTATTTACTGAGGGGACTGCATTT
>JBLHLW010000015.1:0-71728 GCA_047621345.1 Minisyncoccia bacterium | reverse complement strand
GAAGGTTATCGCAATCGAATGTGACGGTGTTGATTACGGGAGAATCCGGTACCGGCAAGGAGTTGGTCGCGCGGGCATTGCACAAGCACAGCCCGCGTGCTTCACAACCATTTATTGCCCTCAACACGGCGGCAATTCCCAAGGACTTGCTCGAATCCGAATTATTCGGTCACGAACGCGGTGCGTTCACTGGCGCCCAGGCCAGTCGGCGTGGGCGTTTCGAACAAGCCGAAAACGGCACATTGTTTCTCGATGAAATCGGCGACATGCCATTTGACTTGCAGACGCGTTTGTTGCGGGTGCTGTCAGATGGCCACTTCTATCGCGTTGGTGGTCATCAGCCGATGAAAGCGAATGTCCGCGTGATTGCAGCGACACATCAAAACCTCGAGCAGCGTGTCCGCGAAGGCTTGTTTCGCGAGGATCTGTATCACCGCCTCAATGTGATCCGGCTGCGTCTACCGAGCCTGCGAGAACGGCGTGAGGATATCCCCATCCTGACCCGTTATTTCCTGACGCAGAGCGCCAAGCAACTCGGTGGTGATCCCAAGCGGATGACGGAGGGGGCAATGCAGTTCCTGGTGGGACTCGACTTGCCAGGCAACGTGCGCCAGCTTGAAAACCTCTGCAATTGGATTACGGTGATGGCGCCGGGACAAAGTGTTGAGGTCAAGGACTTGCCGCGCGACCTGATTGATGGTGGTAGTTTTGCTGCGATTGCGAACCCGCAGGCTAATCTGGCGATGGTGCCGTCATCGGAATTGTCTGCAAACGGGGCTATGGCGAGCGCAACGGGCGCGCCGATTGTTGTAGCGGCCGAGCGTGAAAACTGGATCGGTTTGCTGGAAGCAGAAGCCGCCAAAATGTTGGCTGCCGGTCAGCCCGAAGTGATGGATACGTTGGGCAGACTGTTCGAATCTGCGCTGATTAAGACGGCGCTCAAGCATACGCACGGCCGCAAGAATGATGCAGCAATTCGTCTTGGAATTGGGCGCAATACAATCACGCGCAAGATACAGGAACTCGGTATCGATGGTGCCAAGGAAGAATAGCTGACTGGCCCCACGTCAGTGCACTTGATGCACCGGCGCGGGGCGCCGAAAAGTTACTGTATGACGCTCACGCTGCCTGCGCCGCTGATCATTTCACCAATGACGGCGGCGTGTTCAAAACCGCCCTGGCGGAAAATCTCCAGAACGGCTTCGACACTGTCCGCATCACAGGACACCAGCAAGCCCCCTGATGTTTGCGGATCGGTCAGCAGCATTTGTTGCGTCATCGTGATGGAAGCATCAAGTACCACGTCCATGCCGTAACCATCCCAGTTGCGTCCGGATGCCCCGGTGACACAGCCCGCTTCAGCCAGTGCCTGTACGTTCGGTAGCAGAGGTACGTCTGTCATGCGCAGTTGTGCCGTCAGCTTGGCGCCGCGTGCCAGTTCCAGCGTGTGGCCGAGCAGACCGAAACCGGTGACATCAGTCAGTGCATGGACGCCCGGTAATTCAGACAACGCCTTTCCCGGTTTGTTGAGTTTGGTTGCGTTGTCAATCATCGCCTTGTAGCCATCGGCATCAAGGACTTCTTTTTTCAGCGCCGCCGACAGAATCCCGACGCCAATTGGCTTGCCGAGAATCAGCTGGTCACCGACTTTTGCATCCGCGTTGCGTTTGACTTTGGATGGATGGATCAGGCCTAGTACGACCAGGCCGTAGATGGGTTCGACCGAGTCGATCGTATGTCCACCTGCAATCGGGATGCCGGCCTCGGCACAGATTGTTTCGCCACCCTTGATGATCTGGCCGATCACTTCTACCGGCAATTTATTGATTGGCATGCCGACTAACGCCAGCGCCATGATCGGTGTGCCACCCATCGCATAGACGTCCGAAATGGCATTGGTGGCAGCGATGCGGCCGAAGTCGAAAGGATCATCGACGATAGGCATGAAAAAGTCTGTCGTGGCAATGAGCGCTTGCTCGTCATTGAGCTGGTAGACAGCGGCATCGTCAGCGGTTTCGATACCAACCAATAATTCTTTTGGCACCGGGAATCCGGTCGAATTTTTCAGGATTTGTGCCAGTACTCCAGGTGCGATCTTGCAGCCGCAACCGCCACCATGGGAAAAAGAGGTGAGCTTGACGGGGGTGTTACTTAGCGCATCGATGGGAGTGTTCATGGAAATCCTTGGAGAGCAGGAGTGGTGGTCAGCGTGGTGCCTGACCATGAGTGTGTACGCAATTATCCACCAACTGCCGCACCGCTGCGCATTCGCGCTCGGGTGCAAACAGCGGACGTCGTAGATCGCATTGCGCTTGCAAGTGGGCGAGAAAAAGAGGCTCGTTGGCGCAACGCAGGATCAGCGCTGCTAGTGCGGGTGCATCACCGACCGGGAAATAGCCAGCATAGTCGTTGCCGAGCAAGCCGCGATTGCCTGAAATGTCGCTGGCAACGACTGCCACGCCACTGGTGACAGCTTCGATGACGACGTTGGCTCCGCCTTCCATGAGCGAACTGATCACCATCAGGTTGCTGTGTTTCAGGCGCTGGCGCGTGGCGGCGTGTGGTTGGTTACCAATCCAGCGGTAGCGGCGGTGCCGATCGGCAGTCGATCTGGCCAGCTCTTCCAGTGGTGCGTCGAGCGCGCCGCCAACGTGTGTGAAGTCAATCTCTTCGTGTTCCAATAGCCAACAGGCGCGCAAGAACGTGGCCGGATCTTTTTCAGCCCGCAGGTGGCCTATCATGATGACATTGAGCGGAGCGCGATGGCCGTTGATTGCTTTGAGTGTTCGCGCCGATTGGTGAATGATGTGCGTTTTTTTGTGCAGTGCTGTGGGTAATTCGTCGACTCCTGCCGCTTGCAGTACGACCAGGCAGGTGGCGATCGATAGCGAATGCTGTGCGACTGAATCAGTTTGGATGTCGCGGTAGAGATCGGTACCGGTGAGTACCAAGATGGAAGGACAGCGATGTTCGAATTCGCGCAAAACGTCCGCCGAACGGCGCGCATGCAACGCGATCAGTACATCAGGTCTTAACGTGGCATCCAGTTCGGTGTCGCTGGCGGCGCAAATGACGGTATGGCCCTCGCGTAGAAAGCGCGACCAGCGCGCGGCAGTTTGCCAGTTGCCGTTATTGGCTTTTGCCAGCGCGGGACTGATAATGAGTACAAGTGGTTTAGCCAAGACACCTTTCCTGTGAACCTGATTTTTTTGAAGTTGATAATAATCCATGAATGCTGCAGTTGCGTCTTTCCGCCAGCTTGCATCAGGCGACCTAGCCGATGCGCTCCTCCAGACGCGAAATTATACGCTGGCCTTGTTCGATTGCTTTCAGGCAGTAGGACTGGACGACCCCGCTAATGTACCCAGACTGGCCATCCTGAATCCGCCTCTGTGGGAGCTCGGTCATTTGGCGTGGTTCGCAGAATGGTATGTGTTGCGGGACGCGCAAACCAGTGCACCTGACTCGGCGCTGCGTACCTCGTTGCTGACCAAGGGCGATGACTGGTTCGATTCGAATACGGTGCCGCATCGCGCACGCTGGACCCTTGGATTGCCGAGCTCCGGCGCGCTCAAAACCTATTGCCATGAAGTGCTTGATCGCAGTATCGACAAACTATCGCGCACCGATTCCGATGACGCTTCGCTCTATCCGTACCGTTTGATATTGGCCCACGAAGACATGCATGGCGAAGCCTTGCTGGCAACGCTCAATGCATTGGGCATCCGTTTGTCCACTGCATTAGCGCTGCCGCAGACTCCTGGTGGAATGCAGCGCGATATTCGCTTTCCAGGAGGGATGGTACCGCTGGGTAGCCGTGCTGGCCATGGCTTCGTATTTGATAACGAAAAATGGCAGCATGCACATCAGCTTGATGCCTACAACATCGATGGGGCGCTAATCAGTTACGCACAATTCAGTGAATTCATCGCCGATGGCGGTTATCAAAAAGAGCAGTACTGGACGGCTGGTGGCAAGGAGTGGCTGATGCAGCAAGAGCGTTCAGCACCTTTGGATTGGGTGCGGGATGGACGGCAGTGGCGCTGCCGCCGTTTCGGTGAAATGCTGATGCTGCCGATGAACGAACCGGTGCGCCATGTCAGCCTGTTCGAGGCGCAAGCCTACTGCGTCTGGGCTGGTCGCAGGCTGCCAACCGAAGCGGAGTGGGAGGGTGCTGCCGGTTCAGGGCAACCCGGTTTCCACTGGGGCGACTTGTGGGAATGGACTTGCTCACCGTTTGCTCCTTATCCAGAATTTGCAGTCGATGGATACCGCGAATATTCAGCGCCCTGGTTTGATTCGCATCAATCGGTTCGCGGTGCGTCGTTTGCGACGCCAGCGCGCATGCGTTGCGTGCAGTACCGGAATTTCTATTTGCCGCAACGCAGTGACATGTTCATCGGATTTCGTACCTGCGCACTTTGACAGGCAATAAAAAACCCGCGACGGCCAGGCCGTTGCGGGTTTTTTTATTCTCCCGGATTACTCCGGAAACACGTGCAGTGACCGATTAACGGTCGCCGTAGGAGCGACGGGCTGCGCCGCCGGCATCACCGGTGCGGGGACCTTTGCTGAAGCTGCTGCCTTCTTTACGTGGTGCCGATGGCTTGCTGAAAGTACGCTGGCCTGGCTTGGCCGCGCTGCGGTTATCGCCTGGTTTCCAGCCGCCTGGTTTCTGACCGCCGCGTGGCGCAGAGGCTGTTTTCTTCGGCTCGAAACCCTCAATGACTTCCACTGGAATCAATTGCTTGGTGAAGCGCTCAATGCGTTTGACATTGATGCCTTCTGCGTGATTAACCAGCGACACGGCGACACCGTTGCGACCGGCGCGACCTGTACGACCGATGCGGTGGACGTAGTCTTCCGGGAATTTCGGCAGATCGTAGTTAAATACGTGGGTGATTGCCGGGACATCGATGCCGCGGGCAGCGACGTCGGTAGCAACCAGAACGCGAACCTGGCCACGACGCATGCCGTCGAGAGTGCGGTTACGTGCACCTTGGTGCATGTCGCCATGCAGGGCAGCAGCAGCGAACCCGGCGATGTTCAAACGGTCAGCGATGGTGTCAGCGTCACGCTTGGTGGCGGTGAACACAACAGCCTGATCCATTGTCTCGTCACGCAGCAGATGATCGAGCAGGCGATTCTTGTGCGACAGGTCGTCGACAAAGTGAACGCGCTGGCTGATGTTTTCATGCTTGGTAGCTGATCCGGCGATCTGGATGATCATTGGATTTTTGGTGATGCGCTTGGCCATGTTGCCGACGACGCCGTCAAGCGTTGCCGAGAACAGCATGGTCTGGCGGGACTCTGGTGTAGCAGCGACAATTTTTTCGATATCGTCAATGAAACCCATATCCAGCATGCGGTCGGCTTCATCGAGGACCAGGATTTCCAGTTGCGAGAAATCGATCTTGCCCGATTCCATGTGATCGATCAGGCGACCAGGTGTGGCAACCAGGATTTCTGGATTTTTGGCCAGCAGTTGCATTTGCTTCGGGTAAGGCATACCACCCAAAATCGAGACAGCCTTGATACGGCGCATCTGTGAACCGTACTTGTCGGTGGCAGTGGTGACTTGCAAAGCGAGTTCGCGGGTCGGTGTCAGGACCAGCATTTTAGGCTGGGCAGCCTTGAAACGCGGACGCTCGCCACGGGCCAGTGCGGATTGTTTTTCTTGATTTGGTGTTTTGCTGCTGTCGGCTAATTGCAGCTCAGCAGCGGTTGCGAATTTATGCAGTGCAGGCAGCATGAATGCTGCGGTTTTGCCGGAGCCGGTCTGCGAGGAAACCAGCAGGTCACGGCCTTCGATGGCGGCAGGGATGGCTTGTTCTTGTACGCTTGTTGGCTTGATATAGCCGGATTCGGTTAGTGCTTTAATTACGGACGTGTGGAGGCCCAGGGCTTCAAAAGTCATTTTTTATCTTTCGTGAACTCAGCGCTGCGCGGCACTCGGTAAAGTGCGTGCGATAGCGCAAAAAAATGCAACGCCAACCAACGAAACAGCTAAGTACCAACAGCTAGTAAACTCAGAGAGATTTCGGCACATAAAGCTTTGCGCCGGGACGGTGTTTGAATATCAACACCAAGAGGCGGGGGGCTTATCGATAATGCGAAGGGTTTGCGGTGCTACGGTGAATATTGCGACATGCAATGAACGAGGCGAAGTGTACAGGGGAAAGAGGGCGCCTGTCTAATTTTTTATTGCAGTGCGGCGAATTTCTCGGGCAGGTTTCTATTGACACGGTCGGCCTCGCTTGACGAGTCTGACCGCGTGCCTCTCAATGCGCTCGCTTATTCAGCAATTCCGCCGACGACATGCGAAAAGCCGCCATCGACATACGTAATTTCGCCGGTGATACCTGCCGCCAGATCTGAGAGCAAGAACGCGGCAGCATTACCAACGTCGTCTTGCGTGACGTTGCGTCGCAGTGGTGAATGGGTCTTGACGAAATTAAGTATCTTGCTGAAATCCTTGATGCCACTGGCGGCTAATGTTTTGATGGGGCCAGCTGAAATACCATTCACGCGTACGCCCTTTGGTCCCAGTGACTCCGCCATGTAGCGCACGCTGGCTTCAAGCGATGCTTTGGCAAGACCCATCGTGTTGTAGTTCGGTAGCGATCGGATCGAGCCAAGATAAGTCAGGGTCAGCAAAGCGGCGTTCGGGCGCAGCATTGGCAAGGCCGCTTTGGCCATCGCCGGGAAGCTGTAGGCAGAAATATCATGCGCAATTTTGAAGCCTTCACGTGACAGCCCATCCAGGAAATCACCGGCGATGGCTTCGCGTGGTGCGAAGCCGATGGCATGGACCAGACCGTCTAGTTGATCCCATGATTTTGCGAGGTCAGTAAACAATGCCGTAATTTGCTCATCGCTGCCCACGTCGCAATCAAAAATCAGCTCGCTGTCGAACTCGCGGGCAAACTCGACCGTGCGTTCCTTGAATCGTTCGCCGACATAAGTGAACGCCAATTCGGCGCCTTCACGTTTGCAGGCGGTGGCGATGCCGTAAGCGATCGAACGGTTCGATAGCAGACCGGTGATGAGGATTTTTTTGCCTTGCAAAAAAGCCATGCGGAACTCCTGTTGGGATCAATGTACAAGCGCTTGCGTTCGGCGAGGAAGGCAAGCGCGAGTGCGGTTGTTGATCGGGATAATGAGACGGGGCGCCGCCTTCGCGGTCAGATCGTGCGAGATTGTAGGGGCTTGCTGCGCTCGGGGCAAGCCCGCACCCTGGCCGGCACGCTCAGCGCGCTGATAACAGCATCGGCCCGTTGTGCTTTTTTTTGTCTGACTTGACGAGCTTTGTGCGGTGACCGTTTGTTGCGGCGCGCGTCGTGGTTCGCCCTGACGTGACGCTGGTGCGGAACGGAACATGGACCTGCAGCGTCTGGCCGTTGCGCAGGTTGTCGCGTTGCAAATCGTTCCAATCCTTGACTTGCGCCACGGTGACTTTGTAGCGGTGTGCGATCGAAGCCAAATTGTCACGCTTGCCGACGCGTACGGCGATACGGCGGAAATCTGGAACATCCGGCTCCATCGCCATCACCGCGTTATCGGCGACTTCGGCGGTGATATCGGTTTCGGCTGCCTTGGCAGTTTTGGGAACCAGAATCGTCGAGCCTGCCTTCAGGCGCATATTGGGCGGAATATGATTCACATCGCGCAGCAGTTGCGGCTCGGTGTTGAATAGCGCTGCAATAGCCTCGATACGTTCGCGCTTGGTGACCGTGTGGGCCATCCATGAAGAAAGCGGGCGGTTCCACTGCGCCAGATTGGTCTTGAACCGCTCTGCATTTTGCTGCGGCAGCAGTATCTTGGTACTGGCGCTGCCGGTGATGACCGGGCGGTTGAACTGCGGATTGAGCGCTTTGAATTCTTCGAGGGTTAATTCAGCCAACTGTGCAGCGACTTTGAGGTCGATATCGCGCGTCTTGCCAATAGTGACGAAATAGGGCTGGTTATCCGCCTTTGGCAGGGTGATACCAAATGCCTCGGGTGTGGCAATGATGTTTTTGACTGCCTGAAGCTTGGGGACGTAATTGCGGGTCTCGGCCGGCATCAGTGCCGACAGGCTGTTGAAGTCGATCGGCAAGCCGGCAGCCTGATTTTTTTTGATGGCGCGCTGCACGGATCCTTCGCCCCAGTTGTAGGCTGCCAGAGCTAGTTGCCAGTCACCAAACATGCCGTGCAACTTTTGCAAATAGGTCAGGGCGGCATCGGTCGAGGCGAGCACATCGCGGCGCTCATCCTTGAACATATTTTGTTTGAGATTGAAATCGAGTCCGGTTGACGGAATGAACTGCCACATGCCGGATGCCTTGGCCGATGAGTAGGCTTCCGGGTTGAAGGCGGACTCAATAAAAGGCAGCAAGGCGAGTTCGGTTGGCATGTCGCGTTTTTCGAGTTCCTGCAAGACGTGGAACAGATAACGTGACGCCCGCAGAGTCGTACGCTGAATGTATTCGGGGCGGGTGCTATACCAGTTGGTCTGACTCTCTACTAGCGGGTTTTCCAGATCGGGGATGCCGAATCCGTTACGGATACGACCCCATACATCCAGCTCTTCCATCGCAAGTACCTGCGTGACAGGATCAGTCGGATCATAGGTGGAATCGGAGCTCGAAGGAGAGATGCTCAGATCGTTGGCATGGCTCGCGTGGGGTGCGGCCAGAAGCAGAAATACGCTGAAGGTGAGGGTGCTGAGTAATTTTTGCTGCATGGGTCTTTCCTTATTTTTGCTGGACTCAATGCAGCTGAATCAGTAACTCGAGGAATGAGTGTACGTAACGGTCATTTGGGCCGTCAAGAATAATTACAGAATAGCGGGCCTCTGAACGCACCTCGCACGAGCGCAACGGAGCCCGGCGGGTGCTAGTCAAGACGGCAAGGTGCCGTCGGTGTGAGTGTGTGCAATTCACTTCGGCCAGATCAGCGGTAACTGTTCTTCCAGGCACGCAGCGCAGCGAACCCGGCAACGCCAGTGTCGTCACCAAGCTTGCCGGCATGTTGCAAGCTGTGCCTGATTTCGGCACCACGCCATCTGAGGAAGGGGTTGGTCTCGCATTCCAGTGCAATGGTCGACGGCACGGTCGGTATGTGACGAGCGCGTTTGTCTTGCTCGCGCACAATGCGCTCTTGCAGGGCGATGTTGCCTGGTTCAACTGCTTGGGCGAACCGTAAATTAGCGATGGTGTATTCGTGAGCGCAAAAGACGCTGGTCTGGCCGGGCAGGGCGGCGAGCTTTTGCAGCGACGCATCCATTTGTTCGGGAGTCCCTTCAAATAGGCGTCCACAGCCGCCAGCAAATAACGTGTCGCCGCAAAACAGCCATTCTTCGGCTGCTGCGTAATACGCGATATGGCCGCTCGTATGGCCCGGCACCTCCAGCACGCCGAGCTGCCACTGCAGTTCCGGCAAGACGGCGATGTCGCCCTCGTCCAATGGGTGGGTTACGGTCGGAATGCCATCGTGACGGGGGCCATAGACGGGTACGTTGGCATGCTTTAGCAGTTCGGGTACACCGCCAACATGGTCAGCATGGTGGTGAGTCAGTAGAATAGCGGTGAGCGACAACTGGTGGAGTGCCAGTGCAGCCAAAATTGGCCGAGCATCACCGGGGTCAACGACCGCAGCATGGGTGCCATCATGGATCAGCCACAAATAATTGTCATCAAACGCGGGAATCGTCAAAACTTGTAACGTTGCCATGGATCATCACCCTTCAGAAAAAATCATTATAGCGCTCGGCCCCTGGCTCGATAGCGCAGCAGGGGCCTATGTACTGGCCTGGGAGCAGCGCTGTCTGGATGCGCTGACGTCCGATATTTTCGGCTTCAATGCGATGCAGATCGGGATGCCGCAAATTAATGCCCTTAGCGCCAATCGGATGCCTAACAGATGGTTGGCCGATACCCATGTTGATCCTGCATCGTGTTTCAGGCCCTCCGTGGCGATCGCTCATGATTTGGCCGAATTGCCATTTGCATCACAAAGCCTTGATCTCATCGTGTTGCCCCATGTACTTGAATTTTCGCAGGAGCCTCATCAAGTCTTGCGTGAAGTCGAGCGGGTGTTGCGACCGGAAGGCCAGCTGATCATTTGCGGTTTCAATTCGGCCAGCATGTGGGGCGCGCGGCAGATGGTCGGACGACTCGGCGGCTCGTTTTTTCTGCCGCGTGACGGTGAGTTCATCAGTATGCCGCGCCTGAAAGACTGGCTCGAGCTACTCAATATGGAGGTCGGGCACGGCCATTTTGGTTGCTATGCGCCACCATGTCGCTCCGAAAAATGGCTGGAGCGTTTTTCTTTCATGGAAAAAGTCGGCCAGCGCTGGTGGCCCTATTTGGGCGCGGTGTATGTCGTGCACGCGATCAAACGGGTCAAGGGTATGCGACTGATCGGCCCCGTATGGCGGCGACCGACCGCCAGATCGGCTCGCGCCGTGCCTGCCACGAATAAAATACACAAGAAAAGCGATCATGGAAAAAGTTGAGATTTACACGGATGGTGCCTGCAAAGGAAATCCCGGGCGCGGTGGCTGGGGAGCCTGGCTGGTTGCCGGCACCAATGAAAAAGAACTGTTTGGTGGCGAGCGCGACACGACCAATAACAGGATGGAATTGAAGGCGGTCATCGAGGCGTTAACGGCGCTGCGGCGTCCTTGTGACGTGATCGTGCATACCGACAGCCAATACGTACAAAAGGGCATTAGCGAGTGGATTCACGGCTGGAAAAAACGCGGTTGGAAAACCGCTGCGCGTGAACCTGTCAAGAATGTCGACCTGTGGCAGGCCCTCGATCTGGCGCAACAAATGCACCAGATTCAGTGGCGCTGGGTACGCGGCCATTCTGGTCACGTCGGCAACGAGCGCGCCGACGGTCTCGCCAATCGTGGCGTCGATTCCATTCGCTAAATCGCCCTAGATATGCCGCAACATTTGTTTAAATCCACAGGACAACCTACTCATGCGCCAAATTGTTCTCGATACCGAAACTACGGGACTCAATCCTCGTTCGGGCGACCGCATCATAGAAATCGGCTGTGTCGAACTGATCAATCGTCGGTTGACCGGTAAGAACTTTCATTGCTATCTCAATCCAGAGCGCGATTCCGAAGAGGGTGCACTGGCGGTACATGGATTGACTACCGAATTCCTGCGCGACAAGCCCAAGTTTTCGGCAATTGTTGCCGAACTGCGGGACTACATTGGCGGGGCCGAGGTCATTATTCACAACGCGCCGTTTGACGTCGGTTTTCTTGATGCAGAATTCAAGCGCCTTGACATACCGCTCTTTAATACGCAGGTGAACGGTGTCATCGACACGCTGGTGCAGGCCAAGGAATTGCACCCTGGAAAACGTAATTCGCTCGATTCACTGTGCGACAGATACGGCGTGTCGAATGCACGCCGGACTTTGCATGGCGCTTTACTGGATGCCGAATTACTAGCGGAAGTCTATTTGGCCATGACACGCGGACAGAATAGTCTCAGCATGGATATGGAGGATGACGAGCAAGTCGGTCAGCAAGGCGCGCATCTGGAACTGGTGCCGTTGGCTGACATTCTTGTGTTGTCAGCGAGTGCCGATGAGCTGCTCGAACACGAGTTGGCATTGACTGCGCTCGACAAGGAAATACGGGGAACGTCGATTTGGCGCATGGCTGAAAATTGATTGATTGCCGGCAGATTTGGTTTTTGTGTCGTATTCATGCAATAATCTGGTCCGCATCGGGCGGTTAGCTCAGGGGTAGAGCACTGCCTTCACACGGCAGGGGTCGCAGGTTCGAAACCCGCACCGCCCACCAGACTATAGTTGCAATTGAGGACTTGGCCTAGCGCTTAAGTCCTCTTTTGCATGTGGAGTCATCAGCAGTTTCCCAAAGTGCTGATACTTCCGCCAGCATCCTCTTATACATTTTTCGCGACCGGCAAAGCTCTGCATGTTCAGCTCGACTTTGCCGTTTCCGTACCATCTGGCATGCGCTTGCGACAGGCATGCCCCATCTTAGAAAGAGAGAAAAATCATTGAATATCTTCAATAAACTCGTCCTTGGCGTACTAGTTTTTTCCTCCGTCCTTTCGCTGCCTGCTCGGGCTGCGGTCCCTGAATCGAGCGATCCCATCAAGATCATCGACAACAACTGGTCCAGCCAGAAAGTGCTGGCTCGCGTTGCGCAACAACTGCTGGAGAAAACCGGCTACAAAACCAGAATCGTTCCATCGGACAGCCAAGGGCAGTTTCCGGCAATGGGTCTGGGCGACTTGCATCTCCAAATGGAAATATGGGAAGGCACCATGGCCAAAAGCTTTGACAAGGAGATCAAGGCCGGTCGTATGGTTGATTTAGGCAGCCATACCGCAACGACGCGGGAAGACTGGTGGTACCCGGATTATGTTGAAGAAATATGTCCTGGCTTGCCTGACTGGAAAGCACTCAACGCCTGTGCGGCAAAATTTTCGGTTGTTGAAACTGCACCGAAGGGGCGATATCTTGCCGGTCCGGTTGACTGGATCAAGCACGATAAAGAGCGCATTGAAGCCCTCGATTTGAACTTCACCGTAGTCAACGCCGGTTCCGCCGCGGCCCTGTTTGGGGAATTGAAATCAGCTGCCGCACGTAAAGAGCCAATCATCCTGTTTAATTTTTCGCCTAATTGGGTGGGCGCTGCTTATCCAGGAAAATTCGTGGAGTTTCCAAAGAACTCTCCAGAGTGCACGACCGATGCAAGCTGGGGCGTCAATCCGGATAAAACGTACGACTGCGGTAATCCAGTTGGCGGCTATCTGAAAAAAGGCGTCTGGTCAGGCTTCGAAGCGAAATGGTCTTGTGGTTTTCAACTGATCAAAAATATCAACTTTACCGGTCCGATGGTTGATCAAGCCGCGGCCATGGTGGATGTCGATGGTTTGAGCCACGACGATGCAGCCACTGCCTGGATCAAAAAGCATCCAAAAGAAGTTGCACAGTGGACGCCTGCTTGCGCTGCTTGAGGAATCGCTAGTTAAACGAGCTATTTGGACGGCTTTGCGAGGCGCGACAGGCGCATTGGAAAATGCGGCAGCGCGCCCGCTAAAGTCGTCCAACTGGTTCGTTTAGGTTCGACGCGCTCTTTGTTCTGGCGCGTATTTTTTTCGTAATACCCCTCTTTCAATATCCGTCTGGCAATGTCTGCCAGACGGCTCACATGACCCGATATACATTCCACTTTGGATAAAAGGACCTATTGATGAACCGTGCGGTGAAGGTGTCTTGTAAAAATCTGTGGTTGTTATTCGGTAAAAAAAATGCTGGATTTCTTGCTTCGCATAACTATGCGCCGACTGATGAGGCCCTTGCGAAGGCGGGTCTGACCGCCGCCGTGCGCGACGTCAGCCTGGACATCCTTGAGGGAGAGATTCTGGTCGTCATGGGCTTGAGCGGATCGGGCAAGTCGACCTTGATCCGTTGCTTGACCCGGTTAATCAAACCTACCGCCGGACAAGTGATTTTTGATGGCGTTGATCTGTTGACCGTCTCTTCTCGGCAATTGACAGATATCCGACGTCACAAAATGGGAATGGTATTCCAGCACTTCGGTTTGTTGCCACATCGAACCGTATTGGAAAACATTGCCTTCCCGTTGGAGTTGCAGGGCATCAGCAAAGAATTACGTTTGAACACGGCGCGCGCATTGATCGAGACCGTCGGCTTAAGCGGAAGGGAAGATGACTTCCCACGACAACTGTCGGGTGGCCAACAACAGCGCGTCGGAATTGCACGCAGTCTGGTTGATGAGCCGGAAGTCTGGTTCCTGGACGAACCGTTCTCGGCGCTCGATCCGTTGATCCGGCGCGAGATGCAGGACGAATTCTTGCGTCTTCAAGAAAAACTGAATAAATCGATTGTCTTTGTCTCCCATGACTTTGATGAAGCAATTCGTCTGGGCAATCGGATTGCGATCATGAAAGATGGTCGCGTTTCACAGATCGGCACTGCAGAAGAACTGGTCACGGCGCCGGCCAACGACTACGTCGAACAGTTTGTTCGGCATGCCCCCAAGGCCCGGTTGGTGACAGCGCGAAAAATCATGACCCCGTCCGATGACGGTACGCATGTTCAGGGAGCGATCAGGAGTACGGATTTGTTGCAGGATATCGCAGCACGCGTCATCAATGCGCCGCAGCCATTGCCTGTCACTGATGACACGGATCTTGTCGTCGGCTATGTCGACAAGGAACAAATTGCACGGATTCTGTTTTGAGTGCGAGTACCGCGCCACGGATTGGTGCAATGAGCCGGTTTTTTGCGCACCGCGGTACCGCTGGGTTTGTGCTGCTGGCGCTGTTGGTCGTTTTGGCGGGGCGCTGGGCTAGTCATACGCACGATTGGGCATTGACTTATCCATCGTCCTGGGTGGTGCCGCTGGGTGACTGGATCAGTCAATTTTTCGAGTGGCTGGTCTATGACCTGAGGTTTTTCGTCGATACGGCCATCGAGTTTTCTGCCAGAGAGGTGACCCGTGGCTTTTCGTCGCTACTGAGCTACCCATTATCGTTTTCTGAATCCCTATTTTTTTCCGGCTTTAACGATCAGATTCCGGCCTTGCCTTGGGTGACGGTGGTTGGATTGGCCGCTATTCTGGGACATTGGGTAGGCGGCTGGCGTGCCGCCGCCACTGGTGGCTTGGCTTTCCTGTATCTCGCCATATTTGGTGTATGGGAAGCGTCGATGCAGACCTTTGCACTGGTGATCGTGACAGTACCGCTGGTATTTTTGGCCGGTTTGCTGTTTGGCATTCTTATGTCGCGGTTTCGCAAGATAGAAGTGTTAGTCACGCCGCTATTTGACATGCTGCAAAGCATGCCGCCGTTCGCCTACATGGTGCCGATCGTGGTGTTATTTGGCGTCGGAAATGCGCCGGCGATGGTGGCGACGGCGGTATTTGCGGTGCCGCCCGTGGCGCGTTGCGTTGCGCTTGGTTTGAAAAGCATCAGCCAAGAATTGATCGAAGCTGGTCTGATGATGGGCTGCACGCCGTTGCAGCTGTTGTGGAAAGTAAAGATGCCAGCGGCGCGTGCAACCTTGTTAGTCGGCTTGAATCAGGGAATCATGCAAACGCTCGCCATGATCGTGCTGGCCTCGCTCATAGGTGCATCAGGCCTGGGTAGCGAATTGCTCACTTCATTGCAATCGTTACGGTTGGGACAAGCGCTCGAGCAAGGCCTTGCAATCGTCGTGATCGCCGTCGCGCTGGACCGCCTTAGCCGGGCTTATGCATTGAAACCGCCGGCCAATAGCCAGCCGGCACAGGCTGTGTGGCGCCGTCACCCATACTTGCTAGTGGCAGTCGTGTTCGTGCTGCTGAGTCTTGGTCTGGCGTATTTCATACCAGCACTTGAGGTATTGCCCGATGCGCAAACCATTTCAACAGCGCCATGGTGGGATGCCCAGATCGAATGGATTACCATCCATTGGTACGATTCAGTGCAAGCGTTTCGTGACTTTATGCTGGTCAATGTATTAATTCCGATTCGTGATTTTTTCCGTGCGACGCCTTGGGTAACTTTTGTGGCGTTAGTCGCTTTGATTGGCTATCGGTTGGGTGGTTGGCGTTTGTCAATGGGAACCGGTTTGCTTATCTTTTTCCCCGTCGCAATGGGTCTATGGACGCAGACGATGACCACGGTATACATGATCGGAACGGCAGCGGTGGTGTGTATCGTGTTCGGATTTTTGCTTGGTGTTGTCGCGGCGGGCAATCAGCGTCTGTCAAACATCGCTGTCGGACTGTGTGATTTTTTCCAGACTTTTCCCTCTTTTATTTATCTGATTCCGGTAGTGATGTTGTTCAGGGTGAGCGACCTGTCCGCCATCATTGCCGTGTTGCTGTTTGCGGTAGTGCCGATGATTCGCTACACAATACTTGGCTTGCGCAATGTCTCGCCGCGGCTGCTAGAAGCGGTGACGCAGCTTGGTACGACGCGTTGGCAACGACTGGTAAAAGTAGAACTGCCGATTGCCCTGCCGGAGATTATGTTGGGCATCAATCAAGTTATATTCATGGCCCTGTTCATGGTCGCGATTACCTCCCTGATTGGAACGCAAGATTTGGGAGCGGAAATCAATGCGGCACGCTCAGGTAATGAAACAGGTAGGGCGCTAGTGGCAGGCCTGTGTATTGCATTTTTGGGGATTGTCGCGGACCGTCTCATTGCCGCTTGGGCAAGACGGAAAAAAGCCGAGCTTGGCCTGGCGTGAATGGGCCAGTCGCAGTGAAGTTGGCTGGAGTGACCTACTTCACTGAACTCGCTGCGATAACGTGCAATGCATCGATCGGTGATGCGTTGTTACTTCCCTGCGGTGCGCCTCACGCGTTCCTGGCCTGCGCAACACCCGCGCAGGTAGCCGCGTAATTCATCCAGATTAATTGGGTTGCTGAAAAAAACGACGCCATCCGACAAGTCCTCACATGTGGTCTGTGGGTCCTGTTTCATGTTTGAAAGTACAGCCATGTGCATGTCTGTCAAGTCGGGATAGGTCAAGAGGGCATTGATCAATTCACGACCCGCAGTTGTATCCGTGTCAATGTCGGCCAACAGGATGTCGGGTTTGTGTCTGGAAATTTCGATCAGCGCTTGATACCCATTGCTACAAAATACCGTGCTGGCATTGAGGTGCCATGACGCAATCTGCTCTTCATAAAACACGCGTTTTTGCTGTTCATCCTGCACGATTAGGATTGATGTTTTTTCCCCATTTTCCTGTGTTTGATTTGTGCTGTTATTCGCAGTTTCGTTCAGAGTGGCGCGGGAGCGTTTGTAGGTAGTGACTGCGTCGAGCGCGATACGTCTGTGCCCACCCGTAGTTTTCCATGCGGTCAACGCCCCGGTTTCAACCAGTTGCTGGACCGAGGTCACCGAGATGCCAAGAATCTTTGCTGCATCGCGTGTCGTACATACTTCGGTAGCGGGCATGGAGTGACTAATGGGTAAATTTAAAGGTGTAGTGTAATCACATTAACCAAAGTCATCTGAATAATTTGACGGCCGGTTTCGATGACCGCGGGGATCGCGGTTCTAAAGAGACGCCGCCTCTATGCCCATGCAGGTGGCGCGCAGTTGGTTATCTGAAAAAAGTCGCTCCGCCCGGAGTTCAGTTCATTGGTCGACGTCGACCGACCACCCGTTGCGACTGAGTGCAGCGCGCAATTTGCATGTTCTCTGCAATGCTCACGTGACTAGCGAAATGCGCGTATATTCTTGCCTAGTCAAACAATTGCATTTAATTAACGTGTCTACTCCTTTCTCCCCGGTTCCCTATGTTGTCGAAGAAAGTATTGGCTATTTGCTCGGCCGTACGCGCGCGCAACTTGCCAAGTCCCTCGACGACGCCTTGACTTCCCATGGCATTACGCATGCACAGGGCGGCATTTTGCTGATGTTGATGTCCGGGCACTTTGATACCGCGTCGCAATTGGCCCGCGAGTTGTACATTGATGCGGCCGCAATGACGCGGATGGTTGATCGACTGGTCAAACGCTCGCTGGTCATCCGCCTGCCCAGCGGTGCCGATCGTCGCACCTTGATGCTGCAACTCACGGCCGAGGGCAGCGCTTTGGCGGAGCAGCTTCCTGCTATTTATCTGGCTGCGCGTGCACGCAATTTCGCCGGATTAAGTGATGAAGAAATGGGGTTTCTGCGTTCGTTATTGCGTCGCGTTTTGCTCAACGGCGAAGCGGCATAATCGTCCAGATAGTAATTTTGGCAATAAAAGCTCTGAAAAACAATTTGCCTGATCAACCAATAAAATTGCCATGATGCCTATTTTTCCCCGTGCTTTCGACACCCTGATACGCTTTGCCAAGACGTTGCTCAGCTCAGCACTGCTAGCCGCAGGGCTGTCGGCCTGCGTTAGTTCAGGCGATATTCGCAGTACTGCACACATCCGTTCGCCGGCCGAGTTGTCCAGCGCCATCGCGCTACCGGCGCAGGGCGGGCAATGGCCGGCAATAGACTGGCCGACCAGTATTGGCGGCCCTGCCTTGCAGTCCCTAGTCGACGAGGCGCTTGCTGCCAATCCAACCTTGCAAATTAGCGCAGCGCGCATCGCTGCCGCGCAGGCATTGGCAGACGCCACGCGTGCCGCTGCTGGCCCGACTGTGGGTGGCAGTTTCATCAGCACCTACCAGCGCTACACTGAAAACGGCATCATCCCTCCACCTTTGGCGGGCGCTTTGCGCTCGGACAATCAACTGGCGCTGAGTGTTTCGTATGACCTTGATTTCTGGGGTCGTCACGCGGCCGAATTGCGTGCCGTACTGGCACAGGGAAAAGCCGTCGAGGCCGAGCAATACAGTGCTCGCCTGATGCTGGCCAGCGCGGTGGCGCATAGCTGGATGCAGATGCATCGCCAGGTTCAGCAACTCGACCTGATCGCACGGCAACAGACGGTGCGTCTGAAACTCAATGACTTGACGGTCCGCCGGATCGCCGCCGGCCTTGATAACCAGAGCGATAACCAGATCGCTCAGGTCCAGTTGCAAAACCTGCGGACAGAACAAGCGCAATGGCAGGAAGCCTTGGCACTGAGTCGCAACCAGTTGGCTGCCTTGTTGGGACAAGGTCCGGATCGTGGCTTGTCGATTGCCCTGCCAGATGTTGCCCCACTGGCTGAACTGCCGCTGCCGGACGCCTTGCCACTTGCCTTGCTCGGCCGCCGTGCGGACATCGTGGCGGCGCGCTGGTATGTCGAGGCCCTGCAGGGTGATATCGATACCGCCCGGACTGACTTTTATCCGAACATCAACCTGAGCGCTTTTGCGGGCTTGTCCAGTCTTGGACTATCGAACTTGATCAGCAGCGGCAGCGCCATCGCCGGTGTCGGGCCAGCGATTCGTCTGCCCATCTTCGAAGGCGGGTCGCTGCGCGCGCGCCTCAAGGGCAAGGTCGCCACGTACGACCGTGCCGTCGCCACCTACAACCAGACGCTGACTGATGCTTTGCATGACGTGGCTGATCAGGTGCAGTCCTTGCGTGGCGCTGCACAGCAGCAAGAGCATCAGCGTCTGGCGGTGCAAGCCGCAAGCAACGTACTGCGACTGTCCGAACAACGCCAGCGCGTCGGTACGGTCAACCAGTTGCAGGTGCTGGCATCCGAAGCAGTCTTGCTGCAGCAACGCCGCACCGAGCTTGATGCCAGTCTGCGCATGAGTGATTTGCGCATCAGTCTGATCAAGGCGCTGGGGGGTGGTTTTAATGCCACGGCTAGCGGCCTGGTTGTACCTGTTACTTCGTCTCCCGAAATTTTACCTACCGTCAAAGCGGCATCATGAATACTCCCGTCACCAATCCTCCCGCCGTCCCTGTCGTTGCCGCGCCGTCGCGCGGCAAGCGCCGGTTTTTGTTGCTGGTCACGACTGGTGTGCTCATCCTGCTGCTCATTGCCTACGGCGTCTGGTGGATAATTTTTGCGAGTCACTTCGAGAGTACCGATGATGCCTACGTCGCCGGTAATGTGGTGCAGGTCACGCCGCAGATCGGCGGTACCGTCATCGCCATTAATGCCGACGATACCCAACGCGTTCAGGCCGGTACGACGCTGGTGCTGCTTGATCCGGCCGACGCCAATGTCGCGCTGGACCAGGCCACGGCACAACTGGCGCAAGCGGTCCGCGAAGTGCGTACGCTATTCGTCAACAATGGCACGCTCAATGCCAACATTACGTCGCGCAACAGTGACCTCGAACGTGCGCGTACTGACCTCGCACGGCGGCAGGAACTGATCGGGTCCGGTGCCGTGTCGAAAGAAGAACTTGCCCATGCCCGCAACGCATTGCAAAGCGCCGAATCCGCCGCTGCTGCAGCGCGCGAGCAACTGGCTTCGAACCGCGTGCTGACCGACCACACTTCGGTAGCGCAACATCCGACCGTACTGCGTGCCGCAGCCCAAGTGCAGGCTGCCTATCTTGCTGCGGCACGGACGTCGTTACCGGCCCCGATTACCGGCTACATTGCCAAACGCTCGGTGCAAGTTGGCCAGCGCGTCGCCGCCGGTATGCCATTGTTGTCGATCGTCCCGCTGGACAGCTTGTGGGTCGATGCCAATTTCAAGGAAGTCCAGATTGCCAGACTGCGCATCGGCCAACCCGTCACGCTACATTCGGATGTCTACGGCACGAAGTTCAACTACCACGGCAAGGTGGTCGGTCTGTCCGCCGGCACCGGTTCGGCATTTGCGCTATTGCCGGCGCAAAATGCCAGCGGCAACTGGATCAAGATCGTCCAGCGCGTGCCGGTCCGCATTTCACTGGATCCCGCAGAGCTGGCCGAGCGACCGCTGCGCATCGGTGTCTCGATGCAGGTTGAGGTCGATATTGCCGACCATGCAGGGACATCGCTGACTTCGACGGCCACCACCCGTACCGCGCCGGTGTACCAGACTGCTGCTTTCGACAAGGCCGGCAGCGATGGGCATCTGCTGATCAGTCGCATCATCGCTGATAACAGTGCTGAAAATCGCGCCCCCGAAAAAGCCCAGCCTGCCACGCGCTGAGCATCGCCATGACCTTCTGTAACCGGACTTTTTGATGGCGACCATGAACGCACCTGCACGACCGTCATTACCGCCGTTGCAAGGCAGTCAGCTTGTGATCGGCACCATTGCGCTGTCACTGGCGGTATTCATGAATGTGCTCGACTCATCGATCGCCAATGTATCCATTCCGGCCATTTCCGGCGACCTCGGCGTCTCGCCGCAACAGGGCACTTGGGTCATCACCTCGTTCGCAGTAGCCAATGCGATTTCGGTACCGCTGACCGGTTGGCTGACGATGCGCGTTGGGCAGGTCAAATTGTTTGTGACATCGATCCTGCTGTTTGTGATCGCCTCTATCCTGTGCGGACTGGCACCAAGCATCGAGTTACTGATCGCGGCTCGCGTACTGCAAGGCGCGGTTGCCGGTCCCATGATCCCGCTGTCGCAAGCGTTGCTGTTATCGAGTTATCCGCCTGCCAAGAGCGGCATGGCGCTCGCATTCTGGGGTATGACCACGCTCGTCGCGCCGATCATGGGGCCGCTACTGGGCGGGTGGATTTCCGATAATTACACGTGGCCATGGATTTTTTACATCAACATTCCAATCGGCCTATTTGCGGCCTGGGCAACCTGGTCGATTTATCACAAGCGCGAAAGCGCCATCCGACGCTTGCCGATCGACAAGGTTGGCTTGGTGCTGCTGGTGCTCTGGGTCGGCTGCCTGCAACTGATGCTCGACAAGGGCAAGGAACTTGACTGGTTTAATTCGGGCGAGATCGTACTGCTAGGCGCGATCGCCGTCGTGGCATTCATCTACTTCGTTATCTGGGAGTTGGGCGAAGATCATCCGGTCGTCGACCTGTCGTTATTCAAGGGGCGCAATTTTACTGGCGGCGTGATTGCGATTTCGGTTGGCTACGGACTGTTCTTCGGCAGTCTGGTGATTTTGCCGCTCTGGCTGCAAACCCAACTGTCCTACACCGCCACCGAGGCCGGCAAGGTCATGGCGCCAGTGGGCGTGCTAGCGATTCTGATGTCGCCACTCATCGGCAAGATGATGCCCAAGGTCGATGCACGGTGGGTCGCCACAACAGGATTTTTGGTTTTTGCGCTGGTGTTTTACATGCGCTCACGCTTTAGTGTCGACGTCGATCCGATTACGCTAATCATCCCGACGTTCATTCAGGGTGCAGCCATGGCCATGTTCTTTATTCCGTTGACCTCGATTATTTTGTCCGGCCTGTCGCCCGACAAGATACCGGCCGCCGCCGGGTTGTCGAATTTCGTGCGGATCATGTTTGGCGGTATAGGTACCTCGATTACGTCGACCGTCTGGGATAGCCGGACCGCGTTGCACCATGCCCAACTGGCCGAACATACCAGCGCCCAGAGTCCCGCGTTTGCTCAGGCAGTGCAGGGGTTGACCGCGCAAGGATTGTCAGAACAGGGCGCGTATGCGGTCATCGAACGTGGACTGAGCGTCCAGGCCAGCACCTTGGCAGCGACTGATATTTTCTGGGTTTCGGCGCTCCTGTTTCTTGCGCTGATCGGCCTGGTCTGGGTGACCAAGCGGTCCAACTCGGCAGCGCCCGCCGATGGTGGTGGGGCGCATTGACATCAATCGTGTCGCTGCAGGCGTCCGCTGCGCGGACGTCGTGCTATCCTCAGACCTCTTTATCTCCTGTTTCCATACACTTTCCCGAATGACTTCTCCAACACCTGCCCCCAATCCCGTCCAGGCTGCGCGCGCGCTGCTGAAAGAACTCCAGCAAACTTTTCCTGCCTTTCGCGATTGCCTGCCGCTGGCCATCGGCATCGACAAGCAAATCATTGCTCTTCAGCCCGAATTGCCGCGCAAGGTTTTGCGCATCGCACTGGGTCAGCACACCAACTCATTGCGTTATCTCAAAACAGCAGAAAAAGCCACGCACCGCCATGATCTTGACGGAAAGCCAGGCGATGCGCTGACTGACGAGCACCGCCTGCGTGCGGCTACGCTTCTCAAAGAGCGCTTCAAGAAAGAAGCCGACCAGCGCAAGGCAGTGCGCGCGAAGGAAGAAGAAGCGCGTCAGGCCGCAGAGGCGGAGCGCCAGGCCGCCGATGCGGCACGCCTGCACACCGAAAAGCTGAGCCAGCTTGCTGCCAAGTTCGCCAAGTAGGGGGAGTTAAACGTAGCCGGCGCAACGCCGGATACGCGGTTTTCCAGCGCCAGGCATGACCTGGCGTTGTTGCTTTCTCTCCCCGCTTTAATCTCCCGGCATTAGGTTCTGGCTATCGCCTGATAACAACATTAATTGGTCGTCACCATGACGATTTTTTTGGTTTGGATAAATGGCGCGCGGAAATAACCATTTGAGTTCACGTGAAGGTTGCTGACAGGCTTTCGCCATCTTGCCTCTCGCCGTAGCACGCGTATCGAGGGCTGTCACCGACGAATCAATGGGGTGCCGAAATGGCAGCTGTCGCTGTTATCCATTTTGATACCTTTTATGTTGAATATCGCCATGGGTAACTACACAACTACACAAAAAAATGACTGCTAGTCAGTCAAAAAAATTAGGTAAATTGGCATCCTTTCTTGTCAATCAAACTAGTCAGGAGTTCGCCGATGAAACACGACTTCACCCCCGCCGTTCCCCGCGCAACCGGTCAGGGGATGACGGAGTATATTGTCATAGTTGCACTTGTTGCAGTTGCTGCAATAGCGGTTTATCAATTTTTTGGGCAGACGATCCGCCATCAGACCGCCGGGATTGCGCAAGAACTGTCAGGAAATTCAGCCACTACGGCGATTGGAAAGGCAAAAGATTCAGCTGATGCCACCTCGGCCGAAGGGGATAGAAAAAAAGGCTTATCTGCCTACGACAACGATATTGCCCGGTAGGTTTTTTTACCTCGGTCGTGCAGCCCATTTTCCCTGAACCCGATATTTCAAGTCCCTCTAATCCATCATGAAATTCCCTTCCTTCGGCAACTTCAGGCCCGAAAAAACTTGGCTAGTTCTCGGCGTCGCGCTGACCATTGGCGTAGGTGCGGCCTTACTGGCACGTAGTTTCCTGAGCGACCAGATCGCCAGCATCGAAGCACGTGGCAAGGGCCCGACGGTATCGGTCGTCGTTGCCAAGAGCGATTTGGGCAAGGGCACCTTGCTCAGCGCCGATAACGTTGCAGTGCGACAGGTACCCGTCGAGTTTTCCCATTCGGCGTCGGTGCCTCCGGAGCAATTTTCCCGTATCGACGGTCAGCCGATTGCCTACGGTCTGAAAGCTGGTGAATCGATTATGTGGGGACTGATGGAAGGCAAGAAAGTACCGACGTTTTCAGCCCGGGTGGATGCCGGTCATCGGGCAATGACGGTGCCGGTCGATGAAATCAATTCAATCTCCGGCTTGCTCGAACCCGGTGACAGCATAGATTTGATGGTTACGGTCGACCATCGGGGAAAGAAGATCACATTCCCGCTTCTGCAGGCTGTGCAGGTGATGGCCACCGGCCAACGCGCAGCGGATGATCCACGAACCGGCGAGCGCCGCCAATTTAGTACGGTGACGCTCGATACCACTCCCGAGCAGGCGCAAAACGTCATCGTCGCGCGCGAAGCGGGCAAGATCACGGCCTTGCTGCGCAACCCTGCCGATCAGATGCCGATGGCGGGTACCCGTGGCGACCTCGCTGCGCTGCTCGGCTTGCAACCCGGACGATTTCGTGTCGGCCGTACGATTCCGGTGTTGTATGGTGGAGGTGGAAAACTGGCCCCCGGATCGCTGCAATTGAGCGGGCAGTCTGATACCGACGACAATCCGATGACCGATCCGATTGCCGATCCGATGCAGGCTGGCCTCGACACGCTGAAAAAAATGAAGCAGCCGCCGGCCACGCCACCAACGCCACCAACGCTAGCGACGCGGACAACAGTGCAGTCTGCGCATCCCTGACCAAGTCGAGCACCCTGTCCTCCGTGTTTTTGACGTTTTTACCTTCACAAAAAAGCCAATTGCCATGACCAGTTCCCACCATATGGGCAGGAACGCGCTGCGCGCGTTGCCCTGTCGTGCACTTTACGCGCCGTCGTTTGCTCGGATCGAAGAGGATGCAGTGACGTTTTCCCGTTGGCGCCTTATTGCCGGTGGAGTCAGTCTGTGTGCTGGTCTGACGTTGTTGCAGGTGCATGCACAAGGTGTGGTTCCAGTGGGAGTAGCAGAGACTGTTGCTCCCTCAGTCACTCCTGGCCGGGAGGTTTCCCGGTCCGTGGCAAAGACGGCGCTCAGCCCTGAGTCATCGGCGTCGTCGACCACGGACAGCCCATCCGCGCAGACAACGACAGCGGCGCCGCGCAATGGCTACGCTGTGCAACTCAAGCCCACCGTGCGCCGTCCGTCAGCGGCGATGCGACCGTATGCGCCGATTACGCCGCAAAACGATCAGAGCCTGATCCCGGAAATCGAAATGTTCGTTGGCGAGTCGCGGGTATTTCCGACCCCCGGCGTGGCGCGCATTGCGGTTGGGAATGGCCAAATTATGTCGGCGGCGGCACTCGATGAAAAAGAGGTAATCGTATTTGCCAATGGCGTCGGTACCTCGTCGCTGTTCGTCTGGAATGCAGACGGCCGTTACCAGCGCGTCAAGGTCAGCATCGTGCCGGGCGACACCACGCGCATTGCCCGCGAAGTGACGGCTTTTCTGAAGACGATGTCTGGCACGCGTACGTCAATCATCGGTGACAAGGTCATCATCGAAGGCGATAACCTGTCCGACGTCGAGCTGGCTAAAATCGACATGCTCGAAAAACGTTACCCGCAAATCATCAATTTCACCAACCAACTCGGATGGGAGCCGATGGTGATGCTGGACGTGAAGGTGGTCGAATTCCCGTCCAACGAATTGCGCGACATCGGCCTCAAGTGGGGCAGTGTCGGCGGGGCGGCGGTGGGTGCGATCTGGTCGCCGGGCCGGCGCGGCACTGACGGTCCTTATCAAGTCAATATCCAGAGTACCAATGCTGCGCCTATCATTTCACCGGAAGGCAGCAGCGTTCCGGTGCTGGTACCGGGCGGACTCAACGTGCTCAGTGCGCTCAATCTCGGTCTGAACGCGCAACTCAATTTGCTGGCGCAGCAAGGCAAGGCCAGCTTGCTGGCACAACCGCAGTTGTCAGCCCGCAGCGGGACCAAGGCCAGTTTCCTCGCTGGTGGCGAATTCCCGTATTCGGTGGCGACCATCAATGGTGTGACGGTCCAGTTCAAGCCCTACGGCATCAAGCTCGACATCTTGCCAAAGGTCGACCGCAATGGCGTCATCCGCGCCACCATTGATGCCGAAGTCAGCAAAATTGATGCATCGATCAGCACCACCGCCGGTCCGGGGCTGCAAACGCGCAAGACCAAGACCGAATTCAATGTCATGGCCGGCGACACCATCGTGCTGGCGGGCATGCTGCAAGCGGATAACAGCACCAGCATCGACAAGGTGCCGCTGCTCGGAGACATGCCGGTACTCGGCGCCTTGTTCAGATCCAAGCGTTTCGAAAACAAAGAAACCGAACTAGTCGTCTTCGTCACGCCGACTCTGGTCGACAGCCGCAGTCCGGCCTTGATCGAGCGTATCGAGCGCACCACTGGCGAGCTGAAAAAAAACCTCGGCAAGCAGCCCTATCTGGAGACGCCGGCGACGATTCGTTTGCCCGCGCAGGGCAGCGCAACGGTCTCGGAATTATCAGTGGCTCCGGTGTCCGTCGTAACGCCTGTACAGGCACCGCCGCCACAGTTGATGTCGATACAGTCAGCCGTGTCGCCTCGACCGCAGTCGCAACCTCAACCTCAACCTCAACCTCAACCTCAACCTCAACCTCAACCTCAACCGGCGTCTTCCGCGACTGCGGATAGCGCACCTTTCGGCATGTCGTCCCACTAAGCCCGGATTCATCATGCTGCATATCAAAATCATTGACCCCGATGGCTCCATTAGCACACGCGATACACCTGCCGATTGCGGTATTGGTAAATCACGTCTGAATGAAATCCGACTGACAAACTGGCGTATCGCCCAGGAGCATGCCCGGTTGATGACGACACCGTCCGGCATCATGATTCAGTGTCTCGGTGCGTATGGCGGCGTCAGCGTCAATGGCGAACGGATTGATGTCCATGCCGGACCACTGCAACGGCATGACCTGATTGGCATTGGTCCGTACCGACTCCAGGTTTCACCGTTGGCTTCTGATACCGACTCAACAAAAGTGGCAAGCGCCGTGAGCAGTGGCATGGTGATGCCCGAACAGAGCAATGCGATCACTGCCGGAGACGCCCCCGCGCCACCCGGTCCGCTGGTGCTCCATGCATCGGCCAATCCAGCGCGGCGCGAACTCGAATTCGACTGGCGCCGACGTCTGCATGCCGAGTTGTTGCAGACGATGGACTTGCGCCGCCACGATGTCTCGACGATGTCCGACCAGCAATTGCGGCAGGATACCGACGCCTTGATTCAGCAAATCATGCTGGTCCGCGAAGCGGAAATCCCGCACGAGCTCGATCGCGGTCTGTTACGCCAGCAAGTCCTTAACGAAGCGATCGGTCTCGGTCCGCTGGAGGACTTGCTGGCTGACGACGAAGTCAGCGAAATCATGGTCAATCGCTACGACGAGATCTACGTCGAGCGGGCTGGCCGCTTGCACCGGCATCCGCTGGTCTTTACGGGCGAGCGTGCGGTGCTGGGTGTGATCGAACGTATCGTCGCTCCTCTCGGACGGCGCATCGATGAATCCTCGCCGATGGTCGATGCGCGGCTCAAGGATGGCTCGCGCGTCAATGCCATCATTGCACCGCTGGCACTAAAGGGGGCGACGCTGACGATCCGCAAATTCGCCCGTCGCAAGCTGACCGCCGAGGATCTTGTCAGGGCTGGTTCGGTCAGCGCTGCCATGGCCGAGTTCCTGCGCATCTGCGTCGTTGCGCGCAAAAATATCGTGGTTTCAGGAGGGACTGGATCTGGCAAAACCACGCTGCTCAACATTCTGTCGAACTGCATTCCGGACCATGAACGAGTGATTACGGTTGAGGATGCGGCCGAACTCAAGCTGCATCACGCGCACCTGATCAGCCTTGAAGCGCGGCCCGCCAATGTCGAAGGCAAGGGCGCCGTCACGATCCGTGAACTGGTGCGCAACACGCTGCGGATGCGACCTGACCGCATCGTTGTTGGTGAATGCCGTGGCGCTGAAGCGCTCGACATGCTGCAGGCGATGAATACCGGCCATGAAGGATCGCTGACGACGCTGCACGCCAACACGCCGCGCGACGGGTTGGCACGGCTCGAAACAATGGTGCTGATGGCGGGGATGGATTTGCCGCTGCAGGCCATCCGCGAGCAAATCAGCTCGGCCGTTGACATCATCGTGCAGCAGACCCGTTTCGCCTGCGGTACCCGCATGGTCACCAGCATCACCGAAATCACCGGAATGGAAAGCGGCAAAATTCTGTTGCAGGAACTGTTCCGTTTTGCCAGCCAGGGTTTCGATGGTAAGGCGGGCAAGGTGCGCGGTTGTTTTACCGGCTGCGATTTGGTGCCGACGTTTTACGACGACTTGCGCGCGGCAGGCATCACGCCGGACTTGTCAATTTTCAAGCCAGACGCGACATTGGCGTCGGTGCCACGGGATCTGGCATGAGCGCGGCTGGAAGCCAGGGCGTGCTGGTAGTGGCAATCAGCACGGTGGTCTGCCTGGCAGCGGCATTGCTGAGCTGGGTCCTTCTGAAGGAGGGTGGCGCAGCGATACAGCGTTATCGTGACAGCTTCACCGACCGCACCCGCTTTCAAGCGCGCGAATTTTTCCTGTTCATTGACCCGGCCAAGTTATTCCTCGCGAACCTTACTGTGATGGTGCTGGGTGGCGTCATTGCGTGGCTGCTGACGGGCAGCGTCTTGCTGGCACTGCCGGTCTGTTTCGGACTCGGTTTATTACCGCGTGCGCTCTATCGCTGGTTACGGAAGCGTCGCCTTCAACAGTTCGATGCGCAGTTGCCGGATGCCTTGCTGATGTTGTCTGGCGGCTTGCGCGCCGGCATCGGCCTCAATGCCGCGACCCAGCAACTGGTCGCCGAATCGCAACCGCCGCTGGCGCAAGAGTTTTCACTGATGCTGCGTGAACAGCGCCTTGGCGTCACGCTCGAACAAAGCCTGAGCAATCTCAGTCGACGCATTCCAACGGCGACGACCACGCTGGTGGTGTCTGCCATGCGGATATCAGCAGAGACGGGCGGCGGTCTGGCAGAAACGTTGGAGCGCACCTCACAGACGGTACGCAGTCGCTTGCAAATGGAAGGCAAGATCGCTGCACTGACTGCACAAGGCAAGTTGCAGGCCTGGGTAGTGGGCATGTTGCCGCTGACATTGATGGCCGTGCTCACTAAAATGGAGCCGGAGTCGATGAGTTACCTGTGGCACAGTCAGGTCGGTTGGGCCACGCTGGCAGTGATCGCTTTCCTTGAAATCATGGGCGTCGTCTTGATCCGCAAGATCGTGGCGATCGACGTTTGATGGCTGCCACCGTCCTTTCTCATTCCACGCTGATTGCCTTGCTGGCAGCGTCGGTCGGCTTGGCTGTCGCACTGATCGGTTGGTTGCTTGGCCGTTCGCTGGCCAAGGTTCCCGCCGAAAATCGTGCGTACAAAGACACCCCGCCGTTGGGCTTTCGACTGGCCTGGTGGCCGATCCAGTGGATCAGTCATTACCTTTCCCTGCTAGGCGCAACGCCCTCGGACGACAAATCGTGGTTGCGGCTACGTCGCGCCGGACTCGATTACATGCTCACGCCGCAGCAGTTGTCTGCTGCGTGCCTGCTATGCATGAGCGTAGCGGCGGTAATGTGCTGCTGGTTGCTTTTCACGATGGCGCGTATGCGGGTCGGATCAGAGCCGTTCAGTATGGTGGCCTATGGTCGCGCCGCGTTGTTTGGCATGGCATTGGGCTGGATCGTGCTGCGCTGCTGGCTGCATGACCGCACCGCGTTGCGCCAGCGCGAGATCCTCAAAAGCCTGCCGTTTTTCCTCGATATTGTCACCTTGTGCGTCGAAGCCGGACTGAATTTTCAGGGCGCCCTGAATCAGGCGGTCGACAAGGGGCCACCCGGTGCATTTCGTGATGAATGTCAGCGCGTGTTACGTGACGTGCGTGCCGGCAAGGCGCGTGCCGAGGCGTTGCGGGCAATGGCAGAGCGCTTGCGCGAACCCGGTATCACCAGCTTTGTTACCTCCGTCATTCAGGCCGAGAGCATGGGGATGAATCTTGGGCCAGTGCTACGCGCACAAGCGGACCAGCGCCGTACTGAGCGCTTCCAGCGCGCCGAAAAAAAAGCCCTGGAAGCGCCGGTCAAACTGCTGTTGCCGTTGATCGGCTGCATTTTTCCCTGCACGTTCATCGTGCTTTTTTTCCCGATCGTGATGCAGTTTTTGCATGCCGGGTCGTGATCCCCTCCTTTAAATTTCATCCATGAGTCGATTTGAATGACTGCACTTTTTGTTACTAACCGCGCTGCAGGAGTAGTGCGCCGTCGGACTGATAAGTCGTCGCATCGCCAGCGCGGTGCTCGCCTGCTCATGTGTAGCCTTGCGGTTATCTTCGCATCCTTAATTGGTGTCGCGATTTTGCAATTGGGCATGTTGTATGTTGATCGGCAGCACTTCAATCATGCGGTCTTCGTGGCAGCCCGCGCCGGGGCAGTGGCGCATGCGAATATCGAGACGATTCAGCAAGCCTACATCCAGGCACTGGTGCCGCTGTTCGGTGGTGCCCAGCGTCTCGATGAACTGATCGAGTCGAAATTAAAGGCAAAGGATGCGGTTGTCGGTAGTAACGAAGCAGGCGCAAATCCGCAGCACGCTTATGCCCGCATCGTGCTGGAAAATCCTACTCGGGAAAGCTTCTCGGCGTGGAATAGTCCGCTCTTGCAATACACCATCGGCGCCGGCAGTCGTGTGATTCCGCACAGCGCTCAGGCGCCACATGCCATGGCGAAGCTACCGGGCTCCGCCCAAAGCTTCCAGCAAGCCAACCTGATCCGGTTGCGCATTATTCAGGGATACCAGTTGACCGTCCCATGGGCGGGATGGCTGGTCAACCGTTACCTCACCATGCAAGAGGGTCACAGCGACACGACCGTTACCGATTTGCTCGGTCGCGGGTTGATTCCGCTGGAGACTACGGTCACGTTACCCATGCAATCGGATGCGATTGAGCGTCTGACCGTACCGTACAGCGGGCTCACCGCGTGCAATTCGCTCAATCTACAGTCTGGTTGTCTGTCACTGGCGTGCTTGCCTGACAATATCCTGTGTGATCCAGCCTGCAAGCCTGCCTATTCGTGCGCCACGCCAGAGCTTCCGAAAGACTGAATTGGTGGATAACAAGGCGATAAATTGATCGTATCAATACAGTCAAAAAACTGGATTGACTTCAAAGCGAATAGTAATAAAATATTATTTTTACATCTTAATTTATTTTTACTCCCTTAATTTTACGTAAATGTTAATCGAATTAACTAGGTGACGATAAGTGGTTTTCGTGGAGCTTCCTCCAAGGAAGCTATTAATTGATAAGCAAGCATAGAGTTAATAGAGTTAATTTATGGACTTTACGTAGTCGGGGGTATTAATTTGCTGAAAAAGATCGTGCATTTTCGGTCGCTTGCGTTGTGCAGTGATAATGGGGGAGCGCATTTCACACGCTGTTTACCGCTCTAACAGCCCAGCAAGCGTGCTGTTGGTAGTCCACGCTACATTACCGATACGTAAAATTTAATCGCCTAAAAATTATATATGGAGAAAAAAGACGAAGATTTTCATACGGGTTTTGATTATCGGTCGATTAAATTTTTTAATCATTTAGGTAGGAATTTTTTCTGTGAAAAAATTCCTACCTCTTTTTTTATTTGAATTAATTATTAAAAATTAATAGCAACCCTTTGCGCAAAATGGTGTAACGTCCAATCCAGCTTTATGTGGTTTCCTCGTTATCAGGCAATGAAGCCGCTTTACCACCATTATAAAAATGCGCCACGCTCATTCTTCGCCTTCCATCTCTTCGGTCGCTGCAGACCGACAAGCCTCTCCGCCCACTAGACGCGGGTTGCTGGCGTGCTACTGCCTATCTTTCCTTGCGGTTCTTTTTGCCTGTCTGCCTTTGTTGCAACAACTGGGTACGTGGCAAGTTGTTGCTGCGACAGGTGCTTTTATTGCTGCCAGCGGGTGTTGCTACTTTGCTTACTGTCTGGCGAGTAGCAACCGCGATGGCGGGACAAGGCAGGATGCGGCAGAGGCGTCTGCCTCACAGTTGCGCCAGTTAGTCGACGGCGTCGTGCCGGTTTGGCAGCGTCATGTGGTGTCGGTCAAATCGCAAACCGAAGACGCCGTGGTGCAACTGATCGATAGCTTTTCGTCGATCGTCACGCAATTCGATAAGGCCGGTTTTGGCGATCAGCAGAGCGCCGGTGCAAACGATCAGTCGACGATTAATTTACTGGCAGTGTGTGAACAGGAGTTGGCACCGGTGGTTGTTACTCTGGAGCACATCATCGCAAGCAAGGACACGCTATTGCACAGCGTGCGTGCGCTGGCCAACGAGACCCACCAACTGCGCGACATGGCCGAGCAGGTCAGTCTGATTGCTGCCCAAACCAATTTGCTAGCCATTAACGCCGCTATTGAAGCGGCCCGTGCCGGTGCCGCAGGACGCGGGTTTGCAGTGGTCGCGACCGAGGTGCGCAAGCTATCGCTGATGTCGGCAGAAACCGGCAAAAGCATTGGCGACCGAGTACGCAAGATCGGTGTCATCACCGAGAAGACTTTGCAAGGCGCGGCGGCTGCAGCCGACAGCGATGCGCAGGTCATTACTGTTGCGGGCGACAAAATCAAGGACGTACTGGAGCATGTCCGCAAGCTCGGCGAGTCGGCTGAAAGCATGCGCCATCAGGGCACGATCATCCGTACCGATGTCGAGAACTTGCTGGTCAGCCTGCAATACCAGGACCGCATTTCACAAATTTTGTCGGTCCTCGACGATGACATGCTGCGCCTGCGACAGGCGCTCGCGGATGAGCAGACCGCATTACCAACGCCGGAAGCCTGGATGGCGGTACTCGACAGTACCTACACGATGGAAGACGAGCGACACAACTATGTGCCCGCCAAGCGCAAGGCAATCGGAAAACCGGTCGCCAGCGCCGATGACGAAGTGACTTTCTTTTAACAGTATCAACTCGGGGTGTAGCCAATGGCAAAGACCATATTGATTGTTGATGATTCGGTGAGCTTGCGCAAAGTGGTGGCGATTGCACTCACTGGTGCAGGTTACGAGGTCGTCGAGGCAGGTGACGGACTCGATGCACTCGACAAGCTAGCCGGGATGGGCGGCCGCAAGGTTCACCTGATCATTAGCGACGTCAACATGCCGCGCATGGGTGGGATCGAGTTTGTTCGTCAGGTCAAGACCAATGCCTCCTACAAATTTACCCCGGTGATCATGCTCACGACCGAAGGACAGGACAACATGAAGGAGCAGGGCCGCGCCGCCGGGGCCAAAGCCTGGATTCTCAAGCCGTTCAATCCGCCGCAAATGCTGAACGCGGTGGCCAAACTGATTCTGCCCTGACCCCAAGGAGCGATGATGACCTCAGTGATGATCACGATTGTTGGTGAACTGACGATTTATCAGGTGGCAGAAACCCGTTCGCTGTTGCAGCGGGCGCTGGCCGACCATGATGGCAGCGACCAGCTGATGCTGGATCTGGCTGGCGTGACCGAGTGTGATGGCGCAGGTTTGCAATTATTGCTGGCGTTTTCGCATGCAGTATCCGCACGCGGTACCGAGCTGGTGCTGTGCTATGTCGCGCCATTTCTGGCCGACTTGTTGCGGGAGTTTGGTCTCTGCAGCCGCTTTGCGGAGTACACACCGGCAGTTGCAGCGTGAGTACGGCCGGCATGTATGGCGAAGCACTGACGCTGTTTTTTGATGAAGCGCGCGAGATGGTGCAGCAAATTGAAGAGTCGTTGCTGGCGCTTGAGCAAGAAGCGGCCAATCCGGAAACCATCAACGCCTTGTTTCGGGCAGCTCATACGATTAAAGGATCGGCTGGCATATTCAGTCTGGACCGCGTGGTTCGTTTCACGCATCAGGTCGAAAGCGTGCTTGAGCGGGTGCGTAAAAATGATCTGAAAATCGATGGCAAGCTGAGCGAATTGCTGTTCCGAAGTTGCGACATGATGGCGGCATTGCTGAGCGAGGCAGAACATCCATTCCAACAGGCCGATGTGCTGGCGCAACTTGACCAGGATGCCGCTGCGCTGGCTGGTCAGCTCGCCACGTATCTGCTGGTTGTGCCTGTTGCAGGCGCACTTGCGGCTGCATCCGATCTCGCGAACGGTGCGCCCGCCACTGAGAATAGTTGGCATATCTCGCTGCGATTTGGCAAAGACGCGTTTCGCAATGGCTTTGATCCGCTGGCCGTGATCCAGTACCTGAAGACTTTGGGCGACATCGTCACGCTGGTGACGATCGACGATGGCGTGCCCGACTGGTCTCTGTTCGATCCGGAGTCGTGCCATCTCGGCTTCGAACTATCGTTGCGTTCCAGCGCTTCACGCGATGATATCGATGGCGCATTCGAGTTCGTGCATGACGATTGCATGGTCCGGATCATCGCGCCGGGATGCCGCATGCCTGATTTCGTTGCTCTGATCCAGTCCTTGCCAGAGGAGCGCCGGCTGGGTGACATTCTGGTCGATTGCGGCGCCGTGACGCGTCAAGCGCTCGATGAGGCATTACTGCGGCAAGAGTCCGGTACTAGCGAACCACTCGGCGAAATTTTGATTGCGCAACGTCAGGTCGCTCCCGAAGTCGTCGATGCAGCGCTGTGCCGACAATCGAAGTCGCGTGAAGCGCGCAGCGATGATTCCCGTTTCGTCAGAGTGCCGGCCGACAAGCTCGACGAGTTGATCAATCTGGTGGGCGAGCTGGTCATTTGCGGTTCGAGCGCCAGCTTGCAGGCGCTCAATCTCAACGATACCGACCTGATTGGTACGACCCAGCAAATGAGTGGCCTGGTCGAAGAGATCCGCAATGGCGCGCTATCGCTGCGCATGGTGCAGATCGGCGAAACCTTCGCCCGTTACCGGCGCGTGGTGCGTGACGTCTCCGGGGAACTGGGCAAGCAGGTACAGCTCGACATCGAAGGCGCCGAGACGGAACTCGACAAGTCGGTGGTTGAAAAAATCGGCGACCCGCTGATGCATCTGGTGCGCAATGCGCTGGACCACGGCATTGAAATGCCGCAGGTGCGACTGGCCGCCGGCAAACCCGCCGCCGGCACGATTCGACTTTCCGCACAACACGAGTCGGGCAATATCCTGATTCGCGTCAGTGATGACGGTCGTGGCCTCGATGGCGAAAAATTACTGGCCAAGGCACTGCAGTCTGGCCTTGTCGCCCCCGGTCAGGTCTTGACCGAAGCCGACAAGCTGAACCTGATTTTCGCGCCCGGATTATCGACTGCTGACACCGTCACCAATCTGTCGGGCCGCGGCGTCGGCATGGATGTGGTGCGCAAAAATATCGAGGCGCTACGCGGTTCGATCAGTTTGCACAGCGCCATCGGGGAGGGCACGCTGATCGAGATCCGCTTGCCCTTGACTTTGGCCATCATCGATGGATTTCTGGTGCGCATCGGCGACAGTTCGTTCGTCATTCCCCTCAACGCGGTGGTCGAATGCATCGATGCCGACGAGTCGCACTTGCGCCTTCATCAGGGCGCGGCTGGTCGTATTGAACTACGCGGTGGCGTACTTCCCTTTCTCGATTTGCGCGCGGTGTTTTCTATTGCCGGTACGCGCTCGGTGAAGCGCAGCATCGTCGTCGTTCAGAGCGAAAGCGGTCGTTCCGGGTTACTGGTTGACCACTTGCTGGGTGAATACCAGACGGTCATCAAGCCACTTGGCAAGTTGTTTCAGAACCTGCGTGGTATCAGCGGCTCAACCGTGCTGGGTTCTGGCGAAGTGGCATTGATTCTGGATGTGGGAGCGCTGGTGAAGCTGGCATCGGCGCATAAAAATGAAGAGTCAGCGGTGAAATAGTGCGATGGCTAAGTAGTCAGATGCAGGGCGAGTAGCACAATCCAACAGGGGAACAGGATGTTTAATCGATTCGGTATGGCAGAAAAAACAGGTGTGGCACTGGTGGTGCTGGTGGTACTCGGGCTGGCGCCGGGCTTCATGGCGACAGGTGCAGTCGCCTTTGGCATACCGCAAATCGTGCTGGTACTGGCTGCTGCCGTGCTGTTTGTCTGGCTTAACAGGGCGCAGCGCGATGAACTCAAGCAATCAGTCACGGTGGCGCAGGCTCTGTCACAAGGAGACTTTTCCGTCACTGCCAGCGCCGGCGACGACGCCGTCGGCGTGTTGGGCAAAGCGCTCAATGAAATTGGTCAGTCGCTCAAACGCTTGCAGTCAGGCCAGCAAACGATGGCCAACAAGCATGCCGAAGGATGGATTGACGAGCAGATCGATAGCACAGCACTGGCGGGTAACTACAAAGCTATTGCCGATGTCATCAATCAACTGGTGCGTTCCCACATCGATGTGAAAATGCAGATCGTCGCCATCATCACGGCGTATGCGAAGGGTGACTTTTCCCGCGACATGGACCGGTTGCCTGGCAAGAAAGCCACTATAACCGCCGCCCTGGATCTGGCGCGTGATCAGATGCGCCAGAGCGCCCGCGACTCGGTGATCAATAGTCGTATCCGGATGGCACTCGACGCGACATCGACCTCGACAATGATCGCCGATGCCGATGGCGATATCGTCTATATGAACGGTTCGGTGACCGCGTTGCTGAGCGAAGCCGAAACTGAAATCCGCAAGGATTTGCCACAGTTCCGTGCCAGCGACATCATCGGAGGCAGCTTCGATCGCTTCCACAAAAACATATCGCACCAACGCAACTTGCTCGCCAATTTGCACGGTACCCATCGAGTCGATATCAACGTCGGCGGTCGTATCTTCGGACTGACCGCCACACCGATTATCGGTGCGCAAAGTCAGCGACTGGGAACCGTCGTCGAATGGAAAGACCGGGCGGCAGAAATTGCCACGCTGGCAGAATCGACGAGTAATGCCCGTATCAAGCAGGCTCTTGATAAATGCTCGACCTCCGTGATGATCGCCAATGCCGAGGGCAACATCATCTACATGAACGAATCGGTCACCAGCATGATGAGTGTTGCCGAAACCGATATCCGCAAGGATTTGCCGCAGTTTCGTGTTGGCGACATTGTCGGCGGCAGTTTCGACCGCTTTCACAAAAATCCGGCACACCAGCGCAATATGCTTGGTGGGTTGCGTAGTACTCACCATACCGAGATCAAGATCGGTGGCCGCACGATGGCGTTGGTCGCCAGTCCGATCGTCAATGCGGGCAATGAGCGGTTGGGTACTGTTGTCGAATGGAAGGATCGCACCTCTGAAGTGGTGGTCGAAGGCGAGATTGCGAATGTTGTGCAGGGCGCCGCCGAGGGCAATTTCAAGCATCGTATTGATGCGACTGGCAAGGAAGGATTTTTTGCGCTACTGGCCGGCGGCATGAACAAGCTGATGGATACCAGCGAAGTCGGGCTCAATGAAGTGGTGCGGATGCTCAAGGCGCTGTCGACCGGCGACTTGTCGCAACGGATTACGCGTGATTACGGAGGTACATTCGGCGAGCTCAAGGAATACTCGAACACGACTAGCGAGCAGCTTGCCAGCATCATCGGCGACGTGCGCAATGCCGCCGATGCCTTGACCTCGGCGTCCGAGCAAGTCAGTTCGACGGCACAAAGCCTGTCGCAATCGGCTTCCGAGCAAGCATCGGGTGTCGAGCGCACCAGTAGCTCGGTCGAACAGATGTCGGCCTCGGTGGCACAGAATACCGAGAACGCCAAGGTTACCGATGGCATTGCCTCGACCTCGGCCAAGGAAGCGGTCGAAGGCGGCGACGCCGTGACACGTACGGCCGAAGCGATGAAACAGATCGCCGCCAAGATCGGCATCATCGATGACATTGCTTACCAGACTAATTTACTGGCACTCAATGCGGCCATCGAAGCAGCCCGTGCTGGCGAACACGGCAAGGGTTTCGCGGTTGTCGCGGCCGAAGTACGCAAGCTGGCTGAACGTAGCCAGGTCGCTTCGAAGGAAATTGGTGAGCTCGCTACTACCAGCGTAACGATGTCCGAGCGCGCCGGTAAGTTGCTCGATGCGATGATTCCATCGATCCGCAAGACCTCCGATCTGGTTCAGGAAATCACGGCCGCGTCCGAAGAGCAGACGACGGGTCTATCGCAAATCAGTACTGCCATGAGCCAACTCAACCAGGCCACACAACAGAATGCATCGGCCTCGGAAGAGTTGGCGGCGACGGCCGAAGAGATGTCCGGTCAGGCCGAGCAATTGCAGCAATTGATGGAATTTTTCCAGATCGCCAGTACGGCGAAGGAGCGACCAGCGAAAGAGCCGATTCGCAAACTGAGTGGCGCCAGCGCCGGACGCAAGTCGGCAGCGGCACTGGTTGATGAATCGCATTTCAAGCGCTTCTGACCGGGGCCAGCGCATGCAAATCTCTCTGTCGCAAGGTGCGCCTCCGGTTGCCGACGACGCCAAAGTGCAAATGAAGCAATACCTGACCTTTTCGCTCGGTCAAGACCTGTTTGCGGTTGGCATATTGGTCATCAAGGAAATCATCCAGTACGGCCAATTGACCACGGTGCCGCTGATGCCGGCCTTTATCCGCGGGGTCATTAACCTACGCGGCGCAGTGGTCCCGGTGATTGACCTGGCACTACGTTTCGGTGGTGCCGCGGCGCACGTTGGCAAACGGAGTTGTATCGTGGTGCTGGAGATCAGCCACGACGGCGAATCGCACGATATCGGCATGCTGGTCGATGCGGTCTCGGCGGTGGTCGACATTGCGCCCAGCGAGATCGAAGCGGTGCCCGATTTCGGTACCGAAGTGCGTTCCGAATTCATCGAGGGCATGGGTAAGATCGATGGCCGCTTCGTGATTATCCTGGATGTTGGTCGCACCTTTTCGCTGACAGAATTGGCCAGTATGGATGGGGTCGCCGCCTAGGCGTTGACAAGCCGCCGACTAGTGCGCGGGGAGGATAATTTTTTGTTGACTGGTTTTTTATGGAATTGAACGCCCTGAGCGAGCGCGAGTTTGTCACCATCCGCGACCTGCTGTTTCGCGAAACAGGTATTGCGCTGACGCCAGCCAAAAAAGCACTGATTTGCGGGCGTCTTTTTAAGCGCGTCCAAGTACTCGGACTGGCTTCGTATGGCGCGTATTTCGAATATCTGATGTCAGGCAAGCACCCGGTCGAGTTGCAGACCGCAATCGATTTGCTGACCACCAACGAGACGTATTTTTTTCGCGAATCCAAGCACTTCTCGATGCTGTCGACGCTCGCCGAAGCGGCGCCGCGTAATCGCACTTTCCGGGTCTGGAGCGCGGCCTGCTCGACCGGCGAAGAGGTCTACACGATCGCGATGACGCTGGCCGAACTCGGTCGCGTCGGTCGGGCACCACACTGGGAAATACGCGGCTCCGACATCAGCACGCGTGTGCTGGAAACCGCACGGCGCGCCAATTACAGTTTCGACCGGACACAGGAAATTCCACCGGACTACTTGCGGCGGTACTGTTTGCGCGGTTCCGGGCCGTACGAAGGTTCCTTGTTGATTGATCGGGCGCTGCGTGAGAAGACCGAGTTTGCACAAATTAATCTGATTGAACCATTGCCGGAATTGGTGCCGTTCGACGTGATCTTCTTACGCAACGTACTTATTTATTTTGATCCGCCGGTCAAGCGCAAGGTGGTGGGTCAATTGCTGTCTGCACTGGTGCCCGGCGGGATGCTATTTGTCGGTATGGCAGAGAGCCTCAATGGCCTCATTGATGGCTTGATTTCATTTGGTCCCGGCGCGTATTGCATGGAACGGCGTCAATGAACCACATCCCTTTTTCGAGTCTTGCCGAGCGCGAGATTTTTCTCAATCCGGGAGATCTGGGGAGTGGTTACCGGCACGAAGTTTTCGGCACGTTACTGGGTTCCTGTGTGGCGATCACGCTCTGGCATCCCACCCGCAAGCTGGGTTGCATCTGTCATTTCATTTTGCCCGTCGATGCCGTTGGTGCCGCCACGCGACGTGCGGGTGGTCGTTACGGCGAAACGGCCTTCGCGATGATGCGAGCAGAATTGCAGCGACATGGCGTGCTCCTTGACGATTGCGTCGCCAAGATTTTTGGCGGTGGACGGATGTTCGGAGCCGGTTTTCTGATGAATGATATTGGTGAGCGTAATATCCGCACTGCGCGCCAGATGGTGCAGCAAGCCGGGCTGACCATCACGGCTGAACATGTCGGCGGCGATGGCTACCGGCGTATTTATTTCGATGTCGCCACCGGCGACGTCTGGTTGAAGTTCGACTGGATAGATTCTGATCAAAAAGATATGGTCCTATGACAAATGTAATCAAGGTAATGATTGTTGATGACTCGGCCGTAGTACGCCAGGTATTGACGGCGCTGTTATCGAAAGATCCGCAAATTCAGGTGTTGCCATCGGCGGCTGATCCGATTCTGGCGCAGGAGAAAATGGCCGTTGAATGGCCTGATGTGATCATCCTCGATGTCGAGATGCCGCGTATGGACGGCATCACCTTCCTGAAAAAAATCATGAACGAACGGCCCACGCCGGTAGTGATCTGCTCGACTCTGACGGAAAAAGGCGCGGAGACGACGATGCAGGCGCTGGCGGCGGGTGCAGTCAGTTATGTGACCAAGCCCAAGCTGGGACTCAAGGACTTCTTGTCGGAATCGGCTGCGGAGCTCATTCGCAACGTCAAGCAGGCGGCGCTGTCGAAGCCAAAGCGCTTTGCTCGGGAGACGCAGTCGCCGCAGCAGGCCAATGCGAATACGGCTCGCAACGACAAGCCGTTGCCTCCTGGTGCATTGGCGCAGACTACCGATAAGGTGATCGCGATCGGTACGTCGACGGGTGGCACCCAGGCGCTGGAAGTCATCCTGACGGCGCTGCCGCGGGTGTCGGCGGGTATTGTTGTGGTCCAGCACATGCCAGAAAAATTCACTGCGCTGTTCGCCAATCGGCTCAATACATTGTGTGCCATCGAAGTGCGCGAAGCGCGCCACGGTGACCGAGTCATGCCGGGCCGTGCGCTGATTGCCCCTGGTGGCTTACATATGCGGTTGACCCGTAGCGGTGCTTACTATCAAGTAGAAGTGATTGATGGACCACCGGTCAACCGGCACAAGCCGTCAGTCGATGTGCTGTTCAAATCGGTCGCCCAGGTGGCCGGGCGCAACGCATTGGGTATTATCATGACTGGCATGGGTGACGACGGTGCACGCGGCTTGCGCGACATGCACGATGCCGGCGCGCCGACGATCGGGCAGGATGAAGCGAGTTGCGTGGTCTATGGCATGCCTCGCGAGGCGGTCAAATTGGGTGCCGTTGACAGCGAGATGCCGCTGGACCGAATCGCGGCAGAGATGGTGCGGTTTTATCAACGCGGCTGAGGTTTTTTTGGGGTTGTTCCATATCGAGAAAAAATTCTGCCTGAGGAATGACTGAGGTCAATACCGCGACCGTAGCTCCGGCGGAGACTAAGGACATTTCCTTTTTCGGAGCCATCGATGGACACTCGTCAACATCACTTCATCCGGCGCATCATTGACATCGGCAAGGACATGACGCTGGCGACGATCCGGCCCGATGGATTTCCACAAGCCACCACAGTCAGCTACGCCAGCGATGACTTGATCTTGTATGTCGGCATCGGTAGCCGAAGCCAGAAGGCCAGCAATATTCGTCACTGCAACAAAGTGTCATTGACGATCAATGCCAGTTACGTGGATTGGGATGATATTCAGGGTATTTCGATGTCAGCTTACGCCAGCATTCTGGACGATCCTGATGCGGTTAGACATGCAACGGAGCGCATGGTCCGACGCTACCCGCAGGTGGCAAAGTGGAGTGACGGTGATCCGTCAGCGAGCACGGACATTCTTCTGCTGGAAATTCGGCCGATGGTCGTGTCGATGCTCGATTACCGACAGGGTTTTGGGCATACCGAACTGGTGACGCTGTAGTCGATTGACGGCACGCATCGCATGCGCTTTGCGATGTCGCTGATAGGGTGGGCACATTTTTTGTGCCTACGCGTGCGCGCTAATTGGGTGGGGTGGCACATTTTTTGTGCCTACGCGTGCGCGCTAATTGGGTAGCGTGGGCACAGTTTTTTGTGCCCACGCGTCTGCGCTAATGAGACATCAGTACCGGCAAGGTAATCGAATCCAGTATGGTCCGGCTGACGCCGCCGAGCAAAATTTCGCGGAGTCGCGAATGGCCATAGCAACCCATGACCAGCAAATCCGCATTGAGGTCGGCGGCCAGCGACAGCAAGGCTTCGCCGACCGGAATCTCGGTCTGTTCCTGACGCACGTTGGCTTTTACATGATGCCGTGCCAGATAAAGGGCGATGTCGGCACCGGGCTCCTCGCCGTGGTTGTTGGGTCGATGCTGCGCATTGAAGACAGCGACTTCCACGGACTTGGCTGCTTGCAGAAACGGTAGCGCACTGCGAACGGCCTTTGCCGCCTCCTGGCCGCCATCCCAAGCAATCAGAACATGCTCTGGTTTGAGCGGATAGGTGCCGACATACGGGATGACTAGAACGGGACATCCGCCATTGAGGGTCACGTATTCGGGCAGGTCGGCGTAGACCGACGGGATGCTGCCGTCGGGATCGTATTGACCCAGAATGACAAGATCGCAGTAGCGTGCTCGCATGGCCAGACAGCCCTCGGCTTCGTCGTCGGCCAGATGTATTTCGAAGGAGTTGACGCCGAGCTGGCGGACTTTGTCTTCGAAATGCTGAAGGCGTCCGCGCGCCTGTTCGCGCAGGGTGTCCAGGTACGGTCCAATGCCGGCCTCGCTGACAGCGGAAGACATCGATTCGTAAAAATAGCGGGAGACACCAGTCGTCGCGAGTCCGATCAAATGGGCTTCGTGGGTGGTGGCCAGTTGCGCTGCCATCTTGATGCGTGCATCGATGGTCGGCGATTCGTCGAGGTGGATGAGGATGGTCTTGTAAGACATGAGCAGCTCCTGATAACGGATGACGCAGATTCGCGAAGAGGGTTTTTCTCCGGGCTGGTAACCGGTTTGTGGTTGCGGATGCAATAGCTTTTACACCCCGAGTGTAGGGTGGTCCGACTCGCAAGTCGACTTGTGTTATCGCCAACTTTTGTTAGATTAGCTGTAACTTGATCTGCATCAACTAATGGTCGATGGCGATCCCATCGGGGACAACCACATCGTACGATAGAAGCATTCAACGTAGGTCACCACGCATTCGTTATCGAAAGTCATCCGATGCCTTCATCACAGCGGCCGCAACATACTCATTGGACCGACTCACCGACCAGTCTGGACCGTCTGTTGCATGGGCTTGTTGGTCGACTGACCTCCGGCATTTCACCGGCGGCGCTGGGTCTGGCAGGTGTCGACTGGTTGCTGCATCTGTCCACTTCGCCCGGTAAACAAGGGCAATTACTTGTCAAGGCACTGCAGCAACAATCGAGGCTGGCCGCGCATGTTGTCGACCTGGCGACAAGTCAAGCCCCGCCACGGTGTATTGAACCCTTGCCGCAGGACCATCGTTTTGACGATCCGGCTTGGCAGCACTGGCCGTTTAACTGGTGGTCGCAAGGGTTTTTGCTGCAACAACAGTGGTGGCATCATGCAACCACTGGCATTGGCGGAATGTCGGCTCATCATGAACAGGTCGTCGCCTTTGTCGCTCGGCAGTGTCTCGACGTGGTGTCGCCGTCAAATCATCTGCTGGCCAACCCGGTTGTACTTCACGCTACCTTGCGTGAGTCCGGCGCCAACTTGCTACGCGGCCAGCAGTTGCTTTTGCAGGATTGGCAGCGCGCGCTGGCCGGGCAGCAGCCTCCGGAGGTAGAGCACTTTCGTCCGGGTCATGAAGTGGCAGCGACGCCGGGCGAGGTGGTGTACCGCAATGATCTGATTGAATTAATCCGCTACACGCCGGTGACCGACTCCGTGCATGCAGAACCACTATTGATCGTACCGGCTTGGATCATGAAGTATTACATCCTCGATCTCTCGCCGCACAATTCATTGGTGCGCTTTCTCCTTGAGCGTGGTCATGTCGTGTTCATGATTTCATGGCGCAACCCCGTCGCGGACGACCGCGATCTTCGCATGGACGATTATTTGCAGCACGGCGTCATCGATGCACTGCAGGCGGTGCGCACGATTGTTCCGGGTGTTGCGATCAATACGGCGGGCTATTGCCTGGGCGGGACCTTGCTGGCGACGGCGGCGGCCTGGCTGGCGCGGCATGACCCGACCTTGCTCAATTCCGTCACGCTGCTGGCAGCGCAAACCGACTTCACGGAAGCCGGTGAGCTGCAATTATTCATCGACGACAGTCAGCTCGATTTTCTCGATGATCTAATGTGGGTGCAAGGTACGCTCGATAACCGGCAAATGGCCGGGGCGTTCCGATTGCTACGTTCGAATGATCTCGTCTGGTCTGCGCTGGTGGATAATTACCTGATGGGACAACGCGCGCCGATGACCGACCTGATGGCATGGAATGCCGACACCACGCGGATGCCGTACCGAATGCATAGTGAGTATCTGCGTAGCTTTTTCCTCGGGAATGACTTATTTGCAGGACGCTATCGGGTTCAGGGGTCCGTGGTATCGCTCTCTGACATCCGTGTGCCGGTGTGCGCGGTGGCGACCGAAAAAGACCATGTTGCACCTTGGCGATCCGTGTTCAAGATCCAGTTGCTGGCAGACACCGATATCTGCTTCATACTTGCCAGTGGCGGTCATAACGGCGGCATTGTCAGCGAACCCGGCAATGCTAATCGACATTACCGGGTCGCGCAGCGCCATCCCGATATGCACTATGTGAGTCCCGATGAGTGGCTAGGTGCGACTCCGCCGCAGGAGGGATCATGGTGGCCAGCATGGTCCGACTGGCTGGCGCGGCAGTCGTGCGGACGGATTGCTCCGGCCACAAGCGACGGCACTTCGCTTGGCAAGGCCCCCGGGCAATATGTGCTTGAACGATGAAGTTAATGAATCGCGCCGGGGCGGTCCCGGGGATGAAGATGTGCGTCCCGGAGCGTGATGGCGTTTTCTAGTGGATAACCATGCTGATCAATGGCCAGACATAAGCCTGTAGCGTGATCAACCCGCCGACCAAAAAGGCCTGTGCGATCGAGTGGAAGAACACGTAACACGGAATGTCTCCTTCATGTCCATCTTGTCTGGGTACTGCCAGCTTGCGTGACCACAGGGTATTCATCATTTTTGAACAGCGGCGTACCCCAGCCGGATACAAACACCGACAGAATTAATCAGCAGGACAGCGACCGGGATGGCCCCAAACGGCGTAGATGGGGCAACGCTGCCGAGGAGAGCATAAATTTGTTGCCAGATCATGGGTGATTCCTGAGGGGATGGGTGGGAACTTGTTCATGACAATTAACAACTTTATGGCTGGCAATTATCCGAAAACACGGATGGTACGAAAGCTTTATGGCGTATCGGCTATTGATTTGCGGAAGGGAGCGCTTGAATGCTGTCGAAAACTGGCCGGATGCCATTTGATGCACCGTCAAACACGCTGATTCATCCGGGCTTGTGCTAGGGTTGGCGGTATTACCGACTTTGATAGGGGAGATGCAGCCATGTCTGATCCAACAAAAAATGACCAATTTGCCGCCGAATTTAACCAGCGTTTCGATGCCTTGATCGGTTGGGCCAGAGCCAACTGGCCAGAAAAAAATCAGCCTTTGGTTCTCGATGATTTCAGTGCTTCGCGTCGCGAAATTGCTCTGCTATTGGGGGCGAGGCTACATGCCGGCACACCCTATAACGCGGGACCGACGCCGGCCGATGGCGGCGAGCAGTATGTCAATGTCGCGCCGGCGCCGTGGCCCTGATCCAGAGCGTTGTCTTTCATGCGTGTGCATGGGTAGGGTGGGCACGGCTTCTCGTGCCCACGCGAGCGAACCAGACATCTCGGAAAACGCCACTACGCCGTCGGTGTACACGCTTGGGCTCATCCCATAAACCTCCAGCAACCGACCACCTCCAGCACCACCGTCTTTCTTTTTCTAGACGAAAAAAAACCCGGAAAAATTCCGGGTTAGCAGCGCACCAGGCGCCAATCCACAGGGAGCGGAGAAACTTTATTTCGGCATCAGGACTGTGTCGATTACATTGATCACGCCATTCGACTGGGTGACGTCGTAGGTGCTGATACTGGCCGTGTGACCGGTTTCATCCATGACGCTAATGTTGTGCATGCCGTTCATCGCAAAACTCAACTTGCCACCGCTGGCTGTTGCCAGTTCAGCCTTGCCGTTGTGTTTCTTGATTTCGCCAGCCAGTGCCATGAAATCGTATTTACCTGGAACCACGTGATAGGTCAGGATTTTTGTCAGCGTTGCTTTGCTCTCTGGCTTGACCAATGTTTCGACCGTGCCGGCAGGCAGTTTGGCGAATGCGGCATTGGTGGGCGCAAACACGGTGAACGGTCCTTTTCCCTTCAATGTCTCGACCAGACCGGCGGCCTTGACGGCGGCAACTAACGTGGTGTGATCAGCCGAATTGACGGCATTGTCGATGATGTCCTTGCTTGGCGACATGCTCTGGCCACCGACCATGACATCGGCAAACGAAACGCTGGCTGTCGCGAGCAACGCGGTAAAAACAAGAGCTGTAGGGAGTGAACGCATGATGATTCCTTATCGGGTTGGAGGAGGCTTACCTGTCCTTCTACGGGAGCTTTCCACCATCGGATTCAATTCTCTGTCGTGTGCCTGAACACGCTTTTCTTATCTTATGGAACTGTCAACTGTCGAACTGCCATTCACGTTTAACAACGCAGGTCGTGACAGTGGACACACGAGTCTCTCCAGGTCCATTTTGAAGGTGCGAGGTGTGACATGTCGGATTCAAAGCAACCAACCAAAGAGCAAGTTCGCGACTACATGGTGCGCCGGCAACACGCCCGCAAACCGCCTCCTGATCCACGCGAAGTCCGTCGCCAGTTAGGCTGGGATCTGGCGGAAATGCAGCGTAAGACACCGCGTTAATCCGCGCGCCCCGAACGGTATTTTTTCGTTCTGGGGCTGCAAGATTTTTCAATCCAAAGTGTCTCGACACGGTGACGGCACAAGGCGCAAAAGCCGTCTCGGCTTGCCTGACTGTTTGTTGGATAATTTCTTGCATTTTATCGGCAGATGCTCAATAATCTAAACAAGAATCGTTCTCAATATTGAGGGCTGAGCCGAGCCGGGTTCATACCGGACCACTTTTTCATCGTAATTTACGAGGTAGAGAATGATTGTTTGCATCTGCAACAATGTATCTGATCGGGCGATTCGCCAGGCAGTCAATGAGGGGGCGACGTCGATGGTCGCACTGCGGTCTTCGCTCAATGTCGGCACTTGCTGTGGAAAATGCCATGGTTGTGTCAAGCAGGTTTTACGTGAATGTCTGAGTCAGGCCGCACCGGCGACGCAGACCTTGGTGTTCCACCCGTCGATGATGGCTGCCTAATTGTTGTCATCGCTCGTGCAGTGGCGCCGCAGTGGTTTGCTGCTGCTCATCATTCTGGCGCATGGGTGGCTCTTGTTTCTCTTGCAGAGTGGTTCGCCAAAGAAGGTGAAACCAACGGAAGCACGCGAACTGTTCGTGAGCCTGATTACATTTGCACCAGCACCAGCACCAGCACCAGCGCCTGTATCCGCACCTTCGGTAGTGCCAGTCAAAAAAATTGTTCAGAGAGCCTTGCCGGTCGTCAAAATAGTGTTGCCATTGGCACCGGCTATGCCGGATACCTCGGCCTCGACACCGCAAGTGGTCAGTGCAGCGGTCGAGGCAGTGGCTGCGCCGCAACCAACGTCCGGTCCGGCTTTAGCGAGCACCGCCCCACTTGCTGCGCCGGCTCAGACAAAAACCATTTCCGGCGTTCAATATCTGGAGGCGCCGCAACCGGTTTATCCGCCTCTAGCCAGGCGCGCTGCCGAGGAAGGTAAAGTCACGTTGCGGGTTCTGGTGAACCAGCAGGGGCGCGCCGAACAGGTCGAATTACGTCGCTCTTCTGGCTATGATCGGCTTGATGAATCGGCCCGGCAGGCGGTACTCAAGGCGCGCTTCCAGCCACACCTCGAAGACGGTGTCGCCGTCGCGGTCTATGCGCTTGTATCGATCAATTTTTCAATTCAGTAAGAGGACACCTCATCGAATCATGGCGGCGGCGCAGGTCGCTGGCCTGAGCAAGACCGGCTTCATGGCTGAACTGATCAGTCACTAGTTCTTTTCACCGCAAGCCATTCCCGTTTTTCCGGATAGCCAGCCAACCCCTGCAGCTTGTTGCAGACCACGCTTATTTTTCGGAGAAACGCATGTCCTCTACCCCTCGTTTGCTGCCATTTGGCGCGATGCTTGCCGCAATTTCATTGACGAGCGTTCAGGCTCAGGAAAACACGACGTCTTTACCGACGATTGATGTCCATGCCACCCGTGAGAACAATGGCTATCAAGGACTCAAGTCCGGTGTCGGCAAGACCGTGCAGTCCTTGCGGGATATCCCGCAAGCGGTGACCGTCGTGACCAAACAGCTGATCGAGGACCGCAATGCCGACACGCTCAAGGAAGCGCTGCGCAATGTCGCCGGCCTGACCTTCAATGCCGGCGAGGGCGGACGGATTGGCGACAACGTGACCTTGCGCGGTTACTCGCTGGTGGGTGATCTGTATCTCGATGGCATGCGCGACATCGCCCAGTACAACCGCGAGATTTTCAATATCGAGCAGGTTGACGTCTTGCGCGGTTCGGCCTCGATGCTGTTTGGGCGTGGTTCGACTGGTGGTGTCGTCAATCAGGTCAGCAAGAAGCCGTTCCTGTTCGATACCAACGAAGCCAGCATTACCGTCGGCAGCGACGCCTACAAGCGCGGCACGGTAGACCTCAACAAGATCGTTGGCGAGAACGCTGCAGTCCGACTCAATGTAATGAAAACTGACACTGACAGCTTTCGCAATGGCGTCGGTAGCGAGCGCCTCGGCATTGCGCCCTCGGTCAGTTGGGGCATCGGCACCCGGAACGAATTTAATCTGTCGTACTACACCTTAAAAGGTGACAGCGTGCCCGACTTCGGCGTGCCGTACTTTCAGGGTGGGCCACTCAACGTGCCCGTGAGCACCTTCTACGGTTTGCCCGGACAGGATCGCCAGAAGGAAGAAACCAACATCCTGACGGCCAGCTGGATCCACCGTTTTGACAAGGTCAGCGAGCTGCGCTCCATCCTGCGCAAGGCCGACTACGACCGCGACTTGTGGGCTATCGCACCCCGGCTGGCGTCAGGTACGGCCAGCATTAATTCCGACACCGTCATCAATCGCCAGGCCCAGCGTCGCGGCGGGATCGAACACACGCTGACCAGCCAGACCGACTTCACCACGACGGTCCGTGCCGGCGGCTTCAAGCATGCGTTGCTGGTCGGCGTGGAGCTGGTACAGGAGGACGCCAATCGCTGGAATTACGCCACCACGCCCGGCAATCCCGCTACCACGGTCGGCAACCCGAATCCTTACCCGGTGCTGCCGACCGGCTACGGCGTGCGCAACCGCATCAACCCGGTCAGTTACAGCGCCCGCACCGTTGGCGTCTACGCGCAAGACACGATGTCGCTCAATGCACAATGGAAGCTCATCGGCGGTGCGCGCCATGACAGTTTCAGCGCCGACTACGATCGCGCTACCGGCGGAGCGCTCGAGCGCAACGACAATGTCTGGAGCTACCGCACCGGACTGATTTTCCAGCCGTCCGAAACAGCGTCGTACTACGTCTCGTACGGCACGTCGTTCAATCCATCCGGCGAGCTCTACGCACTCGACGATCGCGCCACCAACACGCCACCGGAAAAAAGCCGCAATCTCGAAATCGGCGCCAAGTGGGATCTGCTGGAAGGCAATCTGATGCTGCGTACCGCGCTGTTTCGCTCCGAAAAAACTAACGAGCGCAACACCGATCTGGCCGCGATCAATCTGACCCAGAACCTACTCTCAGGCAAGCGGCACACCGACGGCATCGAGTTCGAAACCGCCGGCAAGATCACCTCGCGCTGGGACATTTTTGGCGGACTGGCACTGATGAATGCGCGCATTGATGCCGCCACCGGCGACCAGGCCAGCACACTTGGCAAGACGCCGGTCAATACGCCGAAATACACGGCCAATGTGTGGAGCACCTTCAAGCTGGACAAGCGCTGGAAAGTCGGTGGCGGCGTCGAGGCCGTTGGCAAGCGCTACGGCAATACCAGAAACATCAATGCGGCCCCGACCTATGCGCGCTGGGATGGCTTGCTCGAATACCAGCAGGATAGCTACGCGATCAAGCTCAACGTCTTCAACCTGATGGACAAGGATTATTACGAAGGGGTCTATGCCGGTCATGCCGTTCCGGGTACCAGCCGCACTTTCCAATTATCGATGTCCGCCAAGTTCTAAGGAAATCCGACCATGCTGTTGCGCATCCCCGAATTGCTTTCACCAGCGGCACTGGAAGCGTGCCGTAAGCTGATCGATGGTGCCGACTGGACCGATGGCAAGCTGACCGCCGGCCTGCAATCGGCGCGTGTCAAGAACAACCGCCAATTGCCAGAGGATGATGCAGCAGCGCGCGCGGCCCGCGCCATCGTCATCGAAGCACTCGGCAAGAGTGCGTTATTCATGACTGGCGCGTTGCCCAAGAAAACGTATCCGCCGTTATTTAATCGGTATGACGGTGCGGCCAACGCCTTCGGTAGCCACATCGATAATGCTGTGCGAACCTCGGCGGTCACCGGTAGCTGGGTGCGCACTGATTTGTCGGCCACGCTGTTTTTGTCCGACCCGGCGAGCTATGACGGCGGCGAACTGGTCATGGAAGGAAGCTTCGGGTCGCAGGAGGTCAAGCTCGCAGCCGGTGATCTGATCCTGTATCCGGCATCGAGCCGGCACCAGGTTATGCCGGTCACGCGTGGCACGCGGCTGGCGTGTTTTTTCTGGATCGAAAGCATGGTGCGCGAGGACGCCCGGCGCCAGTTGTTATTCGATCTCGATATGGCCATCCTGTCGTTGCGCAGTGCAGTTCCCGAAGGGCAGCCCGACCCGGAGGAGGTCGTGAAGCTGACCGGCTGCTATCACAATTTATTACGCATGTGGATTGATGCCTGAACCAACTATCTACGCTATCCTCTGGTCCTCACCAATACACCCAAGGACCATCATGAAAGGTGACAACAACGTTATCCGCATGCTCAATGCGCAACTGACCAACGAGCTGACCGCGATTAACCAGTACTTCCTGCATTCCCGCATGTATCGCCACTGGGGTTTCGAAAAAATCGCCAAGAAGGAATACGAAGAATCGATCGGCGAAATGAAGCATGCCGACCTGCTGATCGACCGAATTTTGATGCTGGATGGCTTGCCGAACTTGCAGGCGTTGCACAAATTGATGATCGGCGAGAACACGCCCGAAATGTTGAAGTGTGATTTCGATCTGGAAGTGCTTTCACAGAAAACCGTCAAGGAAGGCATCGTCATCAGCGAAGCCGCTGGCGATTTCGTCTCACGCACCATTTTTCAGACCATTCTCGACGACACCGAGGAGCATCTCGACTGGCTCGAAACGCAGACCGACCTGATCGATAAAGTCGGCTTGCAGAATTATTTGCAGTCGCAGATGGCGTAAAAAACGCAGGACCAAATGCAGTAAATCCAGCTGTAGCGTGGGCACGGGATTATCGTGCCCACGCGCGCGTACCGCCGAACGGTTGAAATGGATTGAGGTTGTTGATGCGCGCGCGTGGGCACAAAAAGCCGTGCCCACCCTACGGGTCGGTGAACCGCTGGTGCTCGACAACCGAACTTTACATTGGACTGGTCACGGCATTCTGGTGCGCGTTTTGAATGAACGCGATGCGCAATATTGCGTGCATCTCGCAGCGAAGTTCGCTAGCCTCTCTTCAAGTCGCAAGAAGATCCTCGACCCGGGCCTGCAGTGCAGCCGGAGTGACCTCTGCCGGTTGCATTGCAGGCCCGGCGACGAGGTCGATCTGATTGAAGCAACCGCGTCGGAATGGGCGCTTCATCGCTGAACCTTCGATGCGTGAGAAGTATGAGCCCCAGAGGTTTTGTAGCGCCAGCGGTATCACGGGTACAGAGTTGTGCTCGATCAGTTTCATCACTCCGCCCTTGAACTCGCCGAGCTGTCCGTTTTTGGTCAGTGCGCCTTCCGGGAAGATGCAAAGCAGCTCACCCTCGTCGAGCGTAGCGCGCGCTGCAGCGAATGCTTTTTCGTAGGCGACCGGGTCATCACGTTGTGACGCGATCGGGATCGCTTTGAGCAATCGGAAGAACCATCCAAGTACCGGCAGCGCGAAGATGTGGTGGTCCATAATGAAGCGGATCGGTCGCGGACTCGCGGCCATCAGCAAGACCGGATCGACGAACGCGACGTGGTTACAGACCAGGATCGCAGCACCCTCGGTCGGGATATTCTCGCCACCCCGAACCTTTAAACGATAGACGAAGCGCGTAAGCAAGAAGGCGACAAAGCGAAGGAAATATTCGGGCACCAGCATGAAAATGTAGAAAGCTACGATCGCATTGAGGATGCCTACGATCAGGAAGACTTGCGGGATCGTGAAGTTGGCCGCCAGCAGCGCGCCGACACCCAGTGAACTCACGATCATGAAGAGCGCGTTCAGGATGTTGTTGGCCGCGATGATCCGGGCCCGATGACTTGCCTTCGAGCGCAACTGGATTAGCGCGTACATCGGCACGCTATACAGACCAGCGAAGAGCGACAGCAGCGCGAGGTCACCCATCACCCGCCAGTGGGCTACGGTACCGATGAATTGGCCCAACTTCAATCCGTCTGAAGGCGGCAGGCCGCGTGACGCAAAGTAGAGGTCGATCGCGAAGACGCTCATGCCGATCGCACCAAGCGGTACGAGGCCGATCTCGACATGGCGTTTGCTGAGCATCTCGCACAGCAGCGAGCCGGTGCCGATGCCGATCGAGAAGACGACCAGTAACAGCGAGGCGACTTGCTCGTCACCGTGCAGGACGTCTTTGGCGAATGCCGGGAAAAGCGAGAGGAATACGGCGCCGAAAAACCACATCCACGAGATACCGAGCAGCGAACGAAACACGACGACGTTCTGGTGTGCCAGTTTCAGGTTGGCCCAGGTCTCCGTGACCGGGTTCCAGTTAATCTTCAGATCCGGATCGGTTGAAGGCGACGCAGGGATCTGCTGCGCGAGGAGGCGACCGATCAATGCAAGTGCGACGCAGCCGAAAGCAACATAGTGACGCCCGACCCCCGGGATGGCCACGAGCAGTCCGCCTCCAACCTGACCAAGCAAGATGGCCACAAAGGTTCCCATCTCGACCATGCCATTGCCGCCCGTCAGTTCGCGCTCGTTCAGGTGCTGCGGCAAATAGGCGAACTTGGCTGGCCCGAAGATCGTCGAGTGCAGTCCCATGAGCAGTACGCACGTCAGCAGAATGGGCAAGTTGACGAGCCAGAAGCCGACGCCGGCAAACAGCATGATGCCGATCTCTAGCCACTTCACGAAGCGGATCACTACCGTCTTGTCGAACTTGTCGGTCAGCTGCCCGCTCGTCGCCGAGAACAGCAGGAACGGCAGGATGAACAATGCACCGATCACCAGGCCAGCCATTTTTGGCGGCATCCAGCTGACCGAGAGCTGGTAGGTCACCATCACCGTCAACGCAAATTTGAAAAGGTTATCGTTCGCTGCACCGAGGAATTGCGTCCAGAAAAAGGGCGCGAAGCGCCGTTGCTTCAACAAAGAAAACTGGTTCGGGTGATCGTGTGCGGAGTGGGTCATCGGATTGCCTCGTTCAAGTTGGGCGATGGCTGCGAGCCTGGTCGTCGGTGTATGCCGGCTATCGGATAGTGCGTACGTTTGTGCCCAGACCACTGCGTTCTAGCCAGGTGAAGACCGAGTCGGCGGTCACTGTTTGGATCTGGCCGGAGAATCGCTTTGCGTCCGGGTGATCGTCGAATGCCACATTGGCGGACATCACCCGCGCACCGAACCGCTGCATGAGCGACAGGTGCAACGTCGTCGGCGCGTAGCCTTTCAGCTGCAGCCAGGCTTGTGCGTGGGGTCGGTCGAAGGCATCCGGGTCCTGCGTCATGGCCATCGTTTCGATCGCCCACTGGTTCGATTGCTGATAGCGCTGTGACCAAGGGTAGGCAACCATGCTATAGGCCGGCGTGTTAACTTGCGCCAGCTTTGCGTTGTCGCTGAGTGCCGGCAGGAGCTTCGCCTGTACTGCGGGTGTCAGCATGGCGACGCCGGCTTCCATTCGCCACAGGTCATCCAGAAAGAACTCGCCGAGGCCTTGGCGATACACGGCGGCGTTCGCGGTTGCGCATTCGTTGAGCTTGTGCACGACGCGCCATTTTCCGTCGCTCGTCTTGTAGGCAAAACCGAGGTGCGAGTAGCGCACTCCGTACTTGCTCAAGTCCTGCCCCTTGCGCGCGATCACCACCACGCTGGCACCGCTCTCGTCAAGTCGCGTCGCGGTGGTCGCAGCAAGTGCCATGGCACGCACAATGATATCGGCGGTCAACGTCTTCGTTTCGCAAGGCCGACCGGCGTGCGCAAGACCAGCAGAAATTGTCATCAGCACGATCGCCATCAGGCCGCTCGCACGCACGATCAGGCGACTCATCGCGTCACCTTCTCGTTGTAAAGAAGCGCGGCGCCGATCTCATTCGGGATGAAGGCGATCGCGTTACCGACTGCTGACAGGACATAGCCCGTACTGATCGCTGTGACCACGACGATGGTACCGGCGGCGACAGAGAGTTCGCCCGCGCCAGTCGCACTCATGGTAATGACTGCTCTGGCACCATCCGAAGCGCGTTCGAGCACCCATACCGTTCCGGCAGTCGTTGCGCTGACCGAGACGACAACTAGCGAAGCGCCGGCGGCCAGCAGCATGACGGGCGCAGCAACCGACATGGCGATCGGCAGTGCCGACAAGGTGCTCACTGCCGAGGCTGACTCCGAGGCATGCGTGGCAACTGGGTTAAAGATGAGCGCGACAACGATGGCGGAAAGAGCAAAGGCGCGGCGTAACGGGTTCGTGTTCATGATGGGTTCCAGAGAAAGTGTCGTATGAGCGAATTGATCAGATGCCGTCGGACGACCGACTCGCTTGCAGTGCCTCGTGGGCATCACGGAGCATCTTGGCGAGTGTGAAGACGGTGGAGATGAGGAAGAGCCAGCTCACGCCAAGGAACGCCTTATAGGTCGGATTGATTTCCATGTGGAGGAGGCCCCAGGCCGTGAGCAGCGTCGCGAGGCCGAAACCGCCCCAAACCACCAGACTCCACATCGGCGTGTCTGTGCTCTTGGACTCGTTGTCGCGGATGAACTTGGATAGTGCGAAGGCGGTGGAGAGGCAGAACAGGTAGCCCATGATCATGAACGCTCTATCCAGATCAGCGCCAGGCAAGTAGGCGAGTCCGGATCCGCAGAGCGCGATTGCCAGCAAGAAGGAAGTCCAGACCTGGATTTTCCAGGCCTTTGTGTCATGACGGATCGAGGAGGAGGACATGGCGCTTTACTTTCAGTGGTTGGGTGAATCGGAATGCGGTGAAGACATCTTCATGGAGCATCAAAAAAGTGACAAGTAGTTTCTGTAAGGTCGCGGTCTGTCACCCTCGTGGTATCGCATTTCGATACTTTTCGTTCGGAATCCGTATGAATTCAGCCCGTGGACTAGTAAAGGCACTCAAGAGAAAACTAAAAGTAGCCGGGATTACCTACCAGGATCTGGCGCGCCAGATCGGCTTGGCCGAGTCGAACGTCAAGCGGATGTTGACTTCCGGCGACCTCTCTCTTTCGCGCATCGACGACGTACTGCGCGTACTCAAGATGGACTTTGCCGAGCTCTCAAGACGAATCGCCAACGCGCAGTCATTACGCCGCGAACTCTCGCTTGAACAGGAGGAAGCTGTGGTGGCCGACCCGAAGCTGATGCTGTTGGCCATCTGTTGCATCAGTCATTGGACTTTTGAGCAGATGGTCTCGACCTACTTGATCAGCGAAGCCGAGTGCATTGCGTGTCTGTTGCGGCTCGATCAGTTAGGGTTCATCGAGTTCAGGCCGCTGAACCGGTATTGCCTAAAGGTGAGCAATGAATTTCGTCGAGCGACTTCAGCGGTTCGGGCAGGACTTCGCGCAGCAACATCTGACTGACCAGAAGGTCAGTGCCGAGCACAAACGCGGGTACACGCTGGTCATCGGCATGCGGTCTTGGCTCTTTGCCCCGTTTCGAGAACTCAAGCGCCCGGAAGTGCCGATCAAGAAGCATTGACGCGAGTCAGGCGCCTCCAAACACTCATATTCATGCAGGTAGCGATGAGCGTGATGCCTGTGCGAGACCAAGCACCAACCCGCCCATCAAATACGTCTGAGCCTTACAGCGCAGCCCGCAAGCCAACAAACACTTGCCGTCCTGCGGCCGCCTCATAGAACCGTCCATTGCCGTCATTGACGATGACCGAACCGGCATACTGCTTGTCGAGCAGATTGTTGATGCGACCGAACAGGAACAGGTTGGCGGCCCCGACCTTGAAGGCATAACCGGTACGCGCATTGAGCACAGCATAGCCGGGTGCCGCAGCACTGTTGATGTCGTTGACGAAGACCTTCGACTCGGCGCGCATGTCGAGACCGGCGCTGAGCGCGTCGTTCATCTGGTAGACCACTTCGGTGTACAGGCTATGCTCCGGTGCGCCGGGCAGGCGATTGTCGGCAGCGATGCGGGTGCCCGGACTGGTGGTGTAGGCTTCGCGGAAACTTGCATCGAGCCAGGTGTAAGCTACTCGCGTGGTCAGCTTGTTGTCCCAGCGTGCCAGCCAGGAGGATTCGATACCACGGCGTTGCACACCATCGACGTTCTGGAAGATCGAGCGGCCATTGCTGGTCGCGGTCGGGACGATTTCATCCTTGCTGCGGGCATCGAATACGGCGAGGTCGATGGCATGGCGGCCGCTCTTGATCTTGGCGCCAATTTCGCCTTGTGTACTGGTCGACGGACGCAAGCCAAGGTTGGGGCCGGCGCCGCCTGTGCTATAAGCCGACTCGGCCAGCGTCGGGGTTTCGAAGCCCTTGCCGAGATTAGCATACAGATTGATGTTGTCGGTAACGCTCCAGACCAGACCGGCGACCGGGCTGGTCTTGTTGAACTCGACCTTGCCGCTGTCATCTGCGCCGAAACGGTCATCGACACCGAGGCGTACCCGGCTCGAACGCAGGCCTGCCGTAGCGCGCCACTGCGGCGAGAAAGTCCAGTCCAGCTGGCCAAAGAAATCGAGGCTGCGTGCCGTATCCTTTTCGTCGCGCTTGAGGGCACCGGGCGTACCGTTGTTATTGACGAAACCGCGCCGTAATTCGCGCAGGTTGTCGGCTTCGACGCCCAGCGTCCAGTTCAGCGGCAAGTCATTGACGCGCGTCTTGTGATTCCAGTTCAGGCCGAGGCCTTCATAGTTGCGGTCGAGGTCGATCACGCCGCCGGACTGGGTTGCGCCATCGCCCCGGAATGACAGCGTCTGAAACACTTGCCGCGTGCCGGAATAGACACGCGCATTGAGCGTGTCGTTTGCCCCGATCTTGTGTTCGACCACGACGCCGGCTTGCTGTTGCTCGATCGTCTTGCGGGTGTCGAACGACAATGCTCCCGGGATCACATGGCGCGGATTTTGTTCGAACGCATTGCGTGTCAGGCCGACCGGATCCTGCGATCTTGGCTGGTTGAAGTAGCCGACCAGTCCGGTGATAGTGGTGGCTGACGATGGCCGCATGACGACCTTGCCGGAAAATTGCGTGCGCTCAGCGGCGCTGTGGTCACGATAGCCATCGGTCGAATACGTCGATACGTCGAAGGTGCCACCGATGACATCGTTGCCGCCGGCAATCGATGCGCCAAGCTGACGCTGGCCATCCGAGCCGACGCCTGCCGTGACCGATCCGGTCATCGGTTCATTGCCCCGCGGCGGACTTTTGGTGAAGACCTGCACCACGCCGCCTGCAGCGTTGTCGTACAGTTGCGCCATCGGCCCACGCAAGACTTCGATGCGCGAGGCAGCGGCCAAGTTGGCGGTCGCAGCCTGACCCTGACCATCCGGCATCGTCGCTGGAATGCCATCCACAATCAGGCGCACGCCGCGTACGCCGAAGGTGGAACGGGTGCCGAAACCGCGTACCGAAATTTGCAAATCCTGAGCAAAATTTTGCCGTTCGCGTACTTGCAGACCCGGTACCGCCGACAGTAGTTCGGACAGGTTGACCAACGGCGACATCGTGGTGAACGGATCGACTTGCACCACGTCGATGGCAGCGGGCGCATCGAAACGTGTTTGCGCCGAACGGCTGGCACTGACCACGACGGGTTCGAGTACCGGTGTGACCGATTGCGCCAGCACGAAAGGCATTGCCAGCGTACCGGCAAGCGCAGCGACAGTGCGGCGGTCAAATAACAAGGAAGAGGACAGCTTGAAACGATTCGTCATGGCAGATTCAAAGTAAATAAAAAAAATTCGTAGGGTGGGCACGTGTGCCCACGCGAACGCACGGTCCAGAACCACCTCAACGGATCACCACACCCCAAGGCAATTTACCGGTAGTCACATCGCGCAACTTGGTATTGGACACCGTGTCGATGACCGACACAGTCCCCGAGCGGCCGTTGGCGACATACAGTTTTTTGCCATCGGGCGTGACGGCCATGTTCCATGGACGCTGGCCGACCGGAACCGTGGCGATGATGGTGTTGGTAGCGGTGTCGAGCACGGATACATTGGCGTCACCGCCATTGGAAATATAGACCCGGCTGCCATCCGGATGGACCGCGATGCCATTGGCGCGCAGGCCTGCCTTGACCTTGGTGATGATCTTCAGCGTGGCGACATCGATGATGAAGACTTCATTGCTGTTTTCGGTAGCGACATAGGCGCGGCTGCTGTCAGGCAAAAAACCGATGCCGCGTGGACGGGCACCAACCGCAATTTGCGTGACTTCCTTGCGCGTGGCGAAGTCGATCACGTCAACCGCATCGCCTTCTTCGGCACTGACAAAAATCAGTTTTCCATCCGGGCTAAACACCGCATGCTCGGGATTTTTTCCCTTTACCTGAATCGAAAACGCCAGTTTGTTAGTGCGCGTGTCGGTGATGGCAATCGCATTTTTTTCCTCGACCGCCGCGACAACCCAGCGGCCATCCGCCGAGATCGACACGCCTTCCGGCGATTCACCCAGATCGACGGTGCCGGCCGGTTTGCGTTCGCGCAGATCGATCAGTTGCAAGCTGCTGTTGGGCTGGTCGCTGACATACAGCCAGTGGCCATCCAGACCGGCGGCGATGCCGCGTGGCTTCTTGCCGGCGGGGATGTCGGCGATGACTTTGTCAGTCACAGTGTCGATGACCGAGACCGTGCCGGAACCTTCGTTGGGGACATACGCGAAAGGGGCGGCAAGTACCGCAGCAGGCAGGGTGGCAGCGATCGCGGCCGCGATCAGAAGACGACGAATCAACATGGTATTCCAATCAAAAAGGTGAGCGGGTGGGACGGTGCCACATGCGGGAAATCAGGTTGTCGCGATCAATCAGTTGATGCTTGAGGACCGCCAGAATATGCAGGATGACGAAAGCTCCCAGCACGAGTGCAGTCAGTTTGTGGGTCTGGTTAAAGAAGGTGTAGATCACCTTGTCATCGCTGCCCCATGGCGCGAGTCGGACCATGTTGAATAGCTTCACACCATGCTTGCTGAAGTTCGAAGCCAGATAACCCGACAGCGGCATCAGCAACATGCAGGCATACAGCACGCCGTGGCTGATGCGGGCGGCGCGGCGTTGCCATTGCGGAGTGGACGCCGGCAGCGGTGGTGGGGTGTGTGTCAGACGCCAGACAATACGCAACACGATCAGCAGGCCAATCACGATACCGGTGCTCTTGTGAAAATTGATGAAGAGGCCGCGTTCGGGAGTATTGCGCGGCACGTCGCCGAGATACCAACCGAACAGGAACTGGCCTAGCAATAGCGCGGCAATGATCCAGTGCAACGTGATGGCGGTACGGTTGTAATGGGCAGGCATCGTGGCGGATTTCCTTCGTCTCTGGTTGCGCATCGTTGGGATCGAAATCCCTGCATCTGGGCCGAAGGGTATCACCGAATTTTCGGTAGCAGCCACCACGGCGATCAATTGGCGTGGTCGGTCGATTGCGCAGCTTGTCCGGGTGTTCCAGATTGGCTGAGCCAATTTGGAACACATTCGCGGTGATCTGTTCGAAAAAAAAACAGTAGCCGCTTGGCAGTGAATTCGCGCCCTATGAGAGCGCGTTGGCACGCCGATTGCTCAATGCCAGATGGGCAACAAGCACCCGGACAACAAACCAGAGACAGCATCACCACAAAGCATCACCACAACGAGGAGCAGGACAATGAACATGGCAGACTTCAGCAAGCTCGGCGTAAAAAATCCTTTCGCAACCCGCTACGACAATTTCATCGGCGGCAAATTTGTCCCGCCGGTCAAGGGCGAGTATTTCGAGAACATCAGCCCGATCATCGGCAAGGCGTTTTGTGAAATCGCCCGTTCAACGGCCGAAGATATCGAACTCGCGCTGGATGCCGCGCATGCCGCGAAAACGGCATGGGGCAAAACCTCGCTGGCCGATCGCTCCAACATCCTCAACAAGATTGCCGATCGCATGGAAGCCAACCTCGGCTTGCTGGCACTGGCCGAAACCATCGACAACGGCAAGCCGATCCGCGAAACCACGCTGGCCGACATCCCCCTGGCGATCGATCATTTCCGCTACTTCGCCGGTTGCATTCGCGCCCAAGAAGGCAGCGTGTCGCAGATCGACGCCGAAACCTATGCCTACCATTTCCACGAGCCGCTCGGCGTCGTTGGCCAGATCATTCCGTGGAATTTTCCGATCCTGATGGCGGTCTGGAAAATGGCACCGGCACTGGCTGCCGGTAACTGCATTGTCCTGAAACCGGCCGAGCAGACGCCTGCCTCGATCATGGTCTGGATCGACCTGATCAAGGACTTGCTGCCGCCGGGCGTGCTCAATATCGTCAATGGTTTCGGCCTCGAAGCCGGCAAGCCGCTGGCCTCAAACAAGCGCATCGCCAAAATCGCCTTCACCGGCGAAACCGGTACGGGTCGTCTGATCATGCAATACGCGGCACAAAACATCATCCCGGTCACGCTGGAACTGGGCGGCAAATCGCCGAATATTTTCTTCGCCGACGTGATGGATCAGGACGATGCGTTCTTCGACAAGTGCCTCGAAGGCTTCGCGATGTTTGCGCTCAATCAGGGGGAAGTCTGCACTTGCCCATCGCGCGTGCTGATTCAGGAATCGATTTACGAGCGCTTCATCGAGCGGGCCGTCAAACGCGTTGCCGCCATCAAGCAAGGCAATCCGTTCGAGATGTCAACGCAGATCGGTGCGCAGGCTTCGCATGAGCAACTCGAAAAAATCCTGTCCTATCTGGACATCGGCAAACAGGAAGGTGCCAAGTGCCTCATCGGTGGCGAGCGCAAGATGCTTGAAGGCGATCTGGCCGGCGGTTACTACGTCCAGCCGACAATTTTTCAGGGCAACAATAAGATGCGTATTTTCCAGGAGGAGATTTTCGGGCCAGTGGTCTCGGTCACGACCTTCAAGGATGAAGACGAAGCCCTCGAGATTGCCAATGACACCCTGTATGGTTTGGGCTCGGGCCTGTGGACCCGCGATGGGTCGCGCGCCTTCCGTGTCGGTCGTGGCATTCAGGCTGGTCGCGTCTGGACCAACTGTTATCACCTGTACCCGGCCCACGCTGCGTTCGGTGGTTACAAGCAATCCGGTATCGGTCGCGAAAATCACAAGATGATGCTGGAGCATTATCAGCAGACCAAGAATCTGCTGGTCAGTTATAGCCCGAATGCGATGGGCTTTTTCTAGAAATACCGGTTGTTGTTCGCACGCGTGGGCACATTCGTGCCCACTCTACGAGGCATGAATGTGCTCACGCGCACGTTCCAATAGCAAGTAGGGTGGGCACGCCTTTGTGCCCATGCGTGCGTTTCACCGATCTTTTTTAACGAGGAAATGATGACGACCGATCAAGTCCAGCGCGTGATTGCGACCGACAGCGCCCACGCCTTTCTGGCCACGCTGAAGGAAAAATACGGCAAGTTGATGTTCTTTCAGTCCGGCGGTTGTTGCGACGGCAGTTCACCCCTGTGCTACGCACAGGGCGAGTTTCAGGTCAGCGATGACGACGTCTACCTCGGCAGTCTCGACGGCACGCCGTTCTTCATGGGTCATGACCAGTTCGCCTATTGGAAACACACCCAGCTGATCATCGATGTCGTAGCCGGCATGGGCGGGATGTTCTCGCTCGATAACGGCACCGGCAAGCGTTTTCTGACGCGCTCGCGCTTGTTCACCGATGCAGAAAATCTTGCGCTCGAGACGATAGTGCTAACGCGTCCGTAACAACAGCCGTTGCGCTGTGGTGTTTTGTGACAGTGAACTTTTTTGACGCAACAACGCTGTGCCAAAAGGCCGGTTTCACTGCCCAAACAGGCCAACTACTGATGGCACGCCGATTGCCTATAGAGCATCAGGACTGATTTTGTCGGCACAGACCGATCGCAGCCAGAACCGCATTTCATTCAACCGGAGGGGACTATGTACAAAAAATTATTGGGGACACTGATCGTGAGCGCGCTGTCCGGCGCATTCCCGGCGCAGGCCGTTGATGTGACCGATGCGATGATTGCCAATGATGAAAAATCTGGTAACGACGTGCTGTCCTACGGGATGGGTACGCAGGGCCAGCGCTATTCGACATTGACGCAGCTCAACACCAAAACCATCAGCGGTCTGGTACCGGCATGGTCGTTTTCATTCGGTGGCGAAAAACAGCGCGGTCAGGAATCTCAACCGGTTATTCACGACGGACGCATGTTCGTCACCGGTTCGTACTCGCGCATTTATGCGCTGGACGTGAAGACCGGCGCGAAAATCTGGAAGTACGAGCACCGCCTCCCGGAAGGCATCATGCCTTGCTGCGACGTCGTCAACCGTGGTGCTGCCTTGTTCGGTAACCTCGTCATCTTCAGCACTCTTGATGCCCAACTGGTCGCACTCGATCAGGCCACCGGCAATCTCGTCTGGAAAGAAAAAATCGACGATTACGCTGCCGGTTATTCCAATACCGCCGCGCCGCTGATTGCCAAAGGCATGTTGCTGACCGGTGTCTCCGGTGGTGAATTCGGTGTGGTGGGTCGGGTCGAAGCGCGCGATCCGATGACCGGAAAATTGATCTGGATGCGTCCGACCGTCGAAGGCCACATGGGCTACAAGTACGACAAGGATGGCAAGAAAACCGAACTCGGCATTTCCGGCACGCTCAATAAAACCTGGCCTGGCGAACTCTGGAAAACTGGTGGCGCTGCGACTTGGCTAGGTGGCACGTATGACGCGACCACGGGCCTGGCGTATTTCGGCACAGGTAATCCATCCCCATGGAACAGTCATCTGCGTCCGGGTGACAACCTGTACTCGTCATCGACAGTCGCCCTCGACGTGATGACCGGCGACATCAAGTGGCACTACCAGACCACGCCGCACGACGGCTGGGATTATGACGGCGTCAATGAACTGATCACCTTCGACATGGGCGGTAAGCGCATGGGCGGCAAAGCTGACCGGAATGGATTTTTCTACGTGCTGGATGCAAAAAGCGGTAAGCTCGAAAACGCCTTTCCCTTCGTCAAGAAAATCACCTGGGCGTCCAGCATCGACCTGAAAACCGGTCGGCCGAACTACATCGAAGCAGGTCGTCCCGGCGATCCGACCAAAGGAGCCGATGGCAAAAAAGGCACGACCGTGTATGCCGCGCCATCTTTCCTCGGCGGCAAAAACCAGATGCCGATGGCCTATAGTCCCAAGACCAACCTGTTCTATGTACCGGCCAACGAATGGGCCATGGAAATCTGGAATGAGCCGGTCGGCTACAAAAAAGGGGCCGCTTATCTGGGTGCCGGTTTTGCCATCCGGACCATTAACGACGACTACATCGGAGCCCTACGCGCGATGGATCCGAAGACCGGCAAGATCGTCTGGGAAAACAAAAACGTTGCGCCGCTGTGGGGTGGCGTGATGACTACCGCCGGCGACCTGGTGTTCTACGGCACGCCGGAAGGCTTCCTGAAAGCCCTCGATGCGCGTACCGGCAAGGAGCTCTGGAAATTCCAGACCGGTTCTGGCGTCGTGGCACCGCCGGTGACCTGGATGGATGGCGGCGTGCAATATGTCGCAGTGGTCTCGGGGTGGGGCGGTGCGGTGCCGCTGTGGGGCGGTGACGTGGCGGCCAAGGTCAACTATCTGGAGCAAGGTGGTTCGGTCTGGGTCTTCAAACTGGCGGGGGCGATGGCGGTGGCTTCGAAGTAATGCCGTGACCGGTGTACCGGCGGTGAGTACGCCGGTCTGCCGCTTGTAAAAGAGAAGGCCAGCAAGGGATTTGCTGGCCTTTTTAGTTGGATATCCATTTCTGCGGTGTGACGGGCTTCGAGCGAACATGCCGGATCAACCCGTCATGGCATGATTTTTTCAGTGGTGGCGACAAACATCCGATGACAGTGCAACGACAACGCGCGAACTCGAATGTGGCTACGGATGGATCTTGCGGTAAATCGTATTGCGCGACACGCCCAGCGCACGCGCCGTGGCCGAGACATTGCCATCGTGCGCGGCCAGCGATTTTTGAATGACCGACAGTTCGATATCGTCGAGCGTGGCGAGATCGTCGTGCGGCAGGGCCATGACGGTAGGCCCTGCGGTCGGACTGGCATGCGCGATATCTTCGAGGAAATCGTCCGGCAAATGCTCGAGGCGGATTTCATGATCATCCCCCGCCATCACCATCGCGGTTCGCATCAGGTTGGTGAGCTGGCGGAAATTACCCGGCCAGCTATGCGCACGGAATAACGCCATGATGGTCGGCGCGATGGTGTAACGCACACCATTGCCTTCGGCGGTCAGCAGTTTGTCGATGACCACCTCTAGATCGGTACGCTCGCGCAACGGCGGCAGGCGCACTACCAATCCGTTGAGCCGGTAGTACAGGTCATCACGAAATGCATTGCGCGCAATCATATCGCGCAAGTTACGATTGGTCGCACAGGTCAGCGCCACGTTGACCGGGATCGACTTGGTACTGCCCAGTGGGGTCACCATGCGTTCTTGCAGTACGCGCAACAGGCGTGCCTGCAGGTTCAAGGGCATGTCACCGATTTCATCGAGGAACAGCGAGCCGCCATTGGCTTGCAGGATCTTGCCGATGCTGCCTTTTTTGCGCGCGCCAGTGAACGCACCCTCTTCATACCCGAACAGTTCGGACTCGATGAGCGTCTCCGGGATCGACGCGCAATTGACCGCCACGAACGGGCCGGCCTTGCGCGGCGAATCATTGTGGATCGCTTGCGCCAGCAATTCCTTGCCGGTCCCGGTCTCGCCGGTGATCAGGATGGAGATGTCGCGACCGATGACTTTTTTCAGTTTGTCGATGACGATGGCGACATGCTCGTCGCCGGTATTGAGATAGCGCAGGCTCGACAGGCGCGCCTTGCTTTGCTCGTGGCTGCTCAGCGGCGGCGTGGCAGTCGGCTCGCTCTCGGCGCTGCGCGTATTGCTGGTCGTGTGCTGGAAACTGGTCGTGGGCAAGCGCAGATCGGCGCATTTCGCATACACCCGCACGCCGCTGTGCAAACACAGTTCGAGCGGGCCTGGTGAGGCCGTCCGGTAGTGGTCCATCAGCGCCGAGATCGGCATGCCGAACAGCGAACTGAAGGTATGCGTTTGCAAGGCCGACATCGGCAAGCCGAGCTGGAACAGGCCGCTGCGACTGGCCGACAGAAAGCGTCCGCCCGGCGTAAAACTGGCAATGCCTTCCATTAGGGTGCCGAGAAATTCCGGCCGGCTATGGAAGCTCAGTTTGATCGCCTCTTCGAAGGCCGCCGCAAACAGCTGGTTCTCGATCATCTGCGCCGACATGCGCACCAGTGCCATCGTGTGCTTGTGAAAATTATGCTGGTCGCCGGTCACGTCGAGCACGCCAACCACATTGCCCATCACATCGAAGATCGGCGCAGCCGAGCAGGTCAGGAAGCGGTTTGCGTCGAGGTAGTGCTGGTCGGCGTGGATGATGGTCGGGACTTTTTCGGCGATGGCGGTGCCGATGGCATTGGTGCCCTTGCTTTGCTCGGACCAGGCGACGCCGGGCGACAGCGCGACGCGGTCGGCCTTTTCGAGAAAATCGGCATCGCCCAGCGTGTGGATGATCAACCCCGTGACATCGGTCAGGATCACCATGTTGTGGGTGTTGATGATTTGCTCGTAGAGGGTTTCCATGACGGGCGCAGCGTGGCTGTGCAGCAGACGGTTCTGTTCCAGCACGAGTGCCATGTCGGCACGGCCGAGTGGATCGTAATCCGGCGCGGCGGTTTTCGGGACGCCGTAGTTGGCGGAACGCTGGTGGGCTTCTTCTATCATGGTGGAGTCGAGTTCAGCAGAAAGTATGCCAGCTGCGGTACCAGAAGAAGCGCGACGCAATTCGTCGCGCGAACGCTTGTCGATCAGGGTTTGCATCGGTTGTCTCCAGCTATTTTTGTGGGCGTAATGGCAACCCGGCTTGTTTCTTAATGTAGCACTGTTCCGATTCGATACAGCGGTTTTCTCGACCGTTGACGCAAGGTGAAGACTGATCGCATGGCACGCACTTTGCGTAGAGAGGGAATCTATTCCATCGACGGGACTTCCAATGAAAACACTGACTAGCCGCTTGGCTCCCCAACTGTTGATCGCCGCATCAGCATTACTGAGCCTGCCGGTGTTGGCCCACGGCGACGTGACACCACAAGCTGTCGATACCACCACCTTGAAGGCCTTGGGCGAAGGCTGGCGCGAAGAAAATCCGTATCGCGGCGACAAGGAGGCAATCCACATCGGCTCGTCGGCCTACGGTCAGAACTGCGCACGTTGCCACGGCCTTGAGGCGGTGTCCGGCGGTATTGCCCCGGACCTGCGTCAGCTAGACCGTGACTGCGTGTCGCAAAAAGATGAAGTAAAAAAACAGGCTTGTTACAAGGAAAATGATGCTTACTATTTGACCTCCGTGCGGCGTGGCAAGACCCGTAACGGCGCGGTCTACATGCCTCCGTTCGAAGGCATCATGAATCAGGAAGGCATGTGGTCCATCAAAGCCTATCTCGAAACGCTGCGCGTGATGCCGACTGTTGCTGCTGCCAAGTGACACCATTTTTTTGAAAGGTCTTCCGATGTGGGTTTCGCTGAAAAGAAGGACTGCACTGCTGGCCGTCATTGCTTGCACCGGTATGCTGCTGACGCTGCCGGCACATGCTGATCTCGACAAAATCCGCACGCTGGGTACGCTCAGCATTGGTGTGTATGACGACTATTTACCGTACTCAAAAAAAGCCGGTGGCCTCACTGGCATTGATGTCGACGTGGCAGAAGCACTCGGCAAACAGATGGGCTTGAAAGTGTCGTTCCTGCCGTTTCCGGCCGGCGAAAATCTTGGGGATGACTTGCGCAACATGGTCTGGAAAGGCCATTACCTCGGCTATGGACCGGCTGATGTGATGATGCATGTGCCGGTTGATCCGCTGTTGATGAACCAGAATCCGCAGGTGACTATCTTCGCGCCGTATCACACCGATTCGGTGAGGCTGGTGCGCAATGTGGCCTCGGTACCGCAGTTCAATGGCATCGCTTCGATGGCCGGGAAAAAGATTGGTGTGGAAAAAATTTCGATCTCGGCGATGGTCCTGTTGGGAGAAGAGAACGGTCGCTATCGGGACGACGTTCGCATTTTTCCGACCGGTGTCGAGGCACTCGAAAAATTGAAGGCGGGGGAGCTGGACGGCGTCCTTGCCAGTCGTTCCGAAATCGAATCGGTGTTGCGCGATGATCCGCGTTTCGAGATGCGCGAAGTGAGTTTCCAGCGCTTGCCGCGCAAAGGCTGGACTGCTGGCCTGGCAGTCAAGAAAGATAATCCGGAATTGGCCAGCGCCTTGAAAGAGGCGATGGAATCGTTGTTTGCGTCGGGCGAGATGCTGCGTATTTTTGCGAAGCATGGGGTGCAGATCGTCAAGCCGTAATTGCCACTGATTTTGACGTAGCGGTCGTAGGGTGGGCACAGCTTCATCGTGCCCACGCGGTGCGGCTGACGGGCATCTCCGATTCGCACGCGTGGGCACACAAAGCCGTGCCCACCCTACGATTTGTAGTTGTAGTTGCAGTTGAGCTGTTGTAGCGGTCGTAGGGTGGGCACGGCTTCATCGTGCCCACGCGGTGCGGCTGGTTCCCGATTTGCGCTATTGAACCCGCCAGCAATTACTCGACGAAGCAAACAACATCACACCACCGGAGGGGCCGCTATGAAAAAAACACTCCTGATGTTGTGCCGATTGTTTGCTCTTTCCGTGCTGCTGGCCGCACTGCCTGCCAGCGCCGGCGTCATGACGCACGCGGAACTGATGCGCCGTTTTCCACCTCCGTATATGGTCGGCGACAAGGACACGGCATTGCCGGTCTGGCCCATATTTAAAAAAAACATGACCTCGACCGAACTGGTCGCGTATGTGTTCGAGTCCGTCGACTTTGCTGCCATTCCGGGTTTTTCCGGCGTGCCGATGAATCTGTTGATCGCCCTCGATCCAGCCGGCAGCTTCGTTGATGTCAAGGTGCTGTCGCATCATGAACCGGTGTTTCTAGATGGCCTCGGCGAAGCCCCGCTGTTCAAGTTCGTCAGTCAGTACCAGGGCATTTCACTCAAGCAGAGCATCAAGATCAGTACCGGCAACATGAGCCGCTCGACCAAAGAAGCGGCCAATGTCTACATCGACGGGGTCTCGAAAGCGACCGCGTCGGTGCGCATTCTGAACCAGAGCGCGCTGTCGGCAGCACTTAAAGTCGCACGCAAAAAACTTGGTTTTGCCGAGGGTCGCGATCCTGATCTGATCGCCCGTATCCGGCCTGATACGGGTGTGGTGATCAGCCCTGCGGCTTTGCGCCAGCGCGGGTTGATTCAGCCCGTAATCACGCGCAATCGTGATGTCGAAGCGATTTTTGCCGGCACTAACGGAGCAGGGCTTGATGCCGTGGCGCTGGCCCAGCCCGATGCGCCCTTCGTCAACATGGAAGCCAGCTACGTCTCGGTGCCGTTGATCGGCCGTAATCTGCTCGGGGCGGTTGGCTGGGCCAAGCTCAGTGCGCGGCTGGAGCCGGGTGATCACGCGATCATGCTGGTGTCGAATGGACGCTATGGTGTCGTCGGTGATGATTTCACGCGCGGTGCTGTGCCGGACCGGCTGGCTCTCAAGCAGGGCACGCTGCCGATCGAAATCCGCGATCTTGACCTCGACATCAAGGTCGATGGCGTGCCGGAAAATGGCTTCAAGATTTTTCGGGTGATTAGCCAGTCAGGTCTGGATCCGTCGCTACCGCTGGAATTTTTTCTGCATGTGACGCGCAGCAAAGGCATTCTTTATCCCGAAAAAATTAGCCGTGATGTGCGCTTCTCGGTCAATTTGCCCGCCGATTTTTACGTTGCAGCCGAACCCGATAATAAGACCTGGCGCGCGATCTGGTGGCAGCGCTGGTGGGAGCTGGCCATACTGGCCGTGGCGCTGGCGCTGCTGTCGGTGGCGCTGGTGCTGCAGAAAAAATTGGTCGCGCACGAACGTCGGCTGGTCTGGTTCCGGCGCGGCTTCCTGATCTTCACCGCAGGGTTTATCGGCTGGTATGCGCAAGGCCAGCTATCGATCGTCAACCTGACTAGCGTGGTGCAATCGCTGATGGCCGGACGCAGCCTCGAATTTTTGCTGTACGACCCGATGAGCGTGAGCTTGTGGGCGTTCGTGCTGGTATCGCTGGTGGTGTGGGGGCGCGGCACTTTCTGTGGCTGGCTCTGCCCGTTCGGTGCGCTGCAGGAGTTCACCGGCAAGCTCGGGCAGTGGCTAAAATTTCCGCAACTGATGATTCGTCCCGTGCTCGATGGTCGCTTGAAAATGCTCAAGTACGTACTGCTGGCCGCGATCATCGGCAGCGCATTTTATTCAGCGACACTGACTGACAAGCTGGTCGAATTCGAACCGTTCAAGACTGCCATCACGCTCAACTTTGTACGCTCGTGGCCGTATGTGGCGTATGCGGTCGGGCTGCTGGTGCTGTCGATGTTCAGCTATAAATTTTTCTGTCGCTATCTGTGTCCGTTCGGTGCCGGGCTGGCCGTGCTCGGACGCTTCCGACTTCTGAACTGGCTGCCGCGTCGCGCCGCCTGCGGTACGCCCTGTCAGACCTGTCGCCATAGTTGTGAATACAAGGCCATCAAGCCGAGCGGGGCGATCCAGTACGACGAGTGTTTTCAGTGTCTTGACTGTGTTGTGATCCATGAGAGCGATGAAAAATGCGCGCCGCTGATCATGGAAAAAAAGCGCGCACGGAGGATTCCGATCGAAGTTGCACGGATAAAGGAGGCATGATGGACCGACGCACATTCATGGCCGGCGGGTTGGGCCTCGGACTGGCGCTGGCCAATTCTTCAGGCGCGAAGGGTGGCGTGCAACTGCACAGCGTTAGCGGTGCCGAGCTGGCGTTTGGCACCACGATCTCGATTGAGGTTGTGCATGACGACCGGCTGGAAGCTGAATTGGCGATTGCGGAGGCGCTGGCCGCCGCGCGTCAGGTCGATCGACTGATGACGCTGCACCGCGCCGACAGTGAGCTTGCCACGCTTAACCGCACCGGCGTGCTGGAGCGTCCGCATCCGTGGTTGTTACAGGTGCTGGCGTACGCGCGCGATCTCTCGCACCGTAGCGAGGGCGCATTCGACATCACCGTACAACCGCTCTGGAATGCCTTCAGCGCCGCATCACTACAGCATCGTTTGCCGAGCGAAGACGAACGGCGCGCTGCGATGGCGCTAGTCGATTGGCGGCAAGTGCTGGTGACACCACAGCAGGTCAGTCTGGCGCGGCCCGGCATGGCGATCACCCTCAATGGCATCGCGCAGGGCTTCGCGGTTGATCGCGCCCGCGCTGTCCTTGATGAGCACGGTATTCGCCACGCCTTGCTCGATACCGGCGAGTTCGGCGCGCGCGGCCGTAAGGCTGCACGACAGGCCTGGACCATCGGTATCCGTGATCCGCGCGACGCACAGCAATTGGCCTCCGTGCTGCCGATGCAGCAGCGTTGTGTGGCTACTTCGGGCGACTACCAGACAGGCTTTACGCCAGACTTTGTGCATCACCATATCTTTGATCCGGCCAGCGGCGATTCGCCAGTTGAGTTGGCCAGTGTGACGGTGTTGGCGCCGACCGGGTTACAGGCGGATGGATTGTCGACCACGTTGATGGTGCTTGGGGTGCAGCGTGCGTTGTCGCTGGTGGCGACGCTGACGGAGGTTGATGTGCTGTTGATCGATAAGTTGGGGCGTGTCTGGCGGTCGGGGAATTGGCCGGTGTGAGGTGCATTTGGTGCAATGCCCTGCGGTTATTGCACTCATCGTAATTGACGGGCGTTTTCGGTTCGCGCGCGTGGGCACATGAAGACGTGCCCACCCTACGGGTTGCAGTTGAAGTTGAAGTTGAAGTTGAAGTTGAAGTTGAAGTTGAAGTTGAAGTTGAAGTTGAAGTTGAAGTTGAAGTTGAAGTTGAAGTTGATGTTGACCTGTTCCGCATTGAAGCAGCTGCCAAAAGTCGGAGTCAGGCAGGGGATAAGACGGCCGCACTGTCTGAGGTGTAGCAGGGGTTTCGGATCGCATGCGATCCGCCTGCGTAACGGGATTCGCTTGCAAGCGAATCTGCGCCCTGCAAGGGAAGCGAGTTTGCGGCCTTCCCCCTGACTGGCTCCGGCTTTTGG
>JBLHLW010000014.1:0-74945 GCA_047621345.1 Minisyncoccia bacterium | reverse complement strand
TCATGGTTGACGGTGAGCAATAAAAAGCTCACTGCCGGCCGATTTTTATATTCGGTGTCAACTGAAAAGTGGGTTTTGTTTGCTATTAATCAAATTAACTCCTAACTTGGGTGGATTGAGGATAAGACCACTGCTGGGGAGGATAAGAAATTACGCATCAATACCGGTCAGCTAGGATGCGGCGTATTCGGCAATAGCTTGGCAATTTCCACCGCAGCACAAATCCTGGCAGCGAAAATCGTCGGGGTCGACGACATTGTCTTCCACCATTATTCCGATAAAAATGAAGGTCTACCCGAAAAGATCGAGGAGATCATTTTAGAGACACTTGAGACCGTGAATCTACATAAAACGACCGCCCAAAAGGCGATCAATTTGATTCTGGAAAATAAGGAATTTAAGAATTTAATTTAGCCCAAACAGCCATGGCTCAATACCGTCATCTCTCCCTAGCTCATTCATCGCTACCCCACCCCGCCGCACGTTGTCAGCAAATCCACGGCAACGTGCAGCCATCAGAGCCACTATCAATCCAACCCAATCGTCGCCACCACCGGCGTATGATCCGAAGGCTGTTCCCATTTACGCGGCACCTTGTCGATCACGCAGGACGTGCACGCCGCCGCCAGTTCCTTCGACAGCAATATATGGTCGATGCGCATGCCGGCATTGCGGCGGAACCCCATCTGCCGGTAATCCCACCAGCTAAATAATTTATCGGCCTGTTCGAACAGCCGGAACGCATCCGTCAGCTCCAGCGCGATCATGCGCTGGAAGGCGGCCCGTTCCGGTTCCGACACCAGAATCTGCCCGACCCACGCGGCCGGATCGTGGACGTCGCGGTCTTCCGGCGCGATGTTGTAATCGCCGAGCAAGGCAAATTTCGGATGCGCCGCCATCTCCAGTTCCAGCCACTGCTGCAAGCCATCGAGCCAGCGCAATTTGTACTGGTACTTGTCGGAATCCGGCGCTTGTCCGTTCGGGATATACGCGCAGATTATGCGTACACCGTCAATGGTCGCGGCGATTAGGCGCTGCTGCTCGTCGGCAAAATGCGGGTTGTTGCGCACCACATCCGTCATCGGCTGCTTCGACAGGATGGCTACGCCGTTATAGGTTTTCTGGCCGCTGAAGGCAACGTGATAACCGGCGGCCTCGATCTCGGCCTGCGGAAATTTTTCATCGATGGTCTTGGTCTCTTGCAGACAGAGCACATCGATGGGATTGTCAGCCAGCCATTGCAGGACTTGCGGCAGGCGGACTTTGAGGGAGTTGACGTTCCAGGTGGCGATTTTCATAGGGCGATGTGCGTAGAGGAGATGGCGAGGTTTTATCACAGATTGGGCGAGTGAATTTTGTTGGGCAGGTGGGTTTGCAGTTTGATAGCTATTACCGAAATAAAAAATACCAAAAGTAATTAGATGCATACCTGCGGTGATAAGCTGAATTTCCTATCTTTTAGAGCGGGGTCTTCAATTCACAACACGACATTCAAGGGATCTGCCGTTGACGACGGTGAGGTTGAGTCTGTTGAGACTGCCTCGGTGAAAAAAGTTGGGCTAAAGAGGTGTGACGTATTTTGATGATTCACTGCGAACTTTGTAAGCAGACGCGTAGAAATTAATAAGTTTTTAAAGGGGGAAGAAATGGAAATAGAAATAGAGAACCGTCGTATTCATCCATTGGCAAAGGTCGTCGTTGTCTTGGTTGGTTTGGGGGTGGTATATGCCTTTGCTCCGTTTGCTATTGTTCCGGCGGGTAATCGCGGTGTCATGACGACTTTTGGCAGTCCGTCAGAGCAAGTATTTTCGGAAGGAATCCATTGGCGCTGGCCGGTTGCTCAGACGATGCATCTTGTTTCCGTCGCGATCAAAAAAGGCGAGGGCGATGGTGATGCGGCGTCGAAGGACCTGCAAACGGTGCATACCAAGGTGGCGATCAATTATCACGTGCGGCCGGACGCGGTCGTATCGGTATTCCGGGATCTGGGCAATGAACCTGGCGAGCGCATCATTATTCCGAGCGTACAAGAGGCCGTCAAAGCGGTGACAGCGAGATTCACTGCCGAAGAGCTGATATCGAGACGATCCGAGGTGCGTGACAGCATTGTGGCTGCGCTCAAGGAACGCATGACCAGGCACGGACTGGTCGTCGATGAATTTTCTATCGTCAACTTCAATTTCAGCCGGACTTTTAATGAAGCGATTGAGGCCAAAACAACCGCTGATCAGCTCAAGATGAAAGCCGAGCGTGACCTTCAGCGTATCGACGTGGAAGGACGGCAGAAAATTTCGCGGGCGCGTGCAGAGGCCGATTCACTGGCACTCCAGCGCGCGCAAGTCACGCCGGAGCTGCTTCGCTTGCGTGAAAACGAGAATCAGGCGAAGGCCATTGAAAAGTGGGATGGCAAGTTACCGACCATGATGAGTTCGTCGGTACCTTTACCTTTTATCAGCACGACTCCTGCAAAGTAGACGGAGTGTTCGACAAGCAGGTGTCACTGACTGTGGCATGACAAGGACCCTGCTTGCGAATTACGGAGAGCCAACGTCAGCGCTGCGCAACTTGCTTCCAGCGTTGGCTGGCCATTTGGTGCAATGCCCTGCGGTTATTGCGCCCTACGCCGTTGACAATGCTATCGAGTGACACATCCGTTTCCATTCAAGTGACAGATTGCTAGCAAAATATCACTCCACTACCAACTCCACCCGATGCTCCCGCGCATGGTCAAGCATCCCCATCGTCGCTCGTCCTGCACCCAGCGTGAAGGTGCCCATTCCGCCGGCAGCAACGGTGCCAGATGCAGACGATCTTTCGTAGGGTGGGCACAGCTTCTGGTGCCCACGCGCGCAAACCGAAAACAGTGGTCAAATCCTTGCGTTCTGCTGTGCGTTTACGTACATCGTTAGAGGGCGACCGTGCAAGGCTGATTATTACTTCACATACGTCCACAACCGCGCCAACTCAGCACTACCATCACGCGCCTGCAACGTTTTCAGAACAGTCGCCGCACGCGCCTTGTCACCCGACTGTTGCAACGCGATGCCCAGATGCAGCGTGGCTTCGTCAGGGCGTTTCAGTCCACCTTTGGCGATACCCTGATCAAGCAGGGCGATGGCGCGCGGGTAGTCTTTTTGGCCGAGGTAGTTGGTGCCGATGTTGACCAGTGCAGTTCCGGCAGCGGCTTTCTGTGCAGCGCTTTCACTAGTGGTCAGTACTTTCTGATCCGCAGCGGACTGGCTGCGTGCCTGCGTGCGCAGCTTGGTGTGGCGCGCGCTCTGCGGACCGGTACCGAGCAGGTTGGCGGCGTAGCCCTCGTCGAGGACTGCCAGCGCTTCGGCCGGCAGGTTGGCCTGTAACGCCAGTTCGGCAAGGTCGGCGTAATCGAGCGCGTTAGCCAGCGTGCCGGTAGCCCGCTGCAGGCGCAGCACATCAAGCGTGTAGCGATCAGAAAAACCAGCCTGACGTGGCACGCGGTTGATCAGGTCGGTCCAGTACGCTGGCTTCGGATAAGTTTGCAGCAGGCGTTCCAGCGTCGCCACGTACAGCGCATCGTCGCTGGTTTTGCGGGCGCTGTCGGCCAGCATCTGCAACTGGATTTCCGGTGTTGCACGACCGGCCTGCTCATCGGCCTGCATGCTGGCTTTCAGGCTGGCGACGACACCGGCATGGTCATTGATCAGATATTGCGATTGCACCAGCATCGTGGCGACGGCCGTGCTGGTGCCGCCTTGCTTCTGGTAGCGCTGGGCCCAGACGATGGTTTTCGGATAGTTCTTGGCATTGTAAAAACTGCCGGTAACGCCTTCGATCAGAGCGATCTGCTCGTTGGCCGGCAGGCGACCACTGTCGAGGATGCGGGCGAAGACGGTGCCGGTCAGTTCGGCATTGCCGGACGCAGCAGCGGCGGCGCCGCGCGTGCGATCGACCGAGTAGATTTCAAAGGGGGTGCGGTCGGGCAGGGCATCGATGCTGTCAAGTTTGGCGAAAGCTTCGGCGTACTGCTTGGCCTGAATCATTGTCTGGGCTTCTTGCAACGGCTTGCCGACGATGGCGCGTACTGTTTCAGTGGCAGCCGGGGCTGGCGCCGGCGTCTGCGCATGGAGCGCCGGAACGCTGGTGGCGAAGGCCGCTGCCAGCAGCGCCGACAGTAAATAAGAACGTGATTTCATGACGGGGATTCCTGAATTGAAAACGGCGTTCGCAGTGCATGAGTGATGCCTGCGAACGCCGTGATGAGCCGGTCTGGATTACTTCGCGGCGGTGACCCGATTTTGCAGGAAGGTCGTCAGCAGCGGTACTGGCCGACCGGTCGCACCTTTGGCGGCGCCGCTTTTCCAGGCGGTGCCGGCGATGTCGAGGTGGGCCCACGTGTATTGCTTCGTGAAGCGCTCGAGGAAGGCGGCGGCGGTGATGCTGCCCCCGCCCGGTGTGCCGATGTTGGCCATGTCGGCGAAGTTGGACTTTAACTGTTCGTTGTAGGCTTCTTCGATCGGCATGCGCCAGGCGGTGTCACCGGCGGTTTTACCTGCGGCCAGCAGCTCGTCGGCGAGCTCGTCGTGAGCGTCGTCGTGACGGGTGAACAGGCCGGTGTTGTGATTGCCCAGGGCGACCACGCAGGCGCCGGTCAGGGTGGCGATATCGACCACGGCAGCTGGCTTGAAACGCTCAACATAGGTCAGCGCATCGCACAGCACCAGTCGGCCTTCGGCATCAGTATTGAGGACTTCGATGGTCTGGCCGGACATCGAGGTGACGATGTCGCCCGGACGGGTGGCGCTGCCCGATGGCATGTTCTCGCAGGTAGCAATGACGCCGATGACGTTGAGCTTGAGTTTGAGTTCAGCGATGGCACGGAAGGTGCCGAGCACGGTGGCGGCGCCACACATGTCGTACTTCATCTCGTCCATGTTGGCACCCGGCTTGAGCGAGATGCCGCCCGAGTCGAACGTGATGCCTTTGCCGACCAGTACCACCGGCGCGTCTTTGGCCTTGCCGCCCATGTGCTTGAGGACGATGAATTTTGGCGGCTCGATGGTGCCATTGGTGACCGACAGGAAGCTGCCCATCTTCAGTGCTTCGAGTTGTTTGCGGTCCAGCACTTCGATGCCCAGTTTGAATTCCTTGGCCATCTTGCGCGCGATCTCGGACAAATAGGTCGGGGTGCAGATGTTTGGTGGCAGGTTGCCGAGATCCTTGGTCAGGTTCATGCCATGTGCCAGTGCGACGCTGCTGGCGATGCTGGCTTTGGCTGCTTCGGCGTCGTCGGTGCTGACGGCGAAAATGACTTTCTTGACGGATTCGGGTAGCGGCTCTTTTTTGCTTTTCATTTCATCGAAGCGATAGGCATTGCTCTCGATGGCGATGACGGCGCAGTTGATGGCCCAGGCGGTGCTGCTGTCCTTGACGTCGTCAAGTGGCAAGGCGATGACGGCATCGCTGGCACCGATCGCCGCGAAGACGCTGGCGACGGCGCGCATGGCGCTGCCAAAATCTTTTTGTGACAACGGATTGGTTTTGCCTAGGCCGACGAGCAGTACGCGCTCGGCCTGAACGCCGGTGACACTGCGCAGTAGCAGCGTGCTGCCAGCCTTGCCGGTGATGTCGCCCGATTTGACCGCGGCGGCGAGTGCGCCGCTGGTGTCGAGTGCTTTGGCCGCGCTGGATAATTGTTTGCCTTCGAAGACACCAACGGCGATACAACCTGACTTGATGTTGGCCAATGTGGTTTTGGCGTCAAAAGTTTTTATGCTAAAGTCCATCGATTCTCTCCCATTTTGCGTAAGCGATTATAGCCTCCAGATGATTTTCCAGCGCGCGCTTCGACGCGAATTGATCAGCACAGCCGGCGCGGTCTTCACGACTCTTTTTACGATCACCATCACCGTGATGCTCATCAAGATCCTTGGTCAGGCAGCGGGGGGTAGAGTCGCCTCCGAAGATGTGCTCGCCCTGATCGGGTTTTCGGCACTGAACTACATGCCGATCATTCTGATCCTGACCACGTTCATTTCGGTGTTGCTGGTGGTGACCCGCAGCTATCAGGATTCCGAGATGGTGGTCTGGTTCGCTTCCGGGCTGAGCCTGACGCGCTGGATTCCGACCGTGCTGACGTGTGGATTGCCGGTGGTGCTGGTCATTGCGCTGCTCAGTTTTTATGCGACGCCGTGGGCCAATCGCTCCAGTTCCGAATTTCGTGATCGTTTCGAAAAACGCGCCGACATCGCCAAGGTTGCCCCTGGCAAGTTCCAGGAATCGGCCTCGTCAAATCGGGTGTTCTTTGTTGAAGGTATCGCCGGGGATGCGATGAATGTGCGTAACGTGTTCGTCAACACCGTGCGCGACGGCAAGAACAGCATCGTCATCTCGAAAGAGGGACGCACCGAAGTCGATGCCAATGGCGATAAATTCCTCGTGCTGTCGAAGGGGCGGCGCTATGAAGGGGCGCTCGATGAAAATGACTTCCAATTGATGGAGTTCGAAAGTTACGGCGTACTGATCTCCAACGCCATGCCGTCCGTGATGGCCGACCTGTCGTCGCGCTCGCTGAGTACGGCGGCCTTGCTGGCCAGTCCGAATGGCTTTAATCAGGGCGAACTCTTATGGCGCGTGTCGTTGCCGCTGATGTGCCTGTTTCTGATGTTGCTGGCCATTCCGCTTGGCTTTGTTAATCCGCGCGGCGGACGCTCTGCCAACCTCATCATCGCGCTGCTGCTGTTTGTTTTTTACAGCAACATGGTCAGCCTGATGCAGGCGGCAGTGGTACAAAACCGGCTCTCGATCTGGCTGGCGTGGTGGCCGGTGCATGTGCTGGCCATGTCAATCACCGTATTGCTGTTTTCCTGGCGACTGAAAATGAACAGCGCGTATCACCCGCTGTTCTGGCTGGCCAAACTCCGGCGCAAATACTTCGGCAAACGGAGTGCGACATGACCGTCCTGCAGAAATATTTTGGCAAGGAGATCTTGCGTGCGGTGCTGTTCGTGTTGATCGCATTCCTCGCCTTGTTCGCCTTCTTTGATCTGATCAATGAATTGCCGGCGGTCGGCCGCGGTGGCTATCAGATCCAGCATGCCTTCCTGTACATCGCGCTGGGCTTGCCCGGTTACACCTACGAACTGATGCCGATCGCGGCGTTGATCGGCACCATCTACGTGCTGGCCCAAATGGCCTCGAACTCCGAATTCACCATCATGCGGGTGTCGGGGTTATCGACGATGCAGGCCGGCTTCATGCTGGCCCGGATCGGACTAGTGTTTGTGCTGCTGACCTTTCTGTTCGGTGAAGTGATTTCGCCGCTGACGGCGGAGCGTGCCGAGCGGCTCAAGCAGCAGGCGCAGGGTACGACTTCGAAGGAATTTCGTTCCGGCTTGTGGACCAAGGACCAGATTCGTGATGACAGTGGTGCCGTGATCGGTTCGCGTTTTGTCAATGTCGGCGAGTTGCTGCCCAATGGTCAACTCAAGGACGTCAAGCTGTACGAATTTGATGATGAATTGCGTCTGACGTCGATGGTGACCGCCAGCACGGCGATCTTTCAGGGCGACCGGCGCTGGCTGCTCAATGAGGTAGCGACGACCCGTTTTGCACGCACCGTGTTCAATCTCGCCGTGTTGCCGGATGCCACCTCGGGTATCGCGACGGTCAAGGCGCCCAGTCGCGAGCTGATCTCGGACATCACGCCAGATATCCTGTCGGTCACGTTTGCCGACCCGGACCGGATGTCGGCCTTTGACCTCGCCACCTACACGCGCCACCTGGCAGAAAACAAGCAAGTGACCGAGCGTTACGACATCGCGTTCTGGAAAAAAATCATCTATCCGTTCGCGGTGTTTGTGATGATGGCGCTGGCCTTGCCGTTCGCCTACCTGCATGCTCGCAGTGGCGGCGTGAGCCTGAAAATTTTTGTCGGCATCATGATTGGTGTCAGCTTCAAATTGATCAACAGCCTGTTTTCTCATATCGGCCTGCTCAACACCTGGCCACCACTGGCTACCGCGATTGCTCCCAGCCTGCTGTTTCTGGCTGGTGCGATCGGTGCGTTGTGGTGGGTCGAACGCCACTGACTTTTTACACCTACCCGCCGATACCATGACCCAGAAAGCCTTGATCCTGTTCGCCCACGGTGCCCGCGCTGCGGGCTGGGCAGCGCCCTTCGAACGTCTGCAGCAAATCACCAGCGCGCAGTTGCCGGAGGTGGCAGTCCGTCTTGCGTTCCTTGAACTGATGACCCCACAGTTGCCCGAGACCGTGGCAGCACTGGCGGCAGATGGCCGCAGTGACATCACGATCGTGCCGGTATTTTTAGGCCAGGGTAGCCATTTGCTGCGCGACTTGCCGTTGATCGTCGATGAATTACGCACGGCCCATCCGCAACTGCTGATCCGCGTTGCGGCTGCCGCCGGCGAAGACCCGGATGTGCTGGGTGCTATCGCACGCTATTGCATCGTGAGTATGGAGTAGCGGGCGGCGTTGCCTCTGGCGCGCAGGTGGACCGCCAGTAGCAGACTCGGGACGAAGGTGCCAACAGCAGCGCGCAGTCGCATTGACTACGCGCTCACTCGCTACCGGGGCTAGTGGACGCTGATCCACGGCGCATCAGAGTCGCCGTTCATGCGCATCAGTGCCGGCGCACCGGCATCAAGCCAGCCATGCAGCGCCTGCGCCTGTTCATTGAAGCAGGCGAACCAGTGGCCCAGTGTCGTGGCACTGGCTTCGCCGGCTGCTATGCGTGACCAGATCATCACATTGTCCGGCGCTTCGGGCACCAGGCCGACGCTAATGACGGGTAAATTTTCCTGATACTGATTTTCTGCCAGCAGTGTCGAGAGCGTTGCCATTGACGGCTCGACCAGTGCGCCCGGATAACACTGCATGGTCAGGCAATGGGCGTTGGACTCAGTGAGTTCGATGTCAATTTCGCCGACGGATAAAACGCACGTCATGCCGGATGGTGTGGCGAGTGGTGATTGTTCCAGGCCCAATTGGCTCAGGAGCAACGTGATGATGCGAGGGGATATTGACTGGATCATCATGGCAGTCTCTCTAGAGTGAGGTTTAACTATAGGTTTGTGTTGGTGGCTGCTTGGTTCCCTGTTGATGCAATGGCTGACACGCTTTCAGGATAGATCCAGCACACAGGCCAGCGCAACTGGTTCCGGTTTGCCGATGCCATACCCCTGCGCGTAATCGACTCCCATTGCGCGCAGGCAAGCCAGTATTGCATCATTTTCGACAAATTCGGCGATGGTCTGCTTTCCCATCACATGGCCGATGTTGTTGATGGCATCAACCATGGCCCGGTCAGTGGGGTCGGTGAGCATGTCCTTGACGAAACTGCCATCGATTTTCAGGTAATCGACCGGCAAATGCTTGAGGTAACTGAACGAGGACATACCGGTGCCGAAATCGTCAAGGGCGAAACGGCAACCAAGGTCGCGCAGGCGGTTGATCAGTGCAGTCGCCTTGGACAGGCTCGCAATTGCGGCCGTTTCGGTGATCTCGAAGCACAGCATGGACCACGCCACTTGATGCAGTCCTTGTTGCTCGTGCAAGTAGTCAAAAAAGTGGTCATCGTTAATCGATCCACCCGACAGGTTGATCGCACAGGTGCGGATGCCGATATCGGGGAGTGCCAGCATCCCGAACGTGTTGCGAATGACCCAGCGATCGATCTGGGTCATCAAGCCATAGCGTTCGGCGGCCGGAATAAACGCCATCGGTGCGATGGGTTGGTCGTCGTCGTCCAGCATACGCAGCAAAATTTCGACATGCTCGTGTCGTTGCTGGACCACAGAGCCACCGCGCAATGACACGATTGGCTGGGCATACAGACAAAAGCGATCGCGCTCCAGCGCATCTTTGATGCGCGCCACCCAGGTCATTTCATGATGACGCACTGTCAGTTCGATGTCGTCTTCACGATAGACATGCACCCGGTTACGACCTTTTTCCTTGGCCATGTAGCAGGCGGCATCGGCGGCCTTCATGACTTCTTTGAGCGTGCATGTGTCATGCGTGAGCGCGATCATGCCGACGCTGACACCGACGGCAAATTGCTGGCCGGCCCAACTGAAACGAATGCTGGCGACGCTTTCACGCAGTTGCTCTGCAATGCGGACGGCATCGATATCGCCACAGTCCATCAAGACGATGCCGAATTCGTCACCGCCGAGTCGTGCCAGCAGATCGCCTTCGCGGACGTTCTGTTGCAGGATCATGCTGATCTGGCTGATCAGTTCGTCACCGGCGGCGTGGCCACAGGTATCGTTGACGACCTTGAATTGGTCGAGGTCGAGGTAGAGCACGGCATAGCATTGTTGCGGGACGGCGTTTTGAATCAAGGTGTTAAGTTGGGACTCAAAGGCGCGCCGGTTCAGGACCCCGGTCAGCGCATCGTGGTTGGCCTGATAGGTTAGTTCGGCGGCATGCTGCCGTTCTTCGCTCACGTCGTGCAGGACCACGACGGTACCGATGACGGTTCCGGAAAAATTGTGGATGGGTGCCACTGAATGATCGATCGGGATAATTTGTCCATCCAGTCCATGCAGCAGCAGGGTGTCTTCGCGTGCACTTGCGTCGGCGCCATCGATGGCCGGACCGACCAGATCATGGACTTGCAGGCCGCTGGTTTCGCTGAAGATACTGCAGGCCAGTGACAGAGGGCGGTTGCGTAAGGAGGTGATTTTGCGCCCCAGGAGTGCTTCGGCAACCGGGTTGCAGTAAGTGATGTTGCCGTCGGTGTCGGTCGTGATGACGGCGTCCCCAATGGCAGCCAGCGCCACCTGCGCGAGTTCTTTTTCGCTGAAGGCGCGCGCTTCCGCCGCCTTCAGGTCGCTGATGTCGGTGAGCGTGCCGACCATTCGCACCGCCACGCCAAGGTTGTCGCGTACGGCCTGTCCGCGTGAGCGGCACCACAGGTAACTGCCGTCGCCGGTTTTGAGGCGGAATGTGACCTCATAAGAAGCCGACGTCCGAAAATGCGATGCGACTGCTTCTCTGCATGCCGCGCGGTCATCCGGGTGCATCAATTCCACGAAGGCAGACGGCTCATTGTTGAGCATGTCTTCTTCGTAGTTCAGCAACCGGCTGATCCATGGCGAGTAGTAGACGGTGTCGGCACGAATGTCCCAGTCCCACAGTCCGGCACCGCTGCCGATGAATCCTAGTGTCAGACGTTCTTCGCCTTGACGTAACTGGAGCTCCAGTTGATTGCTTCTGGCGCTGACTCTGCGTAGCAGAGTGATACTTATGCCTATGAGCAGCAAAGCGATACTGACGAAGCCGGCAATGAGCAGGGTGGAGATCAGTCGCGAGGCATCACCGAGCGCACGCGAAAAATTCGCTTCGAGCGGTGTCAGTACATCGTTGATGCGATTGATGTCGGTTATTACCTCGTTACCGATCTGGCGTGGCGGGTTGCTGGTAAAACCGTCGTGTAGCGCAATGCCGATGACATGCAACCTGTCCATTTCGATGTCAGCCAGTTCCCATTGTCGGATCGAGCGGGCGATATCGGGCTGCCACTTGAGGTGGCGATACAGCATAATCATGCCGTCGACGTCCCTCGGATCGACGCCGCCGTCGAGGTAACCTTGGCGTGCGACCACCATGTCCGGATCTGTTTTGTTTATTTCAAGGCGGGCACGCTGTAAGCCATTTGGCACACCCAAGTGCGCTAAAAACAGCCCGTAGTCGATTTCCTCGCCACTATTGGCGTAGCGGCTGAGTTGGTAAATCGCATTTTTTTGTGCCTTGGACCACAGGCTCTCGGCGCCGACGTACGCCTGAAGTATCGACATCACGCTGATGCTGATGATGGCCAGCGTGACCAGCGTCACCACGACAGTGATCAGGAGTGTCACAAAAAGTGAAGTACGTTTGATCACGATGAGTACCTCCATGCAGGTGGCCGACGTGTAACGTAGGGAAATTTTTTTACGGGCCGATTATTACACTGGACGAATGTTGCTAACAGAAGGAAAGTAAATAAATCTGATAAAAACTGACTGTTCCATGCGTTCTCGTTAAGCCCGGTATGTAATCACGGAGAGCGCGGTTGCGGCGCCGGCAAGGTCAGGCCAATCAGGACGGGATCATGGTCCGACGCGCGCCATGGCGTCGCCGCATAGCGGTCATCGGGTTTCGATTCGGTGTTGTAGTCGAGTACAGCAGGTTCGTCTGCATTGATGTGCCAGATCGTCACGCCGCTGACGTGGGGCGCCAGCGTGCTGCTGGCAAAGCCATGGTCGAGCGCGCCGGCCTGGCCAGCAAACACATACGAATAGCGTTCGGCAGGGGGCATGCCACGCAGCAGGTTGACGTAGCCGGCAGTTTCCAGCGACCGGATCGGGTCTTCTTCGAGGTAAGCATTGAAGTCGCCCAGCAGCAGGACATTGTTATCGCCGGAGCGGGCTACCAGCGTACCGACCCACTGCGCGAGCGCACTGGCCTGTCGGGTACGTGCTGCATTCCAGCAACCCTGACCGCTATCACGTTCGACGCTGCGAGGGTCGTATGGACAGCTGCTCTTGCTTTTGAGATGGCTGACAACCATCCAGAACGAGGCGTTGTTATCGCGCGCGACAAAATGCTGCGCCAGTGGAGGCCGTAACCCGCCATCGATCAGGAAACCGCGTGTCGGCGGTAACGCGTAGTTGCCAAGGGGGGCAACGCGTGCCGGCTTATAGATCAGCGCGACCTTGATCGCATCGCTGCCAGCTATGCCGCTGTCGATGGCGGCATAGGTAGTGCGACCGAGCCTGGCATTGAGCGCGCTGACCAGGTCCGCAAGGGCAGCCGGATTGTTTTCGATTTCCATCAATCCCAGTACGTCGGCATCGAGCCCGCTGATTGTCGCGACGAGTTTGTCGCGCTGGCGCGTGCGTTCAAGAGACGTATTGGCACCGCGCACATTGAGCGTGGTGAAATAATTGAGCACGTTCATGCTGGCCACCCGCAGCGACCCACCGACCGCTGCGGGGACTGGTGGGCGCGGGTTGGCCTGCGCGAAGACGACCGCTTCGGTCGGCACAATGCGCCAGCCGCTGGTGCTCCATGTCAGGATGCCCTGCAAGCCGTTGATGGTGTCGCCGCTGCGGCGTGTGCCGCTGCTGTCAGGGGCCGACAAATAAGGCACTGGTGCCGGTGAAACGGCATTGGCGCCGTCATCGAGCCGTATTTGCGAGCGCGCATTGAGCGCGCTGACCGTGGCGGCATCACGCAAGTCCGGATCATTGTTGGGCTGCCACAGACGCCCGTTAGCCGAGAGCAGGATTTCTCCATGGCGGCCGAGGTCGTAGTTGTCTGTGACAGTAAGGGTTTGTGGCAGTTGTACCAGCATGCTTTCTAGCGCTTCGAAGTCCTTGTTGCTGTCGACCGGCAGGCGCAGCAGATGCGCACTAATTTGTGGACCGGTACCGCAGATCGAGATGGTGCTGACGCTGCTGATGCGGGTCAGCCGGTCCGGGTCAGCACTGCTGCTCTTGTATTCCTCGATGGTGCCGCTGACTTGAACATACTGGCCGCGAGCAACATGGCGCGCGCCGGACGGCAGGTAGACAAAGATGCCTTCGGAGGTGCTGGCCTTGCTATCAGGTTCGACTTGCTGGATAAAAAAGCCGTGTAGCTGGCGGGTCTCCTGGAAGTCGCCGGTGACGACGCCGCGCAGCGTGACCAGCTGGCCGGCGCGCGCACTGAGCCGGGAACTGCCCTGTACCGAAGTGATGTTGCGTAGCGGGTGAGGAGCAGCCGGACAGGCCGGTACGCCGACCACGGTGCGCAAGGTGCTGGTGAGTGTGACCGGTGCGGCCTGGGCACTGTCGCCGCTGCCGTTGCTGCTGCCGCCGCAGCCGGTCAGCAGAAGGAGACAACACAGTACGATACGGCAGAAAAAAAATGGCATGGCGTCTCCCGGGTGCAATCGTCGGATGCGCCTGACAGGCGCGGTAACGTATTACATCCCGGTACCGCTGGCAATGACAACTCCACTGGTCATTCTGCAAAAATGATGCCGCTGTAACGCGACAAGCGGACCCAGTAATGGCGAATTAACGCAACAGAGCGTGTGCTACCACCCCATCCGCTGGAACACGCCGTCCTTGTCGATCAACCAATGCTTGAGTCCTGCCAACGCATGCAGCGTCACCAGCGCGACTAGTACCCAGGCAGCGATCGAATGGATGCCAAAAAACTGTTCCGACAAGTCATGGTTGGGGCTGGCCCAGACCGGCAGTGGCATGCCGAAAAAAGCCACGCCATCCTGGCTCAGCGAGGCGCCGAGAAAACCAGTCGTCGGCATCACGATCATGCAGGCGTAGAGCAGCCAGTGAGTCAGAAGCGCAAACTTCATTTTCCATTGCGGCAGATGGGCCGGTAACGCTTGCGGTGCATGCGTGAGGCGCCACAGCAGACGCAGCACGATTAGAGTCGCCACGATTAGCCCGATGGATTTGTGCAGATTGAAGTACCACTCGCTACCTGGCTCTGCCTCGATATCCGTCATGTACCAGCCCAGCGCAACCATGCCGGTCAACAGCAACGCCAGCAGCCAGTGCAGGAAAATGGCCGGTCCACCATAGCGCCATCTGGAGTTCAGTGCGGAATAACTGGTCGAAGCCTTCATCATGCGAAATCCTTGGTGAGCGATGGGGTGAAATTGTCTCGCGGAGTTTATCGTATTGCCCCGCTTTCACGGGAACGAATCCGCGCGGTCGCTTCGATGCCGTCCATCAGCGGCATCTGCAAGTCCAACTGGATGAGGTCGATAAGAATTATCTCAATATCGCAAAGTGGGTGATCGATCCGGATCCTGCTTATTCACCGGCTTTTATTTTCAATCCGTCACTTATACGATCCACGCGCCGTCCCGATAGACCTCTTCGTTATCCAGTCGTACCGACTGCGTGACCGCAAAGACATCCACGTGGTGCCGCACTACGCCACGCTTGAATCCCGCTTTCGGATAAATGCCATGCTTGGCGCCCAACGACAGGTGGATGCCACACATGCGTTCGAAGGTGCCGATATCACTGACTGTGCAATCCTTGCTAAATGCGCGGTTCATGCCGAAGCCGAGTTCGCGCAGCCAGACTTCACCTTCGTCGGCACGGATATTGGCCAGCACCTGGTCGAATTCAGGTGTGCTATCGATGGCTTCGACGACGCGGCCCTTGGCGATGACCAGCGTGATTGGTTGCGCCGGTTGGTTGACCGAAAACGCGGTATCGCCGAACACAAAAATCCGTACCCGGCCATTGACCGATTCGAGGTCACGCGCTTCGGTAAAGACTTCGCCGATCGGGAACTGGCCGCCGACATTGGTCATCGTGCGGTAATCGCCGATGTTGATCTTGGCCGACTCCAGCGCACCATCGAAGACCAGCAGCGCGCCGCCACTGTCGAGCACGGCCGAACTGGCGCGGTCGATGCGTTCTTTCAGTGCCATGCCGGTGCCGCGGTAATAGGTCTGGTCGTAGGCCAGGGCAGCGATGTAATGCAGTGACTGCGCGCCCGGCATACGCGCCAGATGCGGATGCTCGATGACTTTCAGGCCGCGCTTGAAGAGTTCGACGCGGATGCGATAGGCGTCAAGCCGGAAGTTGGTCGACTGCACCAACACCACCAGATCGCCGGCAGACAGCGTTGCGAACAGTGCCTGAATTTGCTCGGGCGCGACGGTATCAAAGTCGATGAAGGTCGCGTTGGGCAGGCAGCGCCGGTACGCCGTGGTCAGTCCCTGCGCCAGTGCACAACCCGCATCGGAGACCACCACGGCGGCCTGCTGCGGCGTGTATTCGATGGCGAGAGTAAGGATGTCGCGCAAGTTGGTGGTGGCGGCATCGATGGCGCTCTCAGGCAGCAAGTCAGGCAGCAAATCGGGCAGCAAATCAGGCAGGGTGGAAAGCATGGGCGAGGCCGGTAAAAAGGGAACCACATTTTACCTTCAGCCGGTACGGTTTGCCTGATGTGTAAGCAGTTGACCGAATTGCACACAATTGAATTTGACGCGATATAGTGGTCGCATTACCTCTGACGGAGACCACCATGAAAACGACTGTAAAGCGCGTGCTTCTTGCCGCTGCAGCACTGATTTTTAGCACTGCCGCACTCTTGCCAGGCACTGCCTCGGCCCAGGTCGGGGTCAATATCATCATCGGTAACGCGCCGCCGCCATTGCGCTATGAAGTCCGGCCTGGGCCACGTCGCGGCTATGACTGGGCACCAGGTTACTGGAACTGGAATGGCCGCAACCACATCTGGGCCGGCGGTCATTGGGAGCGCTCGCGTCCCGGCTACTTGTATTCGCAGCCACGCTGGCAGCGCGATGGTCAGCGCTGGAGACTCAATCGCGGTGGCTGGCATCACGGCGGCGGTCCGCGTGCCGAACACCATGGCCGCGGCCACGGCGGACGTGATCACGATGGCCGGAAAAACCATCGCGGTCATGACCGCAAGGGCGGCAAGCATGGCAACGACCATCGCTCAGATCGAGGACACCGGAACTGATCAGTCTGACGCGCGTTATTGCGGCGTGAACCGTTCGAGGATTTTCGCCGCCGGATCGCTGCACACCAGCACCAGTTTCAAACTGGCACGCGTCATTCCGACGAACAGTTTGCGCACGGTGCGTTCATCGAGTTCGGTGAAATCCAGTTCGGAAAAAATCACCGCTGGCGCCGACTGTCCCTTGAATCGATACACCGATTCAGCCAGCAATCCGCCCTTGCGAAACATCGGATTGCCGAGCAGGTCATAGCCGCCGGTGAATGAATGCAGCGCGTGCTGGCCGAGTTGGTCGAGCTTGAGCAACGCGGACTTCTCGCGCCCCTTAAATGAGAGCAGCACGATATCGTTGCGTGAAAATCCCGTCGCCAGGCAATGCGTGATGGCTTCTTTGGTCGCCTCCAGCAAGCCATCGATGTCGCCGTCGGCATAGCGGAACTGCGCCAGTCCGGCGCTGACAAACGGGCTGGCAGCAATCGCCGGCGCATTGCCACCGGTGATCGCCGCCAGCAGTTCCACGATCTCGCGCGGGTTGCGGTAATTGGTATTGACGCGCAATGTGACCCATTCGGGCAGCGCCACTGGCGCGCGACCGTACAAGTTTTGCATCGGGTCTTCCAGCCACAGCACGCGGCCCGGGGCGCGTACCAGTCGAAGTACCGCATCACGCCAACTTTCCGAAAAATCCTGTCCCTCGTCGATGATCACCACATCATGTTGCCAATGCGGTGGCACGGTTCCCTGGTCGAAGACGGTTTCCATGTTTTGCCAGGTGCCGGGGTTGCTGTAGTCGGGCACAGAGCCGTTTTCGCGCCCATAGGCATCGCACAGCATGTGGAAGTTGGCGACCCGGCCATGTGGACCGAGCAGGTCGCGCATGTGGTCGGCCAGCGGCCGGTTGTAGCAGACATACAGCGGTTGCAAGCCAGCCGCCAGCGCCGCGCGGAATTCGGCCATCGCCAGTTGGGTCTTGCCACTGCCGGCGGTGCCGATCACGCGCAGGCGAAATGGCGTGAATTCGATTTGCCGAGCCCAGGTCGCCAGTCCGTCGGCCAGTCGCGTGACCAGCGCGCCGGCCCGACCAACCATCGCGCTGGCGTCAGGGATCAGGCGCAACGTGTCGTTGAAAAAGCGGCAGACCGCAGCGCGTTGCGGGGTCGTGTCGGTCAGTGGCAGCAATTGCCGGATCACTGCGATAAGCTGGTCTGCCTTGTCGGCATCGACGATACGTGCCGGATCGAGTCCGGCCAATGACGGCTGCAGCACACGGTAGTCGGGGCAGTACAGCAGATAGTCAATATCGAGCGTGCCACCGGTCTGCGCGAAGCGGCTGCGCAAGGTGCCGATGGTGCGGATCAGCGCCAGATGGACTTTTTCGGAGCGACCCGGATAGCGCTTGATCAGGCCTTCATCGGTTTCGCTGAGGAAGCCGGCTTTCTGTTCAATCACCAGCACGCGGCCATTCGGTGCGACCAGAATGAAATCAATTTCGCCATAGACCGAATAGCGGTCTTCGATATTGGTCCAGTGCACGCCGTGGAAGATCAGATAGGCGGTGTCGAGGCTGTCGGCAAAGCGGCTTAGCGTCGCGATTTCGCGGGCGGCTGCGCCGGTGGTCGCCAGCTCGCGCCAGCCGGAGGGAACGATATTCGGCATGAAAGGTGGGTGCGAAAAATTTATCGGAGGTGCGGTGCGATTGTAGGCGATTTGATGGAATGGTCGGGGCGTGCAATGCGCCTTCAGAATCACGTCTTTCCCGACGTTGCAGATTGGACTCAATCTGAACGATGTGCCGGCGCTAAAATAGAGGTCGCGCGCGAACAGACCGACTGGCTGTCCGCGTATTGTCATGTGCAGATTAGGGGACAGCCATTACTTCGACGATTCAAGACACGCACGTTCTCATTGCCGGCGGCGGGCTAGCCGGCATGGTCGCCGCCGTGAAGCTGGAGCAGGCCGGCATTCCTTATCTGTTGCTCGAAGCGCAGGGACGTTTTGGCGGTCGTATTCTTTCGCAGCCAGTTGCCGACGATGCCGGATTCGGCGTCGATCTGGGGCCGACATGGTTCTGGCCACATCAGCAGCGCATGCGACGCTTGTGCGCCGAACTGGAATGCGCCGTCTTTACGCAGCATATTGCCGGTGATGTGCTGTATCAGCAAAGCAGCAAACAGCCGGTTCAGCGCAGCGCAGACGGGCAGGGCATGCTGTCGTACCGGGTGGAAGGCGGTACGCAGTCGTTGATTACGGCGCTTGCGGCACGTCTCGATCCCGCTCACTTACAACACGGCAGCCCGATTACGCGCATCTCGCGTGGTGATGATGGCTGGTGCGTGACAGCAGGAAATGCTGCAGGTTTGCCGCAGCAGGTTCGGGCACAGCATCTGGTGCTCGCTGCACCACCCCGCAAGCTAATGCAGATTGCCGGGCTGACGACGTGTTTGCCGGCGGGGCTGCCTGCTGCACTGGCGGCAACGCCAACCTGGATGGCGGCGCAGGCCAAGTTCGTGGCGGTCTATCCGACACCTTTCTGGCGACAGCAGGGGTTGTCCGGGCAGGTATTTAGCCGGGTTGGTCCAATGGGTGAAATCCATGACGCGTCGGCGACGGCTGACGCCGGCTTCGCCTTATTCGGTTTTATCGGAGTTCCTGCCGGCGTGCGCAGCCAGCATGCCGCCGCAGTGCTGCAAGACGCTTGCCTGCGCCAACTGGTCAGCGTGTTTGGCGCACAGGCCGCCATGCCGAGCGTGTCCTACATCAAGGACTGGGCACGGGAGCCATGGATTGTCAGTGACCTCGATGTCGGCGAGTCCCCGATGCATCCCGAGCTCGATCTATCGCCATGGCTGCCGCAGTTACATCGCATGCAACTGCACTTCATCGGCAGTGAAGTCGCGATGGAAGAAGGGGGGTATCTCGAAGGTGCGCTGGGTTCTGTCGAGACTTTTACGCGTACCTCGGGGCTGTTTGCCTAGCGCACATTGCTGTCACGCAGTCGCGCCATGATAATAATGGCCGGTCATCCACGGTGTCGGGAAGAGGTCGTATCTGTATTACTATCGGACGCAGAGCCCGGAGAGCCTCTTCGGGACATGGAGACACTATGTTCAGTCACATCATGGTTGGTACGAACGACATTGAGCGGTCAAAAAAATTTTACGATGCGTTACTCGGCACATTCGGCGCAAGTGAGCCGTTTCGCAATAAGGCGTCTACTGGCCAAACCCGACTTTTTTACCGGCACGAAGGAAGTACCTTTTGCGTCAGCGAGCCGATCAACGGGGAAGCAGCGACCTTTGCGAACGGCGGCACGATAGGCTTTGCCTGTAGCTCGCCAGAGCAAGTGCAGCAATTTCACGTTACTGCACTTGCCCACGGCGGCCAAGCTGCGGAAGATCCGCCGGGTCTGCGAGAGGGCGCAATGGGACCAATGCATCTGGCCTATGTGCGCGATCCGGACGGCAATAAGCTCTGCGCGATTTACAGAGCAGCGTAGATCCACTGGTCGAAGTCGCCAATACCTCCATCTGCTTCGGTCGCCGGATGCCAATTATTTAATCACTCCGCCACGACCAAGCCGGGCGCGGCCCGGCAGCCGGTCCCTTCTTTTTGCTTCGCCAAAAACAAGTGCAACTGCAACCCGTAGGGTGGGTCCAGTTTCATCGTGCCCACGCGTGCGCCACCGATATTTCTGGTGCGCACGCGTGGGCACAAAATTCCGTGCTCACCCTACCAAAATCATCAACGCTAGCACGCGCGCGAACGGGAAATGCCCTTCAATTACGTAGGGTGCAATAACCGGAGGGCATTGCACCAAATGGTCTGCGAATGCTGATTTCTCGGCTAGAGCGCCGATACCGGATAACTGGCAACGCTGGCATTGTCTTTACGTTTGACCGCTTTCACACCAAAAAATAGTTGTTCTTGGAGCGGCCTCTGACCGTGTACGGCGTCCCATTGCCGACGTCGAGCCCATCCTGCCATTGCGCGGCGGTGGTCTCGCACCAGTTGCTATGTGGCTGCAGGTGTGTCCGGCATAGAGCATTTCCGGATCGCGCGCGTCCGAGAGCGGCAATCCGTCCTGCAGGTTCTCTAGCAGTGATTAAACAGGAATGTGCAGCGCCGTCACATCCCGCGCCGCCATTGCCGCACCAATCATCATCAGCACTGGTCCGCTGCAGTTGGCCAACCCCTCTTCGAGCTGGCTCAGTGGCAGTCGGTAGATGTGCTCGTCGGCCCGACTACAATTTTCGACCACGATCACCGGGGTGTCTGGCGCGTGACCGAGCGCCAGCAAGTTACGGGCGGTCTTGACCGCTTCGCGCCCACCCATGTACTGAACCAGTGTGTCGCAGGCCGGTAGCGTCGATTGCTCCGGCATGTCGGGTGCGGTGCTGGAGGTGAAGAACGCAACGCTACGGGCGATGCCGCGTCGTGTCAGCGGTTGTTTGCTGGACGCTGCCGCTGCCAGTGCCGCCGTGATGCCGGGCACGATCGCGCACTCGATGCCGTGCGATTCAATGGCACGCAATTCTTCGTCGGCCCGACCGAACAGCATCGGGTCGCCGCCTTTCAGGCGCACTACGCGACGGTATTTGGCCGCAGCGTCGATGATCTGCTGGTTGATCATCAATTGGGCCATCGAACGCTGGCCGCAGCGCTTGCCGACCGGGATCTGCACTGCCTGCGGGCACAGCGCCAGCATGTCCTCGGTGACGAGAGCGTCATACAGCACGACCTCGGCCTCAGCCAGCAAGCGCGCACCGCGCACCGTAATCAGATCAGCGGCACCGGGACCGGCGCCGACCAGCCAGACCTTGCCATAGGTTGTCACGATCTCACGCCAGACGGATCATGCCGGCCGCAACAGTCTGATGCGTGACTTCATCGATCAGGATGAAGGCGCCCGTCGCACGGATGTCGTCATAGGCATCGGCCGCCAGCGGTTGCTGCACGGTCAGGCTGATACTGGCGATGTCGTTGAGTTTCAGGCCAGTAGCAGGGCGCTTTTCTTGCGTGTTGATATCGAGCAGGGTATCAACGCCAGTGACCTTGGCCGCGACCTGACGGGTGGTGTGCTTGAGCCAGTACTTGCGCCGCATGTCGAGTGGCTCTTCGGACAGCCAGCATACATCTGCCGTGACGTTCTTGAGCAGCGTGGCTGGCCGGTCGGCCGAGACAATCATGTCGCCGCGCGAGATATCGACGTACTCGTTGAGCAGCAGCGTGATGGATTGACCGACCACTGCCGTTGTCAGCGAGCCGTCGAGCGTGACGATGTCCTTGACGGTCGCGCTCTGGCCACCTGGTTGTACCGTCAGCTTGTCGCCGACACTGACCTTGCCGGCTTCGATGCGGCCCATGTAGCCACGGAAGTCGTTGGCTTCGTGGCCCGCATGACGCGCTACCAGTTGCACTGGAAAGCGCAATGGCTCGTCGTGCGATTCATCGTAGACGCTCAGGGACTCGAGCAGTTCGATTAGTGTCGGGCCCTGGTACCACGAGAGCTTCTCGCTGGCAGTAACCACATTGTCGCCAGCCAGTGCCGACAGCGGAATCGGCGTGATGTCTTTCAGGCCCAGCGTGGCAGCAAACTCCATGTACGCAGCGACGATGCGGTCATAGACGGTCTGATCGTAATTGACCAGATCCATCTTGTTGACGGCGACGACGATATGTTCGATGCGCAGCAGGTGGGCAATGGTCGAATGACGCTTGGTCTGGATCAGCAGTTCAACGCTGCCGTCGTCGCCCAACTTCACTTTCGAGACGTCGATCAGGATGATGACGGCGTCGGCAGTCGAGGCACCCGTGACCATGTTACGGGTGTACTGCTCGTGGCCTGGCGTGTCGGCGATGATGAACTTGCGTTTTGGCGTCGCAAAATAACGGTACGCGACATCAATCGTGATGCCTTGCTCGCGTTCGGCTTCGAGGCCATCGGTCAGCAGTGACAAGTCAATCGTGTCGCCGACAGTGCGCTTGTGCTTGGCGCGTGACATCGCATCGAGCTGATCGGCGAAGATGCCTTTGCTGTCAAACAGCAGGCGGCCGATGAGCGTGCTCTTGCCATCGTCGACCGAGCCGGCGGTAATGAAGCGCAGCAGGCCACGTTCGGCGTTGTGTTTGGTGGTTGGCGTTGCTGGAGCGACTGCGGCATTCATCAGAAATATCCTTCTTTTTTACGTTTTTCCATCGAGGCTTCCGAGGTCTGGTCGTCCATCCGGGTCGCGCCGCGTTCGGTGATTTGCGTGACTGCGGTTTCGGCTATGATCGCATCGACCGTGTCGGCATCGGACGCCACCGGGCAGGTGCATGAAATGTCACCAACGGTACGGAAGCGCACCATCATCGTTTCGACTTTTTCGCCGGGCAGCGGTGGAGTCAGGTCGGTTAGCGGCACCAGCAAGCCGTTGCGCGGAATGACTTCGCGTTCGTGGGCAAAATAAATCGGTGGCAATTCGAGTTTTTCGCGGGCGATGTATTGCCAGACGTCGAGTTCGGTCCAGTTCGAGATCGGGAACACGCGCATGTTTTCGCCCGGATGGACGCGGGTGTTATACAAGTCCCACAGTTCCGGTCGCTGGGCTTTCGGATTCCATTGGCCGAATTCGTCGCGGAATGAAAAAATCCGTTCCTTGGCGCGGGCTTTTTCTTCATCGCGACGAGCACCACCGATGCAGGCATCGAACTTGTACTTGGCGATGGTTTCGAGCAGCGTCACGGCTTGCGCGGCGTTGCGTGAATCGGTGGCCGGATTGCGCAGGCGCACGGTACCGCGCTGAATCGAATCCTCGACCGAACCGACGATCAGGCGTTCGCCCAGATCCGCTACCCGCTTGTCGCGGAAGGTGATCACTTCAGCAAAATTATGACCGGTATCGATGTGTACTAGCGGGAACGGAAAGGCACCCGGACGGAAGGCTTTTTCGGCTAGACGCAGCATCACCACCGAGTCTTTGCCGCCCGAAAAAAGCAGCGCCGGATTGGCGCATTCGGCTGCGACTTCGCGCATGATGTGGATGGCTTCGGATTCGAGCCAGTCAAGATGACGACTGCTGGCCGCATCCAGAAAAAGGTTTTCGACTACAGGATTCATGGTGTCTTTGAGAAGTAAGTTGTTGGGTCAGGTTGCCGATTTGATGCGGATGAGCTTGCCATCGACCACATGCAAACCGCATTCCTTGGAGTCCGGATTTTCCCACCACCAGCGACCGGCGCGCACATCTTCGCCGGGTTCGATGGCGCGGGTACACGGCTCACAACCGATCGACGGATAACCGCGATCGTGCAGCGGGTTGTAGGGTACGTCATTGTCGCGGATGTATTTCCAGACATCGGCTTCGGACCAGTCCGCCAGCGGATTGAACTTGGTCATGTCGTGGGCTTCGTCGCGTTCCTGCACATCGAGTTCGGCGCGGGTGCTGGACTGGGCGCGGCGCTGGCCGGTGACCCACGCGGTATTGCCGGCGAGTGCACGATTGAGCGGATCCACCTTGCGGATGCGGCAGCATTCCTTGCGCAGGTCAACGCTATCGTAGAAACCATTGAGCCCGTGATTCTCGACATAGGCTTCGACGACAACCGGGTCAGGTGTCATGCGCACAATGTCATACGCGTAGCGTTCCTTGATCGTATCGAGCATCCCGAGTGTCTCGGCATGCAGGCGACCGGTCTCCAGCGTGAAGATGCTGATCGGCAGGCCGGAATGCAGAATCATGTCGGTCAGGACCATGTCTTCGGCAGCCAGACTGGACGCAAAAACAGCTGGTGAAAAGTCGACAACGATGCGACCCAGCGTGGCTTTGGTGGTGGCGACCAGATTGTCGTGATCGGTGGGTGCGCCGCTCATGAGGCAGCGGTCGGACGGTGTGCGCGACGGAACAGCGGGGTCTTCTGATCCAGCGACGTCTGATACGACTCCGAAAAATCGGTCAGGCCCTTGAGCGCATCGTGGATGCTGCGGTCTTCGCGCGTGGCAAAGGCATCGAAGCCGACCCGGCTCATGTAAAACAGCTGATCGCGCAGCACGTCGCCGATGGCGCGTAACTCACCCTCGTAGCCCATGCGGGCGCGCAAATTGTAGGCAGTCGAGTAGCCGCGACCATCAGCAAATTTCGGGAAATCGACCGCGATCACGGTGAAGCGGGCGAGGTCATCCTTGATGGCTTCGGCACGTTCGCTACTGGCCAGCCAGACACCGAGTTCGGTGCGTTCGGCGAGCTCGTCACGCCGCGCTTGCCAGACGGTCAGCGGCACGATGACTTTGCCGGCAGGGAGGGCAATGGTCTCGGCGGTGTCGCCTTCGGCCAGACGCAGAACGGTCCAGTCGTCGCTGACGACCGTGCGATGTTTGATGATGTCACGCATGGGCGTCTTCTCCGGCGATGTGATGTTTGGTCTTGATCGGGGTGGCGTAGACGTGTTCCTTGAACGGTGCCACGCCGACACGGCGAGTCGTATCGATGAAGCGTTCGTCTTCGAAGCGGTCGCGCACATAGACTTCGAGCAAACGCTCGATGACGGTCGGCATTTGCTGCGCCGAGAACGACGGGCCGATGATTTTGCCAATCGAACTGTGGTTGCCTTGCGCGCCGCCTATCGAGACTTGATACCACTCGGCGCCATCCTTGTCGACACCGAGGATGCCGATATTGCCGACATGATGGTGACCGCAAGCGTTGATGCAACCGGAGATATTGAGTTCGATCTCACCAATGTCATGCTGGAAGTCGAGGTTATCGAAGCGCTCGGTAATGGCCGCAGCGATCGGGATCGACTTGGCATTGGCCAGCGAGCAGAAATCACCACCGGGGCAGCAGATGATGTCGGTCAGCAGACCGATGTTTGGCGTCGCCAATCCGTGTGCCTTGGCTTGCTTGAATAGCTCGGGCAACTCGGATTGCTTGACGTCGGCCAGTACCAGATTCTGTTCGTGCGTGACGCGGATTTCGCCAAAACTGAAGCGATCCGCCATGCGCGCGATGAAGTCCATCTGCTCTGCCGTGGCATCGCCGGGCGGCACGCCGGTTTTTTTCAGGGACAACAAGACAATCGCATAGCCGGGTACTTTGTGCGCCTTGACGTTGCGCCGGGTCCACGCACCGAAAGCCTTGTCACTGGTTTTCAGGGCGGTGATGTCGGCGTCGTCGCCGGCAAAAGTGGTGTAGCCATGCGGGGTGAAGTACGACGCGACGCGGTCGAATTCTTCTTGCGTGAGCGTGCTTGGGCCGTCTTTCAGATCAACCCATTCGGCTTCGACCTGACGCTGGAATTCCTCGATGCCGATGGCCTTGACGAGAATCTTGATGCGCGCCTTGTAGATATTGTCGCGCCGGCCATGCTGGTTGTAGACGCGCATGATGGCTTCGGTGTACGTCAGCATGTGTTGCCACGGCAGGAAGTCGCAGACCACGCTGCCCAGTATCGGTGTACGACCCATACCGCCACCGGCCATCACGCGCAGGCCGAGTTCACCGGCGGCATTGGTCAGCACCGTAAAGCCGATGTCATGCACGGCGGTCGCGGCGCGGTCTTCGATGGCGCCATTGAAGGCCAGCTTGAACTTGCGCGGCAGGTAGGCAAACTCGGGGTGGAAGGTGCTCCACTGACGCATGATTTCGGCCAGCGGACGCGGGTCGATCAGCTCGTCGGCGGCAACGCCGCAGTATTCGTCCGAGGTGATATTGCGGATACAGTTGCCCGATGTCTGGATCGCGTGCATTTCTACCGAGGCCAGATCGGCCAGAATCTGCGGCGTGTCTTCGAGGTTGATCCAGTTGTACTGGATGTTCTGGCGGGTCGTGAAGTGGCCATAGCCGCGATCATATTTACGGGCGATCTCGGCGAACATGCGCATCTGGTTCGACGACAGCATGCCGTACGGCACAGCCACGCGCAGCATGTACGCATGGCGCTGCATGTACAGGCCGTTTTGCAGGCGCAGCGGTTTGAATTCTTCTTCGGTCAGCTCGTCGGCAATGCGGCGACGTACTTGGTCGGCATATTGCGCGATGCGTTCCTTGACGATCTGATGGTCGTACTGGTCGTAGTGATACATCGTAAATCCTGACTTGAATAATGATGCGAAATGAGGTGGCTAACTGTTTACCGTGGCCTTGCCGTGGATCAGAACACCAGCTTGAAGGCCACGCCGGTGAGCGTTACAGCCAGCAAGCCGCGTAACAGTTTGTCGGGCACGGCACGTGCTGCCAGCGATCCGATCGTAATGCCCGGTACCGAACCGATCAGCAGCATGATCAGCAATTCCCAGTTGATCGATCCGATCCACCAGTGGCCCAGTGCGGCAATGGCGGTCAATGGTACGGCATAGGCAATGTCAGTGCCGGCAATTTCTGCTGGTTTGAGATTCGGATATAGCAGAACCAGCAGCGTGGCACCGACGGCGCCGGCACCGATCGAGGAAATTGTCACCAGCGTACCGAGCACCACGCCAGCGATGATGGTGGCGTTCGCCTGACGGGAACCTTGCAGTTGATAGTGGGGATGCGTCGCCATCCAGCGCTGCATGCGGGTACGAAACAAGATCGCGATCACGGTCAGCATCACCGAGCCGGCAATCGAATAACGGATAATCTGGCCGATGGATTCGTCGAGTCCGCCAAAATATTTGAGTACCAGCGTGGTCATGACAGCGGCCGGAAGGGCACCCAGACACAGGCGCCGGACGATGTCCCAATGGACATTGCCGCGAAAGCGATGGGCAAAGGTGCCGGCGACTTTGGTGGCCGAGGCGAAGGCGAGGTCGGTGCCGACGGCTACCGTCGGCGAGATGCCGAACAGTAGTGTCAGCAGCGGCGTCATCAGCGAACCGCCGCCCACACCGGTGAGGCCGACGAGCAAACCGACCGCAAAACCTGAAACGATATAAGAAAGAGTCATGACATCCTGATCAAAGTAGCCCGAATCGTAATAAAATTCGGGCCAGTTGCCAACAACAGAGTAACTATTTGCTTATATGCGCTGCTGGTATAAGCAAACTCGGCAAACTCGGCAAGCGCCTCTTCAGGCTGCGTTGTCTGATCCACTAGGAAGTCGCCATGAATTTGCATCAATTCCGCTTTGTGCGTGAAGCCGTGCGCCAGAACTACAACCTGACCGAAGCCGCCAAGGCCCTGTTCACGTCACAACCGGGCGTCTCGAAAGCCATTATCGAACTCGAGGAAGAACTCGGCGTTGATATTTTTACACGTCACGGCAAGCGCATTCGCGGCCTGACCGAACCGGGTCGTGCTGTATTAAAAGCAGTCGAAGTGATCATGCAGGAAATCGATAGCCTGAAAAGTATTGGCAAGGAATTCGCCGCCCATGACAGCGGTAGCTTCACGATTGCGACCACGCACACGCAGGCGCGCTATGCGTTGCCGAAAGTGGTGCAGGCGTTCACGCAGCGGTTTCCGAAAGTGCGGTTATCGCTGTTGCAGGGCAATCCGAAGCAAGTCGCCGATCTGGTGCTGAGTGGTCATGCCGATATCGCGCTGGCGACCGAATCGATCACGACGGTGTCCGGCCTGGTGTCCATCCCGTGTTATCAGTGGGAGCATGTGGTGGTGGTACCGCCCGAGCACCCGCTATTGAAATCGAAGTCGCTCACGCTCGACGAGATCGCCGCCTATCCATTGATTACGTATGACAGCGCGTTCACCGGTCGTGCCAAGATCGACCATGCGTTCCAGTTGCGTAATCTGAAGCCGGACGTGCTGCTCGAAGCCATCGACGCCGATGTCATTAAAACCTATGTCGAACTTGGCTTGGGCGTTGGCATCATCGCCGGCATGGCGTACGATGCCGAACGCGACAAAAACCTGCGGATGATCTCCGCCGGTCACCTGTTCGGCACCAACGTGTCACGGGTCGCGCTCAAGCAAGGGGCTTATCTGCGCAGCTATGTCTACACGTTCATCGAACTGCTGACGCCGACCCTGAACCGCAAACTGATCGAACAGGTCATGAGCGGTGAAAAAGAAATGTATGAACTGTAATCCGACGATAGAGACCACCATGAGTATTCCCAAAAGCGCCAACCAACGTATCAGCACCGACATGGCTGAGTATTACGCCAAGCGTGCTGACCAGCATGACAACGTCTACGCCAAGCCGGAACGCCAGGCCGATCTGCCCATCGTGCGCGAGTGGCTGCGCAATGCAGTGACCGGACACCGCGTATTGGAGATCGCCTGCGGCACCGGTTACTGGACCGCCGAAGCGGTCCGGACCGCCGAGCATGTGCTGGCCACCGACATCAATGCCGAAGTGATCGCGCTGGCACAGGCCCGCAATCTGCCGGCCGACAAGGTCGAGTTCGCGCTGGCCGATGCCTTCGCGATCGAGACGTCGCAGCCTTTCACCGCCTGCCTGGCCAGCTTCTGGTGGTCGCATGTGCTGCGCGAGCAGCAGGACAGTTTCATGGAGCGCCTGCGTGAGCAGTTGGGCAAGGACACGCTGGTTGTGATGATGGACAACGTCTACGTCGAAGGCATCAGCACCTCGATCGCCCGCACCGATTTGCAGGGCAATACCTTCCAGATTCGCCGGCTTGGTAGCGGTGAACGCTACGAAGTGGTCAAGAATTTCCCGAGCGATAGTGGTTTGCGCAAGCGGCTTTCACCGCATCTGAAAGATATTCGGATTCAGCGGATTGAGCATTACTGGATGTTGACTGGGCGGTTGAAGTAATTCCAGTAGCGTTGGGTGCAATAACCGAAGGGCGTTGCGCCGGATGTCCTTTTGCGATGCAAGCGGTTTTAGTGCCGTTACCCGACGGAGGGTGGGCACAGGGTTATCGTGCCCACGCGAATAACCCGCTGCACGGCCGGAATTGACCGGCATGGTTGGTTTGTGCGCGTGGGCACACCCTACGATTTAAGCCGTCGTCAGTATCGTAGGGTGCAATAACCGCAGGGCATTGCACCGAATGCTCTGACTGCGGTTGCTAATTCTGCGCGCACTCCGTCATGACCAAGCCGGGGCCGGCCCGGCAGGCGGTCCCTTCTTTTTGCTTCGCCAAAAAGAAGTAACCAAGAAAAAGGCGACCGCGAAGCGGCTGCCCTTCGGGTTCCCAAAAGCCGGAGCCAGTCAGGGGGAAGGCCGCAAACTCGCTTCCCTTGCAGGGCGCAGATTCGCTTGCAAGCGAATCCCGTTTCGCAGGCGGATCGCATGCGATCCGAAACCCCTGCTACACCTCAAACAGTGCGGCCTTCTTATCCCCTGACTGACTCCGACTTTTGGCAGCTGCTTCAATGCGGAACACCTCAAAACCAACTGCCACGTCAAAACCGACTTCAACGTCAACTTCAACCGCGGCGTCGGTCTTTCCCGTCAAATTTCGCGTACGGGGTTTTGCTAACGGTCGCAAGCCACATCGGCAGCAACCAGGGTCAGAGTTTTTTTTCGCAGGGGTATCGCGAAAATTACTCTGACCCTGCTTGCGGATTCGGAGTGCTTGCCATCCACTTTCCGTGCTGTAGTTGTTTGCGTGATTGCTGCTCCGCCACGACCAAGCCGGGAGCGGCCCGGCAGCCGGTCACTTCTTTTTGCTTCGCCAAAAAGTAAGTAACCAAGAAAAAGGCGACCGCGAAGCGGCTGCCCTGCGGGTTCCCAAAAGCCGGAGCCAGTCAGGGGGAAGGCCGCAAACTCGCTTCGCTCAGACAGTGCGGCCTTCTTATCCCCTGCCTCCGACTTTTGGCAGCCACTTCAATGCGGGGTACGTCAAGAACCACGTCAACATCAACTGCAACTTCAACTTCAACTTCAACCGCAACCGCAACCGCAACCGCAACCGCAACCGCAACCGCAACCCGGAGGGTGGGCACGGCTTCATGTGCCCACGCGCGCGAACCAGAAACGCCCGTCAATGACGTAGGGTGCAATAACCGAAGGGCATTGCACCAAATGCTCTGACTGCGGTAACTGATTCTGCATGCACTCCGTCATGACCAAGCCGGGTGCGGCCCGGCAGCCGGACCGGCAGGCGGTCCCTTCTTTTTGCTTCGCCAAAAAGTAAGTAACCAAGAAAAAGGCGACCGCGAAGCGGCTGCCCTTCGGGTTCCCAAAAGCCGGAGCCAGTCAGGGGGAAGGCCGCAAACTCGCTTCCCTTGCAGGGCGCAGATTCGCTTGCAAGCGAATCCCGTTACGCAGGCGGATCGCATGCGATCCGAAACCCCTGCTACACCTCAAACATGCGTCCCTCTGGTCCCCTGCCTGACTCCGATTTTTGGCAGCTGCTTCAATGCGGAACACCTCAAAAGCAACTGCCACGTCAAAACCAACTGCCACGTCAAAACCAACTTCAACTTCAACGGCAAACCGCAGGTTGCAACACCCCCCTGTATCAGCATAGCCGGCTATCGGCGGCTCTCTTCGCTCCGCCAATTCCCGAACAACCGGCGGCGGTTGCTTGCCTCGGCCGGACCTGGCGCGGGAGGCTGCATCTGAGCGATGCCCGCGATGCCCTGCAGTACGTCGATCCTCTGCGCTTGATCATTGATGCGTGCGTCGAATTCCGCGTTCTGGATATTTTGCGCCAATTGGCCTTGGCCGGGATAGACGCGCGGCATCTGCGCTGCTATCAGACCACCGTCAGATGACGTGCCGACATCGGTGTCTGGCTCCAGCGTGCTCATTTTCCTTCTCAGTAAGCCCACTTCTTTTTGCAGGCGCTGCGTGTCCTGCAGCATTTGCTGCTCGCGATCAGGATTGCGAGCATCGCCTTGCAGCTGATCAATCGTAGTACGCAGCTGATCATTCGTCATGTGCAACTGCGCGTTCTGTTGCATTACTTGTTTCAAGTGCATGCGTGTTTCAAGCCTTTCCCCCGCATCCCTGACTTCCTCTTCATCACTTGACCGGTACATCTTGTGCAGCAAGCGCCGGGTTTTCGGCGTAACGGGCTCGTCTAACGGCGGTTCTGGAATAGCCATCTCGCGGATCACATCCGGTAACTTCGCCACCGTCGGCCTGACCCATGTGGACGGGCTGTGCAGCGACCGCACCGTGGCCATTGGCGCGGCAATCGGTTGAGGCGGCGGTGCGACAGGCTCCGCAGTCGGTGTCAGCTCATCGATGATCTGCTGGTGTTTTTCACCAAGCAGTTGGGCTTTCATTTTTGCCCTGTCCTGCGAACGCGTGGCGCTGGTCAGCGCCGCAGCAAGCAGGTGCGAAACGACGGCCTCAACACTGGCATCGCGGAAGGTACGCTGCGACGTCAGGATCGCGTCGGTAATTTTTTTGGCATAGGTTTGATAATTGCTGATACTGCGGTTGTCGATCCCGAGGGACGTCTTGACTGCTGTCGTTATCTTGTCGGGAGTCAATGTCTCTTTGGCGCAGTGATGCAGTGCCAGCCGGTACACCAGCGCATGCGTGAGCCGTTGCATGGTCGCTTGCTGCGCTAGCGGCGTGCCGGCATTGTCGATCTTGGTCATTGCCTCTAGCCCGAGCAGCAAGTTTTGTCGGACATGATTCTGGTCAATGCTGTTAAACGCGGCGCGGGTCGCAGAGGCCAGTTGATTGCCGACCATCGGCACGATATTCAATACGCTGATCGCTACACCAGCTGGTGCCGCTTTCGATGATGCCATCCTTGAGCAGTTGTTTCCTACGCCAGAGGTGATCAGCGGCGCGTTGTCGTGCAATCCGATCAAGGTCTTGGACAGCAGGGTGTAGAGCAGCAGTCCACTTTTGGCGGTGTCGGGATATTCGGTGCTCAATGCACCGAGCTCAGCTTTCAACTGCTGTTTTTCCCTGCCCTCTTCAAGCTGGATTTGCATGAATGCGATCAGCTTGTCCATCTCTTTGCGGGGCAGGGTTGCGCCCAGTGTGGCTGTAGTCTGGTTGGCTACGATGGCGTCGATGGCGGCCTGCATCGATTGCAGTGTGGTCTGGCTGGCGCGGTCTTCTGCGGTGAAGGTGACTTGCTGCAGTGGGGGCTCGGCGTCTAGCGGTTGCTCGGGGGTGAGCGGGAGTGGATTGGGAGGGTTTGGGTGAGCGGGAAGCGTGGTGCTGGTGGTTGTGGTAACAACCGACTCGGCGCTGGCGTCTGTCGTCGGTGCCGAGGGTGGGCAGGTGGTGGGTAGGGCCCAGAGCGCGTTGTTCAGACCCCATCTCTTGAATACCCGCATGTTGCGAATTTCATCTGACAAGAACGTGAAGGGATTACTGTGAACTTCGAGTATATATAACGAAGGCATTTTGCCGATCCACTCGGGCGGTTCCGTGAGTTGATTGTTGTGGACTTCCAGATGCTCAAGCGATGTCAATTCGCTGAACCGCTCGGGCAGTTTCGTGAGTTGATTGTTGTTGAGATGCAAATATCTAAGCCTTGTCAATTCGCTGAACCGCTCGGGCAGTTTCGTGAGTTGATTGCCGCTGAGACGCATCGCTGTAAGCGATGTCAAGTCGCCGAACCAGTCGGGCAGTTTCGTGAGTTGATTGCCTGCGAGAAGCAGCTCTGTAAGCGATGTCAATTCGCGGCACCACTCGGGCAGTTCCGTGAGTTGATTGTGGGTGAGATTCAGCGTTGTAAGCGATTTCAATTCGCCGAACCGCTCGGGCAGTTTCGTTAGTTGATTGTCGTTAAGATGCAGCGTTGTAAGCCATGTTAGGTCGCCGATGCAATCCGGCAAAACCTTCAACTTCAATCTATGTAATGAAAATTCGATTCCTTCTGCCGAAAACACGCCAATATGCATTCGGCAGCAAACTCCCGATTTTCCTCCCCCTGGCCGCCCTCAACCCACTCATCCAACTCTTTTTTCATTCGATCAATGCGCATTGCTTCCGTTAGCTTTCCCCGCCTGACATGCCGTCCCGCTCTCACATGCGCCGCGGTTGGCGCAGCGGCAGGTCCCGCTACTGCTAGCCTCGTAGGATCGTCCGGTGTTCTGTTGTCGCGTTGGTTTGGCGGCGAAGACTTTGCAGAGCGGAAGGTACGGTTCAGTTTGTTAAACATGGCAATGAAGGTTGTCTGGTATTGGTCGGCGCACACGGTATGCCCCTGTGCATGGAAAGCAGCAGTAGGTGACAAGTTCACGCCGATAGTTCCATTCCAGTTCTCGGGAGGTTACCGGGAACAGGGTTTTTTTCGAGATATGCTTGCTGCAAAAAACGCTAACTCTGCTTGCGAGTTCCGGAGTCGGCTGCCTGCGATGGTTGCTGTCGGTACACGACGTGCCGCGCTCCGTAAGCCGTTCACGGGGTCAGAGTAATTTTCGCGATACCCCCTGCGAAAAAAAACTCTGACCCCGTGAACTCGCGTTTGCTGCTTGCTACCTCAACAGCAACGACGCCCTATATCTGTACCCGCTTTTGCCAATTCCAGCAAACCCCACTGGCAGCATGCCAATCGGCGGGATCGTTAGCGCGCCTTCCTTCGAATTTCAGAGCAATCTCAGAGTGACGTTGCCTTCAGCAATTTTGGGGTACGAATGGCCCGCAGCACCTCGCGAAAAATGTCATCGAACGGTGGTAAGTTCGATCATGTCCATTTGTATTTATGCCGACACGATAATGTCGTGCCCATCTTACCGACGGAGATAAGTTTGGGATATCCGGTGCAACCCGGTTTTACCGACGATCGCAAGCCAGCGGCGTTGGCCATGATGAGCGGCGTATTCAGTGTAATGCCCTGCGGTTATTGGACCCTTGCATTATGGTTTTGACGTTGACGTTGACGTTGAAGTGGCAGTTGAAGTTGACGTGGCAGTTGAAGTTGACGTGGCAGTTGAAGTTGACGTGGCAGTTGAAGTTGAAGTTGAAGTTGAAGTTGATTTTGAGGTGTTCCCCCTGACTGGCTCCGGCTTTTGGGAACCCGAAGGGCAGCAGCTTCGCGGTCGCCTTTTTCTTGGTTACTTCTTTTTGGCGAAGCAAAAAGAAGGGACCGCCTGCCGGTCCGGCTGCCGGGCCGCACCCGGCTTGGTCGTGGCGGAGCGCATGCAGAATCAGTAACCGCAGTCAGTGCATTCGGTGCAATACCCTCCGGCTGCCGGGCCGCTCCCGGCTTGGTGATGACGAAGTAGAGGCAGAATCAGAAACCGCAGGCCAGCGAACAGCACATCGAAGCACGGCGGTTTTTGCTCCGAATCCGCAAGCAGGGTCAGTGTAATTTTCGCGATGAAGCTGCGAAAAAAAACACTGACCCTGGTTGCTAGCGATGGGGGTTTGCGGCCGCCGGAGAAAGCGAACCAGTTCGCCCCGGGTTGGTCTTGGCGAAGTGCCTGAATTTTCAGCATTGGATCACCGTGCCGGGTAATCCGCTCGCTGCAACCACCGGCAGCTATCGCACCCCGCGCAACCACCAGAGCCTACGCCGCCGTCAATTCCCCATACAACGCCGAAAACTCATTACTAAGCTTGTGGTTCTTGTCCAGATGGATCATCGGCAGGCAGCGGCCATGCGATTCCCGAATCACGATCGAGCTGGACAGTTTGCTGTTGAGGACGGGCAGACCTTCGGCGATCAACTCGTTGACCAACCGTTGCGGCAGGTTGGCGCGCGGCTGGAACTGGTTGACGACGATGCCTTCGATGACCAGTGCCGGGTTATGGTCGGCGCGAATTTCGGCGACATTGTTCATCAGCGTGTAGAGCGCCTCCCGAGAAAAATCATCGCAGTCGAACGGGATCAGGCAGGTGTCGGCGGCAATGAGCGCCGACATCGTGAAGAAGTTGTAGGCCGGGGGCGTGTCGATGATGATCTCGTCGAAATCCTTGGCCAGTTCATTGAGCGCGTCGCGCAGTTTGTAGATCTTGTGGCGCGATTCCAGCTTTGATTGCAGGTCGCCAATCGACGCATCGGACGGCAGCAGGAACAGGTTCTCGAACGGGGTCGGATGCACGTAGGTGCTGGCCGGTTTCGGATAAAAACTGAAGCCCAGCATCTCTTCAAAAAATCCGGCAATGGTTGGTGTGACTTCCTTGGCGGCGTCGCCCAGCAGGTAACGGCTGGAATTGCATTGCGGGTCCATGTCGATGAGCAGGGTTTTCTTGCCATCATGGGCGGCTACTGCCGCCAGGTTGACCGCAATGGTCGATTTTCCGCAACCGCCTTTTTGATTGAAAATTACGCGTTTCATCCGTGTTGTCCCCGTGGTCATCGATTCATGGAAGTCCCCGGCGGCGCGTATTGCAGCGTACGACCGAGGAAGCGAGGACATTATGACAAACAATAGTGGCTTTACTGACAGGTATTCGGTACCAACAGGTTATTTTGTTGGTCTGCAGCGGCCAGCGTACTTGACGTGGGCGGATTATTTACCGGTTTTCTCTTTCGTAGATGTGAGCAGTTGTTTCAACGGGATGCCACTGAAAAGGCGGTTGAACCACAGATGTCGGGTGCCGGCTTGTTGAAATCGGACATTGTCTTTTGTCTGTTTATCCTGCTCTCCCTTCCAACCTTCAATCTCTTTTATCAATGCTTTGCGCAGGGCGGCCAGTTGTTCGCGCGAATGGATAAATTGCGGACCGCGTGCCTTACGACCTTCGGTGATCAGTTCTAGTAATTTATTGTCGAGATCGGCGGCAGTAGTAATCCGTTCGGCAGGAGTCTTATGGTTAATCAGGTTGATGATTCTGTCATAGGTAATCAGTGTGGCATTGCGGCCAATGCCCGCGTGGCTAAGGATGAGCGGGTGTATCTGTCCCGTTTCGGACTGTGCTGTTGGCGTTGGGATCAAATATGATCGTATATGTTTGTTCAGCGCCCCGTGTGCATGTGCAATGTCTTCGGCTTGCAACACGGCTCCCCTAAATGGATAGCCCGCTTGCGTGATCGGGATGGATATCTCTCTACGCGGTTCGGAGTCGATAACTTCGACCTTCAAATCGTATTGGGAGTAAGGGTCATAAACGATTTCTCTGTCTTTCAAACTAATGATTTTGTATTTGCCCGCGATCTTTAATTCCTCGCCATTTTCGGGCTTTTCTCCGCGCTCGATTCGTTCGTTCAGCATTGCCAGAATTGTTTTTTTGCTGCTCTCGCCTTCGTTTTTATGGGCGTTTCTGGAGACGAACTGGTAAATCCCAAGACCGGATTCAATACCTTGCGCAAGGATGGCATCGAGCGAACCGGATTCGGGCGACTGGCCCGCAAGGTAATGCGGTGCCGTGCTGTTCGACTCTTCAGGTATGCCAATTTTATTGGCATGAATATGCGTAATTGTTCCGTCTTCCGACGTAGCGGTAACGCCGTGTTTTTTACTGCAGCCGACGCCGGAGATGTTGACAGCGACCTCCTTGTTATTGTTTGAGGCCCAGTCCCTCGTGTGCTTTAGCGCTTCCAGTTTTATCCATAAGTCAGCAACTCTGGAATCTGCCACCTCGCTATCCGTGCTGGACGCCGGTGATCCCGAACGGGCTGATTCCGAGATCGAGCCGGAAGATTGTCGGCGGAAGAGGCGAAATTGCATGATAAGGATCGGAGATAGTGCCCGACACCACAATGGCATCGAAGTCCCCTGTCAGTGTCGCCAAGCCAGCGCTAGTTCCATTACGGCACCTTTCTGTCGCTACCAGTCACTTCTGCGGTACATTCGACGCCTCCCCATTTAATCAAAGCGGTCATGAAGCTAGCCACCCTCAAAGACGGTACCCGCGACGGCCAGCTTGCCGTTGTTGCCCGTGACCTGAAAACCGTCGTCCTGGCCGACGCCATCGCGCCGACGCTGCAGCGTGCGCTCGACGACTGGAGCTTCATCGCGCCGCAACTCGACAACTTGTACGCCGACCTCAATGCCGATCGTGCCAGCCGTTCGTTCGGCTTCGATCCCGCTCAGTGCATGGCGCCGCTGCCACGCGCTTTCCAGTGGGCCGACGGATCAGCCTACGTCAATCATGTCGAACTGGTGCGCAAGGCACGCAATGCCGACATGCCCGAGTCGTTCTGGCACGAGCCGCTGATGTACCAGGGCGGCTCGGATGATTTCATCGGGCCGACCGACGACATCCTGCTCGGCTCGGAAGAGTGGGGCATTGATTTCGAAGGCGAGGTGGCGGTCATCACCGGTGATGTGCCAATGGGTAGCGATGCCGAACAGTCCGGCCAGCAGATCCGCTTGCTGATGCTGGTCAATGATGTCTCGTTACGCAATCTGATCCCGGCCGAACTGGCCAAGGGGTTCGGGTTTGTGCAGTCGAAACCGGCGTCGGCATTTTCTCCGGTGGCAGTGACGCCCGATGAACTGGGCAGCGCTTGGAAAGACAGCAAGGTGCACTTGCCCTTGCGGGCGATCTGGAATGACGCGCTGGTCGGGCAGCCCCATGCCGGCATCGATATGGTGTTTAGCTTCGCCCGACTGGTCGAACATTTGGCGCTGACGCGCAACGTGCGGGCCGGTAGCATCATCGGCTCGGGTACCGTGTCGAACAAGGATGCCCGCAAGGGCTATACCTGTATCGCCGAAAAACGCTGCCTCGAAATGATCGCTACCGGTGTCGCCACGACACCGTTCATGCAATTCGGTGACAGGATTAAAATCGAGATGCTAGACGCCGCCGGCAAATCGATTTTCGGCGCCATCAACCAGCAGCTCAAACAGGCGGCGCCCGTCATCAGACGCGGTCGCCACACCTGATGTCACGACAAGGAGAGAACATGCATTCGCCCACCCATCCGCTAGCGAGCACGCCCACCGGTCAGCAAGCCGCCCTACCTGCCGCAATTGCCATTCATGGACTGCATCATTTTGCCTACCGCTGCCGCGATGCCGAAGAAACGCGTCATTTTTACGAAGACATGCTGGGCCTACCTCTGTTTCATTACATCCGTGCCGACACCGTGCCGTCGACCGGCGAGTATTGCCCGTACGTGCATATTTTTTTCCGCATGACGGATGGCTCCTGTCTGGCCTTCTTTGATCTTGGCGATAACCAGGTGGCAGCGCCCTCGGCCAACACGCCGGCCTGGGTCAACCATATCGCGATGCGGGTCGATAGCGTTGCCGAGCTCGAGGTAATGAAGACGCGCATCGAGGGTCACGGCGTCGAGGTGCTCGGTGTCACTGATCACCGTATTTTTCGCTCGATTTATTTCTTTGATCCGAATGGGATTCGGCTCGAACTGTGCGCGCAGCTGGCCGATTCGCAGCAGATGCAGCAGGAGCAGGAGGGTATTCATGCGCGACTGGATGACTGGTCGCGTGAGAAGGCGCAGCGCCTTGCCGATGTCAGCCCGGTGCTGCCGTACTAATGAAGCGAGGTTTCTATCAATAATTCGACCCCGTGGTACCTGATCGTCGGCTCGTTGCTGATCGTCATGGCAATGTTGGAATCGCGGCTGCATAAGCTGCCGTTTAGTCCGGCAATGCTGTACTTGCCTGTCGGCTATGCGCTTGGTCCGGGCGGTGTCGGGCTGCTCGATCTGGATCCGGTCCGACATGCGGGTACGCTCACACTGGTGACCGAAATCGCCTTGCTGATTTCGCTCTTTACGGTGGGCCTCAAGTTGCGTCTGCCGCTTAACGATGCGCGCTGGTGGTTGCCGGTGCGGCTGGGCACGCTGACGATGCTGTTGACGATCGGATTACTGACTGCCGTCGGTTTCTTTTTGCTCGGACTGCCTGTTGGACCGGCCGTCCTGCTCGCGGCGATCATTGCCCCGACTGATCCGGTATTGGCGTCCGACGTTCAGGTGCAGGACCCGGCTGACTATGACCGGCTGCGCTTCAGCTTGTCCGGCGAGGGGGGCATGAATGACGGCACCACGTTCCCGTTCGTGATGATCGGACTGGGCCTGATGGGAGTGCCGATGGCGGCACATTTCACGGGCAGTGGCATCGCCGCAGTCGGGATGGTCCTGTGGGGCATCGTGGCCGGCTTGTTGTGCGGCTGGCTGGTTGGTCGTCGGGTCGGACGGCTGGTGCTGTATCTGCGGCAGCGTCATCGGCTGGCAATGGGCATGGAAGAATTTTTGACGCTGGGTTTGATTGCCTTGTCGTTCGGTCTTGCGGAACTGATCCACGGTATCGGGTTCGTCGCTGTCTTTGCCACCGGTGTGGCGATGCGGCGCATCGAGCACAAGGCCAGCAGCAACGAGACCGACGCGGCCGATGCAGCGAGCATGACCGAAACGGTACTCGGCTTTAACCAGCAGCTCGAGCGGCTGGCCGAATGTGTCGTCGTGCTGTTGCTTGGCATCCTGTTGTCTGGCTACGGCTTGTCACAGGAAGGGTTGCTGGTCGCACTGCTGCTGCTCGTTCTGATTCGTCCTGTCGCGGTCAATCTGGCCATGGTGGGGGCGACCGTGACACGCTCTCAAAGGCTGCTGATCAGCTGGTTTGGAATTCGCGGTATCGGCTCGCTGTACTATTTGATGTTCGCATTGCAATACGTGGCCTCGGTGCCGCTGGGCAGCAGTCTGCTCAGCGAACGGTTCGTGCCGCTGGTGCTGACCGTGCTGGCGGTCTCCATCATGGCGCACGGAATGACCTCGACGCCGCTGATGCAGTGGTATCGGCGACGCCGTCGCCGGGTTTGAATGGCTGGTCCCTCGAAAGTCGCTATGTGTCGTGTTGTCATTACCCGGTTGCTGCCGGCTTGTTCGCATCAACTGGTTCACTGCCTGGCAGGCGCATGAGCGTCAGCCGGAAATCCCTTGATGGACTCGGTACTTGCTTGATGCTCTTGCTCTGCGTTTGCTGGGGACTCCAGCAAGTCGCGATCAAGCTGGCCGCGCCGAGCATGGGCACCGTGCTGCAGATCGGCGTGCGCTCACTGCTGGCGGCCATGCTGGTGGGTGGGCTGATGCTGTGGCGCGGCGCGTCGTTCTCCCTGCGCGATGGGACTTTCTGGCCGGGACTGGGCGCCGGGGTGCTGTTTGCTTCCGAATTTGCCTGCATTGCGCTGGCACTGACGCTGACGACGGCCTCGCACGTCGTCGTGTTCCTTTACACCGCGCCGATCTTCACGGTGCTCGGGCTGCACTGGCTGGTGCCGGGCGAGCGGCTGCGACGGGCTCAGTGGAGCGGCATCCTGCTGGCATTCCTTGGCATTGCGCTGGCGTTTTCCAGCGGCTTCGATGGCCGTGCTTCGACGGACACGCTGTTCGGTGATGCGCTCGGCATCCTCGGTGCGATCATGTGGGCGGCCACGACGATTCTGATTCGCCGTTCCAGTTTGTCCGAGGCGGCACCGACACGGACCTTGTTGTACCAGCTCGGTGTCTCGGCGCTGCTATTGCTGCCGCTGGCCGGTGCGATGGGGCAAATGGGACGGGTTTCGATGACCGGGCTGACTTGGGCAAACCTGCTGTTTCAGACCGTTGTGGTGACGTTTGCCAGTTACCTGGCGTGGTTCTGGATACTGCGCAATTACCTCGCCTCACGCGTCTCGGTATTTTCTTTCCTGACTCCCTTGTTTGGTGTCGCGTTCGGCGTACTGATTCTGCATGAGTCAGTTGGCGCACGGTTTTCTGTTGGCGCGCTTTTAGTGCTTGCTGGCATCATCCTCGTGAATCGCCGCTAGTAGATTTTCCCCTGACAGCCCGGGCCGTTAATTTACGCCGCCCGGCATGCTGTCAAATTCCCACAAAACCAATAGTTTCGATTAAGAAATTACTAATAAGTTTGATAAATCGTGGTGGTGTTGCATACTTTATTTCATGTATTTTAGAAATATTGGTCAGCGCGCTTCCACTCGATGCCGTGTCGGTGGAGCGCATTCCATCCTCCTTGAGGAGCATCCATGGCACGTCGTTTCTTGTTCTTGTTGCGCTCAATTGGTCTGCTGGTAGCGGGTCTCGGATCGGAGACCGCTCAGGCTGCTTCGACGTTGGTCGATGTCGCCAGCCTCAACAGCGGCGATACCGCCTGGATGCTGATGTCGACAGCACTTATCCTGCTGATGACGCTTCCTGGACTGGCGTTATTTTATGCTGGCATGGTACGTAAAAAAAACGTCCTGGGCACGATGGCGCACACCATCGTTACGGTGGCCATCGTCAGCGTGTTGTGGGTAGTCATCGGCTACAGCCTGGCCTTGACGCCTGGCTCGATGTACCTCGGTGGGCTCGATCGCGTGATGCTTGACGGGATGGTATTTCTGAAAGAAGCCGGAAAAATCTCGGTCAGCCCGCTAGCGACAACCATCCCCGAAAGTGTCTTTGTGATGTTCCAGATGACCTTCGCGATCATCACGCCGGCACTTATTACGGGCGCGTTTGCCGAACGCATGAAATTCTCTTCCCTCATTCTGTTCATCGCTGCCTGGTCGTTGTTGGTGTACGTGCCGATCGCCCATTGGGTCTGGGAGTCGGGTGGCTGGCTGGCCGTGAACGGTGTGCTCGATTTTGCCGGGGGCACCGTGGTGCATGTCAGTGCCGGCATCTCCGGTCTGGTCGCTGCGATCATCGTGGGCCCCCGCAATGGGTATGGTGATGAACCGATGCCGCCACATAATTTGGTGCTGACCCTGGTCGGCGCAGGCTTGCTCTGGGTAGGCTGGTTCGGTTTCAATGCGGGCTCGGCACTGGCGGCAGACGGCCGTGCCGGAATGGCAATGCTGGTCACGCAACTGGCCGCAGCAACCGGTGCACTCGGCTGGATGGCTGCCGAATGGAGGCGGCGTGGCAAGCCTTCGGTACTGGGACTTGTATCTGGGGCCGTTGCCGGACTGGTAGCGATTACGCCAGCATCAGGCTTCGTGGGTGTTTCTGCTGGGCTAGCCATTGGGGTCGTGGCGGGTATGGCTTGCTATCTGGGCTCCACCTTGTTGAAAGGATGGCTTGGTTATGACGACACGCTTGATGTATTCGGCATCCACGCCATTGGCGGCATTACCGGCTCACTGCTCACCGGAGTGTTTGCCGACAAGGCAATTGGCGGCGTGTCGACAACACTGGCGAATCAGGCTTTCGGGGTCGGTGTCGCCGCGTTGTATGCCGGCGTAATGACTGCTTTGATCCTGATGGTGGTGTATGCGCTCATTGGGTTGCGGGTTGGTAGCCAGACCGAACTCGAGGGCCTCGATACCGAAGAGCATGGCGAAACGGTAGCGTGATTTTTGCGATGGGCACGCATTCAAGAAGGACATCATGAGTGATCTTACCCCAGCTAATCTCGACTATTTCGAAACGGATCAGGTCAGGTTGGCCGTGCATTTGTGGAAGGCCAACAAAAAGGCGAAAGGGGCCGATTTCGATGTCCTGAAATTCGCGCAGCAATGGGCATATGCTGATGTCGTCATCAAGCAAGCGTTATTGTCTGATGATGACGCCGTCGCGCGCGGTGCGCTCGAATTGATGCAGTTGCGCCTGCGGTTTGTCGCAACGTATCCGGCACGGGCACTGGCTTTCGGGGCGGTGATTGATCCGGTGACGTCGCCGGCCTCGGCGGCAAAGTCTGATCCAGCTCCACCCAAGCGCGCGTATTTGAAAGGAGTACGCTGATTTCCGGAGGACATGCAGACAGAATTCAAACTGTGCTCAGCTTGTCTTGACGGAAGACGCATCGTGAATTTGGAATGGACTGCTGAAAAACGAAGGAATACAGGAAAGGTCAGTGGGGCGACCGACGGGGCTCGAACCCGCGACAACCAGAATCACAATCTGGGACTCTACCAACTGAGCTACAGCCGCCACTGATGAAGACTTCCTCTGCTAGAGCGACGAGGAAGAGGGCGAATTATACAAACATGTCGGCATGCTTGCAATGTCTATTCGCCGCTAATGCGCTGTATTAAATATCGGTCTGCATGACCTGCACTGTTATGCCGAGCAAGCGCACGAAGGCGTGCTCCAGATCGGCAGCACTTGCGCTCGATAATCCCACGACCGAAGGTGCAGATTGCAGTCTCAAGAGTCGCTGTGATTCCAGTTGACTGAGTAATTGCCGAGCGACGGCAGCGCCGGTGTCGATGATCGTCAAGTGGCGCTGCGTGTGTTCACTCACGATGACTTCGATCTGTTCTCGAACGAATGGATAGTGGGTGCAACCGAGTACCAAGGTGTCGGCACCTTGTTCGAGCAAGGGCAGCACGAAGCTGCGTAGCAGGGCAATCGAGTCCGGCAAGTGCATCCGGTCTTGTTCGATGCGCAGCGCCAGTCCCGGACAGGGCATCGATAAAAAAGTGACGCTGGTTGCTCGCGAGAGCGTTTCACGCAGGCGGGCAAAACGGGCGCTGGCCAGTGTCGCTTCGGTGGCCAGTACGCCGACCACTCTGGTAATCGATGCCGCAGCAGCCGGCTTGAGACCCGGCTCGACACCGACGACGATCAGCGCCGGATAAGCGTGACGCAATGCGGCAATCGCTGCCGCAGTGGCCGTATTGCAAGCGACCACCAGTGCCTTGACAGGATGCGCAACAAGCAGCGCACCGATGGCCAAGGCCCGTTCCTCGATCTGCTGTTCCGGGCGTCCGCCATAGGGCGCATAGCGCGCGTCTGAAAAATACAGCAGTGCCTCCTGCGGCAGGCAAGTGCGAATATGCCGCAGGACCGACAGGCCGCCGATGCCGGAATCAAAAACGCCGATGGGCGCATCGGCGGCCATCGGCGTCATCCTCATCATTGAGGCCAAGATCAGATGGCGACAACCGGAATTTGGCTCAACGCCGATTTCGCAATCTTTTCCTGCCACTCTTTTGGTCCGGTATTGTGCACCGAGATGCCGCTCGAATCGACGGCTACCGTAACCGGCATGTCCTGCACGTCAAATTCGTAAATCGCTTCCATGCCGAGGTCGGCGAAGCCCACCACAGTCGCCGACTTGATCGCTTTCGAGACCAGATAAGCGGCGCCACCAACGGCCATCAGATAGGCCGACTTGTGCTTGCGGATCGATTCAATGGCTTCCGGTCCACGCTCGGCCTTGCCCACCATCGAAATCAGACCAGTCTGTTCCAGCATCATGTCGGTGAATTTATCCATCCGCGTGGCTGTCGTCGGACCAGCCGGACCGACTGCTTCATCGCGTACCGGATCAACCGGGCCAACGTAATAAATTACGCGATTGGTAAAGTCCACCGGCAATGCTTCGCCTTTGGCCAGCATGTCCTGAATACGCTTGTGGGCCGCGTCGCGACCAGTCAGCATCTTGCCGTTCAGGAGCAGGGTCTGGCCCGGCTTCCAGGAGGCGACTTCTTCTTTGGTCAGTGTATTGAGATCGACGCGCTGTGATTTCTCGGTGTCAGCCACCCAGTTCACATCAGGCCAGCTCGACAGCAGCGGCGGCTCCAGATAGACCGCGCCAGAACCATCGAGCACAAAATGTGCGTGGCGCGTCGCGGCGCAATTCGGAATCATCGCCACGGGCTTCGAGGCCGCATGGGTGGGTTGCATCATGATTTTCACATCCAGCACGGTCGTCAAACCACCGAGGCCTTGCGCACCGATGCCGAGCGCATTGATCTTCTCGCACAGTTCGATGCGCAATTCTTCGGTCTTGTTTTGCGGGCCGCGCTGACGCAGTTCATACATGTCGATGTCTTCCATCAGCGATTGCTTGGCCATCAGCATCGCGCGTTCGGCGGTGCCGCCAATACCGATCCCGAGCATGCCCGGCGGACACCAGCCGGCACCCATTTGCGGCACCGTCTTCATGACCCAGTCGACCAGCGAATCGGAGGGATTGAGCATCACGAACTTGGATTTGTTCTCCGAGCCGCCGCCCTTGGCCGCCACCTGGACATCCACCGTATTACCCGGCACCAGTTCCATGTGGACCACGGCAGGCGTGTTGTCTTTAGTATTCTTGCGCTCGAAATGCGGGTCGGCCACGATGGATGCGCGCAGCTTGTTGTCCGCAAAATTGTAGGCGCGACGCACCCCTTCATTGACTGCATCGGTGACCGAGCCCTTGCCGAATCCTTCAAAGCGCACTTCCATGCCGATCTTCAGGAACACATTGACGATGCCGGTATCCTGACAGATCGGCCGCTTGCCCTCGGCGCACAGGCGCGAGTTGGTCAGGATCTGTGCGATCGCATCCTTGGCGGCCGGACCTTGTTCGTTGTCATAGGCGCGCGCCAGATGCGCAATGTAATCGGCCGGATGGTAATAGCTGATGTATTGGAGTGCGGCGGCGACGGATTCGATCAGGTCTTCCTGCTTGATGATGGTCATGGGGGCTCGAGGGTCAGTGTGGCTGGTTGCGGGACATATTCTGGGTGTCGGTCATGACGCGATCACAATACGCGATCGCCAGTGCCGACAGCAGGAACGCGATGTGGATACCGGTTTGCGCCAGCAGCGTCTTGCTGTCGTAGTTGGCCGCGTTAATGAATGTCTTGAGTAAATGGATCGACGAGATGCCGATGATGGCCATCGCCAGCTTCACCTTCAGCACCGACGCATTGACATGCGAGAGCCACTCCGGCTGGTCCGGATGGTCGGACAAATTCATCCGCGAGACGAAGGTTTCGTAACCGCCGACGATCACCATGATGAGCAGGTTCGAGATCATCACTACATCAATCAAGCCGAGCACGACCAGCATGATGGTGGCTTCGTTGAGCTTGGTCGGGCGGACGGCGCCGGTTGTGGAAACTGCATCGAGGATGTGTTGCAGGGAGCTGGCGTTGCCCATGGCGGCGCCGATCAGGTCAGTCAGCTCTACCCAAAAATGGAACACGTAGACGCATTGCGCCAGGATCAGGCCGAGGTAAAGGGGGACTTGCAGCCAGCGTGTGGCAAAGATGAAGGACGACATGGCGCTAATGCGCTTTGGCACCGGGCTGATTTTTGTCTCGGTCATTGACATGGGAACTGGGCTCAGAGAGCAAGATTTTGGAAATCGCATTCTACACGCCAGACACAGGCGTAAGCTGTACCGATCTTTATCCTTTCATTAATACATGTGTTGGAGTACATGTAAGGCTGAAGTAAGAGTGACCGCTTATCTTTTACGCAAACAAATTCTTTCAATTAGGAGACAAGCAATGGCTGGTATCGAGACACTCAAGCAGGAAACGCGCATCTTCAATCCCTCCGATGCATTCAAGGAAGCCGCTACCATTTCCGGCATGGACGCTTACAACGCCATGTGTGCCGATGCCGAGCAGGACTATGAAGGTTTCTGGGCCAACTTGGCCCGCGACAACCTGTCGTGGAAAAAGCCGTTCACCACCACCCTCGACGAATCCGATGCGCCGTTCTACAAATGGTTTGAAGATGGCTTGCTCAATGTCAGCTACAACTGTCTGGACCGTAATCTGGAAAATGGCAACGCCGACAAGCAAGCGGTGATCTTCGAAGCCGATGACGGCACGGTCACCCGAGTCACCTATCGCGAACTGCACCAGCAAGTCTGCAAATTTGCCAACGGCCTGAAATCCCTGGGCATCAAAAAGAGCGACCGTGTTGTCATCTATATGCCGATGTCAGTGGAAGGCATCGTCGCGATGCAGGCGTGCGCCCGGATTGGTGCCACGCACTCGGTCGTCTTTGGCGGTTTCAGCGCCAAGTCGCTGCAAGACCGCATCATCGATGCTGGCGCCGTCGCCGTCATCACCGCCGACCAGCAAGTCCGCGGTGGCAAGAACCTGCCATTGAAAGCCATCGTCGACGAAGCACTCGCACTCGGCGGCTGCGAAGCGGTGCGCCATGTTGTTGTCTATCAGCGTACCAACGCTGATGTCGCCATGATCGCGGATCGTGACGTTGTCATGAGCGCACTGGTCGCCAAACAATCCGACGTCTGCGAGCCAGAATGGGTCAGCGCCGAACATCCGCTGTTCATCTTGTACACGTCCGGTTCGACCGGTACGCCAAAAGGCGTCCAGCATTCCTCCGGCGGTTATCTGCTGTGGGCCATGCTGACAATGAAATGGACCTTCGACATCAAGCCCGACGATATTTTCTGGTGTACTGCCGACATCGGCTGGGTCACCGGCCACACCTATATTGCTTACGGCCCGCTGGCTGTCGGTGCGACCGAAATCGTCTTCGAAGGTATTCCAACCTTCCCGAATGCCGGTCGTTTCTGGGACATGATTGCGCGCCACAAAGCGACTATTTTTTACACGGCGCCAACCGCAATCCGCTCACTGATCAAAGCGGCCGATGCCGATGAAAAAATCCATCCTGACCGCTATGACCTGAGCAGCCTGCGTCTGCTCGGTTCGGTCGGCGAGCCGATCAATCCGGAAGCCTGGATGTGGTATTACAAAAACATCGGCCGCGAAAATTGCCCGATCGTTGACACCTTCTGGCAAACCGAAACCGGCGGCCACATGATCACGCCACTGCCGGGCGCGACACCGATGGTGCCGGGTTCCTGCACGCTGCCGCTGCCGGGCATTACCGCTGCCATCGTCGATGAAACCGGTACTGACTTGCCCAACGGGCAGGGCGGTATCCTGGTCGTCAAGCGTCCATGGCCATCGATGATCCGCACGATCTGGAACGATCCCGAGCGCTTCAAGAAAAGCTATTTCCCTGAAGAGCTGGGTGGTACGACTTACCTCGCTGGCGATGGCGCAGTGCGCAATGCCGACACCGGCTATTTCACGATCACTGGCCGGATTGACGACGTGCTTAATGTCTCAGGTCACCGCATGGGGACGATGGAAATCGAATCCGCGCTGGTGGCGCATTCACTGGTGGCCGAAGCCGCCGTCGTCGGCAAACCGGACGACACCACGGGCGAATCAATTTGCGCTTTTGTTGTACTCAAGCGTTCGCGTCCGACGGGTGATGAGGCCAAGCAGATCGCCAAGGAATTGCGTGACTGGGTTGCCAAGGAAATCGGTCCGATCGCCAAGCCAAAGGAAATCCGTTTTGGCGACAACCTGCCAAAAACCCGTTCCGGCAAAATCATGCGCCGTCTGTTGCGCTTGCTCGCCAAGGGCGAGGAAATAACGCAGGACATCTCGACACTGGAAAATCCGGCCATTCTGGAGCAGTTGAAAGAAGCGCAATAAGGCGATCAGCCTGGAGCGCTTTCGGAAGGCTTGCACTCGTAGGGTGGGCACAGCGGTATCGTGTCCACGCGTGCGCGCTTGAGAACGTCCGGCATTGGCAAAAATTGCCGGTCGCGCGCGTGGGCACGAAATGCCGTGCCCACCCTCCCAGATCGCGTCGTCACGGCTTAGCGTTAGCGGAATTTGAGGCGAGGGTGTTGGAGCATGGCCCGGTCATATCAAACCGATGATCACGTTTTATTTTGCAAGGAAGCAGAAATCGACTGCTGATTCTCGTGTTGGAAGCCGATTTATTGCTATACTTCGGCGCTTCGCTGAACGGACGTTGGGTTCGGTGAACGTAATGCAGGAGAGATGGATGAGCGGTTGAAGTCGCACGCCTGGAAAGCGTGTATAGGTTTATAGCCTATCCGGGGTTCGAATCCCCGTCTCTCCGCCAGAAAAAATAAAAACCCGCACGGCCCAAAGCCATGCGGGTTTTTTTTTAGGGATTGCGCTGGAAAAATTGCGGGTCAGATCTGTTGTCCGAGGAATCCAGTTTCGTAGGGTGAGCATAAGAGCTCGCCAATTCCGGTCATTCACAGGATCATTCGGGTGGGCACCATACGGCCGTGCCCATACCGCTGTGCTTAATCTTTCAGCAGCATCGTGGGGTGCAATGTCCTGCGGTTACTCCACCCTGCGAGATGGCAAGCCGATCGCTTCACGTCACTTTACCCGCAATGATTAATCGGAGAAGCCCTGTGAAATCTTTCTCCAAGCAAGAAGTGGCCGACTTCCTCGCTACCGCAATAACGACCGAAACCAGCACCGAGGAAGGCATCGAGATTGCCCACCGTGGACGGCGCGCCGTTTGTGCTGATCAATGGCAGGGATGACGGTATGGCGATGCTCTTCACGACCGAGTTATCAAGCGCGCTCGACACGCTTGGCCTGCTCTGATGGAAACATCATCAAGCCTGACCCTCACAGCTCATCGCTTGAAATTAAGCGCCTGCTTGATCGTCTGCTGTAATCTGTTGATTTCCATGGTCGCTGATCCGGGCTTGCAATCCCGGTTACGGCGATTTGTTAGGTCCTTCCGGGCCGGATTTCACCGGGCCGGTTCCTTTTTTGGAGAATAAGCATGAGCAAACGTCTGATCCTGATCGCGACCGCCTTGGCAGGTCTTGCCGCCACGTCTGTCGCTACGGCTGCCCCTGCGGGCAAAGAGAAGTGCTACGGCATTGCCAAGGCAGGACAAAATGATTGCGCCGATGCAGCCGGTGTGCATTCCTGCGCCGGTCAGGCGAAGTCTAGCGGTGGCGCTTCGGAGTGGAAATATGTTGCCAAGGGTACCTGTGTGAAAGAGGGTGGTCGAACTACTTACGTCAAATCCAAGTAACCATCGTAGGGTCGAATAACGGCAGGGCATTGCACCGCCAACGGATCATTCGGTGCAATGCCATCCGGTTATTGCAAACCTATAGCGATTGGCTAACCCATCGGCGAGTCTGGTTGGGTGAGCACGGTACCCCCGTGCCCACCCTGCGAGATGCCAAGCCGGTCGGTTCACGTTACTTTGTCCGCAATGATCAATCCCAGAAACCCCATGAAATCACTCTCCAAACAAGAAGCGGCCGACTTCCTCGCTACCGCAACAATCACCGAAACCAGCACCGAGGAGGGTATCGAGATTGCCCACCGTGGCACCAGCGCGGACGGCACGCCGTTTGTGCTGATCAATGGTCGGGAGGACGGCATGGCCCTGCTCTTCACAACCGAGTTATCCAGTGCGCTCGACACGCTTGGCCTGCTTTAACGATCTGCCAGCGCGCTCTCGCAATGTCATGCCAGCACTCCATTGACATCCCATTTCGGCAAGCACCGGGTGCGCAATAGCGACTTTGCCTCGACCGACTTGCTGGGTACCGCGTCTGAAAACCTGATCAAAATGTTTGCCGACTCGGCCGGCAAAAAAGCCGGCGAGTTCTGTACCCACAGCGAGGTCTTGCAAAGATGGTGGCGCTACTGAACCCGCAGGTCGGCATGCGCACACTGGATAGCGCACAAGGATGCGGGCGACCTCGCGTTTGTGTCGCACAGATTGCCTCGCTCGACAAAGACGGCATGCACTGCGTGGTCATGCCACATCGTGTGCTATTTCGCGGAGCTAGCGAAAAGGCTCCCTGCACGACGATTTGCTTGAAGCCGTGATCGGCTTGCCAGCGGGTCTGGTTTACGGCACCGGCATTCCGGCTCGCTTGCTAATCCTCAACAAACGCAAACCCGCCGAGCACAAACGCAAGGTGCTGTTCATCAATGGCGAACTCCGTTTTGCCGAAGGTAAAAACCAGAACACCCTGCGTGCGCAAGACAGCGAAAAAATCCTCGCCGCCCTCGAGCATTTCGCCGCCATCATGCGCTACGCCAAAGACGTCACCCTTGGCGAGATTGCCGAGGACGACTACAACCTCAATATTCGGCGCTATGCCAGGCGCGTGTCAGGCAAGGTTACCGCCATTTCTGAGGCGGAGTTGTGTACAACGAAATGCCAATAAGGAACCATAATTACTTCCTTGCCACAGATTAAAAATCAATCGTCGACTTGATTGGAAATGCCTTTGCATTAATAAATGATATTTTTTTATATCGTCAATAATTTTGTGTAAATAAATGCATGTGAAAACGCTATAAATAATAAAATATTTTTTATGAAAAAAAAGGCAAGTTACCCATGATGAACAAGTCGGCAGGAAAATACCGCTCTCTGATGCGCTCGAATTCAGAACCGCAATCGCAGGTCGATGTGCAGAACGTCTTGCACAATCAAATAGTGCGCGGCGTTAATGCAGTGCGCGCTCGCAGTAGCGAGCATGGGATTGTGGATAGCCACGTGTCCATACTCTCTGATCTGGCAGAAGATTGTAATGTCGTATTCGGCATTCGCCCAGTTAATCCGTTAGCGACGCAATTGCTTGCTCAAGGTTATCCAACCAAAGGTCTCAACATCAAGGGAAAAAGCGCAGATTGGGGACCCATGGCTGGCTTTATTCCTGTACAGCAAGCCTTTAGCAAGTTGGTTGGTGAGTCGGAGGCTATAGAGTTAATGGATTCAGAAATCGATGCTTGCATTAAAAATGGATACGCTACTAGCTTGCCTTTAGTAATTAATCAAGAGCGGCTGGATACCTTGATTGAGATGAAAGTAATCACTAAAAAAGGTGAAGTTGGTGCAGCCGGGATTTCCCTGCATGCTAAAAAAAATAATCTGGAATATACCTTTAATGGTAAATTAGTTAATCGTAATCGGGCGTCCGAGTATGCAATTTTTTATAAGGGAAAACCAGTGCAAGTGCTAGCCACTGTCGGTCAAGATAATCAGCCAGCACGAGCGTTGACCGCTGATTATGATTTGCTGTTGTTCGCCGTACCGCTTGAACGAATGGACGACCGGGATAATTACAAATCATCCCTTATCGCTGGCAGGGCACTAGCGGAAGAGTTATTGCGCGGCTTGCTCGATAATCGTGCTGAAATGCCACTGATGAGTACAATGCCCCCTTCAACCGGCGATATCTGCGCGGCAAAATCAACGCCGCTACCGATCACCATTGATGACGTCGAATCGGAGCTCGATCGGGGAGTGATCTCGCCACGGCTGAATGCATTTATACTCGATATAAACAATGCCTTAGGGCGCACTGTTTCCAACGAGATTGTTCAGCATGGTGCAGATACACAGAATCCTTATACCGTCACTGCTGATAATTATCCAAACGTGATTTTTTTACCGAGACGGGTGGGACCGTTTGGTGGTGTTGCCATGGCGCGCAATAAGGATGAGGCCGTCGAGATTTACAAGGACATCAAGAACAGCGGGTTTCAGTTCTTTGGTAATGAAAAATGGGCCGATGAAATGCCGGAGGCAACCTATCGCCGTTCGTCATTTGACGAAGCGCGCGATGTCTATAAAAAATTTGCAAAGCTACCTAAATGACCTATCAGGAGCCGGTTCGTTTCGTGTCCATTCTGATGGATATTGCGCTATGACGCACTACCAGGCCAGCGCAATACCGCTGCGTTTTTATTCTTTTTTCAGTACGCCGTCGAGTAGTAACGCTGTTAATTCCGAGGCGATATCCGAAATGCTAGCTTTGCCCGGTTGAAACCATTCCAGCGTCGCATTCATCGCGCCAATAATAAAAAATCGTACCAAGTGCAAATTGCGTTTCTGGTTTAAATCCCGATTGCAACGATTCAGCAACTCTGCCCAGAACTGCTCGTATTCTTTACGTAGCGGAATGTGATTTCGTTTTATTTCATCAGATACTTGCCCGAATATCCGGATATTGGCAGACGTAAAATTTTGCGTGTGCAGTAATGCATTTAAATGTGCCGATACCGCTGTGCCGATTAACTCTCTGGAGCTAGCATTCGCGCCGAGTGCGTCGACTGAAATTTTTACTTGATCAAAAACATGCGCAACTCCGATACGCAAGACTTCGGCGACAATGGCATCTTTGGATTCAAAATAGTAATACAAGCTGCCAGCTTTCATATTGGCTGTAGTAGCGATATCCCTTAACGAGGTCGCTGCAAAACCTTTGTTCCTGAATAACGTCGCTGCAGTATCAAGAATGAGCGCTCTTCCGGTGAGAGGAGCCGTTTTATCCGTGATCGGATTGTTTTTGGTGATCTCAATTTCGTCAGACATTTTATTATTATTAATTAATATTAAATATGAAAATAAGTGGTTGGTTTTTAAGGCTTATCAGTAGACGTCACCCTTTCAATGAAAGAAATGGGATTGTTTGGAATAGCCCCATTGAATGACGACAGGGTTGTTTCATGGGTTCTGGCTTCATCCATTTCCAGTACAGGCGTACAGCAACAATCGGTGTCCCGAAAAATAAGGTCCCATGCCTGACGGGTGCGCTGCTTTATTTTATCTGCGATGAGATGCCGCATTTCAGGCCAGTAGCTTTGATCATTTTGTCGATCAAGGTCGATTTCGTCGGCGCCAATCTGGCGAACAAACGCAGTAAAAAATTTGCGTTCGATGGCGCCGACTGCCATCCAGCGCGCATCGGACGTTTCATAGCAGCAGTAATAAGGCGCGCCGCCATCGAGGATGTTGGATTCTCTTTCAGGATGCCATTGCCCGGCGTCGGCGAGTCCATAGATCATCGTCATCAGTGATGTCGTGCCCTGATAAATACTGGTTTCGACGACGGTGCCGTTGCCATCTTTGCTGCGGCCGAGCAGGGCCGCCAGGATGCCGGTGACCAGATGCATGCCGGCGCCGCCAAAGTCGGCAATCAGATTGAGTGGCGGGATCGGTTTGTTGGCCGGGCCAATCGCTGCCAGTGCCCCCGAGAGCGCCAGATAATTGATGTCATGACCGGCCGTGCCAGCCCGCACGGAGTGACTGCCCCAGCCGCTGCATCGCCCGATAATCAGGGAGGGGAATGCAGCATGCATCGCGGCAGGCGACAGCGACAGGCGCTCCAGCGTGCCGGGTCGGAAGCCTTCGATCAGCACGTCGGCGTGGCGCAAGAGGTCGAAAAGTTGTGCCGGTCCGTCATTGGCCTTGAGGTCGATCGTAACGTGTTGTTTGTCGCTGGCCAGATAATCAAAATCGGCAGCTAGCGGTAATCCCAGCCCGCGATTGATCGGTGAATCGACCACGATGACATGCGCTCCCAATTGCTGCAGGAAATGCGTGGCAAACGGCACAGGGCCGATTGCCGCCAACTCAATAATCGTTGTTCCCGCAAGCGGGCCGGGTTTCGTGTTGGCGGTTGGGTGGTCCGGGTTGATCGGCATGGGCAGATGGTTTTCAGTGGGTTGAACAAGTACCGGAATGATCGCCTCAGACGAGCTTCTTGGCAATTTCATCCAGCATGACTTCGGTCGCGCCACCGCCAATGGCATGAATGCGCGCGTCGCGCGACATGCGTTCGATGGTGGCTTCGCGCATATAACCCATCCCCCCGTGAAATTGCACACAGTCATACATGACTTCATTGACGAGTTCACCGCATAGCGCCTTGATCATCGAGACTTCCTTGGTCAGCATGTGGCCCTGCGTATCACGCCACGCTGTGTTGTAGATCAACTGGCGCGCTGCTTCGATTTTTGCGCAATGCATTGCCAAGCGATGACGGATGGCTTGTTTATCCCACAGCGTGGCACCGAATGCTTTGCGCTGCGTCACCCATTGCAGCGTCAGTTCGATGGCTTTACTGGCTTCGCCCATGGCCTGCGCGGCAAGTACGATGCGTTCGTTTTGCAGATTTTTCATCAGCGAATAGAAGCCGCGATTTTCTTCGCCGAGCAGGTTGCTGGCGGGGATACGGCATTCGTCGAAGACCAGTTCTGCCGTATCCGACGACAGCCAGCCGTGCTTTTTTAGCGGCCTGGCTACCGAGAATCCCGGCGTGTCTTTCTCGACGATGAACATGGAAATAGCCTTGTGCCCGGCTCCCGGCCCGCCTGTTTTGGCGGCGACAAAAAAGACATCGCCAAACACGCCATTGGTGATGTACATCTTGGCGCCATTGAGCACATAGTCATCGCCTTCACGGCGGGCGGTGGTCTTCATGCCGGCCAGGTCGGAGCCTGCGTCGGATTCGGTCATGGCGACGGCAGCGATTTTTTTGCCAGCGATGATGTCAGGTAAATATTTTTCACGCTGTGCCGGCGTGCCGGCGTGATGCAGGTGCGGTGACGCCATATCGGTATGCACCAGCACCGTCACCGCAAAGCCGCCATAGGTCGAGCGTCCCAATTCTTCGGCCAGGACGACCGTGGCCAGGGTGTCTAGCTGGCTGCCACCAAACTGTTCGTCATACCGAATACCGAGCAGGCCCAGCGCGCCCATTTCCTGCAAGACCATGCGCGGGACAGAGCCATCGATTTCCCATTGATCAGCAAAAGGCAGGACGCGGTCGCGAATAAAGCGCTGCAGTGTGTCGCGCAGCATGGCGTGATCCTGCGTGAAATAAGGGGTGGTGTCTGAGAGCGGTGCGGGGGTGAGGAGGGCGGTCATGAATGGCTCCGGAATAAAAATTGTTTGACGGACTAACAAACATTAGGTAGAACAAGTACTTGAACTATAGACATCAAATAAAGAAACCGCAAGCGCTCCACGTAGTAACTACGCCGGATCGACGCAGTGCCCATTGACGATGTTCAGAGACAGGCTGAAGTTAAAAAAGCCGTCCTGCCAAGAGACTGGATGGAACACCCATGAATGCAGCCGTGCCTGCCATTGCAGCGCAAATTTTTCCGTCCCTGTTGATTGAACATGCCCGTCAACGGCCCGGTCACCCCGCTTATCGCGAAAAGGCGTTAGGCATCTGGCAGACCGCAAGCTGGTCGCAAGTCCTTGCTGAAGTGCGAGCGCTGGCGTGTGGGTTGGCCGCGAAGGGATTTCAGCGCGGCCAGCATCTGGCCATCATTGGTGATAATCGTCCGCGCCTTTACTGGGCCATCATGGCAACCCAATGTCTGGGCGGCGTGGCGGTGCCGCTGTATCAGGATGCGCCAGCTGCCGACATGGCCTATGTGCTGGAAGATGCCGACATCGTCTTCGCCATCGTCGAGGACCAGGAGCAGGTCGACAAGCTGCTCGACATCAAGGCCACCTTGCCGCTGCTGACCCACATCGTGTTCGACGACGAACGCGGCATGCGCCATTACACCCAGCCCGAATTGACGGCCTATCAGGCATTGCAGGAACAGGGCCGTGAGTTTGATCGCGCGCATCCTGATTTCTTCATGGACGCTATCGCGCAGGGCAGCGCTGACGATGTCGCGATCATGCTCTACACCTCTGGTACCACCGGCAAGCCCAAAGGCGTGTGTCAGACGCATGCGGCGTTCATTGCCGCTGCGGTCGGTGGCGTCGATTTCGATCAACTCAGCGAGGCCGAAGAAGTGCTGTCCTACTTGCCAATGGCGTGGGCTGGTGATCACCTGTTTTCGTATGCACAGTCTCTGGTAGCAGGATTCACCGTCAATTGTCCCGAGTCCGGCGAAACCGTGATGAGCGACCTGCGCGAAATCGGTCCGACGTATTATTTTGCGCCGCCACGCGTGTTTGAAAACATGCTGACCACGGTGATGATCCGGATGGAAGATGCCGGCCTGATCAAGCGCACGATGTTCCATCACTTCATGGACGTGGCGCGTCGCGTGGGCAGCGACATCCTCGACCGCAAACCGGTGGGCATCGCGGACCGGATCAGCTACGCGCTGGGCAATCTGTGCGTGTTTGGCCCTCTGAAAAATGTGCTGGGCCTGTCGCGCATCCGGGTTGCTTACACCGCCGGTGCGGCGATCGGGCCGGACCTGTTCCGTTTCTATCGCTCGATAGGCATCAATCTCAAGCAGCTCTACGGTGCCACCGAAACCTGTGCCTACGTGTGCCTGCAACCGGACAACAGCATCAAGCTCGATAGCGTGGGTATTGCGGCACCCGGTGTCGAAGTGAAGCTGGCCGAGAATGGTGAGGTGCTGGTGAAATCGGCGTCCATGCTCCAGAGCTATTACAAACGGCCGGATGCGACCGCCGAGGTGATCGATGCGGATGGCTACTTCCATACCGGGGACGCCGGGGTGTTCGACGCGGATGGTCATCTGAAAATTATCGACCGCGCCGTCGATGTCGGCCGCCTCAACAATGGCGCGATGCTGGCGCCCAACTACCTTGAAAACAAACTGAAGTTTTTTCCGTTCATCAAGGAAGCCGTGGTGTTCGGTCACGGCCGCGACATGGTCTGCGCGTTCATCAATATCGACCTCGACGCGGTCGGCAACTGGGCTGAGCGACGCGGGTTGTCGTACTCGGGTTACACCGAATTGGCCGCAATGGCAGAAACCTACACGCTCATTGCCAGTTGCCTCGAGCAGACCAACGTCGCGCTGGCAGCCGATCCGCTGATGGCGGCGACGCAGGTCCATCGCTTCCTGATCCTGCACAAGGAACTCGATCCCGATGATGACGAGCTGACCCGCACGCGCAAGGTCAGACGCACCTTCGTCGGGCAAAAATACAAGGTGCTGATCGATGCCCTGTATGCCGGTCGCACCTCGCAGTTCATCGAGACGCAGGTCAAATTCGAGGATGGCCGCGACGGTGTCGTCAGCGCTGATCTGCAGATTGCCGACGTGCCCACGATCACCCCATCGACTGTGAAGGCGTGACCCCATGAGCGAACAACGTCCCGTCGGCGAACCCGTATTGAGCCTGCAGCATATCTCGCTGTCGTTCGGTGGCGTCCATGCACTGATCGATATTTCGTTCGATATCCGCGAGCACGAAATCCGCGCCATCATCGGCCCCAACGGTGCCGGCAAGAGCTCGCTGCTTAATGTCATCAATGGCGTGTATCGCCCGCAGCACGGCGAGATTGTCTATCGCGGCGAGCACCGCAAGGACATGAACACGTACGCCGCCGCCAAGAGTGGCATCGCGCGCACCTTCCAGAACATCGCGCTGTTCAAGGGCATGAGCGTGCTCGACAACATCATGACCGGCCGTAACCTGAAGATGCATAGCCACTTCCTGTTGCAGGCGCTGTACTGGGGACCGGCCCAACGCGAAGAAATCGCGCACCGCAAAAAAGTCGAGGAGATCATCGATTTTCTGGAGATCCAGCACATCCGCAAGACCACCGTCGGGCGTCTGCCGTACGGCTTGCAAAAGCGCGTCGAACTGGGTCGTGCGCTGGCGGCCGAGCCGGACATCCTGCTGCTCGACGAGCCGATGGCCGGGATGAATGTCGAAGAAAAACAGGACATGTGCCGCTTCATCCTCGACGTCAATAACCAGTTCGGCACCACCATCGTGCTCATCGAGCATGACATGGGCGTGGTGATGGATATCTCGGACCGCGTGGTCGTGCTTGACTACGGCAAAAAAATCGGTGACGGCACACCTGACGAAGTGCGCGGCAATCAGGAAGTGATCGATGCCTATCTCGGCGTGGCGCATTGATGGCCGGCAGGACTGACACCAAGAGGATGCGATGGAACTGACTTTCTTTTTTGAAGTATTGATTGGCGGCTTGCTGTCCGGTGTGATGTACGCACTGGTGGCACTGGGCTTTGTGCTGATTTACAAAGCGTCCGGGGTCTTCAATTTTGCGCAGGGAGCGATGGTATTTTTTGCGGCGCTGACCTGCGTTGGCATCGTCGACAAGTTCGGTGTGCCGCTGTGGTTGGCCATTGCGCTGACGATGATGGTGATGGTGGCGCTGGGTCTGGCGATCGAAAAGGTGGTGCTGCGTCCGCTGGTCGGGCAGCACGAAATCACCTTGTTCATGGCCACCATTGGACTGACATTTTTCATCGAAGGATTGGCCCAGCTGGTCTGGGGTGCGCGGGTGCGCCGGCTCGATATCGGTATTGCCGATGTACCGCTGGAGTTCATGATGGAACGCTTCAATCTGTCGGTCTCGCGCTTCGACCTGACTGCCTCGCTGATTTGCGGTGTGCTGGTACTGGCACTGGCACTGATTTTTTCGAAGACAAAAATTGGTCGTGCCTTGCGCGCCGTCGCCGATGACCATCAGGCCGCGCTGGCAGTGGGTATTCCGTTGCAGCAGATCTGGGGCATTGTCTGGGCCGTCGCCGGGTTTGTCGCACTGGTGGCCGGTTTGCTGTGGGGCGCGCGCAATGGCGTGCAGTTTGCGCTCACGTTTGTCGCGCTCAAGGCCTTGCCGGTGCTGATCCTCGGCGGCTTCACATCGGTGCCGGGGGCCATTGTCGGCGGTCTGATTATCGGTGCATCCGAAAAACTGGCCGAGGTCTATATCGGGCCCTATGTCGGCGGCGGCATCGAGGGCTGGTTCCCGTACGTGCTGGCGCTGCTGTTTTTGCTGGTGCGGCCGGAAGGGCTGTTCGGGGAAAAAATTATTCGACGGGTCTAGCGAGGCGGGCGGACTTTGTGCAGTCGTCGTACCGACAGGACCCCGCGCGGGTTCCCACTGAAGTGTTCTTCAAGTCAGGAAAAATCGCATGTTCTACCGAGAATCAGGTCAGTTCAAACCGAGTTACGAAGCCGATAGCCAGCTCTTTCCGATCCGGCAGGACCGCATTGGTGTCATGGTCGTGCTGGCATTCGCTTTTCTGGTGGTGCCGTTCATCGCCTCGCCGTATATTTTTTCCGCGATTCTGGTGCCGTTTCTGATTTTTTCGCTGGCGGCACTCGGGCTCAATATCCTGACTGGCTATGCCGGTCTGCTCTCGCTGGGTAGCGCAGCCTTCATGGCCGTTGGTGCATTCGCGACCTATAACTTCATGTTGCGTATCCCCGGTATGCCGTTGCTGGTGGCCTTTGTACTCGGTGGCTTGTGTGCGGCCATGGTGGGTATCGTTTTCGGTTTGCCGTCGCTGCGGATTCGCGGGTTTTATCTGGCGGCATCGACGCTGGCCACGCAGTTTTTCGTGGTCTGGTTTCTGACCAAAGTGCCGTGGCTGACCAATTACAGTTCATCGGGCGTGATCACGGCGCAGACGATGAGCATCCTTGATTATGAGTTCGTCACCCCAGCGAGCAAGTACCTGCTGACGCTGAGCATCGTCTGCGTAATGGCGCTGCTGCTCAAGAACATGGTGCGCTCGAATGTTGGCCGCTCATGGATGGCGGTGCGGGACATGGATGTGGCGGCCGAAGTCATTGGCTTCCGGCTGGTCCGCACCAAGTTGCTGGCGTTCGCCGTCAGCTCGTTCTATTGCGGGATCGCCGGTGCGCTGTTTGCCTATGCCTACCTCGGCACGGTCGAGCCGGAAGCCTACAGCCTCGACCTGTCGTTTCGCATTTTGTTCATGGTCATCATTGGCGGGCTGGGTTCCATTCTTGGCTCGTTCCTGGGTGCGGCATTCATTGTGCTGATGCCGATCGGGTTGAACATGCTCGCGCATTATTTGTCCTTGCCAGGCGCAGCCGCATCGAGCCTTGAGCTGATGGTCTTTGGCGCCCTGATCATGTTTTTCCTGATCGTCGAGCCGCATGGTCTGGCGCGCTTGTGGCAGCTGACGAAAGAGAAATTACGTTTATGGCCTTTTCCGCACTGATTTCCGGGACAGGAAGCAATGACGGTTTGTAGTTCGGTTTTTACAGGAGACACACCATGAAATTCATCAATGCAGTCTTGCTCGGCGCGGCCCTGTGCGGCACGGCCACGGCCTCGGTCGCGCAGGAACAATTCATCCCGTTGCTGTCGTACCGGGTTGGCCCGTACGGTGCCGGTGGCGCAGGATTTTATGGTGGCGTGATCGACTACTTCAACCTGCTCAATGCGAAGGGCGGCATCAATGGCGTCAAGATTAGCTGGGAGGAATGCGAAACCGAGTACAACACGTCGCGTGGCGTCGAATGTTACGAGCGCCTGAAAACCCGCAACGGCGGGGCTACGCTGGTTGATCCGCTCTCGACCGGTATCGCCTACGGCATCATGGACCGCGCTGCCACCGACAAGATTCCGCTGGTGACGATGGGCTATGGCCGATCCGAATCGGCCAATGGCAAAGTGTTCCCGTACGTATTTCCGCTGTTGACCAATTACTGGAGCCAGGCCGCCGCGATGATCCAGCATTTCGGTGACATGTCCGGCGGCATGGATAAGCTCAAGGGCAAGAAGATTGTCGACCTTTATCACGACTCGGCCTATGGCAAGGAGCCGATGCCGGTGTTCGATGCACTGGCCGAAAAATACGGCTTTGAACTGATCAAGATTCCGGTCGCCCATCCGGGCAACGAGCAGCAATCGCAATGGCTGCAGATACGTCGTGCTAATCCGGATTACGTGATTCTGTGGGGCTGGGGCGTGATGAATGCGGTGGCGCTCACGACCGCGCAGCGCAATGGTTTTCCGCGTGAAAAAATGCTTGGTAGCTGGTGGGCGGCGTCCGAGCAGGACACCATTCCAGCCGGGCCTGCTGCCAAAGGTTATGCCGCGATGAGCTTCACGACACCGGGCAATTATCCTATCCTCGACGAGATTCGTACTTCGCTGTATGCAACCGGCAAGGGCAACCTGACCCGCGCAGAAAGTATTGGCTCGACCTACCATTTACGCGGTGTGACGGCGGCGATCCTATGGACCGAAGCTATCCGTACGGCGCAGGAAAAGTATGGCAAGGGCAAGGTCATGACGGGCGAACAGGTGCGCTGGGGCCTGGAAAATCTGAAGGTCGATGCTGCGCGCCAAAAGGCGCTGGGTGCCTCGGACATGTTCCCCGAAATCCGCACCTCCTGTGAAAACCATGAAGGCGCCGGGACCGTCAAGGTGCAGCAATGGAACGGCAGTAAATGGAATGCCATCACACCGAAGTGGATCTCCGGTGACAAGGCGCTGACGGATCGCTTGCAAGCTGAGGCGTCTGCCAAATATGCGGCTGAAAAGAACATCACGCCAGCCTGCATGCAGTAACCCAGCGGTCCGGCGCAATGATGCAGTCGCGCCGGGCCTGTTCCATGTACTCGTTTTCTGGAGCGCTCCATGACAGAACCACTCGCCGGGACCGCGCCGCAGGCCGGCACACCTTACCTGTCTATCAACAATATCGAAGTCATTTATGACCATGTGATTCTGGTGCTGAAAGGCGTGTCATTGCAGGTGCCGCAAGGGAAAATTGTCGCCTTGCTGGGCGCCAATGGCGCCGGCAAATCGACCACGCTCAAGTCGATCTCGACCTTGCTGCGCAATGAGCGCGGCAACATCACCAAAGGCAGCATTGACTTCAAGGGACAGCGGATTGACCAGCTCACGCCAAGTGAACTGGTCAAGCGTGGCCTGTCGCAAGTGATGGAAGGGCGGCATTGTTTTGCTCACCTGACGATCGAGGAGAACTTGCTCACCGGTGCCTATACCCGCAAAATTTCACGCGCCGAACTGGCGCTGGCGCTGGAAAAGGTCTACCACTATTTTCCGCGCCTCAAGCAGCGCCGTACCTCGCAGGCTGGCTACACCTCGGGCGGCGAACAGCAGATGTGTGCAATCGGGCGCTCGCTCATGGCCAAGCCCTCGATGATCCTGCTCGACGAGCCCTCGATGGGACTGGCGCCGCAAATCGTCAGCGAGATTTTTGAAATCGTCAAAGATTTGAACAGCAAGGAAAACGTCTCGTTCCTGCTAGCCGAACAAAACACCACCGTCGCGCTGCGCTACGCCGACTTTGGCTACATCCTCGAAAACGGCCGGGTCGTGATGGAAGGCGAGGCCAGCGAATTGGCCAGCAACGAAGACGTCAAGGAATTTTATCTGGGCGTATCCAGCGCCGGACGCAAGAGTTTCAAGGACATGAAGTTCTATCGCCGGCGCAAGCGCTGGCTGGCCTGAGTACGCCGACTTGCATCGCATCCCCTTTTTATTTTTTATCGACTACCGAAGGAGACCCCATTTCTTCCTATTCCGATCCTGACGAAACACAATCGGCTGCACTGCGCGAAGCGGCGCTGATGGCGCGCTTGCCGGCCTTGATTGCCCGCGCGCAGGCCACGCTGGGCTGGGCAGCACGGCTCGCTGGCGTTGCATCGGCAGATATTGCATCGCGTGCCACACTGGCGCGCTTGCCGGTGACACGCAAGGCCGATCTGATGGCGCTGCAGCACAATGCCTTGCCGTTCGGCGGGCTGGCCAGCACTGACGTGGCGCACTTGCGGCGTATCTTCATGTCGCCCGGTCCGATCTTCGATCCGGAAGCGCGCAGTCAGGACTGGTGGCGTAGCGCGCATGCACTCAACGCGCTGGGTTTGCGGCGCGGCGACATGATCCAGAACTGCTTCTCGTACCACTTCACGCCAGCCGCTTTCATGATCGAAGGTGGCGCCGAAAAAATCGGTTGTCCGGTCATACCGGCCGGTATCGGGCAAACCGAAATGCAGGTGCAGGCGATGGTCGCACTGAAGCCGGCGGCCTACGCCGGCACGCCGTCCTTCCTGAAGATCATCATTGAAAAAGCGCAAGCGATGAACGCTGATATCAGCAGCCTGAACAAGGCGCTAGTCAGCGCTGAGGCACTGCCGCCTTCACTGCGCAGCTGGTTCCATGAACATGGCGTTCCGCACGTGTTGCAGTTTTACGGTACCGCTGACATCGGCACGATTGCCTACGAAACCATGACCGATGGCCAGTGCCATCCAGGCATGGTGCTAGCCGAACAGCTACTGCTGGAAATCGTTCGTCCGGGTAGTGGTGAGCCGGTGGTCCACGGCGAGGTCGGCGAAGTCGTGATCACGTCATTTAACCCCGACTATCCGCTAGTGCGCTTTGCCACCGGCGATTTGTCGGCGGTAATTGCCGGTGATTCGCCTTGTGGCCGGACCAATACGCGTTTGCGCGGCTGGATGGGGCGGGCCGATCAGAGTACCAAGGTACGCGGCCAGTTCGTCCATCCGGCCCACGTTGCCGAACTGCGGCAGCGCCATCCGCTGATTTTGAAAGCACGACTGGTGATCAGCGGTGTCATGGCCGATGACGCGATGCAATTGCAGTGCGAGGTGGCCGAGGTGGCCGGTGTGGCCGCTGCGGCGGACCAGGCCGGAGCCATCGCCGAGAGTATCCGCGCAGTCACCAAATTGCGTGGCGATGTCCTCTTCGTGGCCGTCGGCAGTCTGGCCAACGATGGGTTGGTGATCGACGACACGCGCAGCTATGCGTAATTTTTGAGTTTTGTCACGAGGACATGTCCATGAATATCCTGCCCTCCGGCGTCACGCCGGCATCGCCCGAATTCCAGTCCGGTCAGGCGCAGTACAACGCATTGCTGGCGCTATTGCGCGAACGTCAGGCGGTGGTTCTGCAAGGCGGCGGCGAGCGCATGGTGCGCCGCCATCGCGAGCGCAACAAAATCCTGGTGCGCGAGCGCATCGACTTGCTGATCGATCCGTTGTCACCGTTTCTGGAGCTGTCACCGCTGGCGGCATGGGGTCTCTACGACAACGAAGTACCGTGCGCCGGCATCGTCACCGGCATCGCGCAAATTGCCGGCACCACGTGCATGCTCATTGCCAACGATGCCACCGTCAAGGGTGGCTCGTTCTTTCGCGAGACCGTCAAGAAGCATGTGCGGGCGCAGGAGATCGCCGAAGAAAACCGTTTGCCCGTGATTTATCTGGTCGATTGCGGTGGTGCATTCCTGCCGCAACAGGACGAGGTGTTTCCGGACAAGGACCACTTCGGCAATACCTTTTATCGCCAGTGCCAGATGTCGGCCAACGGTATCCCGCAAATTGCCGCAGTGTTCGGCGGCTGCACGGCGGGTGGCGCGTACATCCCGGCCTTGTCCGATGAAGTCGTGATGGTGCGCGGACAAGCGCGCATCCATCTGGGCGGTCCACAAATCGTCAAGGCGGCGATCAATGAAATCGTTGATGGCGAAACACTGGGTGGCGCCGAGATGCATGTGCGGGTTTCCGGCGTGGCCGATTATCTGGCTGACAATGAAGCGCAAGCCTTGCAGCGCGTCCGCGAGATCGTCGCCAACCTGAACCACCGCACGGTGCCTGTGACAACGATGCGCACGCCGCGTGCGCCGCTATTCGACGCGTCCGAACTGGCGGGCATCGTGCCACTCGATCTCAAGCAACCGTATGACGTGCGCGACTTGCTGGCACGGCTGATCGATGGGTCGGAGTTCCAGGAGTTCAAACCTGAATACGGCAGCACGCTGGTGTGCGGCTTCGCCCACTGGTGCGGTTATCCGGTTGGCATCATTGGCAATAACGGCGTGCTGTTTTCGGAGTCGGCGATCAAGGGTGCCCACTTTATCGAGTTGTGCAACCAGCGCCATATCCCGCTGCTGTTTTTGCAGAATATCTCCGGCTTCATGATCGGTACCGAGGCCGAGCGCGGCGGCATTGCGCGTCACAGCGCCAAGCTGGTGTATGCGATGGCCACCGCACGGGTGCCGCGCTTCACGGTGATTGTTGGCGGTTCGTTCGGGGCCGGCAATTACGGCATGTGCGGACGCGGTTTTCATCCGCGCTTCCTGTTTGCGTGGCCCAACTCGCGCATCGCCACGATGAGTGCCGACGTGGCCGCGTCGGTGCTGGCGGAGTTGCGCCAGTCCAGCTTGAAAGGCGCGGCCAGCGAGGCAGAAATGGCCGAGCTCGAGCGCACCACGCGGGCCCAGTTCACTGAGCAGAGCGACCCGTATTACGCGACGGCACGCTTGTGGGATGACGGCCTGATTGCGCCGGACCAGACGCGCGAAGTGATCGGCCTGTGCCTCGCGATTGCGGCCAATGAAGCACCGGTCAGTGCGCCGTCGCCGGTGTTTCGCATGTAACGCGTCCTTGTCAGCACGCTTGCTCCATTCCCTGTCACGAGGCTTGTTACTACGATGATTGATTCACTTTTAATTGCCAACCGCGGCGAAATCGCCTGCCGCATCCAGCAGACTTGCCGACGCCTCGGCATCCGCACCATCGCTGTCTATTCCGACGCCGACGTCGATGCGCGCCATGTCCGCGAAGCCGACGACGCCCTGCGCATCGGACCGCCGGAAGCACTCCACAGTTATTTGCGCGCCGACCTGATCATGGACGCCGCCGTGCGCAGCGGTGCCGCCGCGATCCATCCCGGCTACGGCTTTCTGTCCGAGCGCGTCATCCTGCCGCAACTGTGCCAGCAACACGGCATCGTCTGGGTCGGACCGCGTGCCGAGGTCATCGCCAGCATGGGCTCGAAGATCGAATCCAAGCGCATCGCCGAACAGGCCGGCGTGCGCGCCGTACCTGGTTATCACGGTGAAGACCAGAGTCCGGATCACCTGTTGCAGATGGCGTGCGCAATCGGCTTTCCTGTTCTCATCAAGGCCAGTGCCGGTGGTGGTGGCAAGGGCATGCGCCGGGTTGATGACGAGGCGACCTTTGCGGCCTTGCTGGTCGAAGCGAAACAGGAAGCGCTGCGCGCCTTCAATGACGAGCGCGTGCTGATCGAAAAACTGATCGCCCGGCCGCGCCATCTCGAAGTCCAGTTGGCCGGTGACCAGCATGGCAACCTGATTCATCTGTTCGAGCGTGAATGCTCGATCCAGCGCAATTACCAGAAAGTGATCGAGGAAGCACCCGCCGCGCATTTGCCGGCCAGCGTGCGCGAGCAGCTCTTGTCGCAGGCGCTGTTGCTGGGTCGGCATATCGGTTACGACTCGCTCGGTACGGTCGAATTCGTGCTGGAAGAGGGCGGTGAGACACCGTATTTCCTGGAGATGAATACGCGTTTGCAAGTCGAGCATCCGGTTACCGAGCAGGTGGTTGGCCTTGACCTGATCGAACTGCAATTACGGATTGCTTCCGGCGAGGTGCTGCCGCACCGGCAAGCCGATATTCATGTCAATGGTTGGGCCATCGAGGCACGCCTCAATGGCGAAGATCCGGCCAACAATTACCAGCCGCAGATCGGCGTGGTCAGCGCGTATCACGAGCCGGTGCTGGCCGGAGTGCGCGTTGATAGCGGTATCGGCATTGGTTCGGCAGTGTCGCCGTACTACGATTCGATGATCGCCAAATTGATCGGCTATGGTCCGACACGCGCGGTTGCGGCGCGTCGCCTTGTGGCGGGACTGGCGCAATTCGAGGCAGTCGGTCTCGGCACCAATCAGGCTTTTTTGCGCGACGTGCTGAGGCGTCCGGCCTTCCATGATGCCGCGCTGACGACCCGCTATATGGCAGACCAGTTCCCCGATGGCTGGCACATCGATGTCCGACTCGATCAGCTATTGATGGCGGTGGCGGCGTGGCAGACGCTGTTTCCGGCGTTGGTGCCGCACGCGGCGACGGCATTTCCGTGGCACAGCAGCAGCGGGTTTCGCACCGTATCGGCAGGCGGTCTGCCGGCGGCGGCGTCGCTGCATGTCGAGAGTGATCGCTGTGGCGCGGCCGATGTGCGCCTCACGCGCGCGGGCGAGTCGATGCACGTCGTCATCGGCGCGAAGACGCTGAACTTACGCTTCGAGCGGTTGGCTGCCGACCGCGTGCGCGTCAGCGCCGAGGGCGATGAGCCGGTGACGGTGGCCATCGTCGCTGACGGGGCGGCGCTGGTGCTGTCGACGCAAGGCATCCGCTGGACCATGCGGGTGCAGTCAACGCTGGCGATGCTGGCGCGTCCGGTTTCGCGCAGCAATGCAGGACAAGGACAGACCCGCTCCGGCATGCCGGGACTGGTGACGGCTGTGCATGTGGTGGTAGGCGACAGCGTCGTTGCCGGTCAGGTCCTCCTCGTCATGGAAGCCATGAAACTGATCCACGCGATGCGCTCGGAAATCAACGGCGTGGTGACGGCAGTGCATTGCGCTGCCGGCGACACGGTAGCAAGCGGCGTCACCCTGATCGAGATCGATCCCGGGCAGGACGATCCACTGACCTCACAGGAGTAGCACATGGCTGGTTTGTATTTCGAGCAATTTCATCCGGGGATGACCTTCGAGCATGGCATCACCCGCACCGTGACCGAGATGGACAACATGCTGTTTTCCATGATGACGATGAACCCGCAACCGCTGCATATCGATGCGCATTACGCGGCGCAAAGCGAGTTCGGCCAGCCGCTGGTCAACAGCCTGTTCACGCTCGGATTGATGATCGGCATCAGCGTCTCGGACACCACGCTGGGGACCACGATTGCCAATCTCGGCATGAGCGACGTCGGCTTTCCGAAGCCGGTGTTTCAGGGCGACACGCTGCACGTACACACCGAAGTGGTCTCGGTACGCGACAGCAAATCACGACCCGCCGCCGGTATCGTCGCGTTCCGTCATCGGGCCATCAACCAGCGTGGCGAAGAAGTCGCCAACTGCCTGCGCTCGGCTTTCATGAAGCGCAGTCCGGCATGATCCGGTCATGGCTATTTGTACCCGGCGATCAGGCGCGCAAGATCGACAAGGCTTTTTCGAGTGGCGCCGATGCGTTGATTTTTGATTGGGAAGATGCGGTCGCACCGGCCAACAAACAGGCTGCGCGTAGTGTGCTATCCGCGGCGCTGGCGGCGCGTGCTGCGTGGCCGGCAGAGAAGCCACTTGTCTTCATTCGTATAAATGGTTGGGACACCACGTTCATCGATGACGACCTGATCGCCTTGCCGGTCGCGCACATCCATGGCGTCGTGCTGCCGAAGTCATGTGGTCCGGCCGATGTTGTGCGTCTTGGTGAGCGTCTGCGCGGGCTGGAGCAGGCTGCCGGTGTTGCGCAAGGCACGTTGCAGATCGTCGCCGTCGCCACCGAGACAGCCGCGTCGGTGCTGGCGCTGACGGATTTCCGTTTGCCGGTGCCGGGTTTGGCCGGCCTGATGTGGGGCGCGGAAGACCTCGCTGCGGATCTCGGCGTGTTCCGCAATCGCGATGCGGCGGGCACTTACCGCGCGCCTTTTCTGCTGGCGCGTAATTTGACCGTGCTGGCAGCCGCCGCTGCCGGCACGCTGGCGATCGACGCGGTGTACACCGATTTCCGCGATCTGGCTGGCTTCAGGGCGGAATGCCAGGCCGCCCGTGACGATGGCTTTCAGGCCAAGGCGGCGATCCATCCGGATCAGGTCGCGATCATCAATGCCGTCTTCAGCGGCACTGCGGATGAACAGGCATGGGCGCGCCGCGTCATCGCTGCCTTTGAAGCCGGTGACGGTGTTGCGGTGCTGGATGGAAAAATGATCGACGTACCGCATTGGCGTCTGGCGCGCCGGTTGCTGGGGGAGGGACGGTGACTGCGCGCTTGCCGAAGTCGTCCGGTCGGCGCTTGCCCGGAACGCCCGAGCCGATGCATCGATGGCTGGGGGCCGATGGCGTTGTCCTTGCCGGCGATGCCTGCGGTGACCCGGACCGGCCGCTAGTCGTGCTGCAGCATGGCGGTGGTCAGACCCAGCATGCGTGGAAAGGGGCCGGTGAGCGGCTCGCGGGCACTGGGCCCCGCGCTTCCTCGCCGGTATTCGTCATCTCGGTTCACGCGAGTCGCGCTTGACGACCTGTGCGCGTGCACTGACCGTACCGACGCTACTGGTGCGTGGCGGCTTGTCCGATGTGCACAGCGAATATGTCAAGGTCAGCGAAGCAGGGCACATGGTCGCGGGTGACCGCAACGATGTGTTCGGTCAGGTGATGCTGGATTTTTTGCGGCGCGTGGTGCCGGTCACCTGACTGTTGGCGGGTGCCGCTGGTCGCAGCAGGAAGGCCGGCACTTTTGCTGCCGCGAGCCGATTGATCTGCTGCAAAAATCGCGGATCGACATCGCGAATGCCGTAGCGATCCCCCAAATGAGTGGCGATATGCAGCATGACGGCCGACGCGACTTCGGCATCGGCTTCGGCGCGGTGGGCATTGCCATTGAAGCGGATGCCCAGCGAGCTCGCCAGCGCGCCCAGTGCATAGCTGCGCAAACCGGGAAAGACGCGGCGCGATAATTTGACCGAGCAGATGACGCCGGCGTGGGCCGGCACGAGGCCCAGACGGGCGCTCTCGGCCAGCAGGAATTTTTCATCGAAGCTGACGTTGTGGGCCGCCAGCGCATCGGTGCCGATGAAGCGTACTAACTCCGGCATGACCTGTTCGACCGACGGTGCGCGGTCGACCATCGCTTGCGTGATGCCGGTGAGTTGGCTGATGAAGGGTGAGATATAAACATCGCAGTTGATCAGCGAGACAAAGCGCTCGACCACGACGCCGCCGACAATACGCAACGCAGCGACCTCGGTGACCCGGTCACCCAGTGCCGGGCTCATGCCGGTGGTTTCGAAGTCCATCATGACGACGGGTTGGATATACATGGTGTGTGGGAATGGGGCTAGCGAAAAAGGCATTCAGTCTAGCCCAATCGATGGATGCGAACGTGTTTTGATGCGCGCTAGATTGGCAACAGACCGGACACCTTCTTTGGTCGCCCACCGCGTTTGCCGTTTTCGCGGGCTGCGACGGCTTTGGCCCCGCTCGATGCCTGGCCTCCGGTTCTGCCGATTTGCGTTGCCATCCAGCATTTCGATTCGATGAAGCTTATCGGGACATCCGGTGCAATGCCCTACGGCTATTGCACCAGATGTGCCGCTAATTCGTAGGGTGGGCACAGCCTCATCGTGCCCACGCGAATGCACCACCCAACCCCGAATTGACCGTCACCAGCGGTACGCGCGCGTGGGCACAACATACCGTGCCCACCCTACGAGCCTGCACCATCGGCATCACCCACCGAATTTGGTCGCCTGCCGAGCAGGGCCAGCTGAACAAAAAAGCCAGCTCGGGAGCAATTTCAATAGTCACTTAAAGTGAATAATGGATTTAATTGTGGCTGAATCTCAGCAATGACTTTGAAGAGTAATCTAAGCGCCTAAGCTGAAAACAGCAACTTCCCCTCTGGAGACCCTGCATGAAAATCATCGATATCCGCGAAAAGACCATCCCGATCAGTTCCCCTATCCGCAATGCCTACATCGATTTCAGCAAGATGACGCTGAGTCTGGTGGCCGTCGTCACCGATGTCATTCGCGATGGCAAACCGGTGATCGGCTACGGCTTTAATTCCAACGGACGTTACGGCCAGGGCAAGCTGATGCGAGAACGGTTTATCCCGCGCCTGCTGGAAGCCGATCCAGCCAGCCTGATCGACGACAGCGGCACCAATCTCGACCCGCACAAAATCTGGAACTGCCTGTTCACCAACGAAAAGCCGGGCGGTCATGGTGAGCGCTCGGTGGCTATCGGCACCATCGACATGGCGGTCTGGGATGCGGTGGCCAAGATTGCTGGCCAGCCGTTATTTCAGTTGCTGGCGGATCGTTACGGCAACGGCGCGCCCGATCGGACTATCTTTGTCTACGCGGCGGGCGGTTACTACTATCCGGGCCAGAGCCACGACCAGCTCAAGGACGAGATGCGTAGCTACATCGACCGTGGCTACACGGTTGTCAAAAAGAAGATTGGTGGCGCTTCGCTGGACGAAGATCTGCGTCGCATCGATTCGGTACTGAGCGTGCTGCAGGATGGCCAGAAGCTGGCGGTCGATGCCAACGGACGCTTCGATCTCGACACCGCGATTGCCTATGCGAAGGCGCTATCGCAGTACGATCTGTTCTGGTACGAAGAAGCCGGCGATCCGCTTGATTTCGAATTGCAGGCGACGCTGCGCAACTACTATGCCAATCCGATGGCCACTGGCGAGAATCTGTTCTCGATGCAGGATGCGCGCAACCTGATTCGCTACGGCGGTATGCGTGCAGACCGTGACTGGTTGCAGTTCGATTGCGCATTGAGCTACGGGCTGGTCGAATATCTGCGCACGCTTGACATGCTGCGCGAACACGGCTGGTCGGCCAAGCGCTGCATCCCGCATGGCGGCCATCAAATGTCGCTCAATATTGCTGCGGGACTGGGACTGGGTGGCAACGAATCTTATCCCGACCTGTTTCAGCCGTATGGTGGTTTTCCGGACGGCGTCAAGGTCGAGAACGGCCATATCTTCCTGCCGGAATTGCCGGGGCTGGGTTTCGAAGGCAAGGCAGATTTGTATCGGGAGATGGCCAAGCTGATGGAGTAACCGGCCCGAGGAGGACCGGAGGTATCGCCGTTTTACTGTTTTTTGTAGCGCAGCCAGACGCTGCCGCCGTCCTGAACCTCGGCCGACGCCAGTGTCAGGTAAGTCGGGTTGGTCCAGGCTGCTGGCGTGACTTCGAATGAGGCTGGATGTTCACCGCGACCATCGATGAGCGGCAGGATGAGGACGCTGACTTCGTCGACCAGTCCGGCGTTGACGAAGGATCCGCTGACATGCGGGCCGCCTTCGACGATCAGACGCTGGGTGCCGAGTTCGTCGGCAAGAATCGTCACGACCTTGGCCAGATCGATCTCGGTCTTGCCGCCGAAAATATACGAGACGTTGATCGATTGCAGATAGGCGAGGTAGTCATCGGCGACCGCTTCGGTGACGACGGCAACGACATGCGAATCGAGCGCCTGATTGCTTTTCCATTCAACCTTGCCGTGCGGATCGATGGCCACCGCATAGCAAGCAGCCTCTTTGTCGGCAAAATGGTGGGTGCGCGGGATCGGCTTGGTGGCCAGGCCTGCCGGATAACCGTCGCCGTGGGCAATTTCCTGCATCGTGACGCGGCCGCAGATCCAGGCATCGAACTTGAATTGCTGGGCCAGCGTTTCGTACAACGCTCCGGCATTTTTTTTAAACGGACGGTCCCAGCCGTCCGTGAGGGCGTGGCCGTCGATGGACGACATCATGTGGCAAATGACATAAGGCTGCATGGAAAACTCCTGACAATATCGGGTGATGAATCTGTCCGGATGGGGGGGCGCGGCATGATTAGCGCGGGGCCATCACGGTGCTATTCTGAAAAGAACGAAATTCATCTTACCGGTTTTAAAAGATACTGGCTTGAGAAGGGGCATGCCTTACAGGGCATGGCAAGCTGGCGTTATGTGGTCGAGAGACTAGGTCAATAGCCGATATACCGACCAGGCCGATGCCAGGCGATGACCATCGCGCTCATCGAAAAAGCGCTCAGTGCCGACCAGGCCAGGCGGTTCGGAGCAATCACCGACATCGCCACGAGCAGGATGACGCTATCGATGATGACTTGGCTTCGCCCTGCATTGAGGCCGTGCTTTTTTTGTAGCCACAGCGTAATGACACCGGTACCACCCACGCCGGCGCCATGGCGCGCGAGCGCGAGGATTCCCATTCCGCATAGGGTGCCGCCAGCCAATGCCGCAAAAGCGGGATTGATGAAATCAATATGCAAGGCCTTTGGCATCAGCGTCATCAGGGTGGTGACGCCGAGATTGACCGCGACGGTCTTCAGAGCGAACTGCCAACCCATCGCAAAGTAGGCAAAGATAAAAAACGGCACGTTGACGAGGGTGAAGATTAATCCCACCGGTAATGGAACGACATACGAGGTCAAGAGCGCGATGCCCGCGATGCCGCCAGTGACCAGACCGGCAGTTTTCAGTAGCAACAAGCCGAGCACAATGAACGTAAGGCCGATGATCAGTGCGTAGACGTCTTCGGTCAGGCTGTGTGGGTGCCCGACCGGAGGCGGAATATTCAGCTTGCTCATACTGTTCAAGTCAATCGATGTACCCAGGATTGGGTATCGGCGAGACGGCCACGCTGTATACCTGTGAGCAGCTCACGGATATGCATAGTGACTGGCCCCACGGTGCCGTCGGCGATTACCAGTTCGCCACCAACATGGCGGATCTTGCCGATGCCAGCAATCACGGCCGCTGTTCCGCAAGCAAATACTTCACGCAATTCACCGCTGGCGATATCTGCACACCACTGATCGAAGCTGTAGGGACGCTCTTCGACTGTCATGCCTTCGCGCCGGGCCAGATCGATGACCGAGCTTCGCGTGATGCCGGGCAGGATCGTGCCGCTTAATGGCGGGGTGACAAGGGTGCCATCTGCCATGCAGAAAAAGATATTCATGCCGCCGAGTTCCTCGATCCAGCGATGTTCGACGGCGTCGAGGAACACTACTTGGTCACAACCGTTTGCGGTTGCCTGCGACTGTGCCAGCAAACTCGCTGCATAGTTGCCGCCGCATTTGGCGGCGCCGGTGCCGCCTGGCGCGGCGCGGGTGTATTCATCCGATACCCAGACGGTGACGGCGGAATCGCCATTCTTGAAATAGGGCCCGACGGGTGAAGCGATGACACAGAAGATATATTCAAGTGATGGGCGCACGCCCAGGAAGGTTTCGGAGCCGAACATGAACGGGCGCAAGTACAAGCTACCGTCGCCTTCAGGTACCCAATGCTTGTCGATCTTGACCAGCGCTTCGACGGCGGCCAGAAACAGATCGTCCGGCACAGGAGTCATTGCCATGCGCGCAGCGGAACGCTGGAAGCGGTGGGCGTTCTCTATCGGACGGAACATCAGTACTTCGCCGTCGGCACCGCGATAGGCTTTCATGCCTTCAAAAATTTGTTGCGCGTAGTGGAGTGCTGCGCAGGCCGGGTCAAGCAAAAACGGCTTTCTGGATTCGACTTTTGCATCATGCCAACCTTGCGCTTCATTCCAGCGCACGGTCACCATATGGTCAGTAAAGACTCGACCGAAGCCGGGGTTAGCTAGCAGGCTGGCGACTTCCGCACTTGTTGCCAACTTGGGATGTACTTCCTGAGTGAACAGCCATTCTGTATTCGTCATCGTATTTTTCAATGCAAAAGTGGAAGCGAGAATTATGCGCTTTGCAAAGGTCGCCACCAACTGGCAGTAATCCTTTTTCGCAATTATTTGCCTTGGATTGCTTGCCTGTGGCCGGTTGTTGCTGAGACGACCTCGCAGAAACGAAGAGCTTTGAAAATATCATGCCGCAAACACTTGCGCTGACGGCACGACATCGCTATAGTTCGCCTCCTGCTTCAGCGACATCGAAGCGCAGACAAACAAAACGCTTTGTCAGCAGCACACGAAACGGCACGGTCGGCGAGGTTAGTCGAAGTGCGGCGTAAGGTGCAAAAGTTCTTTAACAATTAACAGTTGATAAGTGTGGGCACTTGGTGGAAGTGCACTGTAGTGGCTTAGGTTGCTACGGAGTCTTTACATATAGCAAGTGCTCACAAAGAAATATAGGAAAGATCGCAAG
>JBLHLW010000013.1:0-75201 GCA_047621345.1 Minisyncoccia bacterium | reverse complement strand
TCTTTTGTACCGACCTGTGCTGGCAACGCAGGCATGTCCACACCTCGCTGCGATAGGTGGAGGTCGGCAGGCAGCACGCTGCACAGGGAAGCCCCGGTTGTCGCTCGGTTACCCAATAGCCGGGGGTTTCGCAGGCTGGGCAAAGAGATGCCAGGCGTGCAAGCAGATCGACCGCCGCTTGCCGAATATGCTCCATGCGACTCGGATTGGCGAAGGCGCGCAGGTCGGTCTCGATGAATACCTGCTGGTTATCCGATTGCGCAACACAGTCATCGAAACATGACCTGAGCCGGGCCCAATCGGCAATGCCCTTCCGGACGCGTGGATCGTCCCGGTTCTGGGGGCGAAGTACCAGATGGTGTTGCGGAAACCCTTGGCGATTGGCAAAGGATTCAACCGTTTGCCAATCGCGGGCGTCAATATGTGCGCTGTGGCCAGCGCCTTGTGCCATGCCGACTACTTCAATTCCCAGGTGATCATCGATCAATATCAGCAGCTCAAGGTTCCAGGGGAACATCCCGGTGTAAGGGTCCGGGACGAAACTTCCTTCGCTGGCCATCCCGAGCGCGCAGCCTGACAAGTTCATCCCGATGCGCGCCTTGCGACGCGCAGCATCGAGCTGCGTTCCTGGTCTCGGGATGTCCCGCGTGAAGGTGCCGAGTTGGTCGGTATCGAAGCCGGTGACATGTTCTATCGTGCAACCTAGAGCCGGCTCCAATAGGGGGGCGATGACCTGCTCTTTGCCATGTTGTGTCAGCAACGCGATTTTTTTTCCGGAATAAAGGGACATCAGACAGCCTCCCACCCCAGCGCGTGCCAGTCGCCGGTTTCGTAGCGCAGCAAGCGCGCTTGATCAAAGCGCCAGAGATGTAGCCAGCCGTTGTCCAGCAATTGGCGGACCACCGCGTGCTTGCCGATGACGGCGTCGATGGCGTGCTGCGGTGCATCGATGACCACGGTGAGCCGTACCGGTTCGTGTATCCAGCGATGACCGTCGTGCAGTGACTGGCGCGACAGGCCAACGCGCAGGTCGCCACCATTGCCTTCGAATACACCGATGTTTCCCCCCACCACGTTGTGCAGGACCTTGTTGCCACTGCCGAGGCGAGTGGGTTCGCATGTCGAGGCGTGGTATTGCCAGTTGATCCAGTGCGTGACCAGCATCGGCGCGGTCATTAGCAGTTCCAGTACGCTGCCATCGGTGTCCTCACTGGCGTCATAGTCGTGCAGGAAGCTGCGTCCCGCGAGGTCCATGCCGCGCGTGCGCTGCCGCGGTGCAATCAGGAACGCCGCGTTGCCCAACAGGCCCCACTCGGGACGGGTCTGGGCGCCATCGTTGGCGCGGCGGCGCAACTTGTTGTGCAAGACGTCGTGCGGGAGGTGCGGGTTGACGCCCAGTCGGGGGGCGCGTTCACGCCGGACCTGATCACCAGCTTGGGCAAAGACGGCCTGTACGCGCTCCCAGCGAAGACGCGTGGCGGAAGGCAGAAGGTCAAGGTCGAAACCGTCGATGTCGTCGGTGGTGGTGTTGTGCAGGGCTGCGATGAACCAGGTGTTATCGGGGATGGCTATTCCTTGCGCGCTTAACCCGCTGCGAACTGCTGGCTCGTTGAGCAATTGGGCCAGACTACGGGCATTGACTTCACCGGTCTGCCCGCAGCAGGCGCCACAGTCCAGCATCGCAGCGTGGGCGTTGTTGACGGATTGGCTGCCATGCCCGACCAGTAGCACCAGCGGTGCGAGGCGTTTCTCCAGACCCATCGCGTGCAGCACGCGTGCCGCCAGCGTCACCTTGGCGGCCAGATCTTGCCCAACGATTTGTGGTCTGCAGAGGGCGCGATAGCGGGCTGGCAGACCTGCCAAATCATCGCGGTCTCTGGTCCGTTGGGAGGGGCGCAGCCATAGTCCGAGTTTGCCGATGTACCCGAGTCCGGCCGCTTCTACGAATGAAAATGCGGCGCTGGGCCAACGACTGGCCGCATGCCACTGGTCGGTCAACGCGAAGTGCGCCAGGCGTGATCTGCTCGCCGATGCCAGTAGCCGGGCGTCGGTGGCACCGTCAGCCGATCCCGCCGTCACCAGGCAATCGGTCACCTCAATCACGGGGGCCAGCAAGCCGGGCAGTTGCGGACGCCGGGCCTGAGTGGCCAGGGGCGTGTAGGCAACCGGCAGCCCGAAGAAACCGGCAAATCCGATGGTCTGGATCGTTGGCGAGGCGGCTTCGAGTGCGCGGCGCAGCGGTTCGCTGCGGACATCAATACAAAAGGCTGCCTGCACATCGATTTCCTGTGGTGCCGTAGTCGCCACAGTGGACGGGAGGAGTTGTTGTGCCAGCGGTCGCTGAAAGCCAATTTCCAGAGCGACTTGCCAGACTTCGTCGATCAATAGTGCCTCTTCTGCCTGCTGCAGTCGTGCCGATGCGTGATGCCATTCACTTTGTAGCGCCGCGAAGGCCTGGCTGGCGGCGGCATCATCTTTGCCATCCAGTAAAACCGCGCTCCATGCCAGGCGGATGGCCAGCAATTCGCGCAAGTGGGTATCCGTTCGACCTTCCAGTTGGGCTTCCCAACCCTGATAAGCACACCAGGAAGCCCAGCCATTCACGGTGAGGATCAAGGCCTCAAGGTAATCTGCCCAGACCGCCTGCGGTAGTCCAAGTCGCTGCAATACCCAGCGTTCTGCCTCCTGCCGGGTGGAGGGTAGAGCGCTGAGAGCGCTGCCCAGATCGGGCAACCCCATCAGCGTACCGATGCCATGGTCGTGTTGCAGCGTGTGGCGCCAGAAGGCATACAACCCGCGCGAGCGCTCCGGCTGCCAATCGGCCTGGTGTTGGTCAAAGTAGGCGGCGCAGGTCTGACTCACTTGATGGGTAACGGCTTGCCGCCAGGATAACCGGGTGTGTCGCTTCGGGTCGTTGTCGAGCACATCGATCAACAGAGGCAAACGCTGCAGCGGCACGGCGCTGCGCAAGGCATCTACGCACTGCGTCGATGTCAGTCCGGCCAGTTTTGCTGCAGGGATCTGGTGCAGGGCGAGTTCGAGATCTGTCTGGCTGATGCGACCTTCGTTCCAGCATTGCTGTTGATGGTCGCGCGATGGGAAGACCTGGATGCTACTCAGTATCGCCATTCTGGCCGCCACCTGACGCAATGGTCTGCCAATGCGTGACCAGTGCGGATTCACGGCAATGGCCCGATCCAAGGGCCAGGCAGGTGCAATCGCTTGACATGCCGTGTTACAGGCGAGCTCTATCTGACGGGACAATATCGCTTGCTCGGCAGAAATCTCGTCTGCGGATTGCGTAGCCGTTGTCGGTGTTTTCATTGCGGGGAATCCTCTGATGTGAACGGGGATGCGCTGGTGCGAACGCTTTTTAATGCCCGTGGAATCCAGCGGGCAGGCCAGTATTGCAAGGCCAGTCTGGTGTAACTCTCGTCCAGATAAAAACCGGCGTAACTCCAGCGCCGCCATCCCCGTAGCGCCTCCGGTTGTAGCTGCAGTATGACCAGCAGAAGGTACAGCGCGGCCATGCCGACCAGCGCGACCATGCCGAGGGCGTGGCTGGGTGCGTCACTAATCCCGAAGGGCAGGGTATGGGCCAGCAATGCGGCGAGCGTGAGGCCTGCGATCATCAGCAGACCGCCGCCACCGTGCACGACAATGGTCTGCAGGGTGCCGCGCCGGGGCGGTAGCCACAACAAGGGCGCCCACGCCAGGCCCAGAATGACGCTCCACCACCAGGGCCATGCCGCGTTGCTCAATACCGACTGAATCAGCAGTACCGTCGGTATCGCGACTAACGGAGCGAGACCAAGGCTCATCGGTATCGGACCCAGCGTACCCCGCATCGCGTGCAAGCGGGTTTGCCGGACGATCGTTGATGCCGACAGGAATGCCTGCGCCTTGTAGAGTGAATGACCAATCAGATGCAGGGCGGCGAGCGAGTAGAGACCGAGACCACACTCGAGCACCAGAAAGCCCATCTGTGCCGTGGTAGACCACGCCAATCGGACTTTGATACTGATACGAGTCAGCATCACCAAGCCTGCTAGCACTGCAGTTCCCAGTCCAAACACTACCAGCAGCGTGCGCGCCGGCATCGCCTGTTCCAGCAAAGGCGCGAAGCGAATCAGCACAAAGCCACCAAGGTTGACGACACCGGCATGCAGCAGGGCAGAGACGGGCGTCGGCGCTTCCATCACCTGAATCAGCCAGCCATGCACGGGCAGTAATGCAGTACGCAGAATGACTGCCAACACCAGACAGACGGCGCTTAATTGCAAGGTGACGGACATGCCATGGCGGCCCAGATGCGTCCATAGCTCTGACAAGGAGCCGCTCCCCACGTCGTTCCAGGCCAGCGCCGCAGCGCAGAGCAACAGAGCGTCGGCGAACCTGTCGGCGATCTGTTTTTTGTGCGCTGCGAGCAGGGCAAACGGGCGATCCGGGTAAAAGCACAGTAAATGCTGTAGCACCCCGCCTACCAGCGCCCAAGCGGCGATCAGTACCACCCAGTGATCTGCCATGAGCAGCAAATGCACTGCGGCAATTACGCCGGCAAGTGCGCCAACAAAACGTCGTTGGCCGGGTTCACCGTCAAGATAGCGGGCAGAAAAGGCGGCGATGACGCTGCACAGTAGTTGTACGAGTATGGCTAGCGCGTTGCCAAGCGGGCTTGGGCGTAGCCAGGGATGGAATTCGGAAAATTGTGGTCCTGCGAACGCGGTGATCAAAGCGCAACCCAGTGCTACGGCGGACAGTCCCATGAATACACGCCAGAGTCGCTTGACGGACAGGGCCGGCAACAGCGGTAACAGCATTGCTGTCAGCATGAGCAAGGCGGGCATCAGCGCGCCAATCGCAAAAAGTAGATATTTCATTGCAAGATTCCTTGGTTACCCATTCGCTAAATTATGTCGATCATCGATTGTTCTGTAAAATATTATTATCCGGTCTTATACAGTCAAAAAACAGAACAATGAATCTCGAACAACTGAACTTCCACCATCTGTTTTATTTCTGGCGTGTCGCCAAGGTTGGTCATTTGACCCGCGCGGCTCAAGAGTTACACACTTCACAGTCTTCGCTCTCTGCGCAGATACGCCAATTGGAAGAGCGCTTGGGTGAAGTCTTGTTTACCCGGGAAGGACGCGGTCTGGTGCTGACCGATACCGGTCAACTGGTACTGGCCTATGCCGAAGACATTTTCGGTCTGAGTCGGGAAATGCTGGGCCGGTTGCAGGGGCGCAGCGAAGGCGTGACCCGTTTGCGCATTGGCAGCGTCGCCACGATGTCACGCAATTATCAGGAAAACAGGATTCGCCCATTGCTGGCCGATCCGACCGTGATGCTGACCCTTGAATCCGGACTGCTGGATGACCTCCTGACCCGCTTGATCCATCATCAACTCGATGTCGTGCTGGCAAACGAAACAGTCCCGTCTGAGGCGCGTCGCCCATTGCACTGCCACTTTCTGGGCAGCCAGGCAATTTCGTTTGTCGGACCGGCCGCTCTCTGGAAGCCGCTTGGCTTGCGGGTGCCCGAGGATCTTGATGGTCTCGATATTGCGCTACCCGGACCGCGCAGCGCGATCCGGGCGCAGTTTGACGCGCTGTGCACGTCGGCCAAAGTGGTTCCGCGGGTGCGTGCCGAGGTGGATGACATGGCGATGCTGCGTCTGATTGCGCGCGACAGTGGTTGGGTGACGGTACTACCGGAAGTCGTGGTGCAAGATGAATTGCAGTCTGGTTCGCTGGTGTGCGTTGGCCGTTCCACGCTGCTGGAAGAGCGCTTCTATGCCATCACTACACCCCACCGTCATCACATTGAACTGCTGGATCGGTTGCTCGCTGGCGCGTCTGCCACGACGGTTGCGCCATAGGCACCAGCAGTTAGCCCCATTTATTCTGCAGACGATACGCCTTGTAGAGCCAGTGTTGGATGGCCGGCTGGTCGCTGCAGTAAGAAGTCACTGCTCAACGCTAGCGGCACAGCCCTGGCCCATCGATTACAGGACAGTGAAAACGTCAGCGCACGCACATGGTGATACCACCCGGCAGGCACATACAGCAGCTCGCCGGGTTGGACGAGACATTCGATCATTGTGGCGTGGCGTGCAAGGGGGAACTTCTCGAAATCCGGTGCTTCCGGGTTGAACGGGGAGCCGAACAAAATGGCATTGGCCTCACGGGGATAAAGGAATTCGTCGTGATGTGGCGGAGACAGATAAATGCGTTTGGTCCCCCACAGCTGCGCAAAAATATTGTCGTCATAGTCGCAATGCAACGGAGTCACGGTTCCGGTCGGGCCCAGCCAGAAGCGTGGCGGGCCCATTTTTTCAAAATAAGCCGGCCAGTTGCATAGTCTGTTTAATGCCCGCAATTCCAGATTGCCGAGATAAGGTGGCAAGTCCTGCGTGCCAGCCGTGACGAGGTCGAGGTACGCACACAGGGTCATATCCTGCATCGCCCGGTCGGGTGCAAAGGCCGTGTTGATGTAGTCACCGACGCGCGCGCGCACCGGCAGGTCGCCAAAGCGCTCACGCAGTGTGCTCGGCGCAAGGGCAGACAACGGCCACCGGTTGACCAGCCCTGTAACTACGAATGGTAGCCCCTGTGCGGCACGCGCACGGAACGCTGCGGCATCGAGTTTGCCTGCGCGCGGTACCTCAGTGATTGCAGGAAGATCGCGTCCGGCGCGTCGGATGGCATCGCGCATGGCATCAATCGAGGGGACGCCGCGAACGAGCGCGTCCTTGCGCTCTCGCGTTTGCTTGCTGGCCAGGGCAGCCTCTGCTGACATCGATGCGGATGTCAGCAAGGGCGGCAACCGCAGCGCCGGTCGGCTTGGCGGCGCACAAGGAGGCACGTCTGGAGTGTTCTCAATTGACATAGAAATTCTTCGCGGGGACCCCGAATTGGGCGATGGGTCGACATTGTCGCGCAATCCCAACCCGGTGGGAGACTAGCGCCGCGAAGCGATGTTCAACCCGTCTATTTCTGGTGTTGCCGGAGGCGAAACATCGGTCAAGCCTACCGATACTTTGAGACCAGTGACCGGCGCAACGAGCGTCACGCTTGCGGCAACCGTCGGCCGCGTGCCCAATAGCGACCAGGCACCCGCGCTAAGGCAGACGATCACGACGGCCAGCGTCGTGCTGCGCAGTTGATTCCACACCTGCGTCGGTGCCAAGGTTGGCGCTGCGTCATCCGATAAGACGGCGCTGGCACGAACGCGCCAGTCTTCCTGACCTGGCTGCCCGGCCGATAGGCGGGCCAGTAATGAGCGTGCCAATTCTTCCGATTGGGCGTGGCGGCGCTGTGCTTCCAATTGGGCGTCGCAGACTTGTTGTGCGACTGCGCTGGCGCTGCGTTCGGCGCTCAGGCGCGCATTTTCTGCATCGGCTAGTTGCTGTGCCAGTGCACTGGCCTGACTCACCATGGCATCGTGCGCAGCAGTTTTTTGTAAAGTGATTTCTTCACTGCGGATTTTTTCCTGCAACGCCAGTTGGGCTTGTTGTTGCGCGATCGCGTGCTGTCGTTGCTGCAGCGCCGTACTGGCGAGTTGCTGTTCCGCCGCGCTGGCTTGACGCAATTCACGTTCAACTTGTTCGTGCAGGCGCGCCAGTTCGGCCTGTTCCTGCAAGATGGTGGCGCGGGCGCGGGCTTCGTTGCAGGCCTGTTGCTCGGCGTTGGCTTTTTCCTGTGCCGCCGTCAGGGCTAGCTTTGCGGCAGCATGTCGTTCCAGTTCGACTGCGTGCTGATGTTGCAGGAAAACGCTGGCTTGCTGTTCCATGATGGCGCGTTCGGATTCGAGGCGCGTCAGTTCTGCAGCGGTAGCGGCTTGTTGCTGGATCGCTTCTGACGCCGTCGTGCGTGCCCGTGCAACCGCATCGGCTTCGACCAGCAACTGTTGACAGGCATCGCGTTCGGCTTCGGCGGCTAATCTGGTGTGTTGTTCGGCCTGCTGGCAAGCAGTAGCGAAGTCGCGCCGTGCGGCAACGGCGAGCAGGCCGGCGTCGATATCGGCTTGTGCGGCTTGTTCCGACGCCAGCGTTTCCTGTGAGATTTCAAGCAGGCGCTGGCTAGCCAGATGACGTTGGCGAGCTGTTTCCTGTTTCTGCCGAATCAGCTCGAGTGCCTGTTGTTCGATGGCGGTACGCTGGCGCTGAACGCTAGTCAGTGCAACGGCATCACGCGCACTTTGCAGGGCGATGCGCGCAGCGTTGCGTTGCAATTCGGACTGGGTGGCGATCTGTTCCAGCATATGGCGCGTTGCATTGGCTTCAGCGTCAGCGGCGAGCCGTAACTGGCGCTCGGATTGTGCCTGTTCCTGCAACAGAGTGGCCTGCTGCTGCTCGGCGCATAGACGATGCTGAGTGGCCTCTTCGGCCTGACGGGCTGCAGCGAGTTTTTGACGGGTTGCCAGTATGGTTTGCGCGATGGTGTCGTTGTTGCGGCGCTCGCTATCCAACTGTTGCTGCATTAGTGCCCGTGCTTGCTGCTCGGTGTCTGCCCGTTCTTGCTCCAGTTGCGTCAGTGCGACGGCATCATCGGCAGTCGCCAGCGCCGCAGCCGCAGCCTGACTGCGCAAATCGGCCTGGACGAGTTCCTGTTCGATCGCCAGTTGCCCAGCGCGTATCGTTGTTTCGGTGACTTCGCGTGCTGCTTTGCTGACCTGTTCCTGTAAGCGCAGGCATTCCGTCTCACTCTGTTCTGCCTGCGCGAGCGCTTCAGCCTGCGCTGCTGCGGCTGCGGCAGCGTCACGTTTTTCGCGGATGGCATCAACAGCTTTTGCTTCGGCCTCAAGGAGGGATTGTTCGTTGCGTACTAGTTCGACCACTTCGCTCGCCTTGCGTGCAGCGACGGCGATACTTTGCTCCTGAAGCTTGGCATAGTCGGCTACCGCCGCGAGGCGCTCTTCTTCGGCGACACAAAACGTCGCAGCAATGACGCTAGCGGCCTGTTCGCTTTCGATGCGACGAGCGGCGAGGGCGAAGGCGCGCTGCTCTTCATCGCTACGTGCGAGAGCGGCTTGCGTGGCCTCTTTGTCCGCTTCTGCACGTTCACGGGCTTCTTCGTTAGCGCGGACTTCGGCCGCCAACCGGTTGCGCGCCTGCGTGTCGGCATGATGTTCTGCTTCGACTCGTGCAATCGCGGCATTTTGTAATTCACGTTCGACATGCAAGCGATTTTCGGTAGCGACACGAATCTGTTCTTCCGCATCGCGACGGGCCTGTGCCGATGCCAGCGCAAGTCCTTCCGCGTGCTCGCGGCGCAGGGCGGCATCGTGCATGTCGAGTTCGGCTTGCAGCCGCAGTTGCAGTGTCGCCAGCGCGCGCTGCTCGGATTCCGTGCGGGCCAGCGCGGTTGTATGGTGCTCGATTTCTGCGGCAGCGCGCATGCGCGACTCTTCCCGTGCCTGCACTTCAACCGGTGCCCGCCGCAGCATGGCTGCCAGTTCCTCCGCTTCGGCCTGTTCGCGCTGGTTGACCAGGTCGAGGGCTTCGCTGCGTGCGGCGACCAGCATTTCGGTGGTCAGTCGGGCGCTGCGTTCGCGTTGTTCCAGTTCGCGTGCCAGTTCGGTGATGCGGACATCGGCGCGGGCACGACCCTCGGCTTCCAGTTGCGCGCCATATTGCGCGATCTGACGTTCGGAGGCGAGGCGACGGGTGGTTTCGGTGATCGCGGCGATTTTGTCGGCAGCGGCCAGTGCGCTGTCTGCCAGTTCCGTATCGATCTGCACCTGTTCCGCGGCGCGATCGCAGGCGTCGCGTTCTGCGCGGCTACGCAGTTCGGCGGCGGCGCTGGCGCGGCTGTCGGCATCAGCGCGGGCACGCAGTTCGCTGATTTCATGATTGGTGGCCGCGGTACTGGCATCGCTGGCTACACGAGCGGCGCGTTCGGCATCGAGCCGATTGCGGCTGGCGCTGATGGCCAATTCTTCGGCGCGCACGCTGGCGTGGGCTTCGGCGCTGGCAGCGGCATCGAGGCTAGCGCGGTCAGCGGCTTGCAAGCGCGCACGGGTTTCGGCGCGGAGGCGATTTTCGTTGGCAACGGCTGCCGCAGTTTCTGCCTCGACGCGGCTAATCGCTTCGCGGATTGAACGCAGGTCAATACCGCTGCCAGGTACTTGCGGATGCTGCGCGGTCAGGTCGTCGCTGACTGGATGGTCATCATGCTGGATGCTGCCACGTTGTGAGAGGTTCTTGTCCATTGTCTGGTGAGTGTCCATGTCATCGGCGGTCTTGAACGCGGGATTGGCGAGTTTTCCATTATTCCCGCAGCAGACACCATCACAGGAGTCGAGCAGAGGCCTAAAACCTGGCTTGTTCACGCTATTGCCGGTGGTCTGAATGATGCGCGACTGGCGCGATGTTGACCTCGATGCCGGAGTAATGAACACGAACGGTTCCAGTCCCCTTTCGCGCAATGGAATCGCCGCGGCTCCCGGTGCGGTATTGCTGTTTGGCGCCGCCACGCCGGCGGCAAAATGGCTGCTCGGCAGCGTCGGGCCATGGATGCTGGCAGGCTTGCTCTATCTCGGCTCCGGCCTGGGGTTGATGCTGTGGCGTCGCCTGGTGCGTGCGCCGCGGGTGCAGTTGCCCTCGGCGGAGTGGCGCTGGTTTGCCGAAGCGATACGGTGATGCGGCGTTATTGCCGCTTGCGCGCAAACACTTCGAACTCTGCCACCGGCAGTGGCCGGCTGAACAGATACCCCTGATAGGCATGGCAGCCGGCACCGGCGAGGAATCGACGCTGATCGTCGGTCTCGACGCCTTCGGCAATGATATCCAGACCCAGGGTCTGGGCTAGCGCGATGATGGTTCTGGCAATGGCGGCATCGTTGGGGTCGGTCAGGACATCGCGCACGAAGGACTGATCAATCTTCAGTTGGTCCAGTGGTAGCAACTTCAAATAAGAGAGCGAAGAAAAACCGGTGCCGAAATCATCCAGCGAAAAACTGATACCGATTTCCTTGAGTGCCTGCATTTTCTCGATGATCTGCTGCAGATTGGCCGCCAGCAGACTTTCGGTCAGTTCGAGTTTTAATCGCTGCGGCCGCGCACCCGTACTTTCCAATACGGCGATGACTTGGGCGACAAAATCGGTTTGCTGAAATTGCCAGGCACTGACGTTGACGGCAATGGTCAGTGGTTCCATTGCCGGCACGTCGGCCCAGCGGGCAAGCTGATGGCAGGCGGTTTCCATTACCCAGGTGCCGAGCGGCAGTATCAGTCCGGTATCTTCAGCCAAGGGAATAAATTCCATCGGCGAGACCATGCCACGATGCGGATGACACCAGCGCACCAGTACTTCAGCGCCGCTGACCTGATTGCCATCAGCGATTTGCGCCTGATAATGCAGCACGAACTGTTGTTGTTCGATGGCCTCGCGTAAGTCGCGCTCCAGTTCGGCACGCACCATCACGGCCGCCTCCATGGCCGGATCAAAAAAGCGTACCGTGTTGCGGCCTTCGGCCTTGGCTTTGTACATGGCCAGGTCGGCCTGCTTCATCAGGATGTCAGTGGAGCACAGGCGACCGCTGAAGAGCGTGACACCGACGCTGGCGGTACTGCGGTGGGCGACACCGTTGAGCAGGTACGGATGGTCTAGCGCCGCCAGTATCCGCAGGCTGGTGATGTCAACTTTTGTCGCGGCCTCCGTCCTGTTGTTGCCGAGGCCGGTGAGCAGGACTACGAATTCGTCACCGCCAAGTCGGGCCACGCTATCCCCAGCACCGATACAGGTGATCAATTGGTCTGCGACCTGCATGAGGAGCGTATCACCCATGTCGTGGCCGAGCGTATCGTTGATCGTCTTGAAGTAGTCGAGGTCAATCAACAGCAGCGCGGCGTGACTGCCATCCTTGGTACTGACTGCCATGACCTGACGCAGTCGCTCATTAAGGAGCGTCCTGTTCGGCAAACCGGTGAGCGGGTCGTAAAACGCCAGTTCGTTGATTTTTTCCTCGGCCAGCTTGCGTTCTGTGATGTCGTATTGCGAACCGACGTAATTGATCAGCACGCCATCGTCATCCCGCACTGCGGAGATGGTCAGCCATTTCTGATAGGCGTTGCCGTCGGCATGGGTTTGCCAGATTTCACCTTGCCAGACGCCGGTGCCGTACGCGGTACGCCACATCTCGAGATAGAAATCGGCATCGTGGTGATCCGAGACGAGTCGATCCAGATTTTGACCGACCATGTCCTTTGGCTGGTGACCCGTATTGATGACAAAAGCCCGGTTTGTTTGCAGGATCAACTTGTTGGCATCGGTGATCAGCATTGCTTCTTGCGAATCGAAGGCGGTAGCGGCGATGCGTAGTGTCTGCTCGGTACGCTTGCGCTCGGCAATATCATGCTGGCGGCTGATGCGCAGCTGCCTGCTCATGCCCCATAGGAGCAGCGTAAAGAGCATCAGCAAGGCGGTACCCGCACCGGCCCCGGTCAGGTATTCGTTTCGGGCGTAATAAAAGCCCGCCATTTGTTCGCGGTCCGACAATCCGGCGATGACCGTCAAGGGAAAACCCGTCAGTTTGCGCATGGTGGCGTGGCGCGTGATGCCATCACTGTCCAACGAAGTGCGCGTGTTATTGCTGGATTTGCCTGCGGCCGGTATCAGGAGCATCGGATCCATTGTTTCTCCATCCGAGAGCAGGTCACCGCTGCGCCTGACGCGAAACAAACCATCGTTATCAACAATGCCCAGCAGGCCCTGTTGACCAAATTTGTTTTGTTCATAGCCACTGACGAAGTGATCGGTTGCCACTGACAGCATGACCATGCCAGCGAAATTGCCCCGGGCGCCAAGAAGCCGGCGGCTAAAGTGCAGGCTCGCCTCGCCGGTGGTGGTGTCGTGTCGGGGCGTGCTGATGACGAGTCCGCCGGCGATTTGCGTCGCTTGCAGTTGCTGATCGTCTTTCATCATTGGCGGTAGCGAAGCGCGCGTGCTTGCGACTACGTCGCCATGCTGGTCTGTGATCACGATGACAAACAACAGATCGGACGGCAGCAGGGCTTTCGATTTCAGGTCTTGCAAAACAGCGGATTGCCCATTGAGTTCATAGGCGTATTTGATCAGGTTGAGCGTCTGGTCGATATCGCGCAATGCGCGCAGCACTTGGGCTTCATACGTGGTGGCAAGCTCACTGCTCAAGGCCGTAGTTCCCATTTCGGCGTTGCCACGCTCGACGCTAATGAAGTGCAAGGTCGCTAGCCAGATCACCGCTAGAAAGCACAGTGCGAAGGCCGGAAATAGCATGGTTGATTCGGGCAGTGTGTACAGCCATGAGCGCAAGCGCACGCCCGGGCTTTTCAAGCGCACGACAGATGGCAGAGAAAGGGTGTGCAGCCAGAATAAACTCATGGCGATATCAGGGCTCGGACGCTGCCATCGAGCATCGTTGTGTCGAGGTAGCCGATCATGCGGGGATTATTGGCGATCAGGCTTTTTAGCTCGCTGCTGCTGGATACTTCTATTGGCGGCTGTCCTCGACCAGTAAAAATGAGCTTCGACCAGTGCGCCCTGATTTGGGCGGGATTTTTCCCGGCATAGCTGGCATAGAACGCGTTACGTACCGGCGTACCGGCGCCCATGTCGATGGGTATGACCGGTTCTCCATGCACCAACATACTGGCGTTGCCAAGAAAAAGATTGGCGACCTGACTTTTTGTCAGGCCGGCCAACGGACTTTTTAGTGAGACGACGGCCACCACGTCGGCAGTCGCAGCGGTGCAGGACAGGCTCAGTACAACACTGACTGTGACGAGAGACAGGCGCAATGAACGACGCACGAAGTTCTTCATCAAAATACGAAATCGGCAACGAGGCTCACCACATTGAAGCTGGCATCTGGTGAATAGCCCGAGGAAACATTGACCAGTCCGGCCGATGAACCGGCTGTCGGCCGGATATGGTCAATTTGCAGTTTGAGGGCGACATTGCTCCTGACGTCCCAGCGCGTGCCGAGTGAAATCGTACTGCTGGTGGTTGGCTTGAGCAGGTTATTCAGGACGCCATTGAGAGCCACCGCACCGGCGGCTGCCGCGGCGGGGAGCCGCGCTGGATTCAGGCCCGAGTCGGATATAGGGCTGTGCTTTTTTGAGGTTGAATACGTTGCGTAGGGTGTCCATGCACCGAGCCGGTAACCGCCGCTGGCATACCACGCGGTCTGGTTGCCAATGACGGACGAGAATTTTCCGCTGCCCCATTCGCTCATCAGGAACCAGTCGCCCGGGTCGTAGGTGGCACCTAGCGACAGGAAAGAGATGCGCTGGTGCGCTAACGAATAGTTGTCTGCAATCGCATTACCTGCCGGTCCGAACTGTCTGTACCGATCGAAGAATGCGTTACTGTCCGGGACGGTCAGCCCTGCGCGCTGGTACGACGCGCGCAAGGTGGTTGCCCCGCTGGTGAACGTATTGACCAGGCCGACGAGGTTTTGCACCTTGTTTGGCGAGTTAAGTCGCGGGCTGCGAAATATGTCGCTGCCGTAGCTTAGTTGCAGCGTATTGCTGGCCTCTCCAATGTAGGTGCGATAGCTCGCATCGATGCCATCGTTGGCCGTCATTGGCACTAGCCGGCTATACAGTTCAACCGGAGGCCGCACCCAAGGCACCGCATAGCCGACGTTGCGGTAGTCACCGACCAGGAAGGTTGGCAAGGCGATGCGCCCAACGCGGACCATGAAGTCGGGCGTGATCGCGTACTTGATGTTGGCCCACTCTACGCTAGGGCGATAGCTGTTGTCGTACTGCTGCTGGGAGATCACTTGCAAAACGGCCGACAGGTTCGGGGTAATCGTCGCCGCAATTTGTAGTCCGAACAGGGTATCGAGGTCCGTACTCCAGCGGCGGGTCGCGCCGGTGCCGTTGGGCTTGGTCGATGGACTGTCTGTGTAATCGGCGTATTTTTCGCTGGAATGGGCCACGCCGACCGTACCGAAGCCGCTGACAAGGTAAGTTGGTGTGGTGCCGTCGTCAGCCCGGACATCGCGGGTTGCTAGCAGTAACAATGTGGCCAGAGCAATGGTCGTCAGGAGCGGAGACGTGGGACGTTTGGTCCAGCTGTACATGAGTGTTGCTCTTTGCTGTGAAAATCAATGAGGGTGCGCTTAAAGAGGATGAGTCTTGACGCAGTAAATAAAAATGCTAGAGTAAAAACCCTTCAAATATTCACCCACCGAACATAACATATTCGCGGTATTCGGGTGTGGGCTATTGGTATTTTTATTTGTAATGAAAATCGTCATTTTCCGAGCCAAGCCGCTTCGCTGTTCTGCTGTAAGCACATTCTGTTTAAATCCTTGGTAATGTCGATCCATCTGTCTACACTTTGCCCCCCGAGCCTATCGGCCATCGAATATAAGGAACTCCATGCGTGCAGCACCTGCAAGAAAATTGGTTAGTCTGTTGGCCGCGTTGCTACTGTCCGGTCTGGCACTTCAAGCCAATGCAGCAGATTTACTGGCCACCGTGCAAGCACGTGGTACGTTGAAAGTCGGGGTGGAAGGCACCTACCCTCCGTTTAACTTTAGGGATACGACAACCCGCGCATTGAGCGGTTTTGAAATCGATGTCGCTCGGTTACTGGCGGCAAAAATGGGTCTCAAGCCCGAGTTCACCACCATCGAATGGAGCGGCATACTGGCTGGTCTGTCCGCTGGCAAGTACGACATCATTCTTAATCAGGTGGGCATCACGCCGCAGCGCGCGGCGAGCTTCGATTTCTCTGATCCTTATACCCTATCAAGTGCACAGTTGATCGTGCGCAAGAACGAGCAACGGCAGTTTGCCAGTCTCGATGACCTCAAGGGCAAGAAGCTCGGCGTCGGGCAGGGCACCAATTATGAAGAGCGCGCCAAAGCGGTCGCCGGGGTTGATGTCAAGAGTTATCCGGGCGCGCCCGAGTACTTGCAGGATTTGGCAGCTGGTCGTGTCGACGCGGCCTTGAACGATAGCCTGATGGTGTCGTATTTGCTGAAGGCGTCGCCCTTGCCGATCAAGGCTGGTGCGGCGATTGGCGAGGTTGCGCAAATGGGCATTCCATTCGTCAAGGGCAATCCGCAATTCAAGGTCGCGCTCAATACGGCGCTGGCAGCCATCATTGCCGATGGCAGCTTTGCCAGAGTCTCGGTGCAATGGTTTGGAATTGACGTGAGCAAATCGCCTGCGGCAAAGTGATTTTTTGAAGCAGGACTTGCACAATCCCCGCACAGTGATGCGGGGATTTTTTTAACTACTGGACAGACCGGAGACACGATGACCCTGATCGAACTATTGACCCTCGCAGCACCGATCATGCTTAAAGGCGTGCTGTACACGGTGATGTTTGCGGTTGCCTCGATGGCGGGGGGCTTGTTGCTCGGGGCCGTGTTGGCTACGGCACGGCTGCTGCCATGGCGCATATTGCAATGGCCAGCGGCGCTCTATGTCAGCATGATTCGTGGTACGCCACTGCTGGTGCAAGTGTTTCTGATTTATTACGGCTTGCCCAGTATCGGCATCGAGTTTTCCCCGGTGAGTGCCGGTATTCTGGCGCTGAGCATGAATGCTGGTGCCTTCCTGTCGGAAAGCTTGCGTGGCGCAGTTCAGGGTGTCAGTAGCGGACAATGGGCGGCTAGTTATAGTCTTGGCTTGACGTGGATACAGACACTGCGCTTCGTCGTCGGGCCGCAAGCCTTACGTATTGCCGTTCCGTCGATGGGCAATACGTTGATCAGCCTGATTAAGGATACGTCCCTTGTGTCAGTCATTACTGTCACCGAGCTGATGCTTGCTACCAAGGAAGTAATCGCCACGACATTTAGGCCGTTGCCGTTGTATGTGACGGCGGCCTTGCTGTACTGGTGCCTGAGCATGCTGTTCGAAGCCGTGCAGCGACGGGTTGAAAAGCGCCTGCAGCGCCCCCACCAGCAATAACTAACGTGTAAGCAGATTTGTTGAATGCGGACTTTCGTGTATTTCTGGGTATAGTCGGCAGCAGTTCAACTTACCGGGAGCACAAAATGAAAAAAATACTTTGCGCCACAGTCGCCATGCTAGCCATCAGCTCCGCTGCCTTCCTGCCGACCCAGGCCATGGCTCAGGTCAGCGTGAATATCATCCTTGGCGATGCGCCGCCGCCAGTACGTTATGAAGTCGTTCCCTCGCCCCGCAGCGGCTATCTGTGGGCCCCCGGTTACTGGAACTGGAATGGCAACCAGCATGTCTGGTCGACCGGTCACTGGGAACGTAATCGAATCGACTATCGTTACGACCAACCGCAATGGCGCCAGGAAAGCGATGGCTGGCGACTCGATCGCGGTGGCTGGAAGCAGGACGGGAAAAAACACAAGAAGGGCAAGAAAGATCGCCATGACGATCACTACGATGATCGGGATGATCGCGACAACCGACATGACGGCGGCCACTGTCCTCCCGGACAGGCAAAAAAAGGAAATTGCTGATTTTCGCCGCCTGCACGATCAACATTGCGCTATGGCGCAGTTAGCAGCAAGCGCCTCATCAGTCCGCGCTTTTTGGGCTTGATCATGGCTTGGTCGACGATATCCGCCCATTGCGTCGACAACTGCAGGCAAGTCGCACGAAGTACCGGTGCGACATTTTGCAGGCTGGCGAGCGCTTTCAAGTGACGCTCAATGACTGACGCTAACTTGATGCATGACTCTTCCTGACTGCGGGCAGTGTAATGCGACATCAAATGCAGCACTGCCGACACCAGCAATTCTGGTCGCGTTGAGGCCTTGTTCGGTTCGTGCAGGTGCAGATCGAGTTCTTCTATCTGCATCGACATTTCCTCGGATTTTTCCGGGGGTGCGGTCTTGGTCGGTGTGGAGTCGATGAGGTGCAGTACTGCAGTGTTAGTCTGAGATAAGTTCATGACATTCCAGTTCTGTAAGTGCAAGGAGAAGTCCTTGCCGGACAAGGCTGGCTGGCGGGAGGGGTACCGAACTGGCTGGCATCGAATAGCGGCTGAATGCACACGGTGCGTTAGCGCTAATTGATTATAGATGAGATCGGTTCTCATTTGAGTAAAAACTGTAAACTTTATGCGCGCTTGCTGTCTGTTCAACTTTGCACCCTACAAAGGTTTGACGACTGCATCGTCGATGAGATTTGGAATTCAATCCTTAAATTGTCAGTAATTTTTGCTTATGCCGGAAACGGTGCGGATAACGGTGCTTCCCGGATGGGCAGGTTGACTAGCGCTGCTGCGAGCGCCAGCACGATATCGGCGTACCACATCCAGTTGTAGTTCCCAAAGCGCTCCATGGCCAGACCGCCCAGCCAGGCGCCAAAGAAACCGCCAATCTGGTGTGACAGCAATGTGAGTCCGAATAGCGTGGCCAGATAGCGCATACCAAACAACTTTCCCACCAGTCCAGCGGTTGGCGGCACGGTTGCTAGCCATGTCAACCCGAGTGCCGCAGCAAAAATATAGAAGGTCCAGGCATTCTTGGGAGCCAGCAAATAGGCTGCGATGATGACGGCTCGACTGGCATACATCGCTACGAGAAGATATTTCATGCGGAAGCGCGACCCGAGTGCACCTGCCGACAGGCTGCCAATAATATTGAACAGGCCTATCAGTGCCAGTGCCGTCGCCGAGACCCCCGCGGACAGATTGCACAGGGCGACTTCCCCTGGCAAATGCGTGACTAAAAACGCGATATGAAAGCCGCATGTAAAAAATCCGGCATGCAGGCACAAGTAACTGCGGTCACGCATGGCCAAGCGCACTTGTCGGCCCAGCCCGATTTCGTTGATCACTGTGCTCGCAGGGGTTGCGACGACCTTCTTTTTTCGAAAAGACCAAGCCAGCGGTATCGTCAGTAGTGTGGTCGCTGCCATCGTGAACATCGCCATCACCCAACCGGCCGAACTAATAATTGCCTGCATCAGTGGTGCAAAGACGAACTGGCCTAGCGAGCCACCAGCGTTAATAAAGCCGGCGGCGAAGGCGCGCCGCTGCGGTGGCAGCGATCGGGCAGTGGCGCCGATCAGGATGGAGAAACTGCCAGCACCAGCGCCAGCCGCGCTGAGTAATCCCATACTGAGCATCAGGCCCCATTGGCTCGACATGAATGGCGTGATGGCTAGCCCTGTGGCTAGCATTAATGCGCCTGCGATGATGATCTTGGGCGAGCCATATTTGTCGGCCACAATGCCGAATATCGGCTGTGCGGCTCCCCAGACGAACTGGCCGACCGCCAGCGCAAAACTGATGGATACAATACCTAGCCCTGTTGATGTGTTGATGGGCGACATGAACAAGCCGGTGGTCAGGCGCGCTCCCATTGTGATCATCAGGATGGCGCTGGCCGACAGGATCAGAATCCACGACGCGCGCGGGGATAGTTCAGATGTCGTGGACATGGGACTTTTCTTGAAGTAAGGGCGTGAGCAATTGCATTGCACTGGCTGCGTCGCCATGGAGTGCCGCGACCAGTTCCGGACCGAGCGTGCGCTCGAGTTCGCGCTGCGCCGTGCGCCAGGCCTGCTTCGCTCCGGTAAATTTAGCTGCGCCATCGTCGGTTAATGTCACGATACGTTGGCGTGCATCATTGCCCGGCGTCAGTGTTATCCATCCGGCTTCGAGCAGAGGCTTTAAGTTACGCGTCAGCGTCGTACGGTCGGTCGATAATCGCGATGCCAGTTGAGCCATCGGCATCGGCGCAGCGGCAATGTGTTTGAGTAACGAGAATTGGGTGGTCTTCAGGCCGACGCCGGCCAAGTGCAAGTCGTAGAGCCGCGACACCGTGCGGGTCAGGCTACGCAACGCGAAACAGGTGCAGCCTGGGGCTAAAAGTGCAGTCATCGGGAAAGGATGCAAGAAGAAGTGTTGAGAATTTATTCAAAGAGGCGAATATAGTGCATATGCACATAAACAGCTAGTGCAATCGTGCGCAACGACCTACTATCGAACAATTTTTTAAGGTGGCCATCTCATGAGTGACAACAGCGTTCTGCAATCCTGGCTTGATGACGAGCGCGCAGCACGTATTCGCCTCGGCGATCCCGGCGTATCGAGCATGGCGCAATTGCGTGAACTGAGCGGGTTGGAATTTTTGCAGGCCATCGGTGATGGCGTATTACCATCGGTGCCGATCGGAGCGTTGATGGGTTTCGTGCCGATCTGCTGGGAGCCTGGTCGGATGGTTTTTCAGGGCACGCCCGGCAAGCAACATTACAATCCGCTCGGCAGCGTGCATGGCGGTTACGCGGCCACATTGCTTGATTCTTGTGTCGGATGCGCCGTGCACTCGATGTTGCCAGCGGGTAAGGGTTATACGACGCTGGAACTCAAAATTAATTACATCCGCGCCATCACCGACAAAATTGGTCCCGTGCGCGCCGAGGGCAAGACCGTGCACGTCGGTGGGCAGACGGCGATTGCTGAGGGTCGTATTACTGATGCGCAAGGCCGGCTCTTCGCGTTTGCCACTACGACGTGCCTGATTTTTGCGATCTGACATAAAGATCGTTGCGTGCCATGCTAGCGGCGGTGCGCGCTGCCAGTTGGCCTTCTGGCCGGGCGCGCACCTTCACGTTCTCGTTACTCTTTACTGTCCTAGCTTCGCTCTAAGGGGATCCTCACCCCGCTGACCCTGTACTTGCTGCGGCGATCTCCCATCAGTGCCCTCAGTTCTGCAATCGACAGGTCGGCGACTTCATGCATGCGTATCAGTAGCGATGCACCGACCGGCAAGCGGCGATGACGGATCTTGCTGATAACCGGTGGAGCGACCTCAAGGGCGCGCGAGAGAGCAGCGTCGTTCTTGATCGCGAGTTTCTGAATCAGCGTGTTGAGCAAGTTGTCCGGATTGTAGGAGGGGTCCTGAAAATCGGCACCGTTGGAAGCTTGAGAAGTCATGGGGGAAATACCCTTCAGTTGTTAAAACAACACCAGTCTGCCCAGTTCGTCAACTCTCGAATGTGCGCTACCTCACTTAACAATGAAGTAGTTTTGGGTTTTCGGTGAAGTGTTGATATTTCCCAGTAGTCACCTGCTTGCACCACCAAGAACGGTGTTGTCTCCGGCTTTCTGTTATCGATTTTCTCTTAAATATTTAACGACGTCCGGATGGTCATTTGATGGCGCGGCCAAGGATTCTGCCAACTGGTTGCATACCAATGGTGATTACGGTCAGACTCGGTTTTATCCTTTAGCACAGATCAATAGCAAGAATGTGGCGACGCTGAAGCCTAAATTCGTGTTTCAGACCGCTGTTGTCGAATCGATGGAAACCGCGCCGGTCGTTGTCAATGGCGTCATGTTCCTGACGACTGCCTATAACCATGTGTACGCAATTGATGCCATTGCTGGTATTGAGTACTGGCACTTCAAGCACAAAATGGGTCCGGTAACGACGTTCTGCTGCGGTCCGAATAACAAGGGCGTGGCTGTTTCCGGTGGCAAGGTCTTCATGGGTACGCTCGATGCCAAGATGGTGGCCCTCGACGCCAAGACCGGCAAACTGTTGTGGGAAACTGAAATCGCCGATCCTGAAAAAGGGTACAGCGAGACAATGGCGCCAGTTGTTGTTGATAACAAGGTCTTGATTGGTACCAACGGTGGTGAATACGGTATCCGTGGCTTCGTCAAGGCGTTCGATGCTGAGACAGGGAAGCTGGTTTGGACATTCAACACGATTCCTGAAAAAGGTCATGAAGGCGTCTGGGCTACGACGGATGCAACCGGTCGCGACATGCACCGTGATATCCCTGCAGAAAAAGCAGCGTTCTCCAAGAAATCTGACTTTTACACGACCCTTGGCGGCGGCGTCTGGATGCCTCCGTCGGTCGACCGCGCGACTAATACCGTGTTTTTCGTGGTCGGCAATCCATCGCCGGACTTGTACGGTTCCGAGCGTCCAGGTGACAACCTGTACACCGATTCGCTGGTCGCGATCGATCTCAATACTGGCAAGTACAAATGGCATTATCAGTACATCGCCCATGATGTCTGGGACCTCGATGCGGTAAGCCCACCGATTTTGGTGGATGTCAAAGACAAGAACGGCAAGATGATTCCGGGTGTTATCCATGGTGGTAAAACCGGCCATGTGTATGTGCATGATCGTAGCAATGGCGAACTGATCCGTTTCTCGGAAGCCATGGTTCCGCAAGAAAATATGTGGGTCTTGCCAACGGCTACCGGTGCACGCATGTTGCCGGGTGCTAATGGTGGTGTCGAGTGGTCGCCAATGGCTTACAGCGCAAGCAATCGTATGTCGTATGCATTGAATCTGCATCAACCGATGACCTACCACGTCGAAGAATCGAAGTATCCGAACGGCAAATTATGGCTGGGTGGTGCATTCAAAAATGCGGTTGGTGAAGAGCAATGGGGCAATTTAACCGCTGTCAATATCGACACCGGCAAGATCGCATGGCAAACCAAGACCCCGCAGCCGATGATCGGTGGCGCGTTGGCGACAGCGGGTAATCTGGTGTTTGCTGGTGAAGGCAATGGTTGGTTTAATGCCTACGATGCCAAGACAGGCAAAGTATTGTGGCGCTTCCAGTGCGGTGCTGGCGTCAACGCACCGCCTGTGTCTTACGCGATCAATGGCAAGCAGTACATTGCTGTCGCGGTTGGTGGAAATTCGCAAATGGATTTCAAGCGTGGTAACAGCGTATTTGTGTTCGCTCTGTAATCAGATTGATTAGGCATTGAGGTAAATGAAAGAGGCCGCATCATGCGGCCTTTTTTTCTATTTTTAACAGGAATCACCATGACGCTAAAGCAGTTATTGTTAGTACTTTTAACCGCCGCCGTATTGCCGGTGCAAGCAGCTGATATCGCGGCTGGTCAGGAAAAAGCGCAGGCATGTGTGGCTTGCCACGGTGCAAACGGCAACTCTACCGTATCGATGTTTCCGGTGCTGGCGGGTCAGTCTGCTCGCTACTTGTATCTGCAGCTAAGGGATTACAAAGAAGGTGCGCGCACCAACCCGATGATGTCACCGATGGCAGCGAACCTGTCGAAGGAAGACATGCAAAATCTAGCCGCTTATTTTGCAGCCCAGAAGCCGGTGTTGATTGATTTCAAGGCAGACCCAGAACGGGTCAAGTTGGGATTTATCAAAGCGGAAGAAAATCTTTGCTCGATGTGCCATTTGGGTGGCATGAAAGGCCAAAACGAGATTCCCAAATTGAGTGGTCAGCACTACGATTATCTGGTCAAGCAGTTGACGGATTTCAAGGCACATAACCGCACCAACGATGCCGGGAACATGTCTGCTGTATCGAAATCTCTCAACGCGGAAGACATCATTAATTTAGGTCATTACATGGCCGACTTGCATTAACCAAAGAACGATGCGTCTGGCGCATCGTATTTTTTATCCAATGGCGAGGCCGCGACCCCTGCCTGGACCGGTCGATTGACCATCGGCTCCGTACAGGTTATTGCGCTGGGTTTTACCCTGCAAGATATTGAGTTCGGTTTGATTGCGCATCATGTGGCGGCCTATCAACATGCCGTTGATGCGATTCATTTCTCGTGCCTCTGCACCTAATGTCACTAGTGCTGGCCATTCGGTGTCCGCAGGCTGGTGGACAGCAGTCCAGTCGCGCATTCCGCTCTCGCTGGCGGCGAAGCCTGCCGCGTCAAGCAAAACGTGCCGTGCCTTTGTCAGTGCGGTCAATTGTGCAACGGCTATTGCCTTAGCCTGAAGCAGTTCAGGTAATCCAGCGATGCTGGCTTCGATCAGTTTCCCCTGTTCCTGTTGCAGCAGTTGCAGCAAGTTGCGTGTAACTTGCTGCTCCTCTGCCAGGCTGAAAGAGGGGCTGGAAGCGAGCGTAACCATGATTATCCCTTGCGTGACGACAACAGATCCTTGACGGTATCGATCAAGCCGTTGGCAACTTTTTCAGGATTGACCTGAAATGTTCCGCTGGCGATGGCAGCCTTGATTTCATTGACTTTCTTGACATCGAACGTGCTGCTGCCGCCCAGCGCCTGCGCTTGTGCTGAAATTTTTACGCTATCCGACGTCGAAGCAGTACTGACTGCTTCGGCTTTTCCAGCGCTTTTGCTCGAACTGGCCTTGGTCGGTGTTGATGAAACGCCGACTGGGCCAGTTTTATTAAAAGAGTCATCAATTTTCACGATGTTTCCTTGGTGGGTCGGGGCACATCACCCCGTGTCATGACCTTGTTACGGCAGAAGCAAAAAATACTTGAGGATTATATTTGCTGGTGGCCACAAAAATGCGATCAATAAGTCACGTCCACATAGCCGCCCGCCCGCGCCACACCACTGACGACTTGTCCTCCTGCTGTTCGTGCCTGTGCAATCTGGCCCTCCGCCGCATTATTGAGGGCACGCCCTTCGGTGGCAACCGAAAAACCCGGACCACTTGATACTAGTCGGACAGCTTGCCCTTGCTGCACGACTTGCTGTATGCGCAGCGAATCGAGCCGCAGTGGACTTCCCATGCCAACGGACATTGCGACCGTCCGTCCGATCGCTTGCGACGTATCAGTGAGGATGCCCGCAGGCAAAATGGTGAGGTCTCCACGCACACGCATAACGTCGTTCGGACCGACAAGTTGCCCTTGTACCAGCGGTGCGGCACTGGCGACATAGTCGGCAATGACCTTCACCTGCGCAGTGACGTAAACTGTCCACGGCGAGGGTGCCAGGCATCGGACACCGACGCTGGTTTTGCCCCAAACCCGGCTGCCTGCGGGCAGGAACGCCTCGGGAACCGGGCAGGCAGGTAAGTTCATACGAGCATCGAGCTGACCAACCGTGATGGAAACCTCGCCGGGTGATCCTGCCGACTGGACCCGCAAAAACCGATCAACCGTGCTGCGAATAGCGCCGGGATCCTGACGAGGCTCCTTGATCTGGGCGGTAGCGGGTAGTGACAGCAGGCAGGCGAGAGCAACAAACAGGGTTTTCATGGCAGTCAGTAAGAGAAGAGCAGCTTTGATGGTAACGGCGAGCAACTTGAGCCAAGCGCCAAACAGAGCATATTTCCCTGATCTGATCGCCTGATAGGCGCAGATAGCACCTCCGTACTATGCATGGTGTGAGAGACCTGTATCGAATTGGCCTGCATAACGGAGAATGCCATGATCGGAAAACTGGATGACTTCCTACGCTTCAACGAAACCGCTTTAAGTTTGCGCGGTCAGCGTCAGCAATTGATTGCATCGAATATCGCCAACGCGGACACACCGAATTACAAAGCGCGGGACATCGACTTTAACAGTGCAATGAAATCTGCATTGGCCCGCAGTGGCACGGCGAACGCAGCAGGGGTAGCCGCCGTGTTGCCGGCCGAGCTGGCCCGTACCACGACCACGCATCTGTCTGCGAAAGCTGTTGGCGGTGGCTCTAGCGGCGTAGACGGTATACCTTTGCTTTACCGAAATATTCAGCAGGGCTCGGTCGACGGAAATACCGTTGACATGGATGTCGAGCGCAACCAGTTTGCGGATAACGCGATCCGCTATGAAGCCGGCATCACAATGATCAGTGGTCAGATCAAAAGTATGCTCAGCGCCATACAAGGATAACTGTAATGTCATTGTTTAATATTTTTAATGTCGCCGGATCGGCCATGAGTGCTCAGGCTCAGCGACTCAATGTGGTCGCATCGAACATCGCCAATGCAGACAGCACTACCAGTACAAACGGCGAAGTCTACAAAGCCAAGCAGGTAGTTTTTAGTGCAGTGCCGGTCGGTGGCAATGCCTCCGCCAGTGGCGTCAAGGTCGATAAAGTACTGGAAGACACTGCGCCGCCGCGTCTGGTGTATGACCCGAAACATCCGCAGGCCGATGAGAAGGGCTATGTGTCGATGCCCAATGTCAATGTTGTCGAGGAAATGGTCAACATGATTTCGGCTTCGCGCTCGTATCAAACCAATGTCGAAACAATGAACGCAGCCAAAACACTGCTGCTGAAAACGCTGACCATTGGTCAGTAATCCTCCAGGAATAATCCGATGACTGCCATCACTAATAACGTCGCTTCAACTGCCTTGCTGGCCACCATGAATCCGGCCACTACCGCTGCCGCCAACGCCAATGCGACGCAGGACCGTTTCATGAAACTGCTGGTCACTCAGATGAAAAATCAAGACCCGCTCAATCCACTCGACAATGCACAGGTAACTAGCCAGTTGGCCCAGTTGTCGACGGTCAGTGGCATCGACAAGATGAACACGACATTGGAATCGATGATCGCCAGTCAGCAATCTGGCCAGGCGGTGCAGGCGGCCGGGATGATCGGTCATGGCGTGCTGGCGCCGGGAAATAAAATTGCGCTGGCATCCAATACGTCGATCTTTGGTGTCGATCTGGCGGCCTCGGCAGAAAAGGTCAAAGTCACGGTCAGGGACATCAATGGCGTGGCGGTGCACACGATGGATCTGGGCGCCAAGGACGCAGGTACGCTGGCGCTGACCTGGGATGGCGTCAAAGACGACGGCAGCAAGGCCGCCGAAGGTGCTTACACTTTTGATGTCGCAGCGACAGCAGGTGCCGCCTCGGTCAGTGCCACGGCGCTTGCGTTTGGTCAGGTGTCGAGCGTGTCAACTAGTGCCACTGGCGTCAAGCTCAATGTCACGAACCTCGGTGCAATCGGCATGACTGACGTGCGCCAGATTCTTTAATCAGTCGTTCAATCCTATTTCACGGAGTACATCATGAGTTTCCAGCAAGGTTTGAGCGGTCTGAACGCCGCCTCCAAAAGTCTCGAAGTCACCGGCAATAACGTGGCTAACTCCAGTACTGTCGGCTTCAAGAGCGCGCAAGCCCAGTTTGCCGACGTGTATGCGAGTTCGCTCACGGGTGGCGGCGCATCCCAGGTCGGAATCGGTACCAGTGTATCGACCGTAGCGCAGCAATTTACACAGGGTAATGTAACGGCCTCGAACAACCCGCTTGACCTCGCGATTAACGGCGGAGGTTTCTTTCGACTCAGCAGCGGTGGAGCGATTACCTATAGCCGTAACGGCCAGTTTCAGCTCGATAAAAATGGTGGCATCGTCAACGCAAAGGGTGCTCACCTGACAGGATTCGGTGTTTCTGCTGCGGGGGTGCTGGCGACCGGAGCGCCAACAAATCTGGTCATCAATACTGCTGATCTGGCACCGAAGGCGACTACTGCAGTGGGTTTGCTGGTCAACCTTGATTCGCGTGAAAAGACGCCTGTCACTACTCCTTTCAGTGCGACTGATCCGACCAGTTATAACCGCTCGACTTCCGTGTCGGTCTTCGATTCGCTGGGCAATGCGCATGTACTGCAATCGTATTTTGTGAAGTCGGCGACGGCAACCAGTACCTGGGATGTGTATGGCACTGCCGACGGTACTGCGCTGGTAACGCCGTTAGTGGGCACGCTTACCTTTAATACTGATGGCGGACTGACGGCGCTGCCTGCAGCACAGCCATTTAACGCGGTCGTGGCACCGGCAACAACTCCGGGTGCCGGTTCGCTGGCGTTCAAATTTGATTTCACCGGTACAACCCAATTCGGCTCGACTTTCGGCCTTAATACGCAGACCCAAGATGGCTACACATCGGGCAAGTTGTCTGGTTTTGCCACCGGCGCCGACGGCATCATTACCGGTCGCTATACAAACGGTAAGTCAGCGACCCTGGGGCAGGTCGTGCTGTCAAACTTCACCAATCCGAACGGTTTGCAAAACCTTGGCAATAACGTCTGGACCGAGACCGCCGCTTCCGGCGGACCACTAGACGGTACGCCGAACTCCGGTAACCTCGGTGTGCTGCAATCGTCGGCGGTTGAAGACTCAAACGTTGACTTGACCGCTGAGTTGGTCAACATGATTACCGCGCAGAGGTTTTATCAAGCCAACGCGCAAACTATCAAGACTCAGGATCAGGTTCTGCAAACCCTGGTCAACCTGCGTTAAACACTAGTCGCTTATCGCTGACGCCCCCAAGGAGCCTTGAATGGACCGGATGATCTACACCGCGATGACCGGTGCCAAGCATGTGATGGAGCAGCAAAGCACGACCGCCAACAATCTTGCCAACGCGACGACGACAGGATTTCGATCTCAGCTCGATACGTTCCGTGCGGTGCCAGTACAAGGGCCGGGATTGGCCACGCGGGCGTTTGTGGTCGACTCGACCGCGGGTACAGATTTTTCGCAAGGGGCATTTCAGGATACCGGCCGTGCGCTGGACGTCGCGATCCAAGGTAAGGGTTGGTTAGCCGTCGAGATGCCGGATGGGTCAGAAGCCTACACCCGTCATGGCAGCTTGAAGGTTAATGAAAACGGTCTGCTGCAAACGCAAAACGGATTCAATATTGTTGGTGACGGCGGACCGATCACGATCCCGCCTGACGTGAGCGTCACGATCGCCAAAGATGGCACGGTGTCATCGGTGGAGTCTGCCTTCAAGCCGGGGCAGGCCGTCATCATTGGTCGCATCAAATTGGTCAATCCACCCGAAGAGACCATGACGCGTGGCGACGACACGCTGTTTCGGGTCAAGACCCCCGATGGAGTCGAAGCTGATCCTAACGTGACGCTGGTCGGTGGCGCGCTGGAGAGCAGTAATGTGAGCGTGGTCGATGCGATGGTCAATATGATCAGCCTGTCGCGCCAGTTCGAGATGCACATGAGCTTGCTGAAAAACGCCGAAACCAATTCGACCAAAGCGGCCCAGATACTGGCGTTCTAATCGCAGGGGGGCAACGTCACAAAGCGCGATCAAGCCCCGAAAACTGTCCCATCTCCCCGCATCAACTCCCTCCCTGATGACCCACAATGCAGTCACTGACCGTTCGCCATTGCTGGCGCCGGCCCCCGTGATGACTGATTTTCTGGAGTAAAAAATGATACGTTCACTGTGGATTTCCAAGACGGGCCTGGAGGCGCAACAGACGCAGATGGACGTCATTTCGAACAACCTTGCAAACGTCAGCACCAGCGGTTTCAAGCGTTCCCGTGCCGTGTTCGAAGACTTGCTTTACCAGACCCTGCGCCAGCCCGGCGCGCAATCGTCGCAGCAGACGCAGTTGCCATCAGGCTTGCAACTCGGCACCGGTGTACGGCCCGTTGCGACCGAGCGAATTTTCACGCAGGGCAATCTGCAGCAAACCAGTAATGACAAGGATGTTGCCATTCAGGGGCAGGGATTTTTTCAGGTGCTGCTGCCTGATGGCACAACGGCTTACACGCGGGACGGCTCATTTCAGATCGACAGTCAAGGGCAGATGGTGACCTCGAGCGGCTTTGTGATCCAGCCGGCGATTACGATCCCGGCTGCGGCGCAGTCGCTGACCGTCGGCCGCGACGGCACTATTTCGATCACGCTGCAAGGTACGGCTGCGGCCACTCAGATTGGTGCTCTGCAACTGGCGACCTTCATCAACCCGGCCGGGCTCGAAAGCAAGGGTGAAAACCTGTACGTTGAAACGGGCGCCTCCGGCACAGCCAACACGAACACGCCGGGCACCAACGGTGCCGGCATTTTGTCGCAAGGCTATGTGGAAACGTCCAATGTCAGCGTGGTAGAAGAACTGGTCAACATGATCCAGACCCAGCGCGCCTATGAAATCAACAGCAAGGCGATCTCGACTTCCGACCAGATGCTGGCCAAGTTGTCGCAGCTCTGATAACGCCGACTGACAGGAGCACAAGATGAATTTGATCATGCGTTTGTTTGCCGTTCTGTTACTGGTCAGCGTGATCGGTGGTTGTGCGGTGGCGCCGAGCTCGATTGTGCAGCGGCCGGCCATACCAGCGAGGCCGCAACTTGCGCCGCTGGCAAGCAGTAATGGCGCGATTTTCCAGACTGCTGCTTACCGGCCATTGTTCGAGGATCGTCGTGCCCGCATGATCGGTGATACGCTGACCATCACGATCAATGAAAGGACCACCGCTGGCAAGGCGACAGCGGCCTCATCGAGCAAGACAGGCAGTGCCAATCTCGCTATCCCGAAACTATTCGGCGTTCCGGCCACGACAACGGCTGATCTTAGCTTGACGGCCAGTGGCGGCAACAAGTTTGACGACAAGGGCGCAGCCTCGTCGAATAATAATTTTAATGGCACCATCGGTGTGACCGTGGTCGACGTGCTGGCCAATGGCTATCTGGTGGTGAGTGGCGAGAAGCAAGTCGGGCTCGATCGCGGCACTGAATTCATTCGCTTCTCGGGCGTCGTCAATCCGGACTTTATCGTCGGTGGAAACAATGTTGCCTCGACTCAGGTAGCTGATGCCCGCGTTGAATATCGTACTAATACCCACATCGACCCGGCCGAGATGATGGGGCTGCTGACGCGCTTTTTTCTAAGCGTCATTCCGCTCTAAAAGGAACATCATGACCCCCCAGACGCTGGCCAAAATTTTTCTCGCACTAACGTGTGCCGCCGGCTTGTGCAGCGCGCCAGTGGTCCATGCCGAACGCCTCAAGGACCTCGCCAGTATTCAGGGTGTGCGACAGAATCAGCTGCTTGGTTATGGTTTGGTCGTTGGTCTCGATGGCAGTGGTGACCAGACGACGCAGACGCCGTTTACAGTACAAAGCGTCATCAGCATGCTGCAAGGTATGGGTGTCAATTTACCGGCAGCGACGACGCTGCAATTGAAGAACGTTGCCGCGGTGATGGTCACTACGTCCTTGCCGGCGTTCGCCCGGCCTGGCCAGACGCTTGACATCACCGTGTCGTCGATGGGCAATGCGAAAAGTCTGCGCGGCGGTACGTTGTTGATGACTCCGCTGAAAGGTGCCGATGGCCAAATCTATGCCATGGGGCAGGGTAGCTTGATTGTCGGTGGCGTAGGGGCCGCCGCACCGGGGGCGAAAGCGCAGATCAATCACCTGAGTGTTGGTCGCATATCCGCCGGTGCGACTGTCGAGCGTGCTGTAGCCAACAGCCTCCAAGAGGGCAATGCGATTTTTCTTGAATTGAAAGAGTCTGATTTTTCGACGGCCAGTCTGGTGGTTGATGCCGTCAACAGTCGCTTCGGTCCGAATACCGCTGCTGCGCAGGATGGTCGTGTGATCAAGGTCAACGCGCCCATGGGTGCTGATGAACGGGTATCCTTCCTTGGTGCCCTCGAAAGTTTGACGCTCACACCTGCTCAGGGTAGTGCCAAGATTATCCTCAACGCTCGCACCGGATCGATCGTGATGAACCAGGCGGTAACACTGGATGCTTGTGCGGTGGCGCATGGCAACTTGTCGGTAGTAATTGGTACCAACACTACAGTCTCTCAGCCCAATGCATTGGCCGCTGGCCAGACCGTGTCGGTACAAAATTCACAAATTGACATTACCAAGGAGCCTGGCAAGGTCTTGCTGCTCAAGGCGGGTGCGTCGCTGGCCGAGGTAGTCAAGGCACTCAATGCGATCGGCGCAACACCACAAGACTTGCTGGCTATCTTGCAAGCCATGAAAGCATCGGGCGCGTTGCGTGCCGAACTTGAAATTATCTGATCGGAGCGACGATGGCTATCAATCAAATCGGTTTATCAGCAGACCAGCTTGCGTTCGATGCAAAAGAAATCGGCAAGCTGCAGCAAGGTGCCAAGCAAAATTCACCTGAGGCGATCAAGGCCTCGGCCAAGCAGTTCGAGGCGCTCTTCATGAACATGATCATGAAAAGTATGCGCGATGCGACGCCGGCGGACGGCTTGATGGATAACTCGGAAACCAAGACCTACACTGCGATGATGGACCAGAAGCTCAGTGAAAATCTCGCCAAACGTGGCGTTGGCTTGGCCGATGTGCTGTTCCGGCAATTGTCGGTGGTGACCTCGACGCCGGCCACCGGTGCGCTCAATGAATCGACGCTCCTCCCGTCGATGCAGAAGCCAGTCACGCCGTTGAAGAATTCGTTTGAGGCCGGCTTGCCGGCCTTGACAGTTCCGGTACGCAGCAGCTTTCCAGCTCAACCCACCCATGTGAAGGCGTTTCAGGACAAGTTCGGTGCCGAGGCTGAAAAAGCCAGTCGCGACACGGGTATTCCCGCCAAGTTCATGCTGGGTCAGGCCGCGCTGGAAACTGGCTGGGGAAAGAAAGAAATCATCGCCACGAATGGCAAGACCAGCCACAATCTGTTTGGCATTAAAGCCGGAGCAGGGTGGGAAGGCAAGGTTGTGGAGGCCAGAACTACCGAGTACGTCAACGGCGTCGCGCACAGCCGGATTGAAAAATTTCGCGCCTATGACTCGTATGCGGACGCCTTCAAGGACTACGGTCGCCTGATCACCAATAATCCGCGTTACAAGAACGTGATGGCCAATGTCACTGATGCGACCGGTTTTGCGCAGAGCTTGCAACGCGCTGGCTATGCCACCGATCCGCTGTACGCTGCCAAAGTGGCCAGCATCATCAAGAATTCATTATTGGCCTAACGGGTCTGCGCTCAAGTTTCCGGCGGCGCTGCCGTCAACAGTCAAGTCACCGGAAAGAAGATAACTATCATGGGCAATATACTCAGCGTTGGTCAAAGCGGATTACTGGCAGCCCAGCTTGGGGTGACCACGACTGGACATAACATCGCCAACGCGGCGACGCCCGGTTACAGTCGCCAGGTCGTGATTCAGACTTCTGCCGGCGGACAGAGTTCGGGAGATGGCTTTGTCGGGCAGGGCACAACAGTGGCATCGATTCAGCGGGTATACGACGCTTACACTGCTACCCGCGTCAATTCCGCGCAGACCAGCAAGGCCAGTCTGGATGCCTATTCCACGCAGGTCTCGCAGATCAATAATTTGCTTGCCGATTCCTCGACCGGTCTGTCGCCAACCCTCAGTAATTTTTTCAACAATGTACAGGGTCTGGCCGCAGCGCCCAACGGTGCAGCGCAACGTCAGACCATGTTGTCTGCAGGCGAGTCGCTGGCGGCTCGGTTCAAGAGTCTCGACGGTCAGTTGGCTCAGATCGGTGATGGCGTTAATGCGCAGATCATTAGCAATGTCGGTTCAATCAATGCCTATGGCCAGCAAATAGCCAAGCTCAATGATGCGATCGAAAAGGCGAGCTCCGGTGATGGTGGTGCGCCGCCCAACGACTTGCTTGATCAGCGCGACCAGATCGTTTCCGAACTGAGCAAGCTGGTCAAGGTTACGGTAGACAATCAGCCTGGCAGCGGTTACAACGTCAGTATTGGCAACGGTCAGCCGATCGTTGTCGGCGCCACGACGTTCTCTCTGAGCATTGCAACTTCGCAAACCGATGCCAGCAAACTGGTCGTTGCGTACAAAAACGGTAGCACTCTGCTGAATTTGCCGGACTCGTCGATCAGCGGCGGCACACTTGGTGGTTTGCTCGACTTTCGGACTAACTCGCTTGATCCTGCCCGCAACGAGTTGGGCCGCATCGCGATCGGACTGGCCACCAGCTTCAATGAGCAGTCGAAACTCGGGGTCGATCAAAATGGCAACCCCGGTAAGAATTTTTTTACTGTCGACGGACCAGTTGTTTCGCCCAATAGTAATAATTCCGCCAGCAACCCGGTCGTTGGCGCAACGATTGCGTCGTCGACCGATGCTGTCGCATTGAAAGCCAGTGACTACAGCGTTGCCTATGACGGTACCAATTACACAGTCACGCGGTTAAGCGATAACGTGAAAGCCTATCAAGGTGCGTTTCCGCCACCTAGCGCAGTCGACGGCATCACCTTCTCGGTTGGTGCCGGGACAATGGCAGCAAACAGCAGCTTTCTCGTGCGTCCGACCATCGCTGCCGCCGGTAGCATTGCAGTAAATCTGACTGACACGACTGAAATTGCAGCGGCCGCACCGGTCGTGCTGGCCTCGACCTCGACCAATGGTGGCAATGGCAAGATCAGCGCTGGCGTTGTCAGTGCCCCGTTCCTGACTTCGCCACCGACCTTGCCGTTGACGCTCAAGTATAGTAACGGCACACTTGATACGGTGCCCGCCTCGCTGGCCACGCCGATCACTTATGTCTCTGGAGCGGACATTTCTGCTTTCAGTGGCATTAGTTTTAATATCACCGGCGCACCGCTCGAAGGTGACACGTTCACGATCAAGTCCAACACCACTGGCGTAGCAACCGGCGACAGCCGCAATGCGGTGGCCCTTGGAGCACTGCAAACCAAGAACCTGCTTGTCGGCGTCGGCGGTCAAGCCAGCACGACGCTATCAGGCGCGTTCGGCCTGATGGTCAACAACGTTGGCAACAAGACCCGCGAAGTAATGGCCAATGCGGCGTCGGAAGGCAAACTGGTTGATAGTGTGTTGGCGATCCAGCAGTCACAATCCGGTGTCAATCTCGATGAAGAAGCCAGCAATCTGTTGCGCTACCAGCAGGCCTATCAGGCTGCCGGAAAAATCATGCAAACCGCCAGTACGCTGTTTGATGTCTTGCTCAGCCTTGGCCGATAGGAGTTTAAATCATGCGTATTAGTACCGCCGCTTTTTATGACAACGCCAGCACCAGAATCAGCGACCTGCAATCTAGCGTGGCGCAAAAGCAGACGCAGATTGCGTCCGGTAAGCGCATCCTGACGCCGGCTGATGATCCGGTGGCGGCTGCAGCAGCGCTGACGGTGTCGCAGGCGATTGACGTCAACACCCAGTTTGCGGCGAATCGCGATACGGCGAAGAGCGCGCTGTCCCTTCAGGAAAGCATTCTTGGCAATTACACGACGCTGCTGCAAAACGTCAAGACGCTGACGATCGCTGCAGGCAATGGTGCGCTCGATGATAGTCAGCGCCAGTACATGGCCAGCGAACTGGCAGGTCGCTATCAGGAACTGATGGGAATTGCCAACAGCCGCGACAGCACTGGCAATTACATTTTTGGTGGCTTCCAGAACACGACAGCACCTTTTACCGATGTGGCGGGAACCACTGCGATCTATAACGGCGATCAGGGCCAGCGGCTGTTGCAGGTTAGTACCTCCAGACAACTATCGACCAATGATGCCGGCAGTGCGATATTCCAGAATATTAAGAGTGGCGATGATAGCGTCTCGGTGACACCGGACATCAGCAACAGCGCCACCGGCGCTGGTGCGATCAGCGCAGCAACCGTGACCGATGCGACTCTGTTGACAAAACACAATTACAGTATCGACTTCACCACCGCGGCCGGTGTCACCAGCTTCAAGGTCTACGATTTGAGCAAAGATCCAAACAAGCTCAGCGCATTGCCAGCATCTGCCAACTACACAACTGATCCGCAGACCATTGCCTTTGACGGTCTGCAGTTTACAGCCAGTGGCGCGCCAGCCAGCGGCAACAAGTACAACATTAACCCGAATGCGCAGAGCATCTTCAAGACCATCGGGGACTTGATTACAGCGTTAAATACGCCAGCCACTACGGCGACTGCCAAGACCAATCTGACTGCCAGTCTGAGTTCGGCGAACAACAATGTCAGTGCAGCGCTGGACACAGCGTTGAACGTGCGCGCTGCGGGAGGCGCACGCTTGCAGGAGCTCGATACGCTCGATACCGAGGGCGATAACCGCAGCCTGCAATATGCATCGACGTTATCTAACTTGCAGGATCTCGATTATGCAAAAGCGGTGAGCGAGTTGACGCAAAATCAGCTGACCTTGCAGGCTGCCCAGCAGTCTTTCGTCAAGATCGCCAATTTGTCATTGTTCAACTACATCAACTAATCTGGGCTTGGGGTTTGAGCCCAACCTCGAAAGCATAGATCGTCCTCACAGCGGATCTTCCTAATCCCAGCAAGCGGAACAACGCCGCTTGAGCTTGCCAATGAGAAACGCCGCGAACGATGATTTCTTATCAATGAAACAGTAGATGCGGCAACTTCACCTTGTGGTGATGACACCGATCATATCGATGGACGACGCACTGGTGCGATTGGTTGCGTGTCCGTTCGGCCAGCAGTTGCGGCAGTTTGTGCTACTGGTGTCCGAGATGATACCGGGCTACGTACAGCCTGAGGTGCCGGAGCCTGTTGATTACTCGTTTCAACAGCAGTCACGGCAGTTCTGACTGGATCTACTAAGCCACGTGTTCTTGTTGCAGGATATTTTCTCGATTTTTTATCGTCCCCAAGTACTCGATCAATTGTCTGAATCGACACGTCTGGAGCAAACGCTACGCGTTTTGATCTCGTTGCTTTTGGCTGGACTTCTCTTATTTCATTTAGCAGCGCCAGTCGTTGGGCAGATTGGCGGGGAGCGTTGCGCTGGCCTGTGGCAGGAGGTGTAGTCTGGGCATGCAATGTCGCGTGACTCCCTTCGCCAGCCGTTGTCGGCCGATTGTCATTCTCGCTCGTTGGTGTTGGTGGGCGTGTTGCATGATTTGCTGGAATTTTCATGATGCTCCTATAAAAAATTTGATGTGATTTTCTACGACTAAGCAAGTAATCCTGTTTCGACGGTTCCGCAATGCCAGATAAGGTCTTTTTAACCAGGGTCGTATTGTATTTTCAATGCCGGTGCAACTGCGGATAGGCATTCAATACGCTTCTACAAAAGCGTAGATGCGCATATTCTTAATGAGTAAAAAAAACACATGAAGGGTTCCATTCAGGCGTCCTGGGTCCAATAATTCTTGGTGCGTTTCAACATTGAGAGGATGTTTCGCATACAGAAGTGCCGGGCCCGTAGCGGTTGACGCATGGATCGGGATGGGATTCAGTACAGAACGGTGAGCAATTACCTCTGTCGTTCTGTCGGGAAGGAAGAGGAAATGGTCGGCGTTCTGTTCAAAGCACGCCAACCTGTGCAACTTAGTGATTGAGTCGCACGATCGCACATTGCTGCGCCAGTACCACCAGCTTTACGCCGGGCAAGTCCGGGCTGTTACCAAGCTGGACTAGTTGACATTGCAAGGTGCCGGCCAATTGTCCGTCGAACTGCACTAATCGCAAGAAACGACCCGCCGAGATTGAGCCGTCCGATATTGCATAAAGCGGCACGCTCTGGCCTTGAAAATCGCGTGTGCGCCCTTTCAATCCATTGAATTCACGACCGCGTCCGAGCTCTGCTGCACTGCCGGCATCAAGATTGACGATCACATTGCGCTTTTCTTCCACGACATTCATGTTCTTTGCCACCAGCGGTGTTGACGCACTGGCTGACAAGATGCTGGCTCCCAGTAGCAAGATGCAGAGGCTGGAAAGGTTTTTCATGGCACGGTTCCTTGCAAATTAACCACCTGTCAGTTGGCGGATCTTGTTGATGGTCTCTTCGAAAAGACCGAGTATCGGCGCTGTCAGGTACGGCAGGATCAGGCCGAGCATGACGAAGCCAATAGCTAGCGTGATCGGAAAACCGATACCAAACAGATTGAGTGAAGGCGCGGCGCGCGTCAGAATGCCGAGCGCGACGTTGGTGATCAGCAGCGCGGCGACAATCGGAAGGGATAATTGCAGCCCTGCGCTGAACAGGCGCCCACCCCAGCGCACAACCTGTTCGGCGATATTGCCGGTCATTGGTCCAACGGTGATCGGCATGGTGGTGAAACTGTCAACCAGCGTCGCCAGCAAAGCAAGATGGACATTGGCCGCCAGATAAACCATCAGTACCAACAAGCCAAGGAACTGACTGACGGCGTTCGAACGACCACGTGATTGCGGATCAAAAAAAGTGGCAAAACCCAGACCCATCGTCATGCTCGACACCTCGCCGGCCATTTCGACGGCCGAAAAAATGATCCTCATCGTAAAGCCCATGGCAATCCCGATCAGTAGTTGCTGCATCAGGATCAGCAAACCCTGCATCGACATCGGTTCCAGTCCAGCGGGTACTTGCACCAACGGCGCGACGATCATCGCCAGCAAAATACCCAGTCCGACTTTGGTGCGTCGAGGCACGCTCGCATTGCTGAACAGCGGGGCGACGGCAATCAATCCGAGAATGCGCGTCAAGGGCCACAGGAAGCCAGTGATCAGGGCATTGAGTTCGGCGGAGCTAATGTTGAGCATGCTGGTGGCAGATGTTGCTTAGCCGATCATCGACGGAATGCCGGTGAACATTTCGCGCATGTAGTCGAGCATGATCGACAGCATCCATGGACCGGCGATGATGAGCGTGACAAAAATGCCTACCAGTTTTGGAATGAACGACAGAGTCTGTTCGTTGATCTGGGTCGCGGCCTGAAAAATACTCACGATCAGACCGATGGCCAGCGCCACCATCAGCAGCGGTGAGGCCACCATCAGTGTGACTTCCATTGCATGCCTGCCCATGGACATAACGCTTTCAGGTGTCATTGACAGCTCCTAGTAAAAACTTTGTGCCAGCGAGCCGATGAGCAACTGCCAGCCATCAACGAGGACAAACAACATGATCTTGAACGGCAGCGACACAATGGACGGCGACACCATCATCATCCCCATTGACATCAACACGCTGGCGACGACCATGTCGATGATCAGAAACGGGATAAAAATTGCAAAGCTGATCTGGAAGGCTGTTTTGAGTTCGCTGGTGACGAAGGCCGGCACCAGAATGCGCAACGGCACGTCTTCGGGGCCCTGCAGCGCAGGGCTGTTGGACATCTTGACATACAGGGCCAAGTCAGTCTGGCGTGTCTGCTTCATCATGAAGGCTTTCAGCGGTGCGATACCGCGCTCCATGGCCTGAGTCATCGTGATTTTGTTTTCTTGTAGTGGCAGATACGCATCGGCATAAATCTTGTCGAGCACCGGACCCATGACAAACAATGTCAGGAACAGCGCCAGGCCGACCATGACCTGGTTGGGAGGTGCTGATTGTGTGCCGAGTGCCTGGCGCAGGAGCGACAACACGATGATGATGCGCGTGAAGCTGGTCATCATCAGCAGCGCCGCCGGTAGAAAGGACAGAGAGGTCAGCAGCAGTAGCGTTTGCAGACTCAGCGTATAGTTTTGTCCGCCGCCGGCTGTCGGCGTACTGGTCAGGGCGGGCAGCCCGGATTGCTGGGCATAAGCAAACAACGGTAAGGCGATCAAGGCCACTGCGCTCCAGCGCAGGATGGTCAACAACTTAATGTGCATTGTCCAGTCCGGAAGTGTTGCGTTGCTCAGTCTTGCGTTTGTCTATGGTCTGCTTGAGCCAGTCCGAGAAATTCTTTGCCAGTGGCGCTGTAGCGGAGAGCTCGACGCCCTCCTGTTTCGGCATCGTCGACAATGCATTGATCGACGTTGGCGTGACACCGACCACGATCCATTGGTCGGCTACCTCAACGACCAAAATTCGCTCGCGGTTGCCGACGCTGACACCGCCAACGATTTTCAGTGCTCCCGCTGCCGTATGTTTGCCCGCGCCCATTTTTTTCATCGACCAGGCAACCGCGATCAGCAGACCCAGCACGACCATTAGGCCGACCATGACCTGTAGCATGCTGCCAGGGGAGGTCACGGTGGATGTCGTTGCAGCGGCAGGTACTGCCACCGTAGCCGCTTGTGCGAAAATTTCCGGCGCTGCCAGCAGCGCCGGAAATAGCAGCCCGTACCGTTTCATCGGTTGAGCTTTTTGATGCGCTCGGCCGGCGAGATGATGTCGGTCAGCCGAATGCCGAACTTGTCATTGACCACCACGACTTCACCTTGGGCAATCAGGCACCCGTTGACCAATACATCCATCGGCTCGCCGGCCAGGCCGTCGAGCTCGACTACCGAACCTTGTGCCAACTGCAACAAGTTTTTGATAGCGATTTTCGTGCGCCCCAGTTCGACGGTGAGTTGGACCGGGATATCGAGGATGAAATCAATATCGTTGTGGGTGGCAGTCTTGCTGGAGCCAGCGAATTCCTGGAATACGCTGGCGCTGGCCGGTTGGGCGTTGAGCGCTGCTTTTTCAGCTTGCTCTTGCTCGGCAATTGCCGCGCCCCAGTCGTCTTCTGCTGCCTGTTGTTCGTCGTTGTCAGCCATTGTCATCTCCATGCAGTGCGTCGGTTGAACTATGGGCCAGTAATTTCTCGACCCTTAGTGCATATTGTCCATTGAGTTTGCCGTACGTGCATTCCATCACCGGCACGCCATCGACTTTTGCCAGAACGATTTCTGGTACGGTCAGCGGAATGATGTCGCCAACCCGCATGTTCAGGATATCTCCGAAGTTGCTTCGGGCGACACCAAAATCGGCAATGATTTCGACCTCGGCGGTCTGAATCTGTTGCGTCATCAGACGGATCCAGCGTTTATCCACTTCCAGCGTCTCGCCTTGCAGGCTGCTGGTGAGTATGTCGCGGATCGGTTCGATGGTTGAATACGGTATGCAGAAGTGCATTTCGCCGCTGACCGGGCCAAGTTCGATCGTGAAGGTGGTGCAGATCACGACTTCGTTGGGCGTGGCGATATTGGCAAACTGGGTATTCATTTCGGAGCGAATGTATTCAAACTCTACCGGATAGACCGGTTCCCATGATTTTGAATAGTTTTCGAAAACGATGGCGAGAATACGCTGGATAATGCGTTGTTCTGTCTGAGTGAAATCGCGTCCTTCGACCCGGGTATGGAAACGACCATCGCCACCGAACAGGTTGTCGACAATCAGGAATACCAGATTTGGATCGAACACCATCAGTACGGTGCCGCGCAGCGGCTTCATGTGTACCAGATTCAGATTGGTAGGCACCACCAGATTGCGGATGAACTCACTGTACTTCGACACGCGCACCGGACCGATGGATACTTCGGCACTGCGTCTCAAAAAATTAAACAGGCCAATCCGTAGCAAGCGTGCAAATCGTTCGTTGATGATTTCCAGCGTCGGCATGCGGCCACGCACGATGCGCTCTTGCGTGGCCAGATTGTACGGCCGCACACCAGAATGATCCTCCTGTGCATGCACGTCGTCCTGGTCGCCGTTGACGCCCTTGAGCAGTGCATCGACTTCTTCTTGCGAAAGGAAATTGTCAGCCATAGCCTGTTACTGAATCACAAAGGAGGTGAAAAACACGTCGTTGACTTTTTGCGGCTTCCCGTGCTCTGAAAAAGGCTGCTTGATTTGCCCGATGATGTCTTCAGCCAGTTGCTTCTTCCCTTCTGGAGTATTGATTTCTGACGCCTTTTTGCTCGACAGAACCATCAGAACACGACTACGCACTTGGGGCAAATAGACCTTGATTGCTTCGGATTGCTTGTCATCAGCAACCTGAACAGTCATTGCAACTTGCAAGTATTGGTCGCCATTCTCTTGTTGGAGGTTGACTGTAAATGGATCCAGTACCAGAAAAACCGGTGCTTTGGCGGGCTCATGGGACTCTTCTGCTACGTGCTCGCCGGCAGGCTTGGCTTTTTTCATCAGCAGGAAGTAGCCCGCCGCGCCGCCGACGATTGCCAGCACCACGACCGCGATGATGATCAGCTTGAGCTTCGATTTCTTTTTGCCGCCAGTAGCGTCGTCTGCTGCTGGAGCGGCTGGTTTAGGTGCTGTCGCCATCTTGTTTCCTTGTGAACTGCACTGAACTTTCAGTAACCATTATTGAAAAAAAAGACGACACCAGATGCGTCGAAAAGAGCACCTAACACAGTGCAGATTGTCGCATGTACGGGTGCCGGTTTTTGCCTCGCCATGGTACGCGAGAAATGGTTACGTGACGACCTCACAAGGAGTCATTTGTCTGCGACGGCCAACGTCAGGCAAAGGTGTCGACCATGCCATTGCCGCTAGACGTGATACGGCGTGCCGTCACGGCTGTGGTGCCAGACACGCCCGACGGCGCGCTCCTGCGCGTACCGTTGTCGTTGCGCTCTGAGTTGCTTTGCGGGTTCGGACTACCGGAACTGACATTGGCCTGACCCAGCGAGATACCGGCTTCACCGAGCATCTCACGCAATTTCGGCAACGCTGCCTCGAGCGCCTGACGCACTTCGGGTTGCGCTGCAAAAAAACTGGCGTCGGCCTGACCGTTGGAGACATTCAGCACAACCTGCAAAGGACCGAGGTCGGGGGGATTCAAGGTCAGCGTGGCGGACTGTTCTGCGCCGGCGACCATCCAGACCATTCGCTGACCCAATGCCTGATTCCAAGCGTCATTGTTGACTTGTGGCGCCAGACTGTTACCCGGATGGACGCCCGCCGGAGCGGCCATCGTCAAGGCAGTTTGCTGGACCGGTTGGAGCCCGATGCCGGCGATCGGTTGCTCGACGAGTCGCACCAGAGCAACGCCTTTATCGGTAGTGAGCGTCTTGGCAGATTGCAGGACGTTAGCGAATTCGCCCGTGCCTTTGGCGACCAATTCCCGCACTACTGCATCGCTCGGGCCATCGTCAGGCATTGCGCGTGGGTCTATACGTTTGCTGCTTGCGAGGATGGCTGGTTCGATCGCCGGTTTTGCCAGCTTCGCGGAGGAGGGCGCTGTTGCTGCTGCTAACGCCGCCGCCGCTGCAGATCCTGCCGTCGCTGCAGTTGCAGCTTCAGCTGGAACACCTGCATTGGCGACCAGCGCCATGATGGCAGCCGAGGCAATGAGGGTCGCATCGGTACTGCTGACAGGTAGTGCGATCGCGTTATTGTCCGGCTTGTCTTTTGTATCGGTAGCGGATTTTTCTGCTTTGGCTGGCTTGTCTGTTTCTGGTTGGACAGCGCTATTGGTGCTGTCGATGGTGGCAGGCGCACTGGTGTCGGCTGCTTTCGATGCGTCAGGTGATTTTGCCGTTACCTCCTTGGGGACATCGACAGGTTTGGTCGCTGATTTTGTGGCGGCACGGTCGTTCATTTGACGCGACAGCATTTGAGTGAACTGCTGGTCAGGCACATTTTTTTCTGGTGGTCGTGACTGAGTGGCCGCTGTGCTGACAACAGGCGCCAACGTATTCATGATCGACTTGTTTTGCATGATGACTGCCCGAAGTGGTTTTATCGTTTGTAAAGAATTGCACGCGCAGCATGTTCATCCATGGCTTTTTGGTCGCGTTTGGCTTCTTTTTGCTGTGCCACTTTGAGCGCACGACTTGCCAGAGTACCGTAGGACATACGCTTGCGTTCGCTTGATTGCCATGCAGCACGCGCTTCTTCTATGCGGCGTTTGGCATCAAGCAGGACCAACTGCTGGCTGGCAATCGCGCCGTCAAGCTTGTCGATAAAAAGCTGAAAATTACGATAACCTGACGGGCTCAAACCGACTGAAAGACTGTGCTGAAACCTGTTGGCGTAATCCTCACGGTATTGGGTCAGCAATGTCATTTTCTGCTCGACTTCCTCACAGGCGCGGATTGCGAGGCCCAGACGTTTGGCCGCTTCATCCGTGTCCTTGACGGCGAGTTCGATCAGGGTATCGATTGCGGAGGAAGTAGCCATGATGGATTATCGGCGGTGCATTGGTGGTTTCATCCTCCGAACAAGCTGGAGAGTTGGGTCATGCTTTCGCTTATGGTGGCGCGCTCACGAATGTCTTGTTGCAAAAAATCTTCAATACGGGTGTTGAGCAAGATGGCTTCGTCGAGTACAGGATCGGAACCGGCGCTATAGGCACCGACGCTGATCAGGTCGCGGTTGCGCTGGTAGCGCGAATACAGTTGCTTGAGGCGACGTGTTAATTTTTGATGTTCCGGCGTGGTGATGCTGTGCATCGCACGGCTGATCGACTGCTCAATATCAATGGCGGGATAGTGGCCGGCTTCGGCTAATTGCCGGTTCAGTACGATATGGCCATCGAGGATGGCGCGGGCGGCATCGGCGATAGGATCCTGCTGATCGTCACCCTCGGTCAGCACGGTGTAGAAAGCGGTGATCGAACCGCCGCCTTCGCGGCCATTGCCCGCCCGCTCGACCAAGGCGGGCAATTTGGCGAATACCGACGGTGGATAACCTTTTGTAGCGGGAGGCTCACCAATGGCCAAAGCAATTTCGCGTTGCGCCATCGCGTACCGGGTCAGCGAATCCATGATCATCAGCACATGTTTTCCCTGGTCGCGAAAATGTTCGGCGATGGCGGTCGTGTAGGCGGCGCCTTGCAGGCGCATCAGCGGTGGCGTGTCTGCAGGTGCCGCCACGACGACCGAGCGCGCCAGACCTTCCGGCCCGAGGATCTGCTCGATGAATTCCTTGACTTCGCGGCCGCGCTCACCGATCAGGCCGACGACGATGACGTCGGCGGTGGTGTAGCGCGCCATCATGCCGAGCAACACACTTTTGCCGACACCGGAACCGGCGAATAGCCCCATGCGTTGACCCCGTCCTACGGTCAACATGCTGTTGATGGCGCGGACACCCACATCGAGAATGTCGACGATGGGCGCACGCGTCAGCGGATTGGCGGCGCGAACATTGAGCGGTGCGGCCGAGCTGGCATCGAGCGGGCCAAGCGTATCGAGTGGCCGGCCAGCGCCATCGAGCACCCGGCCTAGCAGTTCATCGCCGACGGGCAAATGGCGGCCTCGGTCGCTCGGACGTCGGCGCGGGTGGTTGACCGAACCGGCACGCGGCAGAGATTGCACCGCCTCGACCGGGAATACTCGGGTGCCGGGAACAACGCCCTCGACATCACTTTGGGGCATCAAGAACAGGCGGTCATTGTCGAAGCCAACGACTTCGGCCTCGATACGGGCTCCATTGGGCAGCGGTACGGTACAGGCACTGCCCACGGCAAGTCGCAATCCAATTGCTTCCATGACCAATCCAGCCACGCGGGTGACACGGCCTGAAACCTGCATCGGTTGAGCGATTTGCAGCAATTCGCTGCAATCGCGCAGGTAAGCCTGCCAGCGCTGGCTGCGTGCTTGTTGCATGGTTATTCCTTGAGCCAGCCGGGCGTTTTTCCGAGCGCCTCGGTCAGGCGCTGCCAGCGTGTCTCGATACTGGCATCGATCTGGTTGCTGGCGGTGTCGATGCGGCAACCACCGCGGTACATCTGATTGTCTTCGACGAGGCGCCAGCCGGCTTTCTCGAGTTCGTCATGCATTTCTTCGCGCACCAATACGGCGTCGTCCGGGTGCAAGTAGAGCAGCGCCGGTTGCTGTACGTTCGGCAAATACCGGATGGCTTCAGCGACGATCGGCAAGACCAGCTCGGGTTTGATTTCCAGTGCAGTTTTTAGCATGGCCTGAGCAAGGTCGAGTGCCAGATGCATGACATCAGCAGAAATCAGTTCATCGGCGCGCGAGGCCTCGCTGCCGAGCGTGATGGCAATTTGGCGCAGATGGTCGATGTCGGCATGGGCTTCCTCGCGTCCCAAGCGCAAGCCCTCGTCACGGCCTTCGGTGAGACCAATGGCGTGACCTTTGATCTGCGCTTCTTCGCGAATGGCGGCTTGTTCTTCGATGGTCACGCGCGCCACCGGTGGGGGTGGCGGAATGACGGGCTTTTGTACGCTTGGGCGACTGTCCCCAAACGAATCCATTTCCCAGCGCTGGTAAGCCGTTTGGCGCTCTTTCGGAATAATCGCGTCAGACATACGCATCATCTCCTTTTGCGCCTAGCTGGATTTGGCCTTCGTCGGACAAGCGGCGTACCACTTGCAGGATTTCTTTCTGCTGGGCTTCTACTTCGGAAAGTCGGACAGGACCTTTCGATTCGAGGTCCTCACGCATCATTTCGGCGGCGCGACTGGACATGTTCTTGAATATCTTTTCTCGCAAGTCGACATTTGCGCCCTTGAGGGCAACGATGAGTGACTCGGACTGGACTTCGCGCAGAATGACTTGAATGCCTCGGTCATCAATGTCCATGATGTTGTCGAAGACGAACATTTCGTCCATGATTTTTTGCGCCATGTCACTGTCGTAGTTCTTCAGGTTGGCGATGACGGATTGTTCGTTTTCGCCGGACAGGAAGTTGAGGATTTCTGCTGCGGCACGGATACCGCCCATCGGCTTTTTCTTCAAGCTCTCGTTGCCGGTCAATAGCTTGGTCAGTACTTCGTTCAACTCGCGCAAGGCGGCGGGCTGAACGCCATCAAGCGTGGCAATACGGAGCACCACATCATTGCGTAAGCGTTCGGTAAAGTGGTCCAGTACTTCGCAGGCGTGATAGCGCTCGAGGTGAACCAGAATCGTTGCGATAATTTGTGGGTGCTCGTTACGGATCAGCTCGGCGACCGACTGCGAATCCATCCACTTGAGACCCTCAATGCCGCTGGCGTCGCGTGCTCCCAGAATACGGTTGAGCAACGAAGATGCCTTGTCGTCGCCGAGTGCTTTGGTCAGCACGGTACGAATGTATTCGTCGGAATCGAGCCCCAGCGCAGAACTCGACTCGGTCTCTACACGAAAGCTTTTCAGTACCGCGTCCAGCTCGTCGTGACTGATGGCCTTCATGGTCGACATCGCCGCACCGAGTTTTTGCACCTCACGCGGACTGAGAAATTTCATGACTTCGGCGGCTTCGTCCTCACCCAGGGCGAGCATCAGCACGGCACCTTTATGCACACCATCGTCACTCATTTCCGCTCACCCAGTTCTTGACAATGTTGGCGACAACTTTTGGATCGTCCTTGGCCAACTGCTTTGCCAAGTCCAGATTTTGCTGATAACTCAAGGTGGCAGTTTCAGCCTGAACTTCGACCATGTGCTCTGCCTCGTGTGCTGCTCGCATCTCCGGCGTTTCAGGCTCGTCGGGCTCGTCATCGACTACCGTATTGATCTTCGAGGGTGGCGCATTGATTTTTTTCAGCATTGGCCGCAGCACGCCAAAGAACAGGTACAGCAACACGATGCCACCGACCAAATATTTGCCCAGTTCTTTCGCTAGCTGGATCATTTCTGGCTTTTTCCAAATGGGTACTTCTGGAAAAATTTCTTTCGGTACGCCAGCGAAGGCCGTGTTAACGACGTTGAGCGTATCGCCACGATCCTTGTTAAATCCCATTGCTTCTTTCGCCAGGTCGGTAATTTGCATCCGTTCAGCTTCAGTCAGTGGGGTTGCCGTGACCTTACCAGTCTTGTCGACGACTTGCTTGTAATTGACGACCACCGCAACTGACACGCGCTTCACGCCGCCCATTGGTTGCTGAACATAGCGAACCGTTTTGTCGACTTCGTAATTGACTGTCATATCTTTTTGCGACGGGGTAGCGGCCGTTGCGGTTGCCCCTGGCGCTCCCGCTACGGGGGCAGGCGGATTAATCGGCGCTGTGGCGTTGGCTGCCGGTTGGTTGGACAATGCGCCCGGCACTCCTCCTGTTGCTGTACTGCTGCCCTGTGATTCGCTGCTTTGCTGACTGCGCATGGTGGATTGGTTGGGCGGGCTGTTCGGCTTGTAGGTTTCGGCGGCCTGCTCACTGGTAGAAAAGTCGATGTCGGCAGTGGCTTCCGCGCGGACGTTGTTTGGCCCGACGATCGGGGTGATGATGGACTCAATCCGACGCACAATATTCTGCTGGATTTCCTGCACATATTTGAGCTGGGTAGGGTCAAGGCCATTGGCTTTGGCGGCTTTGCTGGTGTCCGATAACAGGCTACCGTTTTGGTCAATGACGCTGATATTGCCCGGAGGGAGTTCGGGCACACTGCTGGCGACCAGATGAACGATTGCACTCACTTGCTGTTCGCTCAGAGGGCGACCCGGATGCAAGTTCAGCACCACCGAGGCGGTCGGTTTTTGCTGATCGCGTACGAATACGGACGCCTTTGGCATCGCCAGATGCACGCGAGCTGATTCAACGACACCTATCGATTGAATCGAACGGGCTAGTTCACCTTCTAGTGCGCGTTGAAAATTGACCTGTTCGAGAAATTGGGATACCCCGAGTTTTTGGTTTTCCATCAACTCAAAACCCACATTGCCACCTTTGGGCAAGCCCATCGCGGCAATGCGCAAACGCGCATCATGGACCTGGTCGGCTGGCACCAGGATAGCGCCGCCACCTTCAGCGAATTTGTAGGGAACATTCATTTGCTGAAGCTGGGTGACGATGGCGCCGCCATCGCGGTCCGAGAAGTTGGAGAACAGAACCCGATACTCGGGTTGCTGGCTCCACATCAAGACACCGGCCATAACGGCGAGCACGATAGCCGCCCCCAGCATCAGCAATAAGTTGCGTCCGCCCTGAGACTCGCCAAAACTAACCAGCGGATTCGGTATGACGCTGCCGTCAGCGGCTACAGCCATGATGAGACTCCCGGGGTGGTGCGTTTAGTGATTGCGGACTTCATAATTTCCTAGATGCAATTTTACTTTAACCTCGATTGTCGTTTAGTCGCCCGTATTCAATCTAGGGAACAGAAGAGGATTTGCTTGGGTTCTCGTCCCGCTGCACAGTATTTCGGATGTTACTGTATGAATGTGAAAAAACCGCGTTGCCTACCAGACTTGATCGGTACAGGCGGTTTTGCGATGACAGGAATGAGCTATCCATGAAAACTTCAATGATCGATTCCGGCCGAATCGAAGCGATGATCAGCCAACTCAAGGCCGCGGCGACGCGTCCTCAGGGCGGTGTGTCGGCTGTCGCGGCAGATCCAACGGTGATAGCAAAACCGGGATTTGCTGATGCCCTGAAAGCACAATTGGATGCGGTAAATACTTCCCAGAAAACGGCTGCTGACCTTGGTTCAAAATTTGCACTCGGCGATGACAAGGTCAGTTTGTCTGATGTGATGGTTGCATCGCAAAAAGCGAATATCGGTTTTCAGGCCACGATTCAGGTGCGTAACAAACTGGTTTCTGCCTATCAGGACATCATGAACATGCAAATCTGATACAGCGTCGTAGTGTACGGTTGATGCAACGTGTTGCGCGGCTTTGCCGCGCATTTTTTTTAGCTCGGCAGGGCGCGCTTGCTCGCCTCTGTGACAGCACAGTCGTCGCCTGCCACCGACAAATAGATAAGGGAAGGCGACACAGCTATATCAGCGCCTGAAATAGTCTGAGCAGGATAGTTGGCACCTTGAGATTTCCTCATACGGTGCAGATGCGCACCACTTGAGCGCGCATTTTGCGGGAAGGTTCTGGCGGATAGGCTGTTCAATTCGGTACTTATTAATAAAATCAATGACTTGCGATTTCGCACCAAATTGGAATGATTATTGCTTATCAAGATCAAATTTTTAAAAAATTGCATCTTTTTGGGGGTAATCATATGGACGGATACAAGAGCGGTGCGGATGCACTTTTTGTCTTGTTGGGCGCAATCATGATCTTGGCGATGCATGCTGGCTTTGCATTTCTGGAGCTTGGTACCGTGCGAAAGAAAAACCAGGTCAACGCGCTAGTCAAGATATTGGTCGATTTTTCGATCTCAACGATCGCTTATTTTTTTATTGGTTACAGCATCGCGTACGGCGTTAGTTTTTTCTCTTCCGCGGATGTTCTGGCGGGCAAAAATGGTTATGACCTGGTCAAATTCTTTTTTCTGCTGACCTTTGCGGCGGCAATCCCCGCGATTGTTTCTGGCGGTATCGCCGAGCGTGCCAAATTTTATCCCCAGTTGATCGCTACATCGTTACTGGTCGGTTTTGTTTATCCCTTTTTTGAAGGTATCGTCTGGAACCAGCGCTTTGGTATTCAAGCCTGGCTGAAGCTGGCTTTCTCGGCGGAGTTTCATGACTTCGCTGGATCGGTCGTCGTGCATGCAGTTGGTGGCTGGGTTGCGTTGCCAGCAGTCTTGCTGCTGGGTGCCAGACGTGGTCGTTATACAAAAGAGGGGGCGATCGCTGCCCATCCGCCTTCCTCGATACCTTTCTTGGCTCTGGGAGCATGGATTTTGACCGTTGGCTGGTTTGGCTTCAATGTCATGAGTGCCCAATCCCTAGACAAGATGAATGGTCTGGTGGCCGTTAATTCGCTGATGGCGATGGTGGGAGGCACGTTGGTGGCGCTGGTACTTGGCAAGAACGATCCCGGCTTTGTGTATAACGGACCGTTGGCGGGACTGGTTGCCATTTGCGCCGGCTCCGATCTGATGCATCCGCTGGGCGCGCTCGTAACCGGAGGCATCGCCGGCGGCATTTTTGTCTGGATGTTCACCCTGACGCAAAACAAATGGAAAATTGATGACGTGCTGGGTGTCTGGCCATTACATGGATTGTGTGGCACATGGGGAGGGTTGGCTGCGGGCATTTTCGGTATGAAAGGGCTGGGTGGTGTCGGGGGCGTGTCATTCACCGCACAACTGATCGGAACCCTGCTGGGCGTGTCCATTGCGCTCGTGGGTGGCTTTCTGATCTACGGCATTCTCAAAATGACGATGGGGCTGCGGCTTGATCCCGAACAGGAATTTCAGGGGGCCGATCTCTCGATACACCAGATTTCATCGACACCGGAAAGGGAGTCGAGCTGGTAAGTGCGCGGTGCCCGTTGCGGATTTCATCCGCATGATCGGCAAGCCCGCCGGTTGCCGTTGCATCACTGGCGTGCGTGATAACTTTCTGTCATTTTTTGTATCCATTCGGTGCGCTATGATGCGGTCATGCGAATACATTCATTTCTGACCATGCAGTCCGAGACGTGGGCCCAAGCCCTGTTGCGAACGGTGCTGAGCTGGTGGGCCATGTTTCACCTCGGCGCGATTGCGCTGGTCATGGCTTTTTCGCCGTCTACCTATTACCGGGCAAACAGGGCAGCCACCTCCAGATATATTTACACGAGTACTTGGCAGGTGCTGCTGTGGTTCACCATGCTCAGCGCCCTGGTTTGCCAAGTGATCATCCGCATTGTCGTGGTGACGGCGATCAGTTACGGGTTATCTCAGTACGCGCTTGAAATGGTGGTACGCGTTTTAGTACTGGAATTGATCCCTCTTTCAGCGGCGATGTTTGTCGCACTGCGCGCGGGACTGGCATTCAACGCCAGTGCGGCGCCTGCAAGTCATTTTGACCCGGATAACCTGTCACGCGTCGACGCCAAACGTTTGCGTAGCGAGGTCGTCCCGCAAGTGGTTGCCAGCGCGTTTGCCGTCGTCAGTCTGGCCATGATGAGTAGCGTCATCGTGCTGGTGCTGGCCTACGTCAATGTGTATGGCTTGTTGCCATGGGGACTAGTCGACTACACCCGGACCGTAGGGCGCGTTTTTGATCCCATCGTGACGATCGGGTTTGCGCTGAAAACGCTGCTCTTCGGGATGGCGGTTGCGGTGATACCGATGGCGGCGTTGCTCGAGGAATCGCGCAAGCAGCGTGTAGTGACATCCACAGTCCAGCCTGGCGCGATTCGCTTATTGACCGTCCTGTTGCTGATCGAAGCAGGGTCATTGGCCTTCAAATACATCTGATCAAACCCTACGGAGCCCATGGAAAACCAACCTGAAACCACCGCCGTCGCCCACGTTGAGTTCAAGGCGGTCGTCTTGCTGGTCGTGATGACGACTCTCATCATCAGCTTTCTGGTGTACGTCATGTATGCGCGCGGCGTATTTGAAAGTACCCAGCGTCTTGTGCTCGTCTCGGACGACTCGGAAGGCGTCTTGGTCGGAATGGACCTGACCTTTTCAGGGTTTCCGATCGGAAGGGTTCAGCGCATCGAATTGTCGCCAGATGGCAAGGCCCGAATCCTGCTCGATGTGCCGCAAAAGGACGCGCACTGGTTACGGACTTCCAGCATCTTCACGATGGAACGTGGCATGGTGGGTGATACCAAAATCCGGGCGTTCACCGGAATATTTTCTGATCCGCCGTTACCGCCGGGTGCCGAGCGGTCGGTGCTTCGTGGTGACACTGCGGCAGAAATTCCTCGCTTGGTTGCTGCGGCACGTAGTCTCCTCGATAACCTCGGCAGCATGACGGCCAGTGATTCGCCACTTAATACCACTTTAGCCAACGTGCAAGATGCGACAGCAAAGTTGTCCGGTAAATATGGCTTGCTGGGTGGCGCTTTGGGCGATGATGAGAATGCCAAAAAACTGATCGCCACACTCGATAACGTCAACACGCTTCTAGCTAAAACCGATCAGCGCGTGTTTGGCAAGCAGGGTGTGATGCAAGACGTTCAAGCGACCGTCGTCCAACTCAATGCGGTGCTCACAGACGCCCGTACCAGTCTCACTAAAGTCGATGCCGTACTTGCCGAGGCCCAAGCTGTCGGTGCCAATGCGCGCGTTGCCACCAATGACCTCGGTGCATTGCGTGCCGAGGTGGATGCGAGTCTCCGAAAAGTAACGAGTCTCGTCGACGAGATCAATCGCAAGTGGCCATTCGCGCGTGATACCCAGATCAAACTTCCATGAAAATACATGCATTAGCGCTATCTCTCCTTCTGGCCGGATGTGCCAGCAAGCCTCTTGCACCGGATTGGCAGGGCAATGCCACCAGCGCACTCGACAGTTTCACCTCAACTTATCTGAAAGGAAGCACGCGAACGGCTGAGTCGGACTTTGGGCGCGCCCGGTTTGAAATCAGCAGCACAGGCCGTGCCGACTTGCTTGCGCGTGCCGAGCTGATACGTTGTGCCGTGCGTGTTGCCAGCCTTGAGTTTGATCACTGTGCCGGCTATCAACCGCTCGCGGCGGATGCCGGTGACGTTGAACGCAGTTACGCGGCGTATCTGACCGCGCAGTGGCAAGAAATCGATGTCGCCCTGCTGCCGAAACAGCATCGTGCGATGGTGGGTTCGCCGGCCAAGGCGGTCAGTACGATCGACGATCCGCTGGCACGCTTGATCGCTGCGGGGGCGTTGCTGCAAGGCGGTCGGTTGACTCCGGCAGACATGATTAGCGCGACTGAAACGGCTTCCGCTCAAGGATGGCGCCGGCCGTTGCTGGCGTGGTTGGGTGTACAGGTCAGGAGTGCGCAGGATGTCGGCGATACGGAGAAGGTTGCTCTGTTGCAGAGGCGTATCAATTTGGTCGCGACATCGTTTTAACGGATGACGACCGTGCGTCTCAACGGTACGGGTCACTTCTCCGGAGCCTGGGTCGATCGTCAGCGTTCCATAAACTACGGGCGATTAAAGCTTCAGCAACAGTGGTCTACGGCGTGGCATAGAAATTCCAAGGCGACAGCGCTTACACCTCATCGTTCGTCGTGGCCACCGGCAGCCCCGCATCACTTGGCGCAGCCACAGGCACGGTTCCACCCCGGTTGTTTTCGCCGTCTGCGTGCTGCACCGCAAGCCGAGCACATCGCGCTCGTACTGGCAAGACTGGAACCGCCTGCGCGCCTAAATCGCAGGAGGGGAACTCTAAGCCGTCTTCTACGCCGTAGCACTGGCCAGAGAACAAACGCTATGAAGCAGCGCTCAAGTCGAAAATCTGAACTCGAGAGAGCGCAATTATTTCACGCTACGCCTCCCGCTCGACGGATGACAGGCAAAAACCATTCACACTGGCTTACGCTGCTCGGTTTCGGTTCCCTGCAGCCACCGCAAGCCTGATTAATCGGAGGCCTGCCACTCCAAGCAGCAACTTTCGAAACGCTCAGATTTCATTGTTCAGATGTAAGGAATTCACTCGCTTTTATTACCTAAAACAGGGGGGAGGCTTTTGAACCACACCACTTACGATTAGATCGCGTCATCGGTGTTGACTAGCAGCAGCTTATAGCGTCCTAAACGCGAAGACAGGAGCCAGCGAATAAATACATAGAGAAAGAAGGCGCCACAGCCAATTCCCAAAACGCCGCCAACAGCCACCGCCACTTTTGGCGTGCCAGCAAGGCCGAAAATAAAGCCCACGATACCACCGAGCAATCCGCCACAAACGGCTGACCCAAGGGAAGTAACAATTGCTCGCCAAAAAAAACTCCAGCATAGGCTCGCTTTGGAGGAGAGAGGAAGGTTGTCGATGTCAATTGAGTTCAAGTGCGGCTCCTGATCGGTGAGGGAAAGAGATCTAAAGTCGGGATGAAAGGCGCGTTCGTGCCTACTTATCGATTGTAGAGCTAGGCAGAGCGAATTCCGTTGCTTACTGGTTGTCTAGGCAAAGTAAGCGGTATTTAAGTCATGCCGGTAGTCAAACTGCCACAGCGTGCTGAGGCCAATTGGTTAGCTGTAGTGACCTGAAATCAAAAGCGGGCATGGTTCAAAAGTAAGTACGTTATTAAACCCACCCCATCCTCCGCGACGGCGTAGCCGGGGTGGTCAATTCACACGCTGACCGCAGCGGCTAGCTGCTTCATCGTCAGATCCGCCTGCATTTACATAGGGGTTGTGACCGGGCTCTCATGCTCCAGCCATCATGCAATGACAGTGAAGTCGACGCCAGATTGCAGCAAGTGATGCGCCGTTGGCATGTGGTTCTTCGATTATTTTTTTAACCATCCAGTAAGCCATGCCTTGATCGCCGATCCGAGCACCGTGTGCTCGTTACTGGGCACGCTCCGGTGCTAATTGAAGGCCCGGTGGGGACGGAAAATCACATCTGGTGAAGGCGATCGGTCAGCACACTTTGTGTGCCAGCAACGCCGCTTTACGCCGGTCGCAGGACTAGGCTGCCAAGGCAATCCAGTCCTGCAAAGTACGACATGCCGGAGCAAGTCGTCGTTGAGTTTCATGGCCGGCGTACTTTACTGTGCCAAATAGATACGTACTTCAGGATCCGCTTTGAGCAAGGGCTTGAGGGCAATCACGACATCATTTTTAAAGATATCGCTGCTAAGGTACGCTTCGGCTTGCTTTTGGGTCTCAAATTCATGCAGCACCTGAACGTCGTCATCACGGATCAGTAGTTCCTTTGCCTTCGCTCCTGGAATTGTTGTCAGGAATGGTTGCTTGAACTTTGCATAGATTGCTCCGGCAGCGGGCCGGTCTTTCGGATCAACCTTGAGCGTGATTTCCAGGTACGCTTTTTCGGCAAAGGCAAAGGTGGGCAAGACTAAGGCCGATGCGACGAGCATGGCGGTCAATGACTTGGAAATCGCGCGTTGGAAGGTGGTTGTCATATGGTTCTCCTTGTGAAATATGTCTCGGTCGGGTTTTGGTGGGTCAGGCAACGGCGTAGATGCGCACATCAGGTGGACTTTGCAGCAATGGCTTTAGCGCGGTAACCACGTCTTGGTTAAAGAGGTCGCTGGCGAGGTAAGTCTTGGCGTTCTCGACCGAATCGAAGCCGTGTAGCACTTGTACGTCCTCGTCGCGAATGAGCAGGTCCTTGGACATTGCACCCTTGGCTTGTGCCAGGAACGGTGCCTTGAATTGTGTGTAGATCGCAGCAGCAGATGGACGATCGATTGCTGCGACGTTCAGATTGATTTGTAGGTAGATCATTTTTAGTTCCTTCAAGGTTGTGTCAGCGAATTGCTAACGTGAATCAACTTTACTCATTGCTTCACTTATAGAGAAATTGTCTTTTCGCATCCAATTCATTCATGTGTGCTATAAATAATCCATGAATCTCAATCAGCTCAGATTTGCAAGTGCGGTTGCTTCTACGGGGGCATTCACGGCAGCAGCCGCGCATTGCTGCGTGACACAGCCGACTCTTTCCAACGGCATCGCCCAATTAGAGAGCGAACTGGGAGCGCGAATATTCGTGCGCACTACCCGCAGGGTTGCTTTAACGCCCTTTGGGGAGCTTTTGATACCCTACATTAACGAAGTGCTGAAAGCGCAAACCAGTCTGGTACAACAGTCACAGGCATTTCTCAAGCCAGACAAGCGCCTGGTACGGATCGGCACCTCGCCGCTCATCAGCGCCAACCTCTTAAGGATCATGATTGAACCATTTCAATTGCGCAATTCTGACGCGGAGGTGGTGTTGCGCGAGATGAATATGGCTGATCTTTACCGCATGCTTGAAGAGGGACTCCTGGATTTTGTATTCGGCGTTGCCAATCTGCACAAGGGCACATGGATCTCCGCATTGTTGTATTCCGAGCCATTGATCTTCATCCCCAGGGGGGCGGTCCGACCCGTTGGCCTGCGAACTGCAGCAGTACAACTTAAAGACATCGCTGCTGAAACCTACGTCATGGTGCCCGACGCCTGCGGCTTGTCGCGGGCAACGCGTGCGTTGTTTCGCAGCCAACGGCGCAAGCTCCAGGAGTACTCAGGCGAGGCGATGAGCTACCAGGTGCTGGAGGAGTGGGCGGCATTGGGTATTGGCGCCGCCATACTGCCAAAATCAAAAGTGACAGCCAGCGACAGTCCGTCATTTCCGATTGTCGGCAAGTCTGGCGAGGAGGTCTCGATCAGCTTCGAAGCGTGCTGGTCGCGCGCCGGCGTCCAATCGGCCCACCTGCAAGACTTTGCCAATCACCTTCTCAAGGTTGTTCCAGCGATCGTACGTGGGCTAAAGTCTGGCGTGAAGCGCTGACTTTCCATCCTGGATTTGCCGACTGGGCTTATCGCCGCGTTGGGTGATCTTCAGGGTCTGGGGTTACATTAGTGCTTGCCTCAGGACTAACTCACGTAAAGCTACGGAAAGGTGAGTAATCCTCCAGGTTGGAGCCGTTGCCAGTCTTTCATCGCCTGCCCAAAGGCCATGGCGTCGAGCATCTTCCTGAGCAGAGCCAGCCCGGCCCAAGCGGTGACTTCTTTTGAGGTGAAGTTGATATAGAAACTCTCGAAATCTTACATGTCACTCCCCTTTACGTTGCCGTAACGCCATGACTAAAAGTGAAATACCTAATGGTGTCCATTAGAAAATTCAACACACCGCGGCTGCTTTTGCGGTGGTTTTAAATCCTAATGGACTATCTCGGTTTAAATCACGTTGGTGGTGATGGCAGTTGCCAGCAACATCGTTATTGTCTGCGAGGCGTAGTCGTACTGGTACACGTCGTATGTGTTGCCGCCAATGGTCACGTCGTTGGCGCTGGCGTTGCCTGCCGCGCTCGCCGTCACGGTGTAGCTGATGCCATCCACATCGGTGAAGGTGCTGCCCGCTGCCGGCGTGCCCAAGGGTTTTCCCAGGGGCTGCAGGTTGACCACATCGCCCGCCGTACCTTGGATACGCAAGGTGTTTGCCACCGCATTGCCAGTGGTCATAGCAAACACATCACCCAAGTTCAAATTCAGCGTCTGGTTACCGGTGCCCAGGTTGATGATCTCAAACCCCGTGAACATGTCGTCAATGGACGGCAATAACAGGTTTGCCGTGCTGGCCGCCGTGAAGCCCAGGGTATCCACGCCGGCACCCCCTTGATAGTGAGCGCCATTAACCAACAGGTTAGTGGCTGACGCCGCGTTGAGCGTATCGTCACCCGCCCCCAGGTTGATGAAGGTGAAGTTCTGTTGCAGGTTGCCAATCGTCACCGTGTCGTTCAGGTCGCCGGTGTCGATGATGTACCCACCCGTGTAGCCGCCGTTGGCGGTGCCAGTGGTCAGCGTATCGGCCACGCCCGCCGTTGCGGTGTAGGTGTCGTCGTCGAACACTGTGGCCGTGGCTGTGGTCGCGCCAGTGGTAAAGCCCACATCCGTGGCTGACTGGCCGATGATGGTCTCATTGCCCTCGGCAATCGCGTCATCGGTCAGGCTCACCAGCACCACCTTGGTGGTCTCGCCCACCGCCCAGCTCAGCGTCTGGCCTGCGTCCACCGTATAGTCAGACCCGTCGGTCTGCGTCGTACCGCCGTTGGTGCGAAAGTAGCTGGTACTGGCCTGCGACCGGTCACCGCTGCGGGTGATGGTGTAGGCCTGCACCCCTGTGGATTCCAGCGTGTTGTTGCTGGTCACGCTGATAGCGTAGGCATTGGTACCGGTCGGCTCGTCGTCCAGCACCGTGGCCGTGGCTGATGTTATGCCGGTGGTGAAGCCCACGTCCGTGGCCGACTGGCCGATGATGGTCTCGCTGCCCTCGGCAATGGCGTCATCGGTCAGGCTCACCAGCACCACCTTGGTGGCCTCGCCCACCGCCCAGCTCAGCGTCTGGCCGCTGACCACGGTGTAGTCGGAGCCGTCGGTCTGCGCAGTGCCGCCGTTGGTGCGGAAGTAGCTGGTGCTGGCCTGCGACCGGTCACCGCTGCGGGTGATGGTGTAGGCCTGCACCCCTGTGGATTCCTGCGTGTTGTTGCTGGTCACGCTGATAGCGTAGGCATTGGTACCGGTCGGTTCGTCGTCGAGCACCGTGGCCGTGGCGGTGGCTGCACCGACAGTAAAGCCGGCATCTAGAGCGGACTGGCCGATGATGGTCTCGCTGCCCTCGGCAATGGCGTCATTGGTCAGGCTCACCAGCACCACCTTGGTGGCCTCGCCCTGCGCCCAGCTCAGCGTCTGGCCGCTGACCACGGTGTAGTCTGAGCCGTCGGTCTGTGCCGTGCCGCCGTTGGTCCGGAAGTAGCTGGTGCTGGCCTGCGTCAGGTCACCGCTGCGGTTGATGGTGTAGGCCTGCACCCCTGTGGATTCCAGCGTGTTGTTGCTGGTTACGCTGATGGCATAGGTGTTTCTACCAGTGGAATCGTCGTCCGCCACCGTGGCCGTGGCTGTGCCGGTGCCAATGCTGCCGCTACTGGCGTTGCTGATGACGCCGACGATTGTTTCATTGGCCTCAGCCACTGCGTCGTCGGTCACGGCCACCAGTATGTTTTTCCTGGTCTCGCCTTCGGCAAATGTCAACACCTGATTAACTGCCGTGTAGTCGCTGCCCGCCATGGCACTGCCGCCTGCGGTGGCAAAGCGGATGGTGGCCGCTGCGCTGGGGCCACTGCGGCTGACGGTGTAGGTGATGAAGCCTGCACTTTCGTTCCCGTCTGCGGCCGCTACAGACCAGACGGACTGGTCGTTGTCCACAATGCTGAGGGTGACATTGGCGGTGCCAATGGTGCCACTGCTGGGGGCGCTGATGACGCCCTCCACGGATTCGTTGCCTTCGGCGACTGCATCGTCTGTGACGGCCACGGTGACGATTTTGAAGGTCTCGCCCACGGCAAACGTCAGGGTCTGGTTCATCGCTGTGTAGTCGCTGCCCGCGGTGGCGGTGCCGCCTGCGGTGGCAAACACAATGGTGGCCGCGGCGCTGGCGACGCTGCGGCTGACGGTGTAGCTCAGGCCGCCTGCACCTTCGTTGGGTTGGTTGACAAAACCTAGCCCGCCCACGCTCCAGATGGACTGGTCGTCGTCGCTGATGGTGGCCGTGGCCACGCCAGTGTCAATGCTGCCGCTGCTGGCGTTGCTGATGATACCGACGAGGGTTTCATTGGTTTCAGCCACTGCGTCGTCAGCCACGGCCACCAGCACGGTTTTCCTCGTCTCGCCTGCGGCAAAGGTCAAGACCTGGTTCACTGCCGTATAGTCGCTGCCTGCCATGGCACTGCCACCTGCGGTGGCAAAGCGGATGGTGGCTGCTGCGCCGGTGGCGCCTGAGCGGGTGACGGTATAGGTGATAAAGCCTGCACTTTCGCTCCCGCCTGCAGCCGTTACAGACCAGAAGGACTGGTCGTTGTCGCGGATGGTGGCGCTGGCTGCGCCTGCGTCATTGGTGAAGGCCATCGGTACGGCAAGGGTGCCGCTGCTGGCGGCGCTGATGACGCCCAACACGGTTTCGTTGCCTTCGGCGATTGCGTCGTCAAGCACGGCTACCAGCACGGTTTTGCTGATCTCGCCTGCGGCAAAGGTCAAGACCTGGTTAACGGCCGTGTAGTCGCTGCCCGCCGTCGCCGTGCCGCCTGCCGTGGCAAAGCTGATGGTGGCGGCAGGCGTGGCGCCAGTCCGGCTGACGGTGTAGGTGATGAAGCCTGCACCTTCGTCTGAGTCTGTGAAAGGGACGGTCGCTACGGACCAGACGGACTGGTCGTCGTCGTAGATGGTGGCAGTGGCCGCGACGGAGGGACTGAGGGCGCCGCTGCTGACGCTGCTGATGATGCCCGACACGGTTTCATTGCCTTCCGGCGTTGCGTCGTCGGTGATGGCCACCAGGATGTTCTTGCTCACTTCTCCATCGGCAAAGCTTAGCGTCTGGCTGGTGTCGGTGTAGTCGGCACCGGCCGTGGCGGAGCCACCCGTCGTCACAAACTGCACAGTGGCCGCGCCGACGGGGGAAAAGCGCATCACGGTAAAGGTAACAAAACCTGCACTCTCGCTCACCGAAGCGTCAGTACCTATGCGCCAAACCGACTGGTCGTCGTCAACGATGCTGACGCCAGCACTAGCCGTGCCGATGGTGCCACTACTGGCGTTGCTGATGCTGACGTTTAAACCGCCCCCAATTTCAGGCACTGCATCGTCAAGAATGGTGACCAACACGGTCTTTTCGGTTTCACCGGCAGCAAAGGTGAGCGTCTGCCTGACTGCTATGTAGTCGCTGCCCGCGGTGGCCCCGGAACCCGCCGTAGCAAATTCGATGGTGCCCGCCCCGGTGGTGCCTCTGCGGCTGACGCTGAAGGCCGCGAAGCCTGAGCCTTCGTCTACTCGAATGTTGCCAGCGGACGCGACAGACCAGACCGACTGGTCGTCGTCGAAGATGGTGGGGACGACGGTGCCTCTGACAATGCTGCCGCTGCTAGCGTTGCTGATGCTGGCCACAACGGATTCGTTAGTTTCAGGCGTTGCGTCGTTGGTGACGGCTACCAGTACGGTCTTGAGCATCTCGCCTGCGGCAAAGCTCAGTGTCTGGTTGACGGCCGTGTAGTCGCTGCCCGCCGTGGCACTTCCGCCTGAGGTGGCAAAGTTGATGGTTGCCGCTGCGCTGGCGCCAGTGCGGCTGACCCTGTAGCTGATGAAGCCTGCTCCTTCGTCCACACCGGACGTCTCGGTTCCCACACTCCAGAGGGACTGGTCGTTGTCGATGATGCTGGCGCTGGCTTTGCCTCCGTTGCCGGAGTTAATGGTGCCGCTGCTGGCGGCGCTGATGACGCCGTTCACGGTTTCATTGCCTTCGGCGACTGCATCGTCAAGCACGGCTACTTGCACGGTTTTGCTGAGCTCGCCTGCGGCAAAGCTCAGTGTCTGGTTGACGGCCGTGTAGTCGCTGCCCGCCGTGGCGCTGCCGCCTCCCGTGGCAAAGTTGATGGTTGCCGCTGCGCTGGCAACTGTGCGGTCGACGGTGTAGGTGATGAAGCCTGCACCTTCGTCCACCGCGGCCGTGGATGCTCGCACTCTCCAGACCGACTGGTCGTTGTCGATGATGGTGGCTGTGGCCGAGCGGTAGTCGATGGTGCCGCTGCTGGCGTTGCTGATCGAACCTACTAAGCTTTCGTCATCCTCTAACAGCATGTCGTCGGTCACGGCGACCAGCACGGTTTTGCTGGACTCGCCAGCGGCGAAGGTCAAGACTTGGTCAACTGCCGTATAGTCATTTCCCGCCTTGGCGGTGCCGTCTGCTGTGGCAAAGTTGATGGTGGCAGCCGGCATGTCACCGAAACGGTGGATGTTGTAGGCGATGAAGCCTGCGCCTTCGTCCGCCGGTCCCGAGATTTGGCTACTGTTAGACACCGTAACACGCCAGATCGACTGGTCGTTGTCGACGATGGAGATGCCAGCAGTACCCGTGTCAATGGTGCCACTACTGGCGTTGCTGATGCTGACGTACAGGAGTTCGATTGGTTCGACAATGGTGTCATCGACAACGGCAACCAGCACGGTTTTGCTGAGCTCGCCTGCGGCAAAGCTCAGTGTCTGGTTGACGGCCGTGTAGTCGCTGCCCGCCGTGGCCGTACCGCCTGCCGTGGCAAAGTTGATTGTAGCGGCGTCCGTGGCGCCAGTGCGGCTGACGGTGTAGGGGATGAAGCCTGTGCCTTCGGAAACGCCGCCGAGAGTGCCGCGCGACACGCTCCAGACCGACTGGTCGTTATCGTTGATGGTGGCCGTGGCCACGCCAGTGTTAATGCTGCCGCCGCTGGCGGCGCTGATGGTGCCGGTCACGGTTTCGTTGCCTTCGGCGACTGCGTCGTCCAGCACGGCTACTTGTACGGTTTTGCTGAGCTCGCCTGCGGCAAAGCTTAGTGTCTGGTTAACGGCTGTGTAGTCGCTGCCCGCCGTGGCACTGCCGCCTCCCGTGGCAAAGTTGATGGTGGCCGCTGCGCTGGCGCCAGTGCGGCTGACGGTGTAGGTGATGAAGCCTGCGCCTTCGTCCACGCCGGCCGTGGCGGTGGCCACGCCCCAGACGGACTGATCGTTGTCGTTGATGGTGGCCATGGCGCCGTCCGTTCCCGTGGCAATACTGCCGCTGCTGGCGTTACTGATGCGGGCCACGACGGTTTCGTTACCTTCAGGCGTTGCATCATCGACAACTGCTACCAGTACGGTCTTGCTGGTCTCGCCTGCGGCAAAGCTGAGTGTCCGGTTGACTGCTGTATAGTCGACGCCCGCCGTGGCACTGCCGCCAGCCGTGGCAAAGTTGATGGTGGCGGCAGCGCTGGCAACTGTGCGGCTGACGGTGTAACTAATAAAGCCTGCTCCTTCGTCCACGATGGACGTGTCGGTTGCCACGCCCCAGATGGATTGGTCGTTGTCGACGATGGTGACGTTAGCGATGGCGGTGTTAATGGTGCCGCTGCTGGCGTTGCTGATAATGCCAATCACGCCTTCATCGCCTTCGGCGACTGCGTCGTCAAGCACGGCTACTTGCACGGTTTTGCTGAGCTCGCCCGCGGCGAAGGTCAAGACCTGGTTAACTGCCGTGTAGTCGCTGCCCGCCGTGGCACCGGCGCTTGCGGTGGCAAAGCTGATAGTGGCAGCAGCGCTGGCGCCTGTGCGGCTGACGGTGTAGGTGATGAAGCCTGCACCTTCGTCCACTCTGGCAGTGGATGCGCCCACGTTCCAGACCGACTGGTCGTTGTCGATGATGGTGGCTATGGCCGAGCCGGCGCTGATGACGGCGCCTGCCGAGGGGCTGCCCAGTTGCAGGAAAAAGGTTTCGTTGCTCTCAGCGATCACGTCGTCGGTGATCAGCAACGTGACGGTTTTGCTGGTCTCGCCGGCGGCGAAGCTGATGGTCTGGTTGATGGCGGTGTAGTCCGCTCCCGCCGTGGCGGTGCCGCCACTGCTTTGCACCACCACGCTCACGGCGCTGGTGGTCTGGCCGCTGCGCGTGAGGCCGAACGTCACGCTGCCCACGCCTTCGTTGAAAGTCAAGCCGGCGGCGGCGTCGTTCAAGCTGATGACGGCCACTTCGTTGTCCTCGATGGTTGCCGTGACGCGGGCGTTGGCTGCGTCAATAAAATTGCCGGCAGAGGCATTGCTAAGCTGTAATTTGAAGGTTTCGTTGCCTTCGACGAGTGCATCGTCGGCAATGGTGACCGTGACGGTCTTGCTGGTCTCGCCGGCGGCGAAGCTGAGCGTCTGGTTGACGGCGGTGTAGTCGTCTGCGCCGGCAGTAACACCGATCGAGCTCACCTCCACCGTGGCGGCACCTGTGGTCAGTCCGCTGCGGGTAACCGTAAAAGTAGTGGTGCCCACGCCTTCGGAAAAGCTCACGCCAGTGGCCGCCCCGACGATGCTAAACAGCCCGACGTCGGTATCGACAATTGTCGCGCTCGCGCTGGCAGTGCCTAGACTGCCGCCGACGGGATTGTTCAGCACCAGACTCAGTGTTTCATTGCCTTCGATGGTGGTATCGGTCAGTGTGGCAACGGTGACGGTCTTGGTGGTTTCGCCAGCGGCAAAGGTCAGCGTTGTAGCAGCGACACCGGTGTAGTCGCTGCCGGCACTGGCTGTGCCATTCTGGGTGGCGTAGTCCACAGTGCCGGTGCCGCTGGTGTCGCCCGAACGGGTGATGGTGAAGACGGCATTGCCGCCTTCGGTAACGTAATCGCTGGCGATGCTGACGCTATAGCTGGTCGTGAGGAGGGTCGGCAGGGTGAATACGTTGACGGCGCTGGGTGCGCCGGTCGTGGTTTGCGTGACGCTCACGCTAGCGGTGCCCGCCAAAAATCCGGCGCTACCGCTCACCGGCGTGGCCGTGGCCAAGTCGACGCTGTAATTGCCAAGGGCATCGGCCGTGGTGGAGTAAGTGAAGCTATTGGCGGTGGCGGCGTTGTTGTCAGGGTCGATGACGATATCAATGGTGGCACCGGCCAAGGCTTTGCCGCTGATGACCGCTTGTCCGCTGAATGCCGGGGTGGTACTGATGCGGGTGGAGGGGACTTCGACGGGGACGGCCGTATCGACGGCGTAAGTGTTGGAGTGCGTTGCGCCATTGTTCGGATTTCCAGCCAGATCAGTCACGCTGGCACTAGCCAGCGTGATGTCGTTGCTGGCGCTGGTGGTGCTGGCCGATGGTGTCAGGGTTGCGGTCCAGGTCACGCCGCCATCGGCGGAGGTGACGGTCGACAAGGTGCCATTGCCGATGATCAAATCCGCATTGGTAAAGCCGATGACGGCTTCGCTGAAGGTGATGGTAGTCAGCGAGGTTTCGCCAACGTTCAAAATATTGTCGGCCACGACGATAGTGGCAGTAGGCACGACCGTATCGACCGCGTAGTTGTTGGAAAGGGTCACGCCGTTGTTCGGATTACCGGCCAGATCAGTCACGCTGGCGCTGGCCAGCGTAATGTCGTTGCTGGCGCTGGTGGTGCCGGCCGATGGTGTCAGGGTTGCGGTCCAGGTTAGGCCGCCGTCGACGGACGTGACGGTTGACAATGTGCCATTGGTTACGCTCAGGTTGGTATTGGTGACGCCGGTCACGGCTTCGCTGAAGGTGATGGTGACCAGCGAGGTTTCGCCAGCGATGAGCGCGGCGTCCGTCACGACGATAGTGGCAGTAGGCACGACCGTATCGACCGCGTAGTTGTTGGAGTATGTCACCCCACTAAGTGGATTGCCAGCCACGCCGGTCACGCTGGTGCTGTCCAGCGTGATGTCGTTGCTGGCGCTGGTGGTGCTGGCTGATGGTGTCAGGATCGCGGTCCAGGTCAGGCCGCCATCGGCGGAAGTGACGGTTGACAGTGTTCCGTTGGTCACACTCAGATCGGCATTGGTGAAGCCGGTGACGGCCTGGCCGAAGGTGATGGTGACCAGCGAGGTCTCGCCAATGATCAGGCTATCGTCGGCCACGACAATGGTGGCAGGGGAGACTGTTTCGATGGCCGCAGGGGAGACCGTATCGACCGCGTAGTTGTTGGAATAGGTCACGCCGTTGTTTGGATTGCCAGCCAGATCGGTCACGCTGGCACTGGCCAGTGTGATGTCGTTGCTGGCACTGGTGGTGCTGGCCGACGGTGTCAGGGTCGCGGTCCAGGTCACGCCGCCATCTGTGGAGGTGACTGTCGACAAGGTGCCATTGCCGATGATCAAATCCGCGTTGGTAAAGCCGATGACGGGTTCGCTGAAGGTGATGGTGGCCAGCGAGGTTTCGCCAGCGTTTAAAACATTATTGGCCACGACGATAGTGGCAGTAGGCACGACCGTATCGACCGCGTAGTTGTTGGAAAAGGTCACGCCGTTGTTCGGATTGCCGGCCAAGTCAGTCGCGCTGGCGCTGGCCAGCGCGATGTCATTGCTGGCGCTGGTGGTGCCGTCCGACGGTGTCAGCATCGCAGTCCAGGTCACGCCGCCATCGGCGGAGGTGACGGTCGACAGAGTGCCATTGGTCACCCTCAGACCGGCATTGGTGAAGCCGGCCACGGCTTCGCTGAAGGTGATGGTGACCAGTGACGTTTCGCCAGCGGCGAGCGCGGTGTCGGCGACGGTGATCACTGCAGTAGGCAGCATGGTATCGACGGCCAGTACCGACTGCAGAGCGGCGCTAATGAGATTGCCGCTGGCGTCTGCCGCGCTGCCTGCGGCGACATCAACGGTGACGTTGCCGGTGACGTTGGGGGCGGCGGTAATGACCAAGGTATAGAGGGTGTCGCTGACTTGGGTGAAAGCGCCTTTGGTGGCGTTGCTAACAATGATGTCGTCGGCGGTAAATCCGCTGACAGCTGCTGAAAAGGTAAATGTGTACAGGATCTCGCCGGTGGCGGCGTTGACGACACCGGTGCCGGTGTCTTGATGGCTGATGGTCACGCTGGGTGAGAGGCCCGCTTTTGGCGGCGGTGGTGTGGACGAAGTCGAAGTGCCCAGGTTGCCCACACTGCCAATGATCAGCGCGCCGCCCAACGGGATACCGACAGCGAGCAGCCTCTCAACCCCCAGTCCATAGCTCGGAGTAGCGTTAGGTATGATGTCACCGGTAGCCTCCGTTGTCCCTGAGGAGGGCGTTGCCGTGGTGGCACTGTCGTCGTTCCTGGCCAATAACATCCCGTCGGTCTGGCTGGTAGTAAGGGCTATGTCATCGCTTGCGATGTCGGCACTTGTCTCGGTGGACAGCACTGCCGGGTCGTCCTCGTCTGCGCCGGCCTGGGGCCGCTTATTTTTTGCTGGTGTTGATGCTGGGGTTGGTGCCGGTGTCGGGAAGTCCAATTGCCCTTCAGGCTGCATCGGGGATAATGCTTGCGGGGTGGTTGGTGTGGTTGGTGTGGTTGCGTTTTGCAGATCAGCAGATTTTTTCATCATATGCCCTTAAAGTTGAGTTTATCGTTCAGTCAGCGATTCCGAGAGAGTCTTTGTGACGGGTTTAGTGAGGTATGCCAGTACGGTCTGTTTTCCGGTGCCGATCTCAACGGTTGCCGTCATGCCAGGCTGGATCGTGACGGGACGTCCTGGGTGGGCAGCGTTGTGCTGTTTCAAAGCGGCGTCGTCGATGCGCAATTGGACGCGGTAATAAACATGCTCGCCAGTGCGGCTGTCTTCGGTCAGGGCGTCCGGACTGATATAGCTCACGACGCCGCGCAACGCGCCATAGATGCTGTAGTCGTAGGCGTCGAGCTTGATGGTCGCGGGTAGGCCATTGCGGACAAAGGCGACGTCGGCGGGGTTGAGCTTGGCTTCGATGATGAGGCTGCTGTCAGTGGGCAGCAACTCCATGATGACTTCGCCCTGACGGACTTTGGCGCCCGGGGTGGTGATCTGGATTTTGCGCACCAGGCCATCGGCGGGCGCATTGATCTCGGTGCGCTCGAAGATACTGGTGCGCTCGGCGAGTGCTTGGGATTGTGTGGACAGATCCTCTTCGGCCTTTGTCATGTCGGCCTGAGCATCCTGAAAATATTTGTTGCGACGATTGGTGATCTGACCCTTGATTTCGGCCACCTGCCGTTGCAGACGGATGATTTCAGCTTTGCCGATGTCGCCGCTGGCCAGTAAAGGCTGGCTCAGCGCCAGCTCATCACGCGCCAGTTGCAGACTCTCCTGCAAGGCGCTGATTTCGGCTTTGAGGGCTTGTTGCCGGCGCTGGAATAGTTCGGTTTGGTTAGTCACAAAGCGCGGGTGCTGCTGTACATCCGGTGGGAATACCAACGGTCGGCCAAACACCTCGGCATGCAGACGCACCAGTGTTGCCTTTAATGCGGCGACCTTGCCGAGGCTATCCGAGTAGCCGGCCTCTGCCTGACGACGGTCGAGTCGAACAAGAAGCTGGCCCTTCTGCACGCGCTCACCTTCATGCACCAACAGTTTGTCGATCACGCCATCATTGGCTGACTGTATAACCTGGGTGCGCGAACTGGCGATCACTTGCCCCTGGGCGCGGGCGATCTGGTCGACGCCTGCTACTCCGGCCCAGACAGCAGAGGCAGTGACGACAGCGAAGGCGGCGGCAATGAGCCCGCCGCTGCGATACGGTGACGGTTTGCGAATCATTATTGGGTCTCCATCATGGGTTGTGCATCGGTGCCAGTGGCATCTGGCTTGACGACCTGCAGGCGCTGGCTGTTCTGTTGCAGCCTGGCGAGTACCGCGTCGCGCGGGCCATCCATGACCACACCGCCTGGGGTAAGCACGATCAGGCGCTCGACCAAACCGAGCAGTGCTGGTTTGTGAGTAATCAGAATGAGCGTGGCGTCGGGTCGCATTGCCCGGCGCAGGGCAACCAGACTGCGCTGTTCGGTCGCGTCATCCATGGCGGTGGTGGGTTCATCGAGCAACCATACGCTCGGGGTCGACAGCAGCAGACGAGTGAGCGCCACCAGTTGTTTCTGGCCACCGGACACACCACTGCCGCCTTCGGCAATGTCGAGGTCGAGTCCCTTCGGATGGGCTGCCACGACACTGGCCAGACCGGACTCCTCGCAGGCGGCAATGAGCTGCCCGTCGGTGACAGGGGGCAAGCCAGCCAGCAGGTTTTCGCGCAAGGTGCCGCCCATCAGACGCACCTCCTGCCCCAGATAACCTAGGTGTTGGCTCAGATGGTTACGGGTGATCTGCTGCACGTCCAGTCCGTCGAGCAAGACGTTGCCTTGTTGCGGCGCATACAGACCGGCGAGCAGCTTGAGCAAGGTGCTCTTGCCGGCGCCGATGGAACCGATGATGGCTACTTTTTCGCCGGCCTTGATCAGCAGTTGTTCGATGACGATCGTACTGGGACGACCGGGGTAAGTGAAGCGCAGATGGTTCAGCTCAAAGCGGCCGAGTATCTTTTCCGGGGTGAGCGGGCGCAGTACGTCGTGGTTGTCGCCTTGCAGGGCGAATACTTTTTCGAGATTATCGAGCGCGCTGCTGGCATGGGCCCACTGGACGATCAGCCCAGGCAGGGCGCCTACTGGCGCTAGCACGCGACCAGAGAGGATTGAACAGGCCACCAGGCCGCCCATGCTGAGGTGGTTGGTTACTGCCATGTAGGCACCTACGGCAACCAGCAATATATAACTCACCTGCTGCATCGAATACGCTAGCTGGGAGGCCTGCTCGCTGTAGTGGCGGATCTTGATGTCTGCCTCCACGGATTGCTGGTTCATGCGATTCCAGCGGATGAGCAGGTGCCAGCCACTGCCGGCTGCCTTGATGCTTTCGGCCGCTTCCACTGTTTCAACCAGCAGGCCGAGTTTGCGGTTACTGACGGCGGTGCCGACCTGTGACTGGCGCGCAATGCGACCGCGATAGAACAACCCGATGGCCAGTGCGACGCCGAAAAAGATCACTGGAACGAGGGCTACTTCCGGTCCGGCCAGCATCAGAATTACCACCAGAAAAAGCAAGGCAAAAGGTGTGTCGACGGCCAGGTACAGGGCAGCGGAAGAGGCAAAGCTGCGGATCATTTCATAGCTACGCAGCTGCGCAGAGAGTGTGCCTGCGCTGGCGGGGAACTGGTCCATCCTGATGCCCAGCAGGCGCATGAAAATGGTGTGGGACAGCGTCAGGTCCATGCTCTGAACCGCACCATCGAGAATGCGGGAGCGCACCATTTTGAGTAATAACTCCAGCAATGCCGCCATCATTACGCCCGCCGTCAGCACCAGCAGCGTCGAGATGCCCTGAGTTGGCATGACACGGTCATAGACTTGCATCGAAAACATCGAGCTGGACAGCGCCAAAAAATTAGCTAGCATCGATGCGAGGGCCGCTTGAAAAAAGATGTTCTTGTGCGACAGCAGCACTTCCCGGAACAGCGCGTAGGCGCTGCCGGATGCGGCCGTGGTCGCTAGTGCGCCAACGGCAGCAAAGTGTCCCCCGGGCGGCAGTGATGCCAGTTGCTTTCGACCCGACGGCGTGTCCAGCAGCCATTCACCCGTTGCGGTGACGGCGTACACGATGACGCAGCCAAGTTCTGGTAAGAGGGCCACCATTGGCAGATGATTGTGTTCTGGCGAGGATAGCCAATGCACATCCGTCTGCCCCATGGCGGCAAGCAGAGCATCGATGCGGCCGGTATCGACGTTTGTGTTCGCTGCGACATTTTTTTCAGTGACGCTGGTTTGATGCTGTGCGTGCAGATCACCTGGGGCTGGCTTGGTCAGACCCACTTGGAGGTCGAGGCAGCGTTGTGTCAGCCAGGGGAGGTCGATTGAAGCAGGGGGTGCGTTCATTGTTAAATCCTCCGGTTGGTCGCATCGGGCAGGTGTTGAAACGAGGTATCGACCTGCGCGGGTGTCGCAGCATGGGACAGCCAGAATGGCTGGCCGGCCAGCAGACGCAGGCGGTAGCGCGTGCCAACTTGCTGCGCCGATAGGTCCGCATTGGCTACTTCGATGAGCGTCAGTTCGCGGGCTGCATTAACGACATCGAGCCAGCCTCGCTTACCGGCGACGAACAGACGGTCATAGGAAGCGAGCACATCGCGGCTGGCGGCGAGCACGCCCTGCAAGGATTGTTGACGGCTTTGGCCACTCAGGTAGTCCTCATATTCAATGGTGATGCGTTCGACCAGATCACGCCGGGCCGCTTCTGCGCTTTCGCGCAGGCTTTGCGTCTTCGCTACCTGGGCATCGACCTGTGCGACAGCGGACAACCCGGCTCCGGGCGTGTATTCGAGCACGAAAAACAGGCGGTTGTCGTTGTTGCTGCTTCCCGCGACAGGACTATTACGCTGGTGCTCGGCACGCAGGCTGATGGTGGGCCATCGTGCGGCACGTTTTTGTTCGGCTTCATAGTTTGCCGTGGCGATGTCAAAGTCGATGCGGCGCAGACTGGGATTGTGCTCGATAGCGTCGGCAAGGAGCTTGGAGAGCTTGGGTAGGGCAGGTTCATTCAGATCGTTAGTCGGCGTGCCAAGATTCTCATTGCTCAAGGTGTAGCCAATCACCTGGGACAGTTGCGCGATGGCCGCCCGCTTGGACGCTTTGGCCGCAGAAAGATCACTTTCAGCTTGCAGAAGGCGGACGTTTACCAGTATCCGGTCGACTTCAGCCGAGGCGCCGCCTTGAATGCGCCGGTCGATCCGATCGCCGTAGCCTACCAACTGTTCGATGCTGGCAGAGAAAGCTGCAATGCGGCGGTGTGCTTGTAGCCATGCCTGATAGGCACTGGCAACCCGCAGGGCAAGCGCAACTTGAGCTTCGGTGATGGCGACATCGGCGGACATCGTGTGTGCACTGGCAGCGTTGAGTCCAGCGCTAAGGCGCCCGCCGCTCCACAGCGGCTGTTGTAAGGAGATCAGAGTGCCATTAGTGCTTCTTCCTTGTTGCTTTAGCACGGCAGGAGTGGGATAGAACGCTTGATGTGCCAGTTCCTTATCCGCATTGGCAGCTTCAAGGTCGGCGCGCTTGGCATTGACACTGGGGTGCTGGATGATCGCCTGTTCGACCAATTGATCCAGTGTGAGCAGAACGGCATTTTTTTGCGCTGCGGCAGGTTCAGTGGTGTGGTTCTCACAGCAGATGAGTGTGCTGGTTAAACGAAGAGTAGGGATCGCAAACCGTACTGGAGCGATCTCGGCGGCCTCAGTCCTCGCGCTCAGAAGGCCGAGCCCGCCGAACACATGCAGCAGGAACAAGGCTGCTCGCCACTGTGCTGAACAACGGCTGGTGCGGAAGGTCCTGTTAGATGTCTGCGATGGAGCCGTTTTTTTCATGTCATTGGTTTCAGCTGTTAGCGCTCAGATTTCATTACGCCAATTATTAAATTTTTGATTGTTGCCGCAGAGCACAATATATACCAAAAGTAACATTGGCTGCAAATAAGAAATTCCGTGGCTTTTTAGATGGAGAGACTCCCGTGCAAGGAAAAAAGGCTTTCCAGACGTGACTTTTCTGTCAAAAAACTGTTGAATGCGGCGATCCCTATAGCGGTGTTATCGCGTGTCGTAACCCCACTGCACCTGAGGTTCAGTGCGGGTTACGCGTTAGATGTAGCGTCGGTTTCGAAACGACTTGCATGACAGTAAAGTCGCAATGCGGTGTTTAATGCCGGTCGAGATGAAATGCTGGAATGAGATGAGATGGGTAAGGGAGACTCCTTGCGTGATCTTGCAAAAATCATTCATTTTTTTGACTATTGGTTTCTATTCGCGGATCGCTCTGATGCTGATGATTAACAGAGGTTCGGGCGACGTGTTGGTTGGCAGCAGCATCGGCAACCAAGTTTTAGCGTGCGTTCTTGAGGAGTCACTGTGCGGTAGTTTGGCAACACATCCGTGGCGATGTGACGTTATGCACTTCACACACAGTAAAAAGGGTTTGTGCAGTGCGCACAAACCCTTTCAATTTCAGGCTGACAGTGTCATCGGCAGTTGCCTTTATAGAGATTATTGTTCCTGAAATGCCTCGGTACGCCGTGACTTGATTGAAGGCAACGCCACCATAATGCATAGCACCAGTGCGGCCATCAGCAGTCCCATCGAGAGTGGCCGAGTGACGAAGGACGAGAACCGAATAAGCTCAGTGGTTAGGGTGCGAGTACTGCAGAGTATCCAAGCGAAAAATGGGCGATCAAGCTTTCCATGTGATTGACTTATGTGCTGAAGAAGGAAGGCAGAATCCGAAATTGCAAGTTCAATGCATAGACGAATATCAGCAAACACACGCTGATCAGGATGACAGCATTACCGAGCATTGCTTTCCAGCTGAATTCATGGGCTGGCATAACTGGACAGGCCTATCAGCATTAACAGCGAGAGCGCGAGGCCTGGTGTGTCCAGCAACAACTCGAACAGAACGACAGGACCGAGTGTCGCTGGTTTTATCGCCTGTTTGCGCATCTCGGTCAGATTTGGCAAAACCGCTTCGGATACAAGCACTGTCTGAACAGACATATTACTGTTAGGTATAAATAACTACGAAAATTTTTTCGGGAGACTGAATCTTTGGAGATTCTGATTCTGCATTCCCGTTTCATTCGATCAACGATGCTTGAATCCGGTGACATGCATCGTTCGCCAGCATCGGTAATTTGTCCAGACTTCATCAGGTTAATCAGGCAAACTTCGCCCCTGTCCTTTATTGACGTCGCGTCAATTGCCTAAGTCACCCAAGACGCTCTCGGCGAATCGCGAGAGGTCAATAACCAAGAGAATTAAATGAAAAAATTAAACGTCACCATCAAGCTTGAAATGTCTATCCCCGAAGGCTGGGAGCTCGTCAAAACATCAACTGGTGGTCAGGTAATCAAACTCCCTGATGGTCAGTTCCTTGATATCGCCATTGAGCCGATGTTTGCCAGCGATCCGGAGGAAACATGGACCAGTACGCAGAGTGATGACACGCTCAATGACATTCTCGATATGATCGAAAGCGAAGATGTTACCTACGAGTTGATCACGCATTAATGCGGTTTTTGTGGCGAGTCATGCCAGGTGCCGACGCTTGGTGCGGGAGTGACTGGTTCGGCATCGGTCTTAATTTGGACTCGCACCAATAGAAATTAGCCGGGTATCCTTGAATCGTCGCTTTTCAGCGCCTCATCGCCACCCGGTCCTGCCTGTCCCACGATGTGTCCAAGATTGATGTCACCCCATTGCTGCGGGCATGTTGGACGTATTCTGTTGGCTATTTTCATGACGATCCATTGGCCTGTTACTTTTGGCTCTCAACATAAGCCGCCGGAAACTGAGGAATATCGTCATTGATCGACCACCATTCACACTTCGAGTCGACGTGGGCATGGGAACCGGGCCTGGTGGCGATTTTTCCGCTGATAAGGCCGGCACGGACACGTACGACGTCAGGACGTGATTGGCGAGAACTGTAAATGGGTGATCCGCAGGTCTCGCAAAAATGCCGAAATTTGCCCGCAGAGGATTCGTATTTTTTAAGTACATCGGCGCCTGCGGTGAGCACAAACGCGGTTGTTTGCACCGGTATGTTGGTCGCAAACGGCCCTCCTTGCGCTTGGCGACACTGTGAGCAGTGGCAAACTTGAATTGGTGCCAGTTCTTCGCTGATACTGAATTGAATTGCGCCGCATAGACAAGTTCCGGTGTGAGTCAATTTTTACTCCCTGAAATATCATCGCGCCAAGCCGTTCATTGTTCAGGCGTTTCTTAGGAGAGGCGCGATTGACGATTAATAACGTAGTAAAGGCCAGTTCGACCGCATCGCCTGCATTGTGCTCTCGTCTCGCGCCACAGAGCACTATTTCTAGGAGGACGAACTTAAGTTGTTGTCGAGTAGGTTTGCGCACTAGGTTCACGTTGTTGATTCACGTAGTTCACCACCAGTGTGAGTATGAGTGCTGCGAGCGCCAGGGATGCGGCGGCCAACGGTACCGCTGATAAGCCAAATCCTCCTGCAATGACCATCCCGCCGACCCAAGCGCCAATGGCATTTCCTACGTTGAAGGCGGCAATATTGAGTGTCGATGCAAGGTTGGGTGCTTCTTTGCCGAATTTCATGACATTGATTTGCAGCGCTGGTACGGCAGCAAATCCCGCCATTGCCCATAAGAAAAGATTGATTTCTACTGGAATCAACGCCACGCTAGTCCAGTGAATGGCCGCGGAGGCAAGCGCCATTGCGGTAAATATTCCCGCCAGTGCCGTGCTTAGGCGCCAATCGGCCAGTCGACCGCCAATATAGTTGCCTATTGTTAATCCAAGTCCGATCAGGAACAAAGTCCACGTTACCCCTGTCGGGCTGACACCGGTGACTTCTCCTAGCAACGGCGCGATATAGGTGAACAAGGCGAACATTGCGGAGGCGAATAAAACAGTTGTGAATAGCGCAACCCAGATTCCCGCATTGCGTAGTTGTTGAAATTCGCGCCTCAAGTCGGTTTTTTTCTGTTCTGCATTGGAAGGCAAGACCAACAGCAGCCAGATAAATGACACGACGCCCAATGCGGCGACGGCATAAAAAGTCGAACGCCAACCCGCAAACTGGCCCAGTGCCGTGCCCAGCGGCACGCCAAGTACATTAGCCAAAGTTAGTCCGGTGAACATCAGCGCTACGGCCGATGCTTGTTTGTGCGCGGGTACTAAACTTGCCGCAGCTACTGAACCAATACCAAAAAATGCCCCGTGGCAGAGGGACGTAATTACCCTTGCCGTCATGAGAAATCCGTAGTCGGTAGCAACCGCACACAGTACGTTACCAAAAATAAAGATGCCCATCAAAATGAGCAAAGCACGCTTTCGCGGAAGTGATGCGGTGGCGATCGCCATGATTGGCGCACCGATCGCGACGCCAAGCGCATAACCGGTGATTAACCAGCCAGCGCTAGGGATAGAAACAGATAAATTACTTGCGACATCGGGCAACAAACCGAGAATAACAAATTCGGTAGTTCCGATGGCAAAGGCACTCAGGGCGAGCACCAAAAGAGCTAATGGCATAGGTTTTTTCTTTGGTAAAAATGTGTCTGTGACGACATCAGGTGACCGCTCATTGAAAAGCCATCTGATTAGGGTGAATTAAATGACCGCTTTGTGAGGCCGGAAGCCCTTACCTCACGTGCTTCGATGAGAAATTTCATCAATTACATTGACGCGCGCCGCACGCACAAAAATTTCAGTTGGCTGCACTTGTATTGGGCGTTTGTTTGCAGACTGAAAAGTCGCGCAGCTCATAAGGTAACTAGCACCTGATGACTGACGTTGAAATCGTTGTCGAGCAAAGGAACGGCGTGGAGCCGATTCGCAGGTCGCTGTAAAAGATCAGTAATTTTGCGTGGCGCAAAACAACGAGCCGAATAGTACGACATAAAAAATAACCGTGCAGGTGCACCTTTATTCTTTAGCAAGCGTAAGCAGCAATCACACGTCAACTAAGGCTCTGAAAGTGAGGAATACTTGGGATCGCGGGTTACCTGATGAATAGGCTAAATTATTTATCTACAAAGCTTGCATGCGAAGTTGGTAGTCGCTATAGTTCGCCTCCTGCTTCAGCGACATCGAAGCGCAGACAAACAAAACGCTTTGTCAGCAGCACACGAAACG